>JAQCYU010000001.1 GCA_027682925.1 Coriobacteriaceae bacterium AF45-21
TGGCGCCCAGCCTCAGCCGCAGACCGCCAAGCCCGCGCCCCAGGCAAGCGCCCGCCGCGAGAAACCCGCCGGCAAGACCAAAGCCATCGAGCGCCATCGCCCCGGTCGCGTGCGCATGGGCTTGGGCCTAATCGGCCTAGGACTCAAGACGCTCATTACCGGCAAGACGAAATAGACGTTTGTAGAAGCGCCCCGTATTTGAGGAATGCCTCAGGTACGGGGCGCTTTTCCCTGCTACCATGGTGCGGACAACAACGCGAATGACGGGCAGGAATATGAAGCTCACCATAGAATCGATGACGTATGGCGCCGATGGTCTGGCGCATGCCGATAACGGCAAAGCCGTATTTGTGCAGGGCGCCGTGGCGGGCGACACCGTCGAGGCCGAAATCGTGCAGGACGGCAAATCGTTTATGCGCGCCCGCGCCACCGAGATTCTGGAACCAAGCCCCGGTCGCATTCAGCCTCCCTGCCCCTTCGTGGGCATCTGCGGTGGCTGCTCGTGGGGCAATCTCTCGCGCACCGCTCAGCTTGCCGCCAAGGAGCAAAACCTGCGCTCCACGCTCGAGCGCATCGGCAAGTTCACCCCTGAGCAAGTCGACGAGCTGGTGCAGCCCATCCGCCACACCAAGGACGATTGGGGCTACCGCAATAAAATTGAGCTCGAACCGACCGTCGTTAACGGCCGCGTTCGTCTTGGCATGCACGGCGTCGATCCCAGCAAGATCGTGACCGTCGATTCGTGCCCGCTGTTCGATAAGCGCTTCCCCAAGGCACTCAAATCGGTTGTCGGCGCGCTCAATTATCTGAGCGGCAGCCACGACCTGGGCTTGGAGCGCGTGGGCATTCGCGCCTCGCGTCGCACCAAAGCGCTCGAGGTCGCGCTCTGGACGCCCACGGGGTCGTTTCCGCGCTCGCAAGTCTCGCGCGTGCTGGCAGACGCCGCACACCCCACGAGCATAGTGCGCGTTATGAGCAAGGGTGAGAAGAAGACCCGCCGCGTCTCCAAGGTTGAGATGCTCGCCGGCGAGGGCTCCTGGACCGAGAACATCGCCGACGGCCAGATGCGCCTTTCGGCCCCGTCGTTTTTCCAGGTCAACACCAAGGGTGCCGAGATTTTGATCGAGCTTGTCATGGAAGCGCTCGACCCGCAAGAAGACGAGCTTGCCGTGGACCTGTACTGCGGCGCCGGAACCTTTACCCTGCCGCTCGCCCGCCGCTGCGACTTCGTCGCCGCCGTCGAGGCCTACGGCCCGGCCGTGCGCGACCTGCGCCGTAACCTGGAAATCAACAAGCTTGATAACGTCGACGTCATTGGCGGAGACGCGGTGCGCGAGTTCCCCGACCAGGATGCCGACGTCTTGGTGGTCGACCCGCCGCGCGCAGGCCTCGCCCCCGAGGCGATCGACCTTATCGCCAGCACGAGCGCTCGCGATGTCGCCTACGTGAGCTGCGACCCCGCCACCCTGGCACGCGACCTTAAGCGCTTTGTCGAGGAAGGTACCTTCTCCCCCGTCAAGATCACGCCGGTCGATCTGTTCCCGCAAACCTTCCACTGCGAAACCGTCGTCCACCTCAAGCGTAACTAGACCGTTTGCCCAAGACCACGCCCGATGATTTTTCTGGGACGGGGATAAAAAAATTTGTTCTGAATGATTATTTAATCCCCGTCCCGAAATTGAACCGCCCCCTCATTTCTTGGACATTAGAAATGGGGGGCTTCTTTATGGACGGGAAAGTCGAACACGACGCCACGCTGAGGACTCTTGCAGCAGAGTTTTGCGACAGGGGATACGGGCGCACCGAAGGCCGAAGGGCGCCCGGACCCGGCCGGGGCCGGCGGCGCGCGAGGCGAGCTCTTGCGACGGAGCTGCTGCCCGGGCGCCTGAAGGACGAGTTCTACAGGAACCGGACGTGGCGGAGCTTCGAGGAGTTCAAGCGGGACCTCCACGCCTACACCGTTCACTGGAACAAGAGGAGGCAGGTTAAGCAAAAGGGACTGACCCCGGAGGAGTTCCGGAATCAGTCCCCATGTGCGGCATAGGCCGCTAATTGACCCGTCTAAGTTTCGGGGCGCAGTTCATTTCAGCGCCGCCCGAGAAAGCTAAACGCTTTCTGGCAGGTTGTCCCGGGCCGAGGGCGGCCACCTTGATCGCCCTCGGCCCTCACCCACCTCAACTGCTCCTCAATTACATAGAGCTGATTGAGGAGGGCGCAAGCTAGTGGGCGCCTTCCTCCTCGTCGTTGGGTCGGTAGGTGACGAACTCGATAACAAAGGCCAGGACGGCGGAGATGAGCGAGGCGATGATCGCGAAGATCATGTGGGAGATCCCGGCGCCACCAGGGGTCCCGTCGATGAAGTTGAGCAGGTTGAAGACGCCGAGGCGCCCGAGATGTACATGAGAGCGCCAGTCATTCCCACGATAGCGCCGCCCACGGCGGAGCTCAGGCATGCCACGACGAACGCGCGCTTGTTGGGGAGGGCGATGCCGTAGATGCCCGGCTCGGTGACGCCGAAGAAGAAGGCGGAGATCATCGCGGGAAGGGCGATGCCGCGGAAGCGCTCGTCCTTGTTTCTGAGGTACATGGCAAAGATGACCGCTCCGAGTGCGAACCCGTGGCCGATGGTGGCGGCGAGCACGCTATCGTGGCCGAGGGTGTTCAGGTTCATGATGGAGATGGGGATGAGGCTCCAGTGGAAGCCGAAGATGACGAGGCACATCCACAGTCCGCCGACTAGGGCGCTGCCCAGGACGGAACCAACCACGGGGAGCTGGAAGATGAACGAGAACGCCGCGCTCAGCAGGTTGGTGATGAGGGTGGCCACCGGGCCGATGATGAGGTAGCCCAAGACGATGGAGACCGTCATCGTGGCGAGCGGGACAAGGAACATCTTGAGCGCAGCCGGCATCCAGCTCTTGAGCCAGCGCTCAAGGATAGAGCCGAACCACACCATGAGAAGGATGGGGATCACCGAGCTCACGTAGCCGGACACGGGCATGATGATGGGGAGCCCGAGGGCGGTGGCGTACCACGAGAACGTGCCGGCCACGCCGAGGTCGATGCTGCCGAGCGCCTCGCCCGAGGTCAGGGCGACCATCGTCGGGTAGAGGAGCGCCACGCCGATTGCCACGCCGGTGAACTCGTTCATGCGGAACTTGCGAGCGGCACTGAACGCCAGGGCGACGGGAAGGAAGTAGAAGAAGCCGTCAGCCACGGTGTAGAGCAGCGTGTAGAGGCCGTCGTTTGCAAAGGCCGGGACGAAGTAGGTGATGAGGGCAAGCAGTCCCTTCATGATGCCTGCGGCGGCAAGCGGTCCCAGGATGGGCTGGAAGATGCCAGAGATGAGGTCGATGATGACGGAGGCAACGGTCTTATCGCCCTGGGGCTCGTCGTCGGCGCTTGCGCCGCCCGAGAAGTTGCCGGCCTCCAGGACCGCGTCGTAGACGTCCTCGACGATGTTGCCCACGACCACCTGGTACTGGCCGTTGGCCTGGATGACCTGGATGACGCCCTTGAGGGCCTCGATCTTGGCCGTGTTGGCGCGGGACTCGTCCTTGAGTTTGAAGCGCACGCGCGTGATGCAGTGCGCGACGCTGGCGACGTTCTCGGCGCCGCCTACGTTCTCGAGTATGGATCTGGCCAGGTCGTCGTATTTTTCTGCCATTATTTTCTCCTTAGTGATATTGCCCGGGTGGTTAGCCCAGGTCGCCTCCGTTGGTGGCGATGGCCTGCTGATACCAGTAGAAGCTCTTCTTGCGCCTGCGCTCGAGCGTGCCGTTGCCCAGGTTGTCGCGGTCCACGTAGATGAAGCCGTAGCGCTTCTCCATCTCGCCGGAGCCCGCGCTCACGAGGTCGATCGGCCCCCAGGTGGTGTAGCCGAGCATCTCGACGCCGTCCTGCTCGATAGCGTCGCGCATGGCCTCGATGTGCTCGCGCAGGTAGGCGATGCGGTAGTCATCCTCGATCGTGCCGTCGGGAAGCACCTCGTCATAGGCGCCGAGGCCGTTCTCCACCACAAAGAGCGGCTTCTGGTAGCGGTCCCAGAGGTCGTTGATCGTGATGCGGAACCCCAGCGGGTCGATGACCCAGCCCCAGTCGCTCGTGCGCACGTAGGGGTTCTCTACGCCGGCGAAGGCGTTGCCCTCGGCGACGCCGCCCACGGAATCGGGGTCGCCCGCGGTACAGCGCGAGGAGTAGTAGCTAAACGAGATGAAGTCGACGGTGTTCTCCGCAAGGATGCGCTCGTCCTCGGCGGTCATGCCCACGTCGATGCCCTCGCGCTCGAGCATCTTGAGCGCGTAGCCGGGGTAGTGCCCGCGTGCCTGCACGTCCACGAAGAAGAGGTCCTCCTGGTTCTTGACCTGCGCTGCACGGACGTCCTCGGGACGACAGGAGTAGGGGTAGTAGCTTCCCGCGGCGAGCATGCAGCCAACCTTGTTCTCCGGGTCGACCTCGTGGGCGATCTTGGTGGCCCAGGCGCTCGCCACGAGCTCGTTGTGCGCGGCGCGGTACTCGGCCTCGCGGGCATTCTCCCCGGGCTCGAGGACGATGCCGGCACCCATGAAGGGACGGTGCAAGATCATGTTCATCTCGTTGAACGTGATCCACCAATGCACGAGGCCGCGGTAGCGGTTGAAGAGCACCTTCACGAGCCGCTTGTAGAGCTCGATGAGGGCGCGGTTTCGCCAGGCGCCGTACTTCTTGACGAGGTGGATGGGGCAGTCGAAGTGCGTGATGGTCACGAGGGGCTCGATCCTGTGCTCGCGGCAGCAGCGGAACACGTCCTCGTAGAAGGCGAGCCCGGCCTCGTTGGGCTCCTCCTCGTCGCCATTGGGGAAGATGCGGCTCCAGGCGATGGAGAGGCGAAAGACCTTAAAGCCCATCTCCGCGAAGAGGGCTATGTCCTCGCGGTAGTGGTGGTAGAAGTCGATGCCCGTCTGGGCCGGGTAGTAGTACCCGGGCTCAAAGTCGAGCATGCGCCTCAGGCCGCGACTTACGTCGTTGCGCTCCGACCCGTGTGGGATGACGTCGACATTGGCAAGGCCGCGGCCGCCCTCGTCATAACCTCCCTCGCATTGGTTAGCAGCGGTGGCTCCTCCCCAAAGGAACCCTTTTGGAAATGGCATGGTGCCTCCTTCTCTCTGGCGCCCCCACCTCTGCGGGGACGCTTTATAACGTCCTTGCGACCTCACGCGCCGGGCCCGTGGCCCTTTCCCTGATGCGCGCGGGCCGCCCGTGAAGGGGTGACTAGCCGCCGGCTTGTCCTGCGGCGGCGCGACGTGCCTCCCGGCCTCCAAGCAGGGAGGGGACCTGTGCCAGGCACACGCCGGCGAGGATGATGGCGACGCCCAGCCACTCGACGACGCCGAGCGGCTCGCCGAGGACACGCCGGCGAGGATGATGGCGACGCCCAGCCACTCGACGACGCCGAGCGGCTCGCCGAGGACGATCATGGCTATGAGCAGGCCGGCGGGGAGTTCCGCGGCGGCCATGACAGTGGAGAGACCCGCGGGCAGGTGCGGAGAGCCCATGCCGAAGAGCAAGACCGGGCAGAGCATGCCAAAGAAGCCGGCGATGACGGCAAAGGGCAGGATGCCCTGGGCGAGGACGCCCGAGACGACGTAGTCCGGGCACACCGTGAGCGACATGACCACGGAGCCCGCGCACACGATGACGCCGCGCTGCTCGGACGAGCAGGGGGCCTCGACCTTGCCGGAGAGGGTGACAAAGAGGGAGCAGGACACGGCCGCACCCAGCGCGCAGAGCAGGGCCACGGGGTCGTACCCGGTGATGCCGGTCTTGTAAACGCCGCTCGCGAACACCGTCCCGAAGACGATGGCCAGGGCGGAGGCCACTTGGAGGGGCCTCGGCGGCCGGCGCGTCATGACGGTCTGCCACACGAGCCCCAGCCACGTGAACTGGAAGAGGAGCGTGAGCGCCACCGGGGCGGGCAGCACGCTCATGGCGTAGCAGTAGAGGATTGAGGTGAGGCAGGTGAGGGCTCCCAGGCCCATGAGCTTAAGGGCGAGCTTCCAGCCCACGCGCTGCCAGCGGTGCCCGAGTGCGTGCCCTGCGAGCGTGGCGAGGGCGAAGAAGAGGCAGCCGAGCCACGCTTGGCTCGCCACCACCTGTGCCGAGGTGAAGCCCGCGGCGTAGGCGAGCTTGTAGGTCGTGGCCATCGCGCCGTAGCAGGCGCCGCCCGCAAAGACCTGGAGCGCCGCCTTGGCCTGTCCCGCGCCCGTGGCTCCCGCCCCGGCGGCCTGTTGCTTGATTGTGTTTGTTCCTGCCATTCGGCTCCCTTCCGTCTGCTGTCTTGCAGACGCACATCTCGTGCGTCTGTTCCCTGCAGTCGGAAGGTGGGCTCGTGCGGTCTTCTGGCGGTGCATGTGGCACCTGCTGCCAAGACGAAAAAAGCCACGCAACCGACTGCTCGGTTGCGTGGCAAAAAGGTGGCTAGCGCCCAGAAAAGTCCACGCGTTTTTAGACTGGGACAAAGTACTACAACAGGTGAGATTCTGTCAAGAAAAACCGAGGAAAAAAGCGAGCCTCTGCCCGCCGTACCTGTGGCGGTCGTTCCCCGAACGGGGCGGTGCTGTTGGGGACTGTCTCGATCTGTAACAGTTGGGGCTAGTTTTGGTCGATGGATGTTACAGATTGAGATTGTTGAGGATGGGTGGGGGTAGCTAATTCGGACGGGGCTATTTTAAACATTGGGAAATCGAGCGTGGCAAGCGGAGGTCTTCGGGGTATAAGACGGCTAATTGTATGCCGTTTTTTGAAAGGAACCCTTATGCCCAGCGTTGCCGTTCTTGCCGCCGATGGCTTTGAAACGATTGAATGCCTGACCATGGTCGATGTCATGCGTCGCGGCGGCGTGCGCGCCACGCTCGTCTCGATCATGCCCACGCGCGAGGTCGTAAGCTCGCTGCAGATTCCCGTAACCTGCGACGTACTCTTTGACGAGATTAACTTTAACGAGTATGACTGCGTCGTGCTGCCCGGCGGTCTGCCCGGCGCCACCAACCTGCGCGCCGACCAGCGCGTCTGCGACGTGGTCTGCGAGTTCGCCGCGACCAAGCACGTCGCCGCCATCTGCGCCGCCCCGTTTATCCTGGGTGAGCTCGACCTGCTCGAGGGGCGCCACGCCACGTGCTTCCCTGGCTTTGAGAAAAGCTTCCCCAAAGGCGCCTATACCGGCGAGAAGGTTACGCAAGACGGCAACATCATCACCGCCAGCGGCATGGCCCAGTCGCTCCCCTTTGCGCTTGAGCTGCTGCGCACGCTCGCCGGCGACAAGGCCGTCGAGAAGGTCGCCGAGGGCATTCAGCTATGATTTTGGCTTCGCAATCACCGCGCCGCATCGAGTTGATGCGCGAGGCGGGCTATGACATTCGCATCATTCCTGCCGATATCGACGAAACGCCGTTTGATGGCGAGGCCCCGCTTACGCTCGTTGAACGCTTAGCACGCGCCAAAGCCGCCGCCGTTGCCGCCGAGCATGCCGAGCCCAATGAGCTGACGGTCGCGGCCGACACCATCGTCACCTTTGACGGCAAGATTCTGGGCAAGCCGGCAACCGAGGACGAGGCGCGTACCATGCTCCGTGAGCTTTCGGGCCGCACGCACCAGGTCGCAACCGGCGCCTGCATCGTTAAGGCAGGCGATACGGCCGCCCCACATGCCGCCGAGAGCCTGTCCTTTGTCGATGTGACCGACGTGACGTTCTACGAGCTCACCGACGAGCAGATCGAGCACTACGTCGCCTCGGGTGAGCCCATGGACAAGGCCGGCGCCTACGGCATTCAGGGCACAGGAGGACGCATGCTCGTGCATGATATATCGGGCGACTTCTATAACGTGGTGGGCCTACCCATCGCTCGCGTCGCGCGCGCGATTCAAAAGCTCTCGTAATTGCATCTGGCGCTGGGTATCCCCCAGCGCCTACAATTTTGGCGTACCGTACGGATCCCGACCGGGCACATGGCGCGGCGGAAAACCGATAGGAGTTAAACATGGATACACTGCTCGAGGCCATTGACGTCTGCGATGTCGATGGCTTTTGCTATGGCAACTATACGGACGAGGAGGCCGGCACCGGTTGCACCGTAATCGTGGCACCCGAGGGCGCCACCGGCGGCGTTGACGTTCGCGGCGGTGCCCCGGCATCGCGCGAAACCGACCTGCTGCGACCCGAGAACACCGTCGACAAGGTCCACGCCGTCTGCCTTTCGGGCGGATCGGCCTTTGGTCTGGAGGCCGCAAGCGGCGTCGCCCGCGAGCTCGAGAGCCGCGGCATCGGCCTTCCCGTCGCCCGCGAGCTCGAGGAGCCGCGGCATCGGCCTTCCCGTCGGCCCCACGCAGGTGCCTATCGTGTGCTCCAGCTGCATCTTCGACCTCGCCTTTGGCGATCCCACCGTGCGCCCCGACATTGAGGCCGGCATCGCCGCCGTGCGCGAGGCGCTCGACAACACCCCCACCATGCTCGAGCAAGGCAATGTGGGCGCCGGCACCGGTGCCACCGTAGGTAAGCTCATGGGCCCTGCCACCTGCATGAAGGCCGGCCTTGGCACTGCCGCCGTGGCGCTCGGTCCCGTTAAGGTAGGCGCCGTGGTTTCGGTCAACGCCTGCGGCAACGTTGTCGACCCCCTCACCGGCGAGTGGGTCGCCGGCATGCGCGCCTCAGCCGATAGCGACCAGATCGTCGACATGGAACTCGCAGCCTTTGCCGCCGCCGGATCCATGCAGATGCCGCTCGACCGCACCAACACCACCATCAGCTGCATCGTCACCAACGTGGGGCTCACTAAGGCCCAGGCCACCAAGGTCTCCCAGATGGCAGCAGACGCCTACGCGCACGCCATTCGCCCCACGCATACCACCAACGACGGCGACACCATCTACACCCTCGCCAGCGGCAAACTGGGCGCCCAGGCAAGCGCTGCCGTTCCCCTAGACCTGCTGGGCATGCTCGCCGTAAGGGCCCTACAGACCGCCATCGTAAACGGAGCCAAAAACGCCAAAACCTCCCACGGCATACCCGGCGCCGCAAAGTAAACTAGCTCGTCCGGTTGCCCGGTGGGTTTTGGTTATGTTTGCTGCTCTACAGTCCTGGCTCGCACGAAGAGCACATTAAGTGCTCTTCGGCTCGTGCGGAACTCGCGACAAACATAACCAAACCCCACCGGGCAACCTACCAACCAGATTCTTTTCAGCCCAGGCCCCTGTGTACCGCGCGTCGAAGATCTTCAAATTCAAATAACCTGACAATCGATTCTTATAGCAGAGGCCCCTTGGCCTTTAGTTTGCTACAAGTTCCGCACGAGCCGGAAAGCACTCAATGTGCTTTCCGTGCGAGCAGGACTGTTCGCAGTAGCAAACTAAAGGCCAAGGGGCCCTGTCAACCTATCAGCAGCGATTACTCAGCAGTTAGTTGAATTTGAAGATCTTTGAGGCAAGACGGTATAGGCCGAGTGTGGTTTTGTCTCCGGCACGACCGCGGAGGTTAGTGAAGAAGCCGACCACACCGTAACGTGCACGACGATACATACGCTCGTCATAGGCCTTCAAATCATTCCACAGCGTCTTCAGACGCTCATCGGCACAATCCTCGTTGGAAAGCTTGGTGAGCACCGAGCAGATCGCCATCATCATGGTGAAGTAGCCCATCATGTACGAACGCAGACGCGACGACTCGACATCGCTGTACAGGTGGTACGACTCCATCATGATACGCGTAACACGGAACTGCTGGTCCAGACGCTTGACCATCGTGGCCTCGTTGACACTCTGGCCCTCGCGACCGATAAAGTAGCGATAGAGGTCGATGTCGGCGTAGTACATGGTCTTGCAACGCGGCAGCGGCACGTAGGCGTAGATGTTGTCCACATAGAACGTGTGCGGCGGCATGGGCAGGTTGGACTCGCGCAGCACATCCGTGCGATAGCACAGGCTGTGCATGAGCAGATTCTGGTCCAAACGGAAATGGCCGATCTGGTCCCAGGTAAAGATCTTTTTTCGAGGCAGGGCAAACTTGTAACCAATGGCCGTATGCGTACCCTCGTAAACCTTCTCGTACACGTAGTTCGAGATAAACAGGTCAACGCGCTGATCGCGCTCCTCAAAGCCGCGCAGGATCGAAAGCATGGTCGAAAGGCTGCGCCGTCGAGCCAGTCGTCCGAGTCGACGACCTTGTAGTAGGTGCCCTGTGCCTCGCGCAGGCCCGAAAGGACGGCGATACCGTGGCCGCCGTTCTCCTGGTGCACCGCACGGATGGTACCGGGATAACGCGCCTCCCACTCATTGGCTTTAGCTGCCGTCTCGTCCTTGGAACCGTCGTCGACGATGATGATCTCGATATCGGTAGCGAAATTGCTCCCCTCCAAAATGGAGGTGATGCAATGGTCCATGTCCTTGGCGGCGTTATACGAGGGAATACCGAATGTTATGACTTTATGCATGGCAGGCGATAATCTCATCCGAAAGATCGAGGGCGGAATTGGTCACGGCGTCCATATCGTAGTAACGATACTCGGCCAGACGACCCACCGGGTGGAAGTTCGTCAGGTTCTGGACGCGCTCAAGATAGCGCTCATAGAGCTCACGGTTCTCGGGCTCAAGAATGGCGTAGTACGGCGTCTCGCCCGAGCCGGGCGTATAGGCCTTGGAGTACTCCTTCATGATGGTGGTCTTGCCGGGCAGGACCTGACCAGTCATGTTCTTGAACTCGGTGATACGCGTGTAATCCTCGCTCGTGGTGTAATTGACGGTGCCCACAGGCTGGAACTGGTCCATATCGAGCGTCTCGAACTTCATATCGAGCGTACGGTACGGCAGAGCGCCCAGGTCGAGGTTGAACAGCTCATCGAGCGGACCGGTATAAACGATCTCGCCGCCATAGACCTTACCGTCGATCTTGACGGTGGTCTCGTCGATCTCGAAGAGGTCGCGGGCGTCCACGTCGCAGAACACATCAATCAGATCGTGGTCGAGCATATGCTCGAACAGCGCGGTATAGCCGTCCTGCGGCATGCCCTGGAAGGGAGCCTGCGGGAAGTAGCGGTCATCGTCGCCCACAAAGACGGGAACACGGCCGGTGATCGAGGGATCGATCTGGTCGGGCGTCTGGCCCCACTGCTTCATGGTGTAATGCAAAAAGACGTTCTCGTAGACGTAATCAGCGACCTCGGCCAAGTCGGGGTCGTTCTTCTTACGCAGCTCCATAATGGGCACCTTGACGTCCTTGCCAAAGGTCTCCACGAGCTTCTGATACAGCTCCTCGCCGCGCTCGTCACCAAAGGCGAGCTTGAGACTCGCGTGGTTGAAGGGCACGGGCATAAGGGTGCCGTTGATGTTGGCGAGCACCTTGTGCTGATAATCCGTCCACTTGGTAAAGCGCGACAGGAAATTGTGCACGCGCTCGTTAAAGGTGTGATAGATATGCGGACCGTACTCGTGGATCAGGATTCCGGCCTCGTCAGTGCAGTCATAGGCATTGCCCGCAATGTGGCTACGGCGCTCCAAAACGGCAACACGATAGCCGATGGTCTCGGCAAGACGGCGGGCGCAAACGGCACCGGCATATCCAGCACCGACGACAATCATGTCGTACGCGCCGGCGTTAAAGCCTTCAGGCAGGCCTGAGGTAATCTGCATCGATACTCCTTGTCAAAAGCCACGGGCTCGTTAGCTGGGCTTTTCTCGAACATTCTTCGAGACATATTTATCAGAGCGATTATAGCGCTAATGCGTCCTATAATGAGCTTGCCACACAAGGAAAGCTCAAGCACCGCGGCGTACAAATTTGAAAGGTAAACCCGCTAGCAGCGGGTTTATTCGTGAACAGCCGGGCGCCTGGAGCTTAGTGAAACGCTTGTAAGGAGTAACATGAGCGATTTCCTTAACCGTATGAAGTCTGCCGCCAAGGCCGACCTTAAGACGATCGTCCTGCCCGAGGGCGAGGATCCGCGCACCATCGTCGCGGCCACCAAGATCATCGAGGAGGGCCTGGCAAAGATCGTCATCCTGGGCAACCCCGACGAGATCAACGTTCCCGGCGCCACCGTCATCGATCCGCGCAATGCCGAGAAGCACGAGGAGTACGCGCAGAAGTTTGCCGAGCTCCGCGCCAAGAAGGGCGTCACCATCGAGCAGGCTCGCGCCCAGGTGATGGACGCCACCTACTTTGGCACCATGATGGTCAAGATGGGTGACGCCGACGGCCTGGTCTCCGGCGCCTGCCACTCCACCGCCGACACACTGCGCCCCGCGCTGCAGATCCTTAAGACCGCCCCGGGTACCAAGCTGGTCTCGGCCTTCTTCGTGATGTGCACCGACACCCCGCAGTTCGGCACCGACGGTACGCTGATCTTCGCCGACTGCGGCCTCAACATCAACCCGTCCTCCGACGAGCTCTCCGAGATCGCCATCGCCTCCGCTCACTCCTGGTCCACCTTTATGGGCAGCGTCGAGCCGCACGTGGCCATGCTCTCCTACTCCACCATGGGCTCCGCCGGCGGCGAGGTCGCCAAGAAGGTCCAGGAGGCCGTTAAGTTCTGCAAGGAGAAGGCTCCCCGAGGTCGCCATCGATGCGACCTGCAGCTCGACGCCGCCATCGTTCCCACCGTCGCCCAGCTCAAGGCCCCCGGCTCCTCCGTTGCCGGCAAGGCCAACGTGCTTGTGTTCCCCGATCTCGAGGCCGGCAACATCGGCTACAAGCTGGTCCAGCGCTTCGCCGGCGCCGACGCTTACGGCCCCATCCTGCAGGGCATCGCCAAGCCGGTTAACGACCTTTCGCGCGGCTGCTCTGCCGACGACATCGTGGGTGTCGTGGCCATCACCGCTGTCCAGGCTCAGATGGCTGAGTAGCGGACGTATCCCCTCGGGACCCCACAGGGTAAAGCTCTGAAAACGTCCTCGGACATGTCGGAAGCCCCCGCTGCGCACTACGTGCGGCGGGGGTTTCATGCGTCCTGCGGAAAGTTTTCAGAGCTTTACCCTGTGGGGTCCCTGCCGCTACTTTGCAATCAGGGCATCTGGAGTGGACGGCGGCTTGGCTACGAGCTGGAGCTGAGGATCTGAATGGTCGGGTGCCGTTGCTGGGAGCGCAGGCGTTGCTGGTGATGATCACTTTGGGACTGGAATTTCCGCCTGCTAGCAAAAAGGCCTCCGGAGCTGTTGCTCTGGAGGCCTTTCGTTTACTTGCAAATACGCGCGTTAGTTGTTCTTGGTCAGGCGCTCGACGTCGTGGGCGATCATGTATTCCTCGTCGGTGGGGATGACCATGACCGTAACGGCTGAACCGGCGGCGCTGATGACCTGCGGGCCGTTGCCCACGGCCTCGCGGTTCTTATTGTTGTCGATGCGTACGCCCAGCCACTCAAAGCAGTCGCAGAAGGCCTTGCGGATCGACCAGTCGTTCTCGCCGATGCCGGCGGTAAAGGTGATGGTGTCCACGCCCGCGATGGAAGCGATCATGGAGCCAGCCTGCTGCATGGCCTTGTAGGCGAACATATCGAAGGCGAGCAGGCAGCGCTCGTCGCCCTCGGAGGCGCGTGTACGGATGTCGCGGGCGTCGTTGGAGATGCCCGAGATGGCAAGCAGACCAGACTGCTTGTTCATCATGTCATCGACTTCCTGATAGCTGTAGCCGCCCTCGCGCTGGAGGTAGCACACGGTGGCCGGATCAATGGAACCGCAGCGAGTGCCCATCATCAGGCCGTCGAGCGGCGTGAGGCCCATCGTGGTGTCGCGGCACACGCCGTCCTCGATAGCAGCGAGCGAAGCACCGTTACCCAAGTGGCACGAAAGCAGACGGTGGCAGCGCGAACCCAGGATCTCCTTGGCCATCATCCACTCATAGCGGTGGCTCGTGCCGTGGGCGCCGTACTTGCGCACGTGGTACTTGTCGCACACGTCCTTGGGCAGCGCGTAGGTATAGGCGACCTCGGGCATGGTCATATGGAACGAGGTATCGAAGACCGCCACGTTGGGCAGCTCCGGATACTTCTCACGGCAGTACTCAATCGCCGCGGCCTCGCCGTAGTTGTGCAGCGGGGCAAGTGGTGCCACCTCAAGAATCTTGGCCATAACCTCGTCGTCGACAACTGCGGAATCATCGAAGTGCCAGCCGCCCTGAACGATACGATGACCAATGCCATCAATCGTAAAGTCGGTCTTCTCGAGCTCCTCGAGCACACGAGCGATAGCAGAGCGATGATCGGGGAAAGGGACCTCCTCGGTCTGCTTGGCGCCACCGTTCTCGGTGTGGCCAAAGATGCCCATGTCCGAACCGATGCGCTCGCAGTTGCCCTTGGCGAAAACCTCGCGGGTATCGGTATCCAAAAGCTGGTATTTAAGGCTTGAGCTACCGGCGTTGACAACAAGTACGTTCATGAGACTCCTTTGCAGTGCGATACGGTCGGCGCAGACCGCTCAAGGCGGCCGTATGTTAATAAGAAGTTATCACAACTTGATAAATAGCTATCAGGCATATCGCCCAACGAGTTCAAAAGAGGGGCTGAACGGCATGTTGCCGTCCAGCCCCTCCCCTCTTGTAATTACTTGGCGTTGACGATGCGCTCGACGTCGGAAGCGATCATGAACTCCTCGTCCGTGGGGATGACAAAGATTTTGACCTTGGAATCCTTGGCAGACAGGCACCAAGCGCCGTCACCACGCAGGGCGTTGCGGGCATGATCCATCTTGACGCCCATAAAGGCCAGGCGGTCGGCAACGCCGGCGCGGACGGCCGGAGCATGCTCGCCGATGCCGGCGGTAAAGACCAGGGTGTCCATACCGCACATAGAAGTAGCCATCTCGGCCGCCTTGGCGGCAATCTTGTAGACAAACATGTCGAAGGCGAGCTGAGCCTCGGGGTCACCAGCGGCGGCGAGCTCCTCGACGTTGCGGCAGTCGTTGGTCTTGCCGCCGGTCACAGCCAAAAGACCGGACTTCTTGTTCATCATCTCGTCGACCTCGTCGAAGGTATAGCCGCCCTCGCGCTGCAGGTAGCACACGGTAGCCGGGTCGATGGAGCCGCAGCGGGTGCCCATCATGACGCCGTCGAGCGGCGTCAGGCCCATGGTGGTGTCCATGCACTTGCCGTCCTCGATGGCGCACAGGGAAGCGCCGGAGCCGATATGGCACACGACGACCTTGCGGGCCTCGCCGTTGGTCATCTCGGCGACCTTCTTGGAGATGTAACGGTAGCTGGTGCCGTGGGCGCCGTACTTACGGATGTGCAGCTTGTCGCAGACGTCTTTGGGCAGGGCGTAGGTCTTGGCGACCTCGGGCATGTTGAAGTGGAAAGCAGTGTCGTAAACCGTGACATTGGGCAGGTCGGGATACTGCTCCAGGCAGTACTCGATAACGTTAGCCTCGGGGTTGTTGTGCAGCGGGGCGAGCGGGGCAACCTCGCGGATCTTGGCGAGAACGTCCTCGTCGACGAGGGAGGAATCGCCAAAGTACCAGCCGCCCTGAACGATGCGGTGGCCGATGCCCTCAATCTTGACGCCGTTGGCCTCGAGGTCCTTCAGGACGACCTCGATGGCGACCTTGTGGTCGGGGAACTCAATGTTCTCGGTCACCTTCTTGGAGCCGTTGGCAGCGTGGGTGAAGGTACCGCCGGTAAAGCAGACGCGCTCGCAGGAGCCCTTTGCGGACACCTTATGGGACTTGGTATCGATGACCTGATACTTAAGGGTCGAAGATCCTGCGTTGACGACCAGAACGTTCATGTGTCTCCCTACTAACAGGCGGTGTGGCGCCGCCAGGTACATACGCTTCAATAATAAACCCAAACGCCCTCGCGCTCGGGTTTATTGCGTTGATATATAAGTTATCGATGCCCAAATACTCACGGCCTTTGACTTGTAAGACGAAATAGCGCGGGGATATACACCAGGGAAGAAATCCCGAGCGCAACAAGCAATACGACTCGAATGCCCGCAACGCTACTCAACACAGCGTTGAGCAGATAGAAAAGAACGGCACCCACCGCCACCATCTGGCTTTGAACCGAAATCAGTGAACAGCGCATCGAAGAATCGGCAGCATTTTGAAAAATTGAGTATTTGATTGGGGCAAACAACGAGTACGCAACCGTCTGCAGCACATAGAACACGGGCAGCAAATTAGCCGGAGTAAGAGGAATCAAAAACAAAGCTGTCAATACTAAGCGAAAGATGCCGCAAATACGCGCAAAACGGCCCTTGTCGACACGAGCAATCACACTGGGCACAATAAACCCCATGGAGGCCGAGGCAAGGAGCTGGACCGCAATGGTCACGCCCGAAGCGACGGCATTCATTCCGCGGCCTGCAAGTAACAGTGAGAAGAAGTCTTCCAGAGCGACGAAGGCAAATGCCTGAGAACAGTCCATGATGAACGCTGACCGAAGAATGCCATTACCCGCAATAGCAGCACCGATCATCCTCGGGCTCATTCCATGCCCAGGTGTCACCGCAGCGCCCTCTCTTCTCGCCTCAGGAATACAGACAACGACAACCAATGTCAGCACCATTGTGATGATATCGACCGAAAGCCCAATGAGATACGTGCCAGCGGACGAAATGAAGCCGCCCACACAAGCGGAGATGGCATAAGAGGCATAGAAAACAAATCGCTCAACGACATTAAGTCTTACGAGCTGGTCCTGAGAGACGCTGTCAATGTAAATCGCTTCTATGGATCCGCTCACACATGCAACGGCAAAACCTTTGAGAGCAAACGCGCCGATTAAAAGCAGAGGAGAACGGACGAGAAGCAGGGCGGCGTAGTATCCAAGCATTCCCACAACGCCAACGAGACCGCTAGTCTTTCGTCCAAACCTATCAGCAATATAGCCAGTGGGAACTTCAAGGATGAACTTGCTCACTTGATATGCAATCATCATGCTAGAAATCGCCACCATCGAGAATCCGACGAATTCAAGGTAAACCGTCAGAAAATACAAAATGGTGCTGAAGTTCGACAGAAAAACGAACGTCATATAAAGCAAAACCGTACGGTTTTTCATGCTCCGCCCTCCAAGAGTCAGCAATCTAAATCGGAATCTTGGAAAAGCATGAGGGCAAAGCTGTCAGCTATGTGTTGCAAGGCGTCAATAATCACTTGACGCCTCGAAGCCAATTAATCTCACGAAGCAAGATGACGCAATAGGTGCAGAAAAACCGTCTGGTGTCGATCAGTCCAGGAATTTTGCCGATAGCAAAAGTAGATAGGCAAGGTTACATCACGCGAACCTTCAATGGAGCACTCACTCACTTCTGACCCATCCGATGCGAGAGAGGACCCAGACAAACTCAATATCAATCCCCCGGCTTGAAGAAACTCAGTCTGAGCCCTGCTTCCGTATTCAACATCACGGAAGCGAAAATTGACGAGCTGGGCTTCGGGACATTGATTGATTGCATTGAGACAGGGTGACAAATTAATGGGAACAGCTAACCTGCCGCCCAGTAACTCACGAACGGTCATAGCGCCCACAGATTGATGACCCGCTGGGCACGAAAGAACCTTGAGCTCCTTTTCACCCAAGTATTTCGAAGAAAGGACACTGTTCCTTGGTTCCTCAAATGAGATGGCCGCATCCGAAATGCCAAGCACAAGTGATTCAAAGCATGTAGCCGTTGGCTGATGCCACACATCAAGGTGAATCTGAGGGTGCGAGCTTTCAAACGAGTCGTACCAGTTTTCGGAAAAGAGACGCCCCCGCCCTTGAAGGCAGGGGGCGTAAAGACGGAAGTGGCCGTCGGGCGAGACGCCGTCGTCCCTCGATTGGGCGTACTTTTTAAGATCGTCGACTTGTGCCAGGATCACGCGTGCACGACGCGCAAATTCTCTGCCCGCCGGAGACAAAACAGCCTCCCCCGCCGATCGGTCGAGCAAAACAATCTGATACTCAGATTCCAACTTTTTGATTGCCGACGAAACAGCCTGCGGACTCACATGAACGGCGCGAGCTGCCTTGCGCACGCCGCCATAGTTCGCTACCGCTTGAAGGTATTCGAGTTGAGAAAGCTGCATAGATTACTCCAAAGGCAGCCAAGTCGACGGGCTACGCGCCCTCAGATGAGGTTCTCGCCTAGGTTTTTGCCGCCGAGGACGTGCATGTGGAAGTGCATGACGGTCTGGCCGGCGTTGACACCCTTGTTGGAAATGACGCGGAAACCGTCCTCCAGACCCTTGGCCTTGGCGACCTCCTGGACGGCGTGGGCCATGGCGCCCATGGTCTCGGCGGGCACGTTATCGGCGATATCGCTGTAGTGCTTCTTGGGGATCACGAGCGTGTGGACCGGCGCCTGGGGATTGAGGTCGTCAAAAGCGATGACCTGGTCGTCCTCATAGACAACGGTCGAGGGGATCTCGTGGTTGGCAATTTTACAGAAGATGCAATCGCACATAGCTGGTTCCTTTCTTACAGACCAAGGTAATTATATTTGGTCGAGATGCTTAGAACGAAAGGTTATCATCGGTGTTGGCGGCCTCGCCGTCGGCGAGCACGTCGTTGCCGTCGACGTCCTTAAGGAGCACCGAGACCTTCTGCTCGGCATCGGACAGGCGGGTGCGCAGGCTTTTGAGGAGCTCGACGCCGCGGGTGTAGCTCTCGAGCGACTCCTCAAGCTCCATATCGCCCGACTCCAGGCTGCGGATGATGAGCTCCAGCTCCTGCGAGGCCTGCTTGTACGTAAGCTGCTCGACCGGGGTCTTCTCTGCCATATCTGTTTCCTTTCCTAAGGGTCTATCACTGCGAAACGCGGTCTACTCGACCGTATCGACCGTTGCTGCCACGTTGCCGTCTGCCATGCGCACGCGAATGGCGTCGCCAGGCTTAAAGGTCTTGGCACTCGTAGCCACACCATCATCGCTGTACGCGATGGAATAGCCGCGAGCAAGCACTTTGAGCGGCGACAGGGCATCGAGCGAGGCCGCGGCACGGCTCAGGTCGGACGCTGGCTTGCTGAGCATCGTGCGCCCTTGATGCTCTAGGCGGGAACTCGCAAGCGTGAGCGCATGGCGCTTACCATCGAGCCCCGAGGTGCTTGTAATCAGACGCTCGGGCAAGCGCTCAAAGTTGGAGCGGAATGTCCCGACCGAGCGTACTATGGCGCCCGACAGGCGATCGGCAGTCAGCGCAAGCTCCGATTCGCGACGCTCGACCATAAATGTGGGGTCGTTGAGGCACGGGCGACACGCAGCGGCATCGAGCGCATCACCCAAGCGAGCCGTATAGGTATCCCAGGCACGGCGACCGCGCTGATCGAGCATCTCCAGGTCGACCTGGGCCGACCCAATCATCGATGCCATCGCGGCACCCAGACGCTGATGGCGCGCCTCGAGCACATCGGCCAACTCCGTCATAGCCGGCGCCACCGATTCTGCCGCCGCCGTGGGCGTGGAGGCGCGTCGGTCGCTCACCATGTCGCAAATCGAGGTATCGGGCTCATGGCCAATGCCGGTCACCACGGGCACAGGACAAGCCGCCACCGCGCGGGCAAGCTCCTCGTCATTAAAGGTCATGAGGTCCTCAAAGGAGCCGCCGCCGCGCACCAGCAAAATACAGTCGGGCGCCGGCGTAATGGAAGCGGCGCGGCGCAAGCCATCAATGAGCTCGGCCGGCGCACCCTCGCCTTGAACCTTGGCGCCCACGCAGACAAGCTCGACGAGCGGGTTGCGACGGCGCAGCGTACGCTTGACGTCGTCGATTACCGCACCGGAAAGCGAGGTGACGACCGCCACGCGTGAGCAAAACACCGGGATGCGGCGTTTGCGGGACTCGTCCATCAGTCCCTCGCGGCGTAGCTTTTCGGCCAACTGCGCCACCTGTTGACGCAGCAGACCCTCCCCCGCCAGCGAAAACGAGCGAGCGACAAAGCTCATGCGGCCCGTGGCTTATAGAGATTGAAGCTGCCCTTAAAGCTCACCTGCATGCCGTCACGCAGATCGAAGGTACGCTTAAGATAGGCGCCCTTCCAGATGATGCAGTCGACGGCGGCCGAGTCGTCTTTAATCTGGAAGTAGCAGTGGCCGCTTCGGGCATTGGGACCACGGAAACCCGTGACCTCGCCCAGGACGGTCAGTTGCGGAATAGCATCGAGCGCACCGGCGGCGATCTCTACCGCCTGGCTCACGCTGAGCTCTTTACGCTCTTGCTCGTCCGAACCGTCGAACTCGGCGGAAACGCTATTGCCGGTTAGATTCCAGCCTGCCACGCAGCCTCCTTTCGTCATCGTGCACAAAGGCTCTGGCCCTGCGCAAATTCAAGTCCAACACATAGTACAGCGCCGCGGGGACACAAATTCCCGCGGCGCCCAGCGACCCAATTTGTTATCGGTTGGAGTTTCTGTTGTAGCGAGCCATAAGATAGAGCAGCTGAATAATCGAGGTGAGCGCCGCAGCCACATAGGTAAGCGCGGCGGCCGTCAGCACCTTCTTGGCACCGTTGACCTGCTTGGAGCTCATGCCCGACTGCTCGATGTACGCCACGGCGCGGCGGCTGGCATCAATCTCGACCGGCAGCGTAACGAGCTGGAACAGCACGCTAAACGAGAAGAAGATCAGCGCGATGGTCGTGAGTCCCGCGATGTTCATAAACAGGCCCATGAGCAGCACGACGGTCCAGGTGTTCTGGGTAAAGTTGACGACCGGCACGAGGGCGGTACGTACCTTCATCATGGCATAGCCGCTTTGACGCTGCGCGGCATGGCCTGCCTCGTGACAAGCGACAGCAACGCTTGCGACCGAGCCGCCCGAACGGTTGGAATCCGACAGATACAGGTTATTGTCCTGCGGGTTGTAATGGTCGGTGAGCTCACCGGCGACGCCCTTGATACCCACGGCGTTGCAACCGTTGGCGTCGAGCATGCGGCGAGCGACCGTGGCACCCGTGTCGCCGTCCGAGCGAACCTTGGACCACGTCTTGTACGTCGAATTGATATAGCTCTGCGCAGCAAGGCCAAGCACCGTGCAGACAAGAACAACCAGCAGGTACAGCGGGTCGATGCCAAAGCCATATCCATAGTAATAGGGCATGCGAATTCCTCCAAATCGAGTTACACGTTGGAGGCATTCTACCCACTCAGCAGACTAGGCTTCCCTATAACAACTCAATCTTTCCGTCCTTCACGGTGAGCCCCATATTGCCGGAAAGCAGATCGTCCAGGCGCGAACCCACAAGCTCAAAACGCCAGCCTTCGCGCAGGGGGCTTTGCTCAGGATGCTCGATGTAATCGGCCAGGTCATCGCGCGAGGCAATGACCGAGGTCGCCACCCCCGAGCGCTCGGCAACCAAGCGAATAAGCGCATACATCAGGTCCGTCACGCTCTCAAGCTCCGGCGAAATCTGGCGATGCCCGCGCACCATGAGCGGCAGGCGATCGTGCGGGCAGCTCGCACCGCGCTTGATGGCCATGAGCGCGCCGTCCACGTCGCGCTCCCCCAACTGGTCGGTACCGCGAATGCTACGGAACTCCTCAACGCGCACGGGATTGCGCTTAACGAGCGCCAGCAGCGTATCGTCGGACATGACCCACTTGCGCGGGATGTTGCGGCGCTCGGCGCGGTCCTCGCGCCAGGCGGCGAGCTCGCGCGCGATGCCCAACTGGTGACGGCTGCACGAATTGATGCGTTTGACCTTGCGGAACGCCTCGTGGCGATCGGCGCGATAGTGCGACTCGTCGGCCAGCGGGCGCAACTCGTCGAGCACCCAGTCCACACGGCCCAGCTCGCGCAGGCGACTCATCATCTCGGTATAGGCGACAATCAGGTACTTGACGTCATCAATCGCGTACTCGATCTGCTTATCGCTCAGCGGGCGGCGCGACCAATCGGTTAGCGACTCGGTCTTGGGCAGCGATACGCCGCAGAACGCCTGAACGAGCGCTCCATACGAAATCTGCTGGCGCTCGCCCAAAAAGGCGGCGGCGACCTGCGTGTCAAAAATCGGACGCGGCAGCGCGCCCACGGTATGAAGCATGACCTCCATATCCTGCGAGCAAGCGTGGAAGACCTTGGTCACGCTCTCATCGGCCATAAGCTCGGCCAGCGGCGATAGGTCGTCGATTACCAGGGGATCGACCGCTACGCTCTCGGCAGGGGTGGCAATCTGGACCAGGCACAGACGCGGATGGAACGTGCGCTCGCGCAAAAACTCGGTATCGACGGCAATCGCGTCGAACTCACGGGCGCGCTGGCAAAAGTCGAGTAGAGCCTGATGTGTGGAAATGTACATATCAACCCATCGAATAAGGTTAGGCCCGAAAAACACGGGTAGGATATCGGCATTGCCTTACAACTATACTCGGTTAGTCACAGAACGGGAACGTAAGTATGCGCTGCCTTATCATCCACAACCCGGCATCGGGCCCCAGCTCAGATGAAATCTACGCGTTCACGCACGCCCTCGCGCAGGGCGGCGACGAGGTCGTGATGCGTTTTATCGGCGATGGCATGGAACCCGAGGACGCCGTGGCGGACGTGCGCGAGTTTGATCGCGTGGTGATTTCGGGCGGCGACGGCACCGTCTCCAACGTGCTCGACCAAATGCGCGGATGCGGCGTCCCCACGCTCGTCTTCCCCTCCGGTACGGCCTGCCTGTTCTTCAATAACATCGGTAATGCCCCCGAGGCAGCGGCACTTGCCAAGGCCTGCCGCGCCGGTCGCACGGTCAAAGTGGACATGGGCGAGCTCTTTTGGCTCGACGAGAACGGCAACGAGAAGCGCCACGGCTTTATCATCATCGCCGGCTCGGGCTTCGACGCCGAGATCATGATGAAGGCCGCCCCCACCAAAAACGACATCGGCGAGATCGCCTACTTCCTCTCCGCGCTCGCCACGCCCAACCCCACGGTGGCGCACTTTACCATCGAGCATGACGGCATTGTCGAGGAGCTCGATGGCATCTGCTGCATGGCCGGCAACACCTCGGTCATCCAAAACGACATCAACCTGTTCCCCGATTGCCGCATGAACGACGGCATGGTCGACATCGCGGTCATCGAGCCCGTAAAAACCGTGCAGCTGCTCCCGACCGTGATCACCGCCGCGCTCGACCCCGCCGGCAAGGTGCTCGGTCGTCCGCAGTTTAAGATCATCCAGACCAAGGAAGCCAAGATCACCTGCACCCCGTCGCTGGGCATGCAGTTCGATGGCGAGATTATCTCCAGCAATTCGGGCGTCTTTGGAGCCCGCGCGCTTCCGCAATGCCTCGACCTCATCGTCGACGAATTCTCACCGCTCGGAAAATAGGAGGACCCCATGAACGACAATCCCCTGATCGGCTTTATTGTCATCGTCTTGGCCATGCTCGTCGGTTACGCCATCAACGTGATTCACCGCCGAAAGAAGTAAATCCACATTGGTATGATATTCATCCAGTTATCGACTCTCCCGCTGTTTATGCATTCGTCAAACAGCGGGGGATTTTCATTTCGGGCATTCCCAGCTACTTTATTCGGCTACAGTAATTACAGGGCGTCTTTATTAAAGTAAAGCTGCAAACTGAGTACGATTAACCGTTCATCGCATATTTCATCACGCTTATCGAGTAAGTTTCTTTCATAGATGAATATTGTTTCCAGTTCGTTACGCTAATGAGGTGTCTTTATTGGCTGAAGCCCTCTGGCGACAGAGGGCTTTCGCACGCTGGGAGGGAATATGAGTAAAACTCATCCCGTCAACGCGCTCAAAAAGCTTGGCATAGGCCTTGCATTTGGAGCTGCAACCATCATGTCCATGCCGACCTCTGCGCTCGCCTGCACGCAGATGTACATGGGCAAAAACCTAACAGCCGACGGCAACACGTACTATGGCCGTTCCGAGGACTATGGCCCGCGCTATCTTAAGCACTTTGGCATTGAGCCCTCTCACGGCCCGGGACATACGTACAGCTCGGACGAGTCTTCGTTCATGTACACCTCGACCAAGACCACGTATCGCTACACCTATGTACGCGACCATCCCTCCCAGTGGGACAACCGCTGGGATGCCTACTCTGAAGCAGGCATCAACGAGAAGGGCGTATCCTGCTCCGCCACGCTAAGCACCAGTATGAATGCAGATGCCGAGACAGCAGACCCCCTGACTAAAACCGGCATCGGCGAGTACAACTACGCCAGCGTCATTCTGGGCGAGAGTGCCACGGCCCGCGAGGGTGTCGAGCTCCTCGGCAGCCTGATTGACGAGCAGGGCGTCTGCTCCAACGACCAGATCATCATTGCCGACAACAACGAGACCTGGTTGTTTGCAGCGCTTTCCGGCCATCAGTGGATCGCCATGAGGCTCACTGACGATATCGCCTCGCTCAACCCCAACATCGGCAACCTCACCTATGACGTCGACCTCGACGACACCGAGAACTGCCTCCACTCCGAGGGCATCGAGTCTATGCCTAAGGAGAAGGGCTTTGCCGAGTACACCGACGGCAAGTTCGACGTCGCCAAGACCTACGGCGAGGAGATTGGCGAGGCCGGCATGCACCAGTGGTCGCGCTATATCCAGGGCCGCGATTACTTCATGGCTCCGCTTGCCGAGGGCACCGACTACGAGATCGTCAAGGACGAGCGCGAAGACGCTCGCGCGACGACCGGCGCCCTGGTCCACGAAATGCAGCCGCTGTTCTTCCAGCCCGGCAAGTCCGACTGGAACACCTTTGAGATGATTCGTTCCTTCGCCGCTCGCGGCGAGAATGTCGCCGGCCTCAACGCCAACACCGACGGCGCCTATGCCATCGGCTCCAACCGCAACACCGAAATCCACACCTTCCAGATCCGTCACGGCATGGACCCCGAGATCGCGACCATCCAGTGGGAGATGCTCTCCAACGCCGAGTTCTCCGTCGCTATCCCCCTCTATTCCGCACTGCTCACCGAGGTCAGCCCCTACTTCAGCGATCAGGATGTCTCCTTCGATCACTGCGAAGAGGAAGACGTCGTGAACAACGAGGAGCCCAAGAACTCCATCAACTACGTCCTCATGGACATCAACACGCTCGCCTATGAGAACCGCGACCACTGCGCCACCGGCGTCCGCGCCTATCTCGACGCCCTGCAGAAGGAACTCATCGAGCAGAACCTGACCGTCGACGAGGCCATGCAGGCCGAAGAAGGCACCGAAGCCCGCACAGCCCTGGCCAACAAGGCCGGCAAGGCTGCAACCAAGAACACCTATGTTAAGTGCAAGGCCATGCTCGAGGAGATGCGCGACTACCTCCAGGAGGGCGATTTCTCCGAGGAGTTCGTCCCGAGTGACTACGATGCTGACAACGACTGCCTGGTCGAGTCCATCACCTACGCCGACGAGGCCCTTTCCGATGAGGACGTGGCCGAGCCCGAGGCCGAAGAGGAAGAGGTCACCGAGGAGAAGTCCGAGGGCAACAACATGGCCGCCATGGCCGTTGGCTCCGTCGTCATCATCGGTGTCTGCGCCTACGTGATCTATCGTCGCAAGAAGGCCTAAGGCCTCATGTCTTAGCTGAGCGGACAAGGCAGCCATGGCAGCCTCGCCCGCTTAGCCCGCTCTTTTGACCGACGGGAAACCCGCCTGAAATCTTTTTAAAAAAGATTTCCCCGCACACACTTCGCTGTGCTATAGTGCAGCGCAACAGCAACTAGGTGCGACCGCGCCACGGCATCACGAAAGGAGCCACCAACATGAAGAACACGATGAAATCTCTCAACAACTGGTGGTGGCGTGATGCGAATACGATCGGTCGACAGTGAGTCCCTCACGCCTGTTTTTGCGCTCTAGGTGATTGGAAGGCCTCCGGTTTCGACCGGGGGCCTTTTTCTATCTCGAGCCCAATCGCATTCGCATCACGCGCCTCCGCTTTTCTCTTGCAATCCCCTTCCGAAAGGATTTTCACCATGTCTCAGAACACCACCGCCACCCAGCCCCGCACCGTCCAGACCGCCGACCGCGGCAAACTCGATGTCCGCGCCCTCGTCCTGCTCGCCATCCTGCTCGCCGCCGGCTTCATCCTCAACTTCACCGTCGGCAAGGCAATCTCGGGCATCTCGGGCGGCATGATCAGCCCCGAGTTCATCATCTCGGCCTTCTGCCTCACCATCCTGGTCGTTCGCCCCAACATCGGCCAGGCGCTCGTCATTGGCCTCATCTCGGCTGCCGTAATCCAGATCACCACCACTTCGCCGTTCGTCGATTTTGCCGCCGAGGGCATCGCCGCCATGCTCATGGCCGGCATCGTCAACGCCGCCGGCAAGAACGGTCAGGTCAAGCCCGCCATCGCCATTGTCGCAACCTTCCTGACCACCTTTGTCTCCGGCGTTATCTTCATGGTCATCAAGATGGCCATGCTCGGCGTGGTGAGCGAGCTCGCCGCAGCCATGTTGCCCGTCGTCGCCATGACCGCCGTGTTTAACGCCATTCTGGTCGGCGCCCTCTACCTGCCCATCCAGAAGGCCCTTAGGCTCAACTAACCCGCTCGGCTTTACGAGCCACCCCATCTTGGCGTTCATTCGTCGCTCGCGTACCCAAGTACGCTTCGCTCCTCTTTCGCGCCAACCTGGGGCCCCTCGTAAAGCCGTCTCCGTGCTCCACCACCAAAGACTGTCCCAGACAACTAGCTCTTGGGGACGTTCTTAAACGACTAGTCATGTAAGAACGTCCCCAATGACTCTGAAAGGTATCCATGGAAACGATCATCAACGTCGACGATGTCTCGTTCTCCTATGGCACGCAGACCGAGCAGGCACTTAAGCATATCTCGCTCGGCGTGAACAAAGGAGATTTTATCGGCATTATCGGTCCTTCGGGCGCCGGCAAGTCTACACTTGCCGCCTGTCTGTCGGGAGCCGTACCCCACCATTACACCGGCACGTTCTTTGGCTCCGTCACTGTCGACGGCAACGACACCTGTGAAGTTACGCTCACCGATGTGTCGCAGATCGTCGGCAGCGTGCTGCAGGACATCGACACGCAGATGGTCGCCTCGGTCGTCGAGGACGAGATGCTTTTTGGCCTGGAGAACTTTGGCGTTCCCCACGACCAGATCGAGCAACGTGTGAGCGAGACGCTCGAGACCGTCGGCATCAGCGACCTGCGCGACCGCGAGATCGCCACGCTTTCGGGCGGCCAAAAGCAAAAGGTTGCCATCGCCGCCATCCTCGCCATGCGTCCGCGCGTGCTCGTGCTCGACGAACCCACCGCGGCGCTCGACCCCGCCAGCTCCACGCTGGTCTTCGAGACCCTGCGTGAGGCCAACCGCGCACTCGGCATCACCATCGTCGTCGTTGAGCAAAAAGTCGCCCTGCTTTCGGAGTATTGCAACCGCGTGCTCGTGCTCAATCATGGCGAAATCGCGCTACAGGGCGAGCCGCACGAGGTCTTCGCACACGCCGATGAGCTCCGCGCCATCGGCGTCGATTGCCCGCGTGTCACGCGCATTTTCAACAGCCTCGAGGTCGATGGCCTGGCCAGCGGCACTCCCTGTTTGGATGTTGATGAGGCCGAGCGCCTGATTTCGGGCATCGTCGACCCCGCACACGCAAGCAGCGACATTCAGGCACCCGCCGGCTCACCGCACGCACCGTCGTTGCGCCCGCACGCCAAGGACGCCGAGCCCGTGCTCACCTTCGACCATGTTGAGTTTGCCTATCCCAATGGCGGCGCCGCGTCCACGACCTCAACCTGACCCTCTATCCCGGCGAGCTCGTGGGCATCGTCGGCCAAAACGGCGCCGGCAAGACCACGCTCACCAAGCTGCTCACAGGCCTGCTTAAGCCCGCCTCGGGCAGCGTGCGTGTCACGGGACTGGATACCGCAGCCGTTCCCACAAGCCGCATCGCCCGCGAAGTCGCAACCCTCTTCCAAAACCCCGACCGCCAGATCTGCAAGGACACTGTGCTCGACGAGGTCGCCTTTGGCCTGGAGCTTGCCGGCATCGACCGTGCCGAGGCGCTGCGTCGCGCCCAGCTCGTCATCGACCGCTTTGGCTTGCCGGCCGACGAGGCGCCCTTCTCGCTCTCGCGCGGTCAGCGCCAGATGGTGGCACTCGCCTCCGTCGTGGTCGTAGAGCCCAAAATCGTGGTACTCGACGAGCCCACGAGCGGCCTTGACTACCGTGAGTGCATGACCGTCATGGAAACCGTGCGCACCATGGCCGAGCGCGGCTGCGCCGTCATCATGGTCTGCCACGACATGGAAGTCGTATCCGACTTTGCCGAGCACATCGTGGTGATGGCCGACGGCCGCATCCTCGAGCGCGGCCGCACGCACGAGCTATTCTCGAACATTGAGCTCATGCAGCGAGCCTACGTTGAGCCACCCCAGGTCATAGAGCTTTCTCGTCGCCTGGCATCCTCCGTCTCTCCCGCCTTTGCACAGGTGAGCGAGGTCACCGATATCGTTCGCATTACCGAGGAGATGGTCCACCGTGGTTAACGTCATCGACTATATGCCGGGCGATACACTGCTGCACCGCTTGAACCCGGTCGTCAAACTGGGCCTTGCCGCCGCCATCATCATCGGCATCTTCCTGTCCGATACCTACGTGGCGCTGTTGGGCTTTTTGGCGCTCACCCTTGCACTGGGCGCCTACGCCGGCGTCGTCGACCGTCTGCTCTCACTACTCAAGCTGCTGATTCCGCTCGCGCTTATCATGCTGGTGCTTCAGCTGGCCTTTATGCGCGACGGCAACGTGGTGTGGGGCTTTATCACCGACACGGGCCTCATTACCGGATCGAGGCCTGCCTACGCCTGTTGGGCGTGGCGCTGCCACTCATCCTCATGCTTATGGTGACCAAGCTCAACGACCTCGCCAACGCCTGCGTCGAGGTGCTGCACGTGCCATATCACTATGCCTTCACCTTTACCACGGCACTGCGCTTTGTGCCGGTATTTGGCCAGGAAATGAACGCCATCATGGAGGCGCAGACTGCACGCGGCGTCGAATACGACACTAAGAATCCCGTCAAGAAACTCAAACTCATGCTGCCGCTGTGCGTGCCACTGCTTATTTCGAGTGTGGGCAAGACCGATGCCACCGCACTTGCTGCCGAGCAGCGCGGCTTCTACCTGCGCACGCGCGCGAGTTCGTATAAGCGCTACCCCATCAAAAGCCTGGATATCGCCGTGCTCATCGTCAGCATCGCCCTTATCGCCATCGGCTTCCTGTTCTAACAATCGCTGGCAGCAACCGGCAAACGCAAAAGGCCCCGGCTCGCACCAAACGAGCCGAGGCATTTACTGTTTTCCCAGATAAAACCTGCCAAAATAAACCTGTCCCTTTTTGGCAGGTCGGATGCTAGAGGCGGTAGGGGGCGCCGCTGCGGATGATGGACTCGCGTACCAGGACATCCATCGCATCGAGGGTGATCTCGGGCATCTCGCGATACTTCTGCAACACCGAAAGCTCCGTGCAAGCCAGAATGACGCGGTCGCAGCCGCTGCGGGCGAACTCCCACATCACGCGATCGAACTTATCCATATCGGGTTCGCGACCGGCCTTCACATCATCGTAGATGAGCGACATCACGTCGGCCTGACGCTTCTCACTGGGATAGACGACCTCAACGCCCGCTGCCTCGCACTCGCGGCCATAGACGCCGGCGCCCACGGTGCCATCGGTGCCCATAATGCCGATCTTGTGCACCGGCTCGGCGGGCATACTCAGGTTGGGATCGAACTCGCACTCCCCCATCACCGCACCCGCCAGGGCATAACGCACCGATTCGCGCGGCATATGGATAATCGGCACCTTGGTAAACGACCGAATCTGATCGTAGAAGTAGTGCGATGTGTTACAGGGAATCGCTATGTGCGCGCAGCCCAGCGACTCGAGTGCTTGGGCACACTCCTTCATGGTCGCCAGCAGCTCGGTATGCTCACCGGTCTTGATGGCCAGCGTGCGGTCGGGCATGGTCGACTTGGAAAGCACCACCATGTCGATATGCTCCTGGTCGCACGTAGCCGCCGTATGGCGTACTACCTGGTCGTAGTAATACGACGTGGCCTCGGCGCCCATACCGCCGATAACTCCCAGCTTTTCCATCGCCGCCTCCTTGGTGACGCCCACGCAATTGCGCGTATCATACCCGCGCCCGCCCGATACATACCGGACGGGCGCCACGCTCGTCTACTTGTAATACGTCTTGAACAGCTTATAGTGACGCAGTTTGGTGTGCCACATGCGCAACCAGCGGTTAAAGACAAAGTCTCCCTTCATAAACGAGGGATCGGCGCCCTTGCCCTCCTTGGCAAGACGATGCACCTTCGCGCGCAGCTCGGGAGCCTTGACGTACTTGTCGACGACGCCCATGGGAACGACCATCCACAGCGCCTCGTCCTTCGCCGTCACAAACTCCGGCTCAAACGGGCGGTTATAGACGTACTCATCCACCACGTACTTGGCAACGTTAAAGCCGCTGTTGGTTACGTAGTAGTTGCTGCGGCCCTGACGGGTGTTAAAGTCAAAGAACTTAAACGAGCCATCGCGCTCGTCATACTTGACGTCAAAGTTGGAATAGCCCACAAAGTGAAGGTCCTCGAGCAGCTTGCGCACGCCACTCATAAGCTCATCATTGGGCTCGGTGATGATGCAGGCGTGATTACCGACGCCATGGGGCTGATGCTCCTCGAGCAGCACGTGACCAAGGCACATCATGCGAACCTTGCCGTTGCGGTCAGAATAGCTGGTGAGCACGCGCATGTACTCGTCGTTGCCGGGCACGCGATCCTGCAAAATCAGGTCATCGGTGTAGCCACTGGCATAGGAATCGCGGATAACCTGCTCCAGCTCGGCGCGGTCGGCAATCTCATAAGCCTTCTTCTGACCCTCGAACTCATGCTGCCACCACATGATCCCGTCGGAAGGCTTCAGGATCATCGGGTAGGGAAAGTCGATCTGGTCGAGCACCTCGGCGGGAGCCTCACCCTGAGCGTTGAGCATCGCCATGGTAAAGGTAAACGCATGCGGATAGGGCACACCGTGCTTCTCGCACAGCTCGTAGAAGATCTCCTTCTTCTGGCACTGCTCAAGCATGCTATAGGGCGCGTAAGGCGCAACGATGTTATCCGCCAGCTCGTTGGCATCCTTGGCCTGGGCCACCAGGGCAACATAGTTATCGCCGCAGCCCATCAGGACAATCGTCTTTTCGGCATGTGCCCGAGCGATACCGTTGACGGCCTTAAGCATCACGGGCATGGTGTCGATATCCACATTAGGCGTGTAGTCGATAATCTGGCTGCGATACGCAGGGCCCGTCTGATACTTGCCAAAGACCAGGCTCTTGACCTGATACTCCTCGTAGAAGGCGCGCGCCACCGAATACGCGTTGATGTCGCCGCCGAGCAGCACGGGAATAAACTCGCGCTCTGTAAACTGCAATGCCATGGAAACTTCCTATCATGAACTGCCCACACGACGGGCGGTCTTTGTGCAACTGATTTATTCTAGCGTGCCGAGCCGCCGGCACCCAAAGCTCCACCGTATCTATGGCAATCGGCGTAATTATCCAGCATGAAGGCCAAGCTCACCGCGATGGGACCTTGTAGTTGCAAAACCCCACGTGAGGGCAACTTTTACAGCCAAAACCCTCACAAACAGGGTGCCGTAACGTTAAAGTTGAACTCTATGGTTTCTCAACAATTCACCATTCCCGCAGGTCAAGGCCAAAGCCTCAAGTTCAACTTGACCCTTTAGAACCTTTAAGGTTCAAGTTGAGGTCGAAAGCAGTAGTAGAATACACCTCGACCAATAACCTACGATTGATTGCAGAGGGACTGGATGCAGCATTCGAATCATCGCACCGCAGCGCTCATCGCGTCGAAGCCGGCTCGTATCATCACGAGCGCCGCGCTCGCCGTCGCGCTGACGGCCACGCCGATGCTCTCCCCCGTCGCGGCTTATGCCGCCTCGCAGGCAACGCAGGATCAGCTTTCCGCCGCCCAGAAAAAAATCGAGGACGCTACGAGCGCCTACAACGACGCCCGTACCAAGCTCGAGGATCTGCAAAAGCAGATCGACTCCAATGAGGCGAACATCGATAAGATTGAGGCCGAGCTACCCGAGCAGCAGGCCAAGGCAAGCTCCGCCATGCGCGATCTGTATAAGTACCAGAAGGGCACCAGCCCCATCGTGAGCTTCCTGGTGAACACGCAGAGCTTGGGTGACTTTATCACCACCTGCAAATACACCAACCAGATTACGAGCTCGAGCGTCGACGAGATCGAAGAGCTTAACAAGATGCAGACCGAGCTCGAGCAGAACAAAACCGAGCTCGAGCAGGCCAAGTCTCAGCTCGAGGGCGAGCAAAAGAATGCCGAGGACGCGCTGGCCCAGGCACAGCAGCTCCGCAGCGAGGCGCAAGCGAAGGCCGAACAGGAAAATGCCGCCGAACTGGCTAAGCTCGAGGCCGACAAAGCCGCTGCCGCCGAGAAGCTCTCGGGTACCGGCGTGAGCGGCAATAACTCCAACAGTCAGGCCACCAACTCCAACACTACCATCGACACCACGGTGAACAACTCCAACAGCGGCAATTCCGATTACGACTCGTTCATTAACGAGTGGACGAGCCGCATCGACAACTACCTCGCCGGTTCCCCCATGGCAGGCCAGGGCTATAACTTTGCCGTCGCCGCCTGGAACACCGGCGTCGATCCCCGTTGGTCCCCCGCCATCGCCTGCATCGAGAGCAGCAAAGGCCTCTATTGCGCCGGCTCCTATAACGCCTGGGGCTGGAGTGCCCGCGGCGGTGGTTGGCGTAGCTTTGGCAGCTGGAGCGAGGGTGTCTCCGCCCACGTTGCCTACCTGGGCGCCAACTATGGCTCCACGCTTACCCCGGCAGCCGCCAAGAAGTACTGCCCGCCCACGTGGCAGGACTGGTACAACAAGGTCGCCGGCCAGATGAACCGTATTTAAGTGCAACTGCAAAGGGGCCCCAAACGGGACCCCTTTTCTTTGGCCTTGCTAGACCAGAATTGGCATGCAGGCATAAGTGAGTGTTGGAAAAGTCGCTTGAGACTGAAACCCCTTCCGAAGGCAAGGTGATCCCACCACAACGTTATGGAGCGAGTGTGTCAACGGGAACAACGATGATGCCATCGGGCGTTGTATGAACCGGCATGCCGAACCCAATGATGATGAGTTTTGCCACAGGCGGCTTCTCGCCACGCGCGACCAGCTTTCGCTCCAGCCGAAGCAGATTTGCAGATGCCTCGGGGATTTGAGGGCTTCCAAGCTTCACCTCCACGGCAATCCAAGTTCCATCGCGCCTGTGGATAACTGCGTCAACCTCGAGATCGTCGGCATCGCGGTAATGGGACACCAACGAGTCACTTGCGGCGGCGTAAACCTTGAGGTCATGCAGGACGAGGGATTCGAAAAGCAACCCCAGTGTCTTCGGGTCAGATGCCAACGACTCCGGATTTGCTCCGAGCAGCGCAACGGCAAGCGAAGGATCGGCGAGATGCCTCTTCGCCCCCTGCCGCAGCTTCACCGGAGACCTGAGCGCTGGATGCCAAGCGGGGATATCGTCGACGACATTGATTCGTCTCAGGGCGTCCATGTATCTGGAGACCGAGTTCTTCGAAACGCCGGTACCGATATCTTTGTCAATAGACTTTGAGCCAGCAAGCGTCGACTCATTCCGCGCTAGCGATGCCAAAAGAGACCTGACCTTGACCGGATCGCGCTTAACGCCATCAGTTCTAGAAACATCCGATTCGCATACGTCATCAACATAGGCAGCGGCTATCTGCATGGCATCGTCAGTCGTTTTCCCCATCGCCTGAGGCCAACCGCCACGACACAGCAAATCGGCGATTCCGGCGATGCCGGAGATTGACCCGACAGCCTGCTTGGCAGGGTAACCGGAAAGAAGCGTTCCGATCGAAACCGCGCCAGAAGAAACGCCAAGCTCGAACATCGTCATGGTGTCCATTCGCAACCTAGCTATTCGTCCAACGCCGCTATGCATCGGCTGCATCGAATCCCGAGGCGTTGCCGAACCCGTAAGAATAAACTGACCGGATTCTCCCCTCCTTGCATCGCACTCGAAACGCACGGCATCCCACAGCTTCGGCTCTTCCTGCCATTCATCGATGAGCCTGGGAGATCGCCCTGCTAATGCTTGCGCCGGATCGATCCGTGCCAGCTGGAGAGCGGAAAAATTTCCAGCCGGATCGGAAAGAGACAAGGATGAATTAGCAAAACGACTAGCCGAAGTGGTCTTTCCGCACCACTTTGGACCCTGAATGAGGACCGCACCGAAGATATTGAGATTACGGCTGATTGCCTTATCGATGCATCTATCTACATACCTATCCACACAGCCTCCTTCTTGACTTACCAATATTAGGTATTTTACCAGCTGCGTGGTGACGATTGACGGAAATTTGTGGTGAGGATTGACGGCGAATTATGGTGACAGTTGACGGAATTCTGTGGTGATAATTGACGTCGCTTCGAAGCACGGAGCAATTTAACCGTCACAACACCTATGGCGATGGGCACTCGCCCCGCCCACGAGGCAGGACTGGTACAACAAGGTTGAAACCAGATGAACCGCATTTAAGCGCTACTGCAAAGGGCCCCAATCGGGGCCCTTTGCAGTAGCGGTACATTGCATTAAGCGACTATGCCGGTTGCGTTGCCGACGGCAATAATCACGATCATGATGACGCACATAATTCCCAGCGCCTTAAGCCACAGCGTGACAAACTCACGGCCCCGATAACGATCAAGCACGGGAAAGCGGCGCCGAAGCCTGCGGCGGTCGAGCATGCCAAACGAGATGAGCACCACCATGCCATCGACCATAAGAAAATACTCAAGGGCCAAAAACCACGTTGGATAGCTGCGGTTGGCTCCCGTGGGCTGGAATACGGCAAAATGGCTTCCGACCAGTAGCAGCAAGGTTGCCGCATAGATCATGCCGTTCCATATACGCCCAATGGGTTCCGGGATCCGTGAAAGCAGGCTCTTGCGGCGAGGAGTCACCGAAGAGACTTCCTTGGGCCGCCGCCCGAAAGACGGCGCCATTTGCGGAGCAGCCTGCGCCATTGAAGGCGCCGTCGTGCTATTCGAGCCAGGCTCAGGCAGACACAGCCCGTATGCCGCGCGCGCAGCGTGTCCGAGCGCCTCGCACTTGCAAAGCGCTTGGCCGGATCGAGCGCCATGGCCATGCAAATGACATCAGCCAGCGCCGCGGGGACGTCGCACGCCTCGCATTGCTCGCGCATATTCTGACCCGGCTTAGGGTCAGCCCCCGTCAGACAAAAGAACAGAAGCGCGCCGAGCGCATAGACATCGCTGCGCACGCTCGTCTGCCCAAAACCATATTGCTCGGGTGGCGCATAGGGTCGCGTTCCAAACTTAACCGTGTCGGCGTCGGCGCCATCGCGCCAAACGCGCGCGATTCCCAGGTCAATAATCACCAGCGACGAAAAGACCATGCCGGCATCGGCCGCATACCTCACGCCCGATACGATGATGTTCGAGGGTTTAAGGTCGCGGTGGATTACCGGTACACCCGGCTCCCCCGCAGCTGCAAAACCAGCATGCAGCTCGCCCACCGCTTCACACAGGACGGGATACAGCCCGCGGGCATAATCGGGCGTCGCCCCCAAGCGTCCCACTAACGCCTCGAGCGTCTCACCTTCGACATACTCCATCACCACGTCAAGCTCGTCGCCCACACGGTGGCAATCGACGATTCGGGGCAAGTGCTCAAAACGACGACCGGCGCGCTGGGCCGCAAACAGGCGCTCATATGCTCCGCCAATCTGCGCCGAAGCATCGATGCGCTTGCGGACAAAGGGACCGAGAGACCCGCCACCAGAGCCCTCAAAATAGACGAGTTCGGTCGTCTCGACATCCGAGAACTTGAGCACGCGCTCCACACGATAGCTGTCATCGCGGTCGAGCGACGCCAAATGATCGACAAGTGAAGCAGTCAACTCGTCATCGGAATATGTTGGGCTCTGAGTATCCATGGCGTCCATCATAACGCAGGGTGCGGACACCCCATGGTGTCCGCACCCCGTTCGTTTGCATGGTTGTTCTGGTGACACCGCCGGCTCAGCCATCGGCCACTAACTCACCGTTTCCTCGCCAAAGCGATACAGCTCCTCGTTGACCTTTTGCAGACTGCAGCCGCGATCGATACAAAAGATGATAATCGCATCGCGACGGTCCTTACAGTTGAGGACGCTTACCCCGGCAGCTGTCAGAGCGCGGTTGGTCTCCTTGAGCGTCAACGCCATTGCAAAGGCAATCTGCAGCACCTTATTACGGCTTGGGTGGCGCGCGCCGGTAAAAATCTGATAACCAAAGGTCTCGTTGAGGTCGGCCATGCGCACCACGCGCGAGCGCACTAAGCCCTTTTCCTGCAGCAGCTGCTTAAGGTAGTCCGAAAGCGACGGGGCGACAAAGTCGTGTTCTTTGATATAGCCATCGATGTTTGGCGCGTCGAGGAGTTCATTGAGCAACTCGTCCGTCAGCTTTTTATCGGGCATGCGACCTCACCTCCCATACGGCGCAACGGTAGCGACATGCTAGGCCAGCACCCAGCTTGCAGTGGCAGACTTATCAAACATGTTGGCAAAATACAGTGCCTTCTTGATATCGCCATCAAAGTAGATATTGCCCGCCACGGAGCCACCGGCGGCAAGGGTACCAGACTGCAGCTCATCGGAGCCCTCGCTGTAGTAACCCTGATTCTGTTGAGCGCCGTTGGCGTCCTCGCCCTTCCAGTCGTAAATATTGTAATCTGCGCCCTCATCGCCATTGTTGACGTACGTGACGTGAATACCCGTCATGGTCGAACCGTCAAAATTTGTGAGACCGGGCTGGACGGAATCGACGACGACGGAAAGGCCAGCAGTCGTGGTCACCGTCGTGCCAACAGCCAGGTCAGTCGTAGGCTGCTCTTCCTTTTTCGGCTCCTCCTTCTTGTCGCCATCGCCAGCGTCCTCGGTGACGGTCGCCTTATCGCTACCGCAACCGACAAGAAGACTGGCAGTCCCCAAGGCAACAGTGGCGAATGCGCCCAGTGCAGCGCGACGGCTCAGCAGCACTTCGTTTTCGAGCTTTTTCATCACGCATCCTTCCTACGATCCGGCTACCGCGCCGGCACACAGCACATCGTAGGAAGGATTAAACTTGAATTCATTAGCTGTGAGCTAAAGTTGCGGTAAACGGCCAATGCAGTTATCCGAATGCCGAGCAAACGCACTTTGCGCGACCGTCTGCTGGCAGTGCATCAACCCACCGTGACGGATTCCCCGGTAAAGGCACTGATCATCAACAGGCAAAGAACACCAGGTAGCTGACACTCAGCGGGTACGCAATGATCAAGAAGGCGACCCATCCAACATTGGTCTTACCATCGGCACGACGTTGCTCGCGAGAACGGCACAGCCAGACCGTCACGCCAATGGCCACAATCAGCAACACGAGTGCCGCTGCTGCCACCCCGGCAAGCGCAAACATCACGCCAATGCTCACAGCAATAAACGGAAGCAACAACAAGCCGCATCCACACCCACCGGGACTATAAACGGCAGATTGTCGGCGTCGCCCCATCGCCACCCCCCATCATCTTTGAGCACTACAGTGCGATGGCCTGCTGAACAGGAACGATCTTATCGAGTTCCGGTTCAATCCGCCTTTTCTCGGCCTCAAGATCAAACGCCACCTGAGCGCGCAGCCAATAACCATCCGTCAGGCCAAAATAACGGCAAAGACGGAGGTCGGTGTCGGCCGTCACGCGACGTTTTCCCAAGACAATCTGCCCGATACGCTGAGCCGGAATCCCGGTCTCTTTCGCAAGGCGATATTGAGAAATGCCCATGGGAACAAGAAACTCCTCTTTGAGAAGCTCACCAGGAGTCACCGGCGACAACAAATCGGCCGAAGTCTCATCACTTGTGATAATCGACGATTTCGACATTCCAAGCCATCTCCTGTCTCCACTCAAAACAGACCCGATAGCGCTCGTTAACACGGATGCTATATTGACCGGCACGATCGCCCTTCAAAGCTTCCAGGCGGTTGCCCGGTGGAACGCGAAGATCATCAAGCGAAGCACAAACCTGCAGTTGGCGAATCTTCCTCAACGCAACACGCTCAAAGGGCACGAACCTCCTGACCCGCACACCCATGGCAAAGCGTTCGGTATCCTCATCTTTATACGATGCAATCATAGTATCGCCTTACGTTAGTAACGTCAAACGTTTCTACAGACTTACATCTCTATTATATCGTACGTTTGTTCGTGTTTTCTAGATCATATAGTCCTTCACGCCTTAGTCAAGCAAAAGCAATCGTTTGTAGACATCGAGGCCTTTGAGTAGGATTTCCTCGTCAAAGAGCATGGTATCGGTATGCAGGGCGCTTGTGGCATAGGCAGGGCAGCCATCCGAATCGCTCGGGTTTTCTTGTCCCTCCGGCACGCCCGTGCCCAGCAGGAAGAACACGCCCGGCAGATGGCGCTGATAGAACGCGAAATCCTCGGCAATCAGCAGCGGCTCGTCCACGAGCTGCAGCTCGGGCAAGGCAGGCGCGACGCTGCCAAATAACTCGGGGTCGTTATCGACCGGCGGATAGCCCTCGGCAAAGTCGAGATCGTACGTGCAGCCCGTTGCAGCGCATGCCTCGTCGAGTACACGGCGCACGCCCTCACGCGCACGGTCGAACATGTCGTCCGTAAACACGCGCAGACTGCCGGCAACATGGGCCTCCCCCGCCACCGCATTGCAGACGGTACCGGCCTGCAGCAGGCCAAACTTGCCGATACAGGGCTCGTCGGTGCCCAGCTCGTCCATCAGCTCGCGCTCGGCAACCAAAAACTTCGCTGCCGCCAACGCGGCATCGTGCGATTCGTTTACGGGAACGCCGTAGGTCTTGGCGATATGGATGCTTGTCCCGTGAATGTGCACGTGCGTCTCGCTTGAGCGCGCCAGCAGCGGACCGGAACAGCTCGCCAACGTGCCGGCGGGCAAATCGGGCCATACGTGGAAGCCAAAGATGCGATCCGCCCCGTAGCGCTCGAATACGCCGCTCTCGCACACCGTCTTGGCGCCACCAGTCGTCTCCTCGGCCGGCTGAAACACAAAGAGCACATTGCGCTTAATGGCGCCCGGCTGCTCACGGATCGTACGGTCGACGAAGGTTGCCGCCGCAAGCGCCATGGCCATGTGACCATCGTGACCGCACGCATGCATCTTACCGGGATGCGTCGAGGCAAAGGCCGCGCCCGTTGCCTCCGCGATGGGCAGGGCGTCCATGTCGGCGCGAATCGCCGTGGCATGCACGGCGCCCGTGCCGGCATCGAAGAAGGCGCAGACGCAGCTGGGACACGGATGGGTCACCTCGCAGGTGAGCGGTGCCAACACGCCCTCGATATAGGCGATCGTCTGCGGAAGATCGAAGTCGAGCTCCGGGATCCTGTGCAAGTCGCGGCGGTAGCGACGGAGTTCTTGGAGCTCGGCCATATTGGTTCCTTTCGTAGGTGCGCGTCGGCTGCTATCTATTGTGCCGCAAGATTGCTACACCCTTATTTCCAGCATATCCCTGCATTTTTTAAACGTTATATACGAATACTCTTGTTTGGTAAAGTGCAACGTGGTAGGGTCGTTACCACTTGATAGAGGCGCGGGCACGAAGAACCGCGGGTGAGCCGGCAGGCTTTGACCCCGTGGGGAGGCGAAACCCGCCGAACTGGGCTTTTCGGGCACGAACAACCTGGTGGGCCTGCGGGAAACACCCGCAGGACTGTCTGCAGCAATGCGGGAGCGCTATCCGGACATTGGGTCCACGCTATGCGGATTCGATGCGCAGATGGCGCCGTCTGGATAGCGAGGTTTACGGGACATGGCATTAACCCCCAACGAGGCATATGCGGCCAAGCAGCCGTTTGTGGACAAGGAGACGCTCGAGCATATCGTCGAGCAGTTCCCCACGCCATTTCATCTATATGACGAGGCGGGCATCCGACGCAACATGCAAGAGGTGCGCGACGCCTTCGCATGGAACCCGGGCTTTAAGGAATACTTTGCCGTCAAGGCCAATCCCAACCCGGCGCTCATCTCCATTCTCAACGAATACGGCTGCGGCTGCGATTGCTCGAGCTATACCGAGCTCATGATCGCCCGCTCGCTGGGTATCACGGGACACGACATCATGTTCTCATCCAACGACACGCCGGCAGCGGACTTTGAGCTCGCCGACAAGCTGGGCGCCATCGTCAACTTTGACGACATCAGCCACATCGAGTTCTTTGAGCGCGTCGCAGGCCCCATCCCCAAGACGGTCAGCTGCCGCTTTAATCCGGGCGGTCTGTTCCAGCTCTCCAACGGCATCATGGACAACCCCGGCGACTCCAAATACGGCATGACCACCGAGCAGCTCTTCGAGGCCTTTCGCACGCTCAAGGCCAAGGGCGCCGAAAACTTTGGCATCCACGCATTCCTTGCCAGCAACACCGTCACCAACGACTACTACCCCAAGCTCGCGCGCATCCTCTTTGAGCTTGCCGTGCGCCTGGAGCGCGAGACCGGCGCACACGTCGCCTTTATCAATCTGTCCGGCGGCGTCGGCATCCCCTACCTGCCCGAGCAGCAGGCCAACGATATCCATGCCATCGGCGAAGGAGTGCATGCGGCCTACGACGAGATTCTGGTTCCCGCCGGCATGGGCGATGTGGCAATCTGCACCGAGATGGGCCGCTTTATGATGGGCCCCTACGGCTGCCTGGTCACCAAGGCCATCCACGAGAAGCAAATCTACAAGGACTATATCGGTGTCGACGCAAGCGCCGTCGATCTGATCCGCCCTGCCATGTATGGCGCCTACCACCACATTACGGTGATGGGCCAGCCGGGTGGCTCCGACAAGACCGCGGCGCCTGTCACAAACACGTACGACATTACGGGCAATCTGTGCGAGAACAACGACAAGTTCGCCATCGACCGCGAGCTACCGCGGGTCGACATGGGTGATGTGCTCGTGATCCACGATACCGGCGCGCATGGTTACTCCATGGGCTACAACTACAACGGCCGTCTGCGCTCCGCCGAGGTGCTGCTGCGCCCCGATGGCGCGGCCGACCTCATCCGCCGCGCCGAGCGCCCGGGCGATTACTTTTCCACGCTCGACGTGTTGCCGAGCGGCCGAGAGCTGCTGGCCAAGTCGCGCGCCGAAAGCGCTCGTCGTCGCGCTCAGGACGAGCGCCTGGCCGTCGCCGTCCAATGGAACAAACGCATCCAGATCGCGGAAGCGAAGGAGAAGAACATGGATATCCGCAACCTCGAGGCTCGATCGTCGCCCTTGTTACGCCGTTTAAAAAGGACGGCAGCGTCGACTTTGACGCACTCGAGCGCCTTATCGATTTCCACCTGCAAAATGGCACCGACGCCATCCTCACCCTGGGCACCACCGGCGAGAGCGCCACGATGACCGATGACGAGGACAACTCCGTCGTCGCCGCCGTGGTCAAGCAGGTTGCAGGCCGCGTCCCCGTCATCGCCGGCTCGGGCTCCAACTCCACGCAAACCATGCTCACCAAGTCGCTCATCTATCAGGCCTGGGCGCCGACGGCCTGCTGCTCATTACCCCCTACTACAACAAGTCTAATGAAGAGGGCATCTACCAGCACTTTAAGACCGTTGCCGATGCCGTAGATATCCCCTGCATCCTGTACAACATCCCCGGCCGCTGCGGCTGCGGCATCAGCGAGCGCAACGTAGAGCGCTTGGCCGCGCACCCCAACATCATGGGTATTAAGGAAGCCTCGGGCAACGTCGCCTACGCGGCCAAGATCGCCCACCTGCTGTCCGACGACTTCCGTATGTACTCGGGCGAAGACACGCTCACCGTGCCGCTCATGAGCCTGGGCGCCTCGGGCACCATCAGCGTGTGGGCCGATGTTCAGCCGCAGCTCGTGCACGACATGTGCCGCGCCTATCTGGACGGCGACGTGGAGCGCGCCCGCGATATCCAAATTGCCGGCCAGCCGCTCATCAATGCCCTCTTTAGCGAGGTCAACCCCATCCCCGTCAAGGAGGCACTCGCCCAGATGGGCATGATCGAAGCCAACTACCGCATGCCGCTGTGCCCCATGGCCGATAACACGCGCGCCGCACTTACCGATGCTCTGAAGGGAGCTGGTCTGCTTGATTAAGACCGTCATTATGGGAACGGGCCGCATGGGCTCGCTCATCCACACTACCGCCGAGGGCATTGTCAACGCCGCTGGAGAGCCCGTTTTTGATATCGTGGCCCAGATCGGTTTTGACCTGTCCGAGCTCGAGAGCACCCCGGCAGCCGACGTCATCATCGACTTCTCGAACGTCGTGACCTTCGATGCCGTCGTCGCCTATGTCGAGCGCACGGGCGCGGCGTTAGTCTCGGGCACCACAGGCTACACCCCCGAGCAGATGGACCGCCTGCGTGAGCTGGGCCAGAACGCCCGCGTTATGCACTCGGGCAATTACTCCATCGGCATCGCAGCCCTGCGTCATCTGGTAGCACAGGCCACGCGCGAGCTGCCCGGCTTTGACTGCGAAATCGTCGAGACGCACCATAACCAAAAAGTCGATGCCCCCAGCGGCACCGCAAAGCTGCTGCTCGACGCCGTCGTCGAAGCCGAGCCCGAGGCAGGCTACCACCCCGTCTATGGCCGCGAGGGCATGTGCGGAGCGCGCGACCCCAAGGAAATCGGCATGCACTCGCTGCGCGGCGGCACCGTAGCCGGCGTGCACGAGGTGGGTTTCTTTGGCCAGGACGAGGAAGTCACGCTCACCCACCGCGCCACGAGCCGTCAGATCTTTGTCAACGGCGCCCTGGCAGCCGCGCAGAAGCTCGTCGCCCGTGAACCCGGCTTCTATACGTTCGACCAGGTCATGTTTGCCTAACCAGGTATCAACCGAATCCGCCCAAAGGAGAGATAGCAAATGAGCAACGCAGCCGAGATGGATGCACAGGAGATTATCGACTACATCGCCACCGCGCCCAAGAAAACGCCCGTCAAACTGTACGTGCGCGAAAAGCCGGGCATGAAGGTCCAGTGGGGCAATGCGCACGTCTACGGCGGTCGTCGTGGCAAGACCGTCTTTGGTGACTGGGATGAGCTCAAGGTCATCCTCGATGCCAATGCCGACTCCATCGACTACTACGACGTCGAGAATGACTGCCGCAACTCCGCCGTCCCCATGCTCGACCTTAAGGGCATCAATGCCCGCATCGAGCCGGGCGCAATCATCCGCGACCGCGTCGAGATCGGCGACCGCGCCGTCATCATGATGGGCGCCATCATCAACATCGGCTCCGTTATCGGCGAGGGCTCTATGATTGATATGGGCGCCGTCCTGGGCGGCCGCGCAACCGTGGGCAAGAACTGCCATATCGGCGCCGGCACCGTACTGGCAGGCGTCGTTGAGCCTGCGAGCGCCACGCCCGTCATCATCGAAGATGATGTCATGATTGGCGCCAACGCCGTGGTCCTGGAGGGCGTGCGCGTGGGCAAGGGTGCTGTCGTTGCCGCCGGCGCCGTATGCGTCGAGGACGTCCCCGCCGGCGCCGTCGTGGCCGGTGTCCCCGCCCGCGTCATCAAGATGCGCGATGAGAAAACCGACAGCAAGACCGGCCTCGAAGAGGGACTACGTCAGCTTTAATAGTTACGCGGTTTTACCAAGAAGGCCGAAGCCCCAAAGGGCTTTGGCCTTTTCGTTACGGTCAATCTACTCGAGCCGCTATCGATTCTCGATGCTGCCGATATTCTTGAGCTCGATGGAGATGAGGCCGTTGGGTTCGTTGACGAACTCGATGTACTCGGAGTTCGAGCCCATCTCGGCCGGAAAGCTGATCTCGATGCCCGTATCGGTACGAATCTTGTGGTTGCGCACGGCCGCGCGTTCGACCTGCTTGCGCTCCACGGGCACACGCTCAGGCACCTTCTCCTCAGTCAGTGCCGCGCGCACGCTCTCCTTGATAACCGGTTCGTCCTCAAAGACCTCATCGACGATATCCCAGGGCGGCAGCTCCTCGTCATCCTCGACTTTCTCGGCGACGGCAGCCTTAACCTTGGCGAGCGCCACGGCCGTATTGGCACCGTGCTCCTCGGCGACTTCCTCGACCACACGCGTCACGGTGTCGATGACCTCCTTGCCTGATACGCCCGTGTCGCACTGCAGCAGGCCATCGGGGATAAGCATACGGTCCTCACCGGCAATCTTGCGCTTCTTGTCCACGTAACCGATCTCCATGGTGCTCGCACGCACGATGGCATAGCTCGGCACCTTTTGCGAGGGGTTCGGCAGAATGGCGTAGTGGCGCGCGATGTCGTTGCGCACCTCTCCCTCCTCGCGGCCCACTTCGTGCATAAAAGCCTGCTTGGAGCCCAGCAGCATCACGGCAAACCAGCGGGCATCCTCATCGTCGTCAAAATCGGCCACGAGCACGTCGGTGGACTCGGCTTTCTCGGCTTTGGTGAGCTCGGAGGAGATAAACTCCGCAATCTGCTGCGACAGGTCCACGAACTCGCGCTCGCCAAAGAAATAGCCCTTGAGCTCGCCGCCAAACGCAGAGTTCTCGGCAAACGTGGCGCGTTTATTGTCGGCCGAGGTACGTGCGCGGCGCAGATGCGTGGTCACGAAGTTGCGCACGGTACGACTCTCGATATCGAGCTCGCGCTGGCTCATAACGTTGACGGCAGAGTCAAAGTCCAGGATATGCAGAATCGCGTGATTGATTTTCATATACGGCATTCCGTTCTAGATCGATTTCGGCACGAACCAGTATAGCGGTCGAGCCCTCCCGAGCGCATCGAAGATTGGTGCATCGGGGACAGGTTGCTTTGCACCAATGGCTAGCGCAGAAGCTCGGACTGCCAAGCCTCGAGCTGTTCTGCCAGACTCTTACCGGCAGTGGACATGTCGATCTGGGGTCGTTTGGGCAGCAGCGCGCATTTAAGGATTGCCACGATGGTCTGCGAGACAAAGCGTCGCGTATCCTTGTCGAAACCTTGCGCAGCCTGGAGCATCACGGGCAGGCTCTCGCGCAGATTCCCAGCGATATCCGCAAACCGCTCAGCACCCGTAGCCTCAAACACGGAGAACAATGCATCTACAAAACGCTCGCGCTCGGCAGGCCCCACTGCAAGCAGCATCTCGCGAATGGAGCCATCAACGTATCGAGCACCGGCGGACAGGCGCTCACAGTACACGAAGTCGCGACCATCAACCACCCAGCTAAAGGGATTGTGCTGCAGCAGGCTGAACTCGGTGCTCTCAACGATGGCATAGTCCTCCTGTGTCTCGAACATCATGCCAAAGATCGACGACCGAGGTAGCGTCTTATCGATGCGGCCGGAAAGATCGGCAAAGGCGTTGCCGTTCAGGAACTCCTCGACGAAGCCAGGACCATCATGGGAATACACCCGTTCGATTCGCTCACGGGCGACATCGGAGCACATCGCCGCACCGTACACCGCAAGGTTTCCACCCTTGGAATGACCTCCGCACAAAAGCGGCCCGTCAATCGCGTCCGCCGCCTCGTCTACATAACGCGCCGCGGATTCCTGGGCCGGCACAGGACACCGGAACGCCATGTTAAAGTCCTCTTTCCAGCCCACAATCGTACTGTCGGTCCCCCGGAAGGAAAGATAGCTAAACCCCGCCGGAAACCGGAACGCCATGGCTGCAAACTGCTCTGTCGCTACCACATCGCTCACGGCACGATAACCGCAAACGTGCACGCCACGGTAGCGAGGGCTTGCTGCCACGGCCTCCAACAAGGCCCTGCTCCCCTCCGGATCCCACAGGTCGCCAATCATGTCCCGGTAGCACTCGGCACGCAGCAGCTCGCGTACGTCTAGGCCCTGCCAGTTCGTCAGCTCCGCCATATCACCCGGCAAACGCAAATAGGACAGCCACGCAAAGACCAGGCTATCCACCGCACAGAACGGCTGCTCCTCAAACGAATCAAACGTCGTCTGGGCATAGGTCAAAAAATTAGAGGAATCCGACATGGCCCTCCCATCAACTATGGTGCATTGGGGTCAGGTTACTTTGCATCAAAAAGGCGCCCGGGCCGCGTGGACCCGGACGCCTTCATTGTAGCTTTTCGCTCTAGCGAGCTTGATTTAGCAGGAGAAGTCGATTTAGCAGGAGAAGTCGACGCTGTCGATGATGTCCTTGAGGGCCTTTGCAGAGGCGGTGAGCTCATGCTGCTCGTCATCGTTCAGCGGCACGGGGACGCGGCAGACAACGCCGTCGCGGCCAACGACGGTCGGCATGGAGATGGCAAGATCGGACAGGCCATACTCGCCCACCATGAGCGAGGAGACGGGCAGAACGGTCTGCTCGTCACGCATGACGGCGGTGCAGATGCGCTTGACGGCCATGGCGACGCCATAGTAGGTGGCGTGCTTCTTCTCGATGATGGTGTAGGCGGAGTTCTTGACGTCCTCGGCGATGCGCTTCTCGGCAGCCTCATGCTCCAGATGACCGTGAAGCTCGCAGAAGGTGTTCAGCGGAACGCCGGCAACCTGGGCGCTGGACCAAGCAACGAACTCGGAGTCGCCGTGCTCACCCATGACATAGGCCTGGACATCGCGCGGGTCGACCTCAACGTGGGCACCAAGCATCTGCTGCAGACGACCGGTGTCGAGCACGGTACCGGAGCCGATGACATGGCCCTCGGGCAGGCCGGACATCTTGATGGCGGCATAGGTCAGAACATCGACCGGGTTGGAGACGATGAGCAGAATGCCGTCGAAGCCGGACTTCTTAATCTCGGGGATAATGGACTTAAAGATGTTGACGTTCTTGTTGACCAGGTCCAAGCGGGTCTCACCGGGCTTCTGGGCAGCGCCAGCGGTGACGACGATCATGGCGGCGTCGGCGACATCGGAATAATCGCCGGCGTAGATCTTCATCGGCTCGGCAAACGTCATGCCGTGCGCGATATCCAGAGCCTCACCCTCGGCGCGGTTCTTGTCCACGTCGATGAGGACCATCTCGGAGAACAGACCGCTCTGCATCAGCGCGAACGCCGAAGACGAACCGACGAAACCGCAGCCGACAATAGCGACCTTCTTCTCGTTAACCATTAGAAACTCCCATCTCTCTCCACAAGCAAGCCGCCCGGGAACGACCCGAGCGGCTTGCCGTAATCCCAATACATCCAATCGGGACTTTGATTATGCTCCTATTCGCAGCCAAAAATCGACCGTTTACCGAAATTGTTTGCAGGATTCGTAAAATAACTGCACGAAATCGGTTTCGAGCTATTGACGAGGCGAAATAGCTTTCTAATACAGGCCCGCCTCGCGAATGGCCTCGACAGCCAAAGCAATCTGATCGGGCGGCAGGACCAGCGCCATGCGCACGTGTCCCTCGCCCGAAGGACCAAAGCTCGCGCCCGGCGTCACCACAACGCCGGCCTTCTCCATAAGCTCCTCGCAAAACGCCATGGAATCGGTGCGACCACCGGGAAGCTTGGCCCACACAAACATAGAGCCATGCGCGTTGGGACGCTCCCAGCCCAAGTTCTCAAGACCGTCGCACAGGGCATCACGGCGCTCCTGGTACTTCAGACGCTGCGCCTCGACCTCATCGCGCGGACCGTTCAGACAGGCGATAGCAGCCTTCTGGATCGGGAAGAACATGCCAAAGTCGATCTGGCCGCGCAGTTTGGCAAAGGCAGAGACCACATCCTCGCGGCCGACCAAAAAGCCGATGCGGGCACCAGTGACGTTAAACGACTTGGAGAGCGAGAAAAACTCCACGCCCACCTCGAGCGCACCGGGATACTGCAAGAAGCTGCCGCCCGGCTCACCGTCAAACACGATATCGGAGTATGCATTGTCGTGAACGATGAGCAGGTCGTGCTCGCGGGCAAAAGCGATGATCTCCTCGTAGACCTCGGGCGTGCCCACCGAGCCCACCGGGTTGGCGGGCAGCGACACGATCATATACTTGGCACGATCGGCCACCTCGGGATCGATACCCGCCACATAGGGCAGGTAATTATGCTCGGCGACCAACGGATAGTACTCGAGCTTGGCATCGGCAATCTTGGCACCCGCCTCAAAGACCGGGTAGCACGGATCGGGAACCAGGATGGTGTCACCCGGATCGAGCAGGGCCAGGCCCAAATGGCCCACGCCCTCCTGCGTGCCGTTGCACGACTGCACCATGGACGGTGTAATGCCCGAAACGCCAAAGCGACGCTCATAGTAATCGCATACGGCCTGCTTGAGTTCGGGCAGGTCGCGCAAGGCGTACTTCCACATCTCGGGATCCTGGGCTGCTTGTGTGAGCGCCTCGACCACGTGGCCGTACGGCTTAAAGTCGGGCGTGCCCACGCTCATGTTGTAAATGGTCTTGCCCTGAGCCTTCAGCGCGAGCAGCTTGTTGTTGAGCGAGGCGAAGACCTCCGCGCCAAAGCGGTCGAGACGCTGCGATACCTGCATGGTGCCACCTTCCGATATAAAAAAGCGGCGCTCCGACAAGAGCGCCGCGCGATACGGGCCATCAGATTGCAAAAGTGTAACGCTTGCAACCCCCGTATTGGTTCAATTTAGCCAACCTTAGTCAACTGGATTGAGCGCGTCGATCTGCGCAAGCCACAGACGCGAGCTGGCGTCACTCGGCATACGCCAATCGCCGCGCGGGCTGAGCGTCACCGAACCAACCTTGGGGCCATCGGGCAGGCAGCTGCGCTTAAACTGCTGGGCAAAGAAGCGACGATAGAACGTACGCAGCCACGTGTGGACGGTCTTGGCGTCGTAGACACCCTCGAAACTCTTGAGCGCCATGCGGTAGATCTTGCCCGGCTCAAAGCCAAAACGCAGCAAGTAGTAGAGGAAGTAGTCGTGCAACTCGTACGGGCCCACCAAATCCTCAGTCTTCTGCGCAATCTCGCCGTCGCCCGTGGGCGGCAGAAGCTCGGGGGACACCGGCGTGTCGAGGATATCGAGCAAAACCTCGGCAATACGCCCGCCAAAGACATCAGCCGCATAACGCACCAAGTGACGCACGAGTGTCTTGGGCACGCTCGCGTTGACGGCGTACATGCTCATGTGGTCGCCGTTATAGGTAGCCCAGCCGAGCGCCAGCTCCGACAGGTCGCCCGTGCCGATGACAAAACCGCCAGCCTGGTTGGCCAGATCCATCAGAATCTGCGTACGCTCGCGGGCCTGGCTGTTCTCGTAGGTCACGTCCTGCACGGTCGGATCGTGCTCAATGTCCTTGAAGTGCTGCTCCACAGCCGCGTGGATCGAAACCTCGCGGAAGCTCACGCCCAGGTCGCGAGCGAGCGACTCGGCATTCGACTTAGTGCGATGCGTCGTGCCAAAGCCAGGCATGGAAACCGCCGTGATACCCGTGCGCGGCAGCCCCAGCGCATCGAAGGCACGCACGGTCACAAGCAGCGCCAGCGTGGAGTCCAGACCGCCTGAAAGACCGATGACAGCCGCCTTGGTACCCGTATGGGCAAGACGGGTCTTGAGGCCCGCGGTCTGCAGGTCGAGGATGGTCTCGCAACGCTCGGCCAGGTCACCATGGTCGGCCGGAACAAAGGGTGCGCGGGGGAAGACACGGTCGATGCCGAGTGCATCGCGCAGGACAGGCTCTTCGGCCAACACGCCCTCAAAAGAGAACTCAACGGTCGTGGCCTCCGGCGCATCGTCCGCGCGCGTCCACGTCGTCGAGCGACGGCGCTCGGCAACCAGACGATCGAGGTCGACATCGGCAACCGCCATGTCGCAGGTAAGCAGTTTGGTGGCGGCCAGCTTAGAGCCGTTTTCGTAGATCAGGTTCTCGCCCGCAAAGACCATGTCGGTCGTAGATTCGCCCTCACTCGCATCCGCGTAGGCATAGGCGCAGTACAGGCGCGCACTCTGGTTGGAGATGAGGCTGCGGCGGTAATCCGCCTTGCCGATAATCTCGTCCGAGGCCGACGGGTTGAGGATCACCGTCGCGCCAGCAAGCGCCATCTCGGTCGAGGGGGGCGCCGGTACCCACAGGTCCTCGCACACCTCGACACCCAGCACCAGATCCTCGGCACCTTCATCGCAGCAGCGGTAGACAAGCTCCGAGCCAAGCGGCACCGGACCCTGACCAGCAAATTCAATCCACACGGGATCGGCCGGCGCCGGAGCAAACCAGCGGCGCTCATAAAACTCTCCGTAGTTGGGCAAGTACTTTTTGGCCGTAAGGCCCAAAAGCTCGCCCGCACAGCACACGGCGGCGCAATTGTAGATGTTTTCGGCCACCGCGACGGGAAGACCGATGGTAAAGACGACCGGCAACTCACGGGTTTCATCGAGGATATGCACCAGAGCAGCCTCGCAGACATGCAGCAGTGTGCGATTATGGAACAGGTCGGCCGCGGTATAGCCGGTCAGGTTAAGCTCGGGCAGCACCAGAGCATGAACGCCGCGCTCGGCAGCATCGCGAACAGCCGCCAGCGCAACCTCGACATTGCCCTCGACATCGGCGACGCGAATCTGCGGCGACGCCGCCGCCACACGCAAAAAGCCATCGTTCTTATTAGCCGAAACGCAGCATTGCCTTGTTGATCTGGACACTGGAGGCCCCTTCTACCCTGAGATTCAGTCTAACGGACGTTCACATATCTCTAACTAGCCAAAGCAACCTCCCAGTTTACTGAGACGCCAACCTGTGCTAAGAGCATGTATTCCAAAAATATCTTTAATTAAAAAAGGAGAAATCGATAATCGACTTCTCCTTTAAGCGAGGCAAGTAAATTCCGAAACTAATGGCAGAATTTATCCATGTAGTCCTCAAAGTCGAACACTTCTACCACGACGCCCTCTTCCTGAGACTCTTTCAGTTGCTCCAAGAGATCTTTGTTAATAACGTCCATGTAGAAACCTCCTCTATCTAATCAATTGTAGTATATCTGCTTTCATGCAATTATCAACCAACTTGTTTAATTGCTCCTCGCTTGCCGATAGTCCCTCTTTTTTCAAAATGTCGCACACCTCGTTCTTAGTAATCGGCTTTTCAAACAACGAAAGCAAAGCGAACGAAAAATCATTAACCGCACACATTCTATGGGTGGCACAACTCAGCAGCACTCTTAACCCCTCTTTTGAGCGTCCGACTTCTTTAACAAACGAACTTTTAACCAATTGAAAACCATTATCGTGCATTACATAATCGGCATCGATATTTGTATTCAGCAATCCATAATGCAACAGTTCTTCTATCGCCCTTGTCAGCTCGAGGTCGCCCTGATCAAGAATAAGAGAAATGCTACAATCGGCCTCCAATAAACGGGCCAACTTAAGGTATACCAACTGGGAAACAGCATAGACATGATGGTATTCAGAATTATAGAAGTAGGCAAATGGCTCAACGAGCACGACAGAGGTCTTGGAATCCAGCCAGATTCGATCAGCTGGATTTAGACTAGTTAGCCGTCGCTTTACTTTGGTCAAATGTCCCTTATACCTGACAGCGTGAATAGAATCTAGGATCCAGGTCACCTCTGAAATATGAAGGCGCTGGGGCAAGTCAATTGTGTCGCTACCGTTTATGACCTCTTGCATATAAAAATCAATATGATGCTCATCAGATAAGGATTTTGCTTCATTTAAAGTTAAACCAGTGCCTGAAACATAATCCACTTCGAGGCGCAAATCCTCATATTGGGACTTCGGCATTACAGAGACACCATACTTATCGGGATGATTCCAAACATCCGACCCCATAACGAGACCAAAATTCGTAAATCCTCTCGTGGAATATGGAACACCACATACCTGTTTTGAATAATTCAAAACATTCTCTGTATAAGCTAAGGTGTTCAGAGCCTCTTCTTTAGTTTCGGTCGGAAAGCCAATCATAAAAAATAGATGAACAGGAATACCCGCATTGAGACAATCATGGATATTGCGATCAATCCAATCAACTCTCGTGTTCTTCTTCATTAGATCAAGAACTCTTTGGTTGTATGACTCGAGGCCAAACTGAATCTGCCTACATCCACTTTGGTATATCTTGTTAAAAACTTCTGTACTTAGGGTTGGAGAGAACCTCGTTTCTCCATGCCAGAAAAACGTTTTTCCCGATGCGTTTATTTCATCCGCGAGTTGCTCCATTCTTTTGCCTTCGAATGTTTCATCCACAAAAGAGAAAACTCTCGTGCCGTATTTTTCATTTAACCGACACATTATTTCAAATACTCTCGATATAGGCATCTTTCGGTAACAACCACCGGTAGCACCGGGAATGGTGCAGAAGGCGCAATGATTAAAACACTGCCTAGAGGAATAAACCGGCAATATTAACTCAGGCATGAAGTATTTAGAAAGGGCGAAGCCATCGAAATCGGGAACTGTATCGTTGATAAATGTTTGCTCAATCCGATGGTTTTTATATATCTTTCCACCTTTAGCATGGCAAAGGTTTGGAACACAGTCGAGATTGTCATCACCAGAGTCAAGAGCCTCAAGAAGACGTGCAAGCGGCTCTTCGCCGTCATACATCATTATCGAATCAATGTATTCAAAAAAGGGATGCCATTCTTTCATGCAGTCATCTGCTAAACGAGTAATGTAATTGCCGCCCAATGAGACGTGTTTAACAGATGGACATTCTTCCTTAATCAGTTTCGCTAACGTAACTGCAGAAATCAATTGGAAACAGCCGCTCACCGAAATCCCAATAAACTCGATTTTTTCCCTCTGAATACGCTTAAGAAAGGCAGTTTCATAGAAGGAAATAAACGGATTATGCAAGGTATCTGCAAGCGATTTCATTATTTCTGGTGTCGAATAATAATCATAGGGCAGATCTATGGAGTTGAACGTGTATTTAACTCCATATGAGACGTGATTTATGATATAGAGTGCATTTCTAAAAATGTTTTCAGCATATTGTCTTTCTTTTAGATTAAAGTATCTCTTCGATCTGAAAATATCTTTTGCCTCGTCAACATTAAGTGCCGACTTTTGTATCAACTCGATTGTTAATTGAACATTCGAACTAAACGAATCCTTTGATTCCCGATACCTTTTTCAGCACTCTTCGACATGTCTAAAAGATAGGAGGTCATCGTAAAATTCCACGTTTAAGTCAACAATGTCAACTTTGTATTGTTCAACCTCTTGAAGATATGACTTCAAAACAGGCAAGGCAAGATACGGCCCCACTGGACTCCATCCTGGGGGAAATACTAAAAGCGTTTTAGGCATATCAACGTCACATCTTTCGCAAATAATTCAATTGAAACACAACTACCATCATAATTGAAAATACACCAAGTCCTGTAACGAGAATTGAGAACATCGCGATGCTCGTGAACAGCGAAACAAGAAGTGTTGAAATAACAACAGCAACCGATTGCAAAGACTCCCTAATTGAAAACAGGCTTATCGATTCAGATCCGTCTCTCGCCAAATCCTGCAGCGATGTTATGAGAAGCACATCTTGAATGGCGTTTCCGGCACCGACGATAAAAAGGAAAATAAACGATATCCCAGACGCATAGCGATAGCCAAACGCCAGATACGCACCGAGCGCAAGATACGTCACAAAACAATATGATTTAACGCAATCGGAACCACTGATTAAACGACCATATATTGTATTTCCGAACAACAGTCCGATTGTAAGACTACTCTGAAGGAATCCGTATTGTATCGATGACGAGTCAAATTGCAATTGCGCTATAGCTGGCAAAAGAGAATTCAGAGAGCCGAATGCCACGCCACTAGAAATATCGATTAATAGGAAACCAATTGCCAAGTGCTTCGCGCTAAGATCACTAAATGCAGTCCTGTTTTTTTCATTTTTGCTTATTCCCTCTTTATCATTAACCTCGATAATCGACGGAACATCTCGCAGCAACCAGAACGACGCGGCAAAAGAAAGCGCGTCTAATGCAAGAACAGCCTCCGCCCCAAATTGAGCGACAACAAAACCGCCGGCAACTGGCCCCAGAACCATCATCAAATTCTGCAGGAACCCAAACGAATTATTAATTACGTCGCGATTGATACTATTCGTATTGGCTCTTAACAACGAGTAAAAGCAGGGCATTTCTACCGTTCGGCAAAGCGATACCGCGCACGTAATAGCAAACATACTCCATTTACTATCAACAAAAATATAGCAAACGAATAATCCCGCGCGAATTAAGTCTGCCAATCTCATGGCCTGCAGTGTCCCGATACCCATCTTCTGAGGCAGCTGCGCGAGCGCAACTGAAAACAGAGAGGGGGCAAATCTGCAGCAGACCATCAAAGCAGTTGCAGAAACATCGTGAGTTACCTCGTAAATCAGCATTGGCAAAGCAATATTCGCACACCAATTGCCTATTTCGCTTATCCCTCTAGCAATATATAGGACCCGAACCGGACGGCTAGCTCTCAATACCGTGAACATCACGATTAACCTCGTATTTCAGGCCTCGTTCATCCCTTAATAGGAATCCATAATCAACCAAGTACCGCCTCAACACGGCATAATCAGGATAGAGCTGTGACAGCACACGATTAACCTGAAGCTCCGTATAACTTGTATTTAATTCAAAGAAAGAGACGGCCCATAGCAGCATGATTCTTTTATAGCTTTCCTTTTTTGGAATTGAAACCAGCTCGCCATTCTTGAGAAATCGTTTTTTAAAGTCTATTAGCTCATCCATTCACATCCTCCATTTCATACGCATCTAATACTAAAAATGCATACGCTTTAGGTCATCGCATTCAGCTTCTTTATTCGAACTAAACTCGAACTAATCTAAATTATTTGCTCAGACACTCTTCGAAAGCTCGTTTTTCACTCTGAGTAAAATGCCCTTCCCAGTCAGTCCACGAACAGGAAGGCAACTCACAACGAGCGGAGTCGAAGCCCTCTGCCGTCGGTCGCTCAAAATGCACGATAACCTTTTCGATATCGCCATCTGTAATCAGGTCAGAATGAATGACCTCGGTTCCATCTTCGAATGTCATATACGGGTACATCACGTAAACCACCTCGCAAACATAAATCCAGTTTAGCATCAAGCTATTGCACCAAAGACAGCAGGCCCCCTTGATGAGTTGATGGTATCTGTTAAATGTCACGTACGATTCACATCTGGTGGGTACCCTGATGGCTACACGAAACGAAGCAGATTTACACCGGGAGGACCCCGTATGGCAACCAAGTACACCGACGCGCCGCGCACGCGCGTCATGACACCGGCCGCGCTCAACAACGGCGTGCACGAGAACCATTCCATCGGACAGACCATGGCCATCGCGCCCAAAAAGGGCCTGTTCGATGACATTTCCATTCCCCAGATCATCGCCGGCGCCGCAGCTGCCGCCACGAGCGTGGCGCTTGCTTCAAAGATCGGCATTGCCGGCTCGGTGATTGGTGCCGCTGTGAGCTCAGTCATCACTGTTGTGTCCTCGCAGGTCTATCGCCACTTTATCTCCGCCAGCGCCGAAGCAATCAAGGGCACGCATGCCGCTGTCGACTACCCTACCGGCGCCTACGAGCCCGTTGAGCCCAATGTCGAGGAGCACCTAGGTGGCGCCGCAACCACGCAGGAGATGCGCCAGGTTGCGGGACGCGCGACCACGGCGCGCGTCGCTCCCAACAGCCTGCGCGCCAAGGCGGCGGCTGAGCGCAGCCAGACGCAAAAGAAGGTCATCGTCTTCTCGATCGCTATCGCCATCGTCGCGGTCATCGCCTGCGCCGGCGCCATCCTTATCACCACTGCCGGTGAGGGTCTGGGCGAGCGTCCCGAGCCAATCCTGTCGTCGCGCACGACCGAGAGCGATGCAAATGGCAACACCCAGTCGCAGGATCAGCAGGCACAGACGGACGATACGCAAGACAGTTCTACCTCTGCCAATTCGTCCTCGAACACCCAAAACCAATCGCAGGGCGTCGATTCCTCTGCGAACAACAGCGGCACGCAATCCGGCACGACTGACTCAAGTCAAACGACTGACGGCTCTCAACCGAGCACGGGCGACCAGGCGAATGGCAATACACCGAGTACGGGATCTACCGACAACAGCAACACCAACAGCTCGAGCGGAACCGCGTCCGGCACGGCATCTGACAGTTCAAGCCAAGGCGCGACATCGGGCAACTAGGCACATTTGCCTCTCATAGATAACCGACCTGTATAACGGGCGCGAATCGACAGCGGTTCGCGCCCGTTTGCCTTGGGCGCCGCCATGGCGAGCGCCATGCGATGGTAAGATGCTTTACATGTGTAAAGAGGAGATTTGCCATGAGCAAGACAATAGTTAGGCCCACGCTTTCACTGGGCAACCACATCTATCTGTATCGCCTGCTGCGCGATGCGATTGGATGCGGCAAGCAAACGTTTATGACGCAGGTCGAAGAGGCGCTCGCCGCTGGCGACATGACCGCTTATGACCTGGGCTTCGAATCCACGCGCGAGCTGCTCGAAGAGCTTGACGACTGCATTAAGCTGACCGTCTTTAAGGGCGGTCGCCTGTATGCCACCGTCATCGCCAACGAGGCCTGGGATGCCGCCCTTGCCAAGGGCGAGGACAAGCCCAAGACCGCCAAGGGCGCTAAGCAGTCCTACAAAAAGAAAAAGCGCGGTGAGAAGGACCTCAAGGCTGTGCGCCCCAAGCACGTTAAGCGTCCCGAACCAGAAGCCGCGGTTGAAGCTGTGCCGGAGCCCGAGCCCGAGACAGAGATCGAAGTCGCTATTGAGGTGGCAGCGGAAGCCGAAACCGAAATCGCCGCCATGACCGATCCCGAAGTCATGCCAGAGCAGGAAGCCGCTGTGGAGCTCAACGAGCATCCAAGTCGACAACCGAAGAGGCGGCTGGCCAGCCCGAGGCGCCCGTGTTCCAGAACCACGATGCCTTTGGCGACAACACCGAGGACAATCAGTCCGACGAGCTCGCGGATCAAGATGCTGCCGAGGCAACACCGGAGCCCGAGGCGCCCCAGCCTGCCATCTCGCTCACGGTTGTCTACGACCCCGAGAACGCCAACGCCGGCATCACCACCATGGTATCCACGCCGGTCGAGGCCAAGCCGAACGTCGAGGCAGAGGACACTCCGCAGGCCGATGCCAAAACCGGGACCGAAGACACGTCCATCTCCGTGGAACCGACAGATTCCATAGCTAAGCCAGAAGCGGCATCTGAGTCTGCACTTGTCATTGAGTCCGCATCCGCACCCGCCTGTGACCAGGCTCCCACACCTGCACCGACTCCGGTCCCCAATTCAGCACCGGCCCCCGCTCCCGCAGCACCGACCATCCCCGGGGACTTCCCCATCGATTTCGCGACCGAGGTCTTCTGCCCTAGCCCGCTGCTGCACCAGCTGTCGACTTATCTCCCCTACGGCGCCGACACCCTCGGCATCGTCGGCGAGTACTACTGGATCGCTCGCGAGCGCGGTACCATCGAGGCCGGCCGTAACCGCGCGAGCTTCCCCCTGCGCTACACACAGGCCGGCAAACGCCACGAAGTCACCGTACGCATTCGCCGCAACACCACCGGCGGCCTCGGAGCCACCTGGGCCATCGACAAGGTCGAAGCCCCGGTCGAGTAAAAAACGGCCTCGGATAGCCAATTGACCATCCGAGGCGTTTGAATTCAGGCCTTTTAGTTGTCATCGGCGCATATAGACACCAGAGAAGCAAGCTCATCCTCAAGTTGCGGAGCAAGTATCTAAAAGAAACCTGCGCTCCAGTCGGTATCGACTCAATCATATTCGCAGCATTATCTGAAACTCGGTACGATGCAGTTTCACCTGTCTTCAAATCCTCTATTGAGCAGACAGCGTCTTCAGCATCAATCGACCTAAGCACGCCTTTTCCTTGTAACATCACATCGGCATGCCCGCCAGCTATTTCTAATGAACCTGAGTCTGTCGCAGTCACTTCTCCGGAACCTCCGCGCGATATCTCTTCCTTTGTTGAACAGCCCACCAATGAAGCCATCAGCACCAAAGACAGAGCTAGACGAATCGCCCTACTTCGAAAAAGTCGTTCCATAAGTCCACGCATAATAGCTCTGATCATACTTCAGGAAGGATAAAGATGAATTCCAGCCGTCCGCTATGCCAATCATCTGCCTTGTCTCTCCAGTTTTCTTACCAGTAAGTGTGGCGTAAGCCTCCGCTGTTACAGAATGGGCTGATCCGTTGTACAAACTCGCATGTAAAACATTCGGTCTATTAGAGTTAATCTCATTTTGAATGCTCGCGATAGCCGGAGAGGAGACAGTGCGGGCGATAAGAGTACTTCCTCTGCTTGCGCAGTAATTTGTAAACCCCGTTGCACAGGTTGATATCGGCGTTCCGCCCAAAACAACGCCGGGAACAGTCTGTTCTTCATCGGAAAGAGCATGGGTATTGGTGTAATTCCATATCTGCATATATTGCGAAGGGTCGCTATATAAATTGGCAATGCCATACAGTTCCGCAACGTTCGAAAATGCTGTCACCATACAAGCATAGTGGGCAGTAAGCCTCTTAATCTCGCTTTCATCATATGACATAAACTGAGAAATGGAACGAAATCCAGATACTGTGTAATCCTGCATTTGAGTTGCGTAAATTACGACATCGTTCCAGCTTGAAGGTTTATTCGATAAAACGACAGGCCGTCCTTCTATGGAAACAGCCGGGATTGTTCGTCCGCAATTTGTTGTTATTGAACCGTCCAAAGATTGCACACCGAATTCGAATGGATTGATCATTACGACTGGGTTATTGAAAGAATAAGACTCAACACCAAGATCTCCTCCCCGATCCATAGGGCTGACTAAGCCGTCTCCAAAACGATATCCCGTAAGTATTTCATCATCTGAAGCATCTAAAACCAAATAGCCCGCGGCTCTATTGAATGTCACAACCGGAACAATGTAGCCAAGCGGGGACCCATCAACGTCTACAAAAGGAATAGGGTCAGAAGGCGTATACGAAGAGCCGAGGAGTCCCTTTATATATTTATCGGCAAGCTCTTGCGCAATTTCTGAAGTAAATTGTATATGCTCACCATCAATATTGCCCGTCGAAGCAAAAACCTCTTTCGGACGTGCGGCCAAGGCGACAATTGAAGACGCGACAAGTTGCAGAAAACGACGACGCGAAAGCATATGTTCTTCTTTCTAGAGGATAGAGGAGCGACTTATAAGATACTCCTATTCTATAACCTTTTTTGTAACGTTACAGCACTGGTTATATTTCAATTCGATTTGCTTATGTCCTTGTAACCCAATACGTCTTTACGTTTTAAACGGAATTAGAAAATCACTCATAGCAAAAACGGGCTTTAATCCCAAAGAGATGACTTTGATTATGAATCAAACCAGCAGCCAGGGCATAGCTGCAGTGCAATTGCTACAAGAAAGGCCGCCCTTGCTGGCGGCCTTTCTACTTGCTACTAGTCACGCGTCAGCTTGCGGTGAATACGATGCGGCTGGGCTGCGTCCTCGCCCAGGCGCTCGATGCGGTTGGCCTGATAGGCCTCGAAGTTGCCCTCGAACCAATACCAGTTGCCCGGATTCTCGTCGGTGCCCTCCCACGCCAGAATGTGCGTGGCGACGCGGTCCAGGAACATACGGTCGTGGCTAATAACCACCGAGCAGCCCGGGAACTCGAGCAGCGCCGCCTCGAGTGAGGACAGCGTCTCGACGTCGAGATCGTTCGTGGGCTCGTCGAGGAGCAGCAGGTTGCCGCCCTGCTTGAGCGTGAGCGCCAGGTTCAGACGGTTGCGCTCGCCACCGGAGAGTACGCCAGCGCGCTTCTGCTGGTCCTGGCCCTTAAAGCCAAAGCTCGCCACATAAGCACGGCTCGGAACCTCGGTCTCGCCGACCATCATGTGGTCCAGGCCGTCCGAGACGACCTCCCACAGGTTCTTATCGGGGTCGATGCCAGAACGGTTCTGATCGACATAGGAGATCTTGACGGTCTCGCCCACCTCGAGCTCGCCCGAAGTCAGCGGCTCCAGGCCCACGATGGTCTTGAACAGCGTGGTCTTACCGACACCGTTGGGGCCGATGACGCCCACGATGCCGTTGCGCGGCAGGGTGAACGAAAGGTCGTCGATGAGCACGCGACCGTCGAATTCCTTGTGCAGGTGATGGGCCTCGAGCACCTTGTTACCCAAACGCGGTCCAACGGGAATGCGGATATCGGTCCAGTCGAGCTTCTGGCTTGCGCGGGCCTCGGCCTCCATCTCCTCGTAGCGAGCCAGACGAGCCTTGTTCTTGGCCTGGCGAGCCTTGGGCGAGCTGCGTACCCACTCGAGCTCGGCCTCCATGCGCTTGGCGAGCTTGGCGTCGCGGTTGCCCTGCGCCTCGATACGGGCGGCCTTGGTCTCCAGATACGTGGAGTAGTTGCCCTTGTAGGGATAAAGGTGACCGCGGTCGACCTCGCAGATCCACTCGGCAACGTTATCCAGGAAGTAGCGATCGTGCGTGACGGCAAGCACCGCGCCTGGTAGTTGTGAAGGAAGTGCTCGAGCCACAGGATCGACTCAGCGTCTAGGTGGTTTGTGGGCTCGTCAAGCAGCAGCAGGTCGGGAGCCTCGAGCAGCAGCTTGCACAGGGCCACGCGACGGCGCTCGCCGCCGGAAAGCACGTTGACCGGCATGTCGGAATCGGGCAGCTGCAGGGCGTCCATGGCCTGGCCGAGCTTGGAATCGATATCCCAGCCATCGGCGGCATCGATCTCGTCCTGAAGCTTGCCCATCTCGGCCATGAGGGCGTCCATGTCGCAGTCCGGGTCGCACATCTCCTCGCCGATCTTGTTGAAGCGATCGACCTTGGCGATCATGTCGCCAAACGCCATGCGCACGTTCTCGATGACGGTCTTGTCGTCGTCGAGCGGCGGCTCCTGCTGCAGGATACCCACGGTGTAGCCGGGGGTGAGCCTGGCATCGCCGTTGGAGACCTCCTCAATGCCGGCCATAATCTTGAGCAGGGTCGACTTGCCCATGCCGTTGGGGCCCACGACACCGATCTTGGCACCGGGGTAGAAGCTCAGGGTCACGTCGTCAAGGATTACCTTGTCGCCATGGGCCTTGCGAGCCTGATACATCTGGTAGATAAACTCTGCCATTTGCCTGTTTTATCCTTTCTACCTGCTGTTTCCCTATTCTTGATTCGCTTTAGTGGAAACGAAATGAGGAAACCAGCTCTGAAACTTAACGAAAAAGGGGCATGGTTGCCCACACCCCCTAATACTACCTGGGAAAAGTCCCCCTTAACACACTATGAACTGCGTACGCTAGTTTTCCGCAACCTTAACGAGCGGCTCGCTGCGATTTGCGCCACAGCAGATACGAATAGACGTAGGCAGCTCCGACCGAACCAAACGCCAGCACCGCAATCACCGCGGCGACGACTTCACTCGAAAGCACGCTACCCGCCACGCCCATCACAATCAAACCAACACCCAGCACCATAAAGCAAGCACCGCCAAAGCGCTGTGTGCGGCGCCAGTTCTCGGGATCGGCAAGCGCCCAGGGCGTCTTGATACCGAGCGTATAGTTCTGCTTCACACGCGGCAAGTAGTTGCCTACGCCGATGAACAGCAAACCGATGGCACCGGAAATCAGCACGTTGACCGAACCGACCGCCGGCACCACGCCCCAGACCGTAAGCTCACCCAACCAGCTTATGGCACACATTAACAAGGTGAAGGCGATTACGAAGCCCTGATAGAACTTGCCCGAGGTTCGATATGCCTCACCTTTGGGGTCAATGCGTGGCACCACGTAGAACATTGCAAGAAGTGCCAGAGGCAGCACGCCGAGCGCGGAGGCCATCCAGCTAGGGCCCCAACCGTCGACGGCGCCGTTCGCTCCCCAGTGCGTAGGAATCTGTGCAGGCAAGCTCGGCATCACCATAAGGTGCGCCGCGACATTAATAGCGCAGACCACAACAAGCATGGCCCATACACGCGGCGATACCCCCGTGGCGTGTATGCCCTTGTTTTCGTTATTCATCCTCATCACCTTCAGTGTCTGTAAAGCCCATAAACCAGCCAATCAAGTCCTGCATGACGGTGGTGTTTAAGCTGTAAACGATGTTTTGGCCATGGCGCTCGTCGGTCACCAGCCCGGCGTTTTTGAGCGTCGCCAAATGATGGCTCAATGACGGCTTGCTGATGTCAAAATGCTCGGCAAGCTCCCCGGCCGTACAATTGCCCTCGCGCAGCAACTCCAAAATGCGCCGTCGCGTTGGATCGGCAAGCGCCTTAAAACCCTCTCCCGGCATAAGACCTCCTCTCATCATCTCTCATGACGCGCACACTATACTCGATATTTAGATGTTTGTCTAACTGTCTAATCTTGTACTCAAAAAAATAGCCGCCCCCGCGTAATGCGAAGACGGCCACTTCTCACGCCATAAACGTGTTTCGGAGTTGGCTAACCCGCGGCAACGGGTGCCATCTGCTTCATCTTATGCGAATCCCGATCTCATTTCAACAAGCCCCTAGGGCTCAAATGGAATCGTGATAATCCCTATAATGGCGATAGCCCAAACACGATCCGCTTCCCCATCGGAGGACATCTATGACCGAAACCGCAGCCGCAGCTCCCGTCGAGACACGCGACACCAAACTCGAGATCATCATGGGCCGTGAGGCACTCGATAGACTCGCCAACGCCACGGTGCTGGTGCTCGGCTGCGGAGGCGTGGGCTCTAACTGCTGCGAGGCACTTGTCCGCGGCGGCATCGGTCATTTTGTGATTCTGGACAAGGATATCGTCGCGCCCAGCAACATCAATCGACAGGCCATCGCCTTTCACAGCACCGTCGGCAAGCGCAAGGTTGACGTGATGGAAGCCATGATCCACGACATCAATCCCGCCGCCAGCGTTATCAAGCGCACCGAATACCTGCTGAGCGACAACATCGACGAGTTCTTCGCGAGCGTTTCTGAGCAGACGGGTGGCAAGCTAGACTACGTCGTCGACGCCATCGACACCATCTCGGCCAAGCTCACCATTGCCAAATATGCTCAGGACCATGACATCCGTTTGGTTAGCTCCATGGGCGGGGCCAACAAACTCCATCCCGAGTGCCTCCGCTTTGCCGACATCTTCGATACGGTACGTGACCCCATGAGCCGCATTATGCGCAAAGAATGTAAGAAGCGCGGAATCAAGAGCCTACACGTACTGTTTAGCTGCGAGGAATCGGTTAAGACACAGCCCCGCGATCCTTTCAACATCCACGAGCGCACCGAGCTGGGAACTGCCAGTTTTATGCCGCCCATCATGGGCCAGATGATCGCCGGCGAGGTTATCCGTCAGATCAGTGGCCGCGGCACCGAGCGCGTGCGCGCCGATGGCCAGCGCCTAGACTAGCGGAGCGCGCCGAGATGGAGCCCCGGTTATTTGATGCACACTGCCATCTTGATCTAATGGCTCACCCGGACGCCGTTGCCGATGAGGCAACGGCGCTGGGCCTGATTCTATTTGACTGCGGCGTCGATCCGCACGACTTTGCACGCGCCAAGAAGCGCGCCTGCGGCCGTTCAAATATCTTTGCCGGCATCGGCCTCCATCCCTGGTGGCTCGCCGACGGACGATGTGGCAACGCTGAAATCAATCTGCTTTGCGAAGTTGCTGCCCAAGAGCGCTATATCGGCGAGGTCGGGCTCGACTTTTCCGCTCGTTTTGCCGGAAGCGAGCCGCTACAAGCACAGGCATTTGACCGGCTCTGCGATGCACTCGCGCAGCACCCTCTTGCCGGGCGCGTGATATCAATTCACGCTGTTCGTTCGGCAGGAACCGTACTGAACGTCCTCGAATCGCATGGACCACTCATCCCAAACTCCGACTCCCCCGTTATCATCTTCCACTGGTTTAGCGGTACTTCGGACGAACTCGCCCGCGCGCGTAATGCGGGCTGTTATTTTTCCGTCAACGAACGCATGCTCGCGTCCAAACGAGGACGCGAATACGCACGACAGATTCCACTCGACCGTCTACTGCTCGAGACCGATGCGCCGGCCGAGCCAAACACAGAAACAAGCGCGCAGTCGCTCATCAAATCGCTCGCAAGGACCTCGATGCGCATTGCCTCACTCAAAAACTGTGACGCAAAGCGCATCGAGTCGGTAGTTTTAGCAAATGCGCACTCTGTTTTTGACCTTCGCTAACCACTGTGGGCAAAAATGCCAAGGGACATGCGAATCGCACAACGCAGTCCCTATTTTGGAAGGCAGTACAATTCGGCAGCATTACACCAATTCGTGCATGAGATCACGGTTGCGTGCATACAATTCGTCAAAGATATGACGACGCGACGCATATAGCTCGTGGGCAGCCATATCGGGCACGATTGTTTGTGCAACGCCAAGGACTTGGGCGAGTTCATCCCATGATGCATAGGCGCCACCTGCGAGAGCTGCCATGATGGCATCACCGAAGCATGCGCCCACCGTAACCTTGGCAACCGAGACCTCGCGCCCGCATACGTCGGCGATAGCCTGCATCCAAACTGGATTCTTGGTTCCACCTCCGACAAGCATAATGCGCCCAATTGGCAGTCCATGCTCTCGCTCGATAATGTCGACATGGGATGCAACGGTATACGCGACGCCTTCCAAGGCGGCGCGAACCATATGGGCTCGCGTATGCCTTCCGGTCAGGCCAAAGAAGACGCCACGTGCCTCGGGATCGTTGAGCGGAGTACGCTCCCCCGCAAAGTACGGCAGGCACAGGAGCCCATCGGCACCCGGCGCCACATCGGCGGCATCATGCGCCATGACCGAATATGCATCGGGGCCACCGTGGCCCTCGGCCTCCACGGCGTCGCGATACAGCTCTTGGCGCAGCCACGATGTGAGTGCACCCGCCGTATTGGTCCCCGCACAGATCCCGTAAGTTCCGGGAATGATAAACGTCCCTGGCCACAGGCGGGCATCATCGACCATATGATCAGCTAGGTAGATGAAATACGCCGTGCTCCCCAACTGAACCATCATATCGCCGGGACGAAATACACCCGTCGAAATGGCCTCGGCACCAGAGTCGCCCGTTCCCACTAAGACAGGTGTCCCTGCCGCGAGCCCTGTCGCCTCAGCCGCGCGCTGCGTAATCACCCCGGCAATATCGGTAGCCGACATTACCTCCGTCATCTGGTCAGGCCGGCAGAAACGAGCACATTCCCGAGCATCAACCCTCCAAGTGTAGCGGTCGTATAGGGGAAGAAAATCCTCCGCCAAGTAACGGTCCACCGTAAAACGCCCCGTCAACTTTGCGCATAGAAACGATGATGCCGTCAGGAACTTCGCGGCACGTTCGTGCACCTCGGCATATTCTCCTTAAACCATAAGATCTTGGGAGCAATATCTGATGAGCAGGGATCGTGCCCGAAAAGTTCGCGTGCGCGACCTGACCCATATTCGGAAAGGAGCTCGTCAATCTGCGGCTTCGAACGTGCATCGACTCCATACAAAATCGCGGGCGCCAGCGCGTTGCACTCGGTATCGACCGGCACACAGTCGCAACCCAATGCGGAAAGGCCCACGCATCCGATCTGCGCCGCGTTAACCCCCGATCGCATCACCAGCTCGCGCGACAAGCGGCAAAAATCGCCCCACCAAACTGCCTCCGCATCATGCTGGTACCATCCATCACGTGGGTTGTCCGTCTCATGTCCACAAGAGGCTTGGCAAACGATGTTGCATCGATCATCGATTAAAACGCCTTTAGAGGCGCTTGTCCCAATATCAATACCCAGATAGAGCGCCATAGGTGCCTACTCCCCTCGCGCCGTACGAGCGGCAGCCATAAAACGAACCACCCGCTCAACATCAACCGGGGCATCCAGCTTTCCGTCGCGCTTTAAGCACGTGCCGACAAACGCGCCATCGTAGTGAGCAAATACGTCAGCCACGGTATTTTCGCGACAACCGGTGCCACATACCACGGGCACTTCGCCAACACGCTCGCGGACCTCGTCGGCAAGCTCGCCCGAAGCGCCACGACCGGCAGCCGAACCGCCGATGACTATCGCATCCGGTAGGCAATTAAAGAGAAGTGAATCGGCAATGTCCGCGGTCGTGCGGTCGTTGAGATAAACCTCGCCCTCGCTCGTGATGAAGTGAAAAAGCTTGAGGTCGTCCAAGCGCAGCGCCGCCTTGCGACGCATGGTGTGAGCGAAATCTCGGTTAATCAGCCCGAGATCACCGGCCCAGGCACCGCAAAAATTGCAGCGCGTGAACTGCGCGTCGACGGCAGCGCACAGCTCGATTGTGGCATCACCATCGTAAATTGCCTCAGCTCCCCAAGGAGTCGACAGATCATGGGACAGAGCCCCGATTACATAGCCCATCGATGCAAGGGTTGAGGGAGAAACATGCTGCTCATAGGGCATCGAGAGCTCATTGGTAATCAAAATGCCATCGACACCGCCCTGCTGCAACGCCTCGAGATCGCGCTTGGCGGCTTCCACGACCTGCGATACGCTTCCGCCCGGGTAATACAGCGGATCGCCCGGCAGAGGACGCAGGTGCAGCATTCCGATAACCGGCTTTTCGTTCTTGAACATCGAAGTTAGAAACGACATAACGTGCTCCTTCATAGGGTTATTGCAGGGACGTTACTCCCCCAGCACCTCGACGTACACTTTTCGCTTCTGCGGACCGTCAAACTCCGCAAGATAGATGTTCTGGGCACTTCCGCACACGATGTGGCCATCTTGGACGGGAAAGAAGCAACTGTTTCCACAAATCATGCTCTTGATATGCCCACAGGAGTTGTTACCGGTGGCTCCATAGCTCGGCAGGAAGTGTGCATGCGCATAGGGGGCATCGAGTGGGGCGATGCGATCAAGCGTCTCCATAAGATCCGTCTCCACGCAGGGCAGCCCCTCGTTTACCACGATTCCGCAGGTCGTATGCGACAAAATAATCGCCGCCAAGCCATTGGTCACCGAGCTGCGTTCGATGGCAGCGTGCACGTCCTCGGTAATATCGATGAACTGGTCCGGAGCAGTCGATAGATAGCTCAATGTCTCGAGCGTCACCATGTTCACTCATCCCCTTCAAGAAAACGCAGGGCATTACCCCAGTAGAGCCTTTCTCGCGCATCATCGCGCATGGGCACGGTATCGAGCGCCCGCTTGAGTTTGAATGCACGGAAGCGCGGCGTATTGCTGGCGAACATCACTTGGTGCGATAGCGCGCGCTCATACCACAGCGGCCCCATATCGACCGTGAAAAGACGCTGCATCATCTCCTCGGGCGAATCGATGTAAGTGATAGAGGTGTCCGCGTAGCAGTTGGGATACTTGAGCAGCATCGCCACGGTCTCGCGCACCCAGGGCCAGCCAAAATGGGTCAAACTAAAACGCACATTTGGATGCGTTGCGATTGTGTGCTCAAATGCAAGCGGGTTACTGCGCGAGAGCTCTGCGCCCGGCTCCCAAGACATACCGGCATGGAAAACCACCGGCTTGTTATAGCGCTCGCACAGTTCGTAAAGCGGCTCGGCCACAGCATCATCGGGGGCAAAACCCTGCTTTGCAGGATGCAGGCAAAGCCCCTTTGCCCCCAACTCGGTAAAGGCGCGCTCCAATTCGTCTGCGGCACCGCTCACCTGCGGGTCTACGCTCGCAAATCCCCACAGACGATCGGGATGTGCGGCAACCAGCATGGCAATCTGGTCATTGGTGCCAAAGTGCCCTCCGCATGCCGTGGTTACATCGAGCGGCATGAGCACGCTCTTCTGCACATCGCAGACGTCCATCTCGACTTGAAGCTCATCCCAATCCATGGGGCCCATATGCCCCATACCAAATTCTCGTGACCAAAAACCGAATCCATCAGGCTCATCACCCGGCGTACAGATCTCGCCGTAGAGCATAGGATGGACCAACATGTCGATAACCATTTCGTACTCCTTTCCAGGCATTTGACCCTAGTACGGCTCAAACGAACCGATCACTCGGGACGACAGCTCAGCGCCCGCCTTCATACACGCCGGAATATCAAGGCCATCGATCACGCCCTTGGTAAACCCGGCGATATACGAGTCGCCGGCACCCACGGTATTAACGACCTTCTCCGCCGGCACGATCCCGCACTCATAGAAGCGCTCACCGTCATAGGCAATGCTTCCCTTCTCGCCAAGCGTGGCAACCGCAACGCGCGGCCCCAATTCCTGCGCGTGACGTACCCAGTCCCGCAGCTCCGGAGTGTCATCTTCAAACGACATAAATGCGTAGTCAACGTAGGGAAAATGATTCTCGCAGGCATATTCGGGATCCTGGCTGAACACCGAGAAGTCCATAACCACCGTCTTGCCCGCATCATGCCACTCGGGCAGGAGGTCCAAACAATTGCCAAACAGGTCGGTATGAATGATGTCATGCTCTAGGATAAACGCCCGGTCATCTTCATTCGGACGATATGTCTCCATTACGCCATCGATTGCCTCGAGATGCACGCGATCGACGCCGTCTTTCAATGCCATGAGCATCACCGAGGTGTCGCCATCCTCCACCCGCAGATGAGAGATATCAAACCCCTCGGCGGCCAGCGCCTCTCTCATCTTGTCTCCGTACTCGTCCTTGCCGACAACCGACACGGCGGATACCGAAACGCCCATTCGTGCAAGATGGATACCCCAGTCAATGCCATTACCAGTCGGATAGAACACGCCGATGTTTTGATAGACGTCCGCACAGCAAAAACCAGCCGCACACGCTTTAATACCCATGGTCTTCTCCAATGTTCAAAAGGGGACCCACCACATGGCGAGCCCCCTTTTCGCGTTTCGCTTATTGTTTTGCATCGGCTGTCCAAGGCCTCATAGCCAGACCGCCGTACGCTTTCTTAAGCTATTCGACGATTGGTGCTCCGTGGCCCCAAGAACCTTCCATGCCGCACACGGTCGAGGCAAACCCGGCAGCAAAGTCGAGCGCGCGCTCGATGGCCTCGGCGCCACCCTCACCACGCTTGGCGGAATCGAGATAGCACATCAAAAACGAGGTGAGGAACGAGTCGCCCGCCCCCATGGTGTCCTTCATGTCCGTTACCGGTTTAGCCAGCTGGCGGTAATAACGCTCGCCGTCGTAAGCGATGCAGCCCTCGGCGCCCGCCGTAGCCGACACAAAACGCGGACCCAGATCCTTCACCCATGCCAGACGCTCGCGAATCTCGTCCTCACTCGCGGCATCCGCCGCACTAAAGAAAGCAAAATCGACATAGGGCGCAATCTGCTCGTAGTACTCGTCGGTGGAGTCGTCCGAAAAGTCAAAAGAGACCGTGACGCCCGCAGCCTTCAACTTGGGCAGCTCGCGCTCGGTGAAGCAATAGTTGCCCGAATGAACCACATCGAACTGCTTCATGTACGAAAGGTCAAAGCGATCGAGAACATAGCGCGCATCGCCACGGATACCGCCCTCGTTGGAGCCGAGGAAGACACGGTCACCGTCAACGACGGTCACGCGAGCCGCTCCGTTCTCGCCAATCATCTGCTCGCACTTGTCAAGCTCGATACCCTCATCCTCGAGGCTTGTAATGACATGCTCGGCAGCGGCGTCATTGCCAAAAATGCCCATGTATGCAGAGCGTGCGGCACCGCATTTCTTGGCATAAACGGCGAAGTTCACCGCATTGCCGCCGGGATACATGGTGTGGATATGCTCGTAGCGATCGACGACGTTGTCGCCAAATCCGAGCGCGTTAACGTTAAATGCCATGGCCTTTGCCCCTTCTAGTACTCGACAACACCCATATAGCGACGGAAATCGGGATCGTGATCAAACACCTTGCCGCGTGCAGCACGCAGCTCGCAGTTCATGGCGTAGAACAGCACCGGGTCCAGATAGGCACGGACGCTCGCCGGCACGGCTTCCATACCGTACTCCTTGGCATCGAGCACCATCAGCGTATCGGTATGCGTCTTAAGGAACGCAAGGGCGCGCTCGTCCATGGCACGGCACTCGCTGGAGCCCATCTGCAGGAAGTAAAAAACGCCATCCTGAGTAGCCTCGAAGGGGCCGTGGAAGTACTCGGCAGAGTGGATGTAGCTGCAGTGCTGCCACTGCATCTCCATAAGAGAGCAGATAGCGAAACCGTAGGTCTGGCTAAAGTTGGGACCGCTGCCCAGAATGTAGAAGAACTCGTGCTCCTGGCAAAGCTTGGCAAAACGATCGCCTAGCTCGGCATTTACCTTCTCACGTGCCGGGGGAAGAATCTTATCCATCTCGGCGATACCGGCATACATATCGGCAAGATCGGCGTAGCCCTCCTGCTGATCGAGCAGCTCGGCCGCAAGCGACAGCGAAATGCCAGCGGGGACCTCGGCCTGCGGCACGCCCTCGCCCCACGGGTAGACCCACGTGGTCCACTTGCCGGAGTCAATCTTGGATCCAGCGTTGTCGGTCTGGGCGATCACCGTAGCGCCGGCAGCAAGGGCAATCTCACAGCCCTCGACGACCTCGGGGGTGTTGCCACTGTGGCTGCAAGCAATGACCAGGGATTTCTCACCCAAGCGGCGCGGGCGCATGATATCAAACTCGCGAGCCGTATAGATATACGAAGTGAAGGTGGTTGCCTCGCGCTGCAGAAGCTCATGAGCCGGGATCAAATCGATCATGGAGCCACCGCAAGCAATCCAGTAGACGCTGTCGAACTTGCCCTTCTCGGCAATTGCCTCTTTGATCAGATCGTGTGCGTTCATATCCAGTTCCTTTCTTGTTTGGTCCGCAATCAATGACGTTGGCTGCGTGGCCGATAGTTGGTTTAGTCAATCAGATATTTCTCGAATGCGGCCATGTTCTTGGCATCTGCCGCCGCCGGGTCATCGTAGTAACGCCCGTCCGTGATTTCCTGGCCCAGCATGCCATCGAAACCATGGGCATTAAGCGTAGCGACGAAGGCGTCCATATCGTGCTTGCCATCGCCCCACACCAGATGGCCATACGGGTCACCGTCGATAAAGTGCATCTCGTGAATTGCCCCATCACCAAAGGCGGCAAACCAGTCCTCGAGCGTCTCGCCCGCAACGCCCATCGCGGTTGTATCAACCATGGGCTGTAAGTACGGGCTCGCGACCTCGTCAATCATGCGCTTCGCATCGGAAACCGTCGTTACAAGGTTGCTCTCCTCGGGACGCAGGCTTTCCATCGTAAGCACCAGACCGTGCTCACCGGCATACTCCGCCAGAATGGACAAGTGCTCGCGGCTGCGCTTCCAGGCTTCCTCGCGGTCCTCGTCCCAGTCGCCCCAGCCCGAGTTGACGGACATACGGTCGCACCCAAGTACCTCGGCAAGCTCAATGCCGTGCTTAAAGTACGCCAGGCTGCGCTGTTCATGCAGCGGTTTGCGTGCGCAGTACTGCCAAGGATAGACAACATTCTCGGGGCACAGAGTACGATACCTAAGCCCACGGTCTGCAGCTTTTTTCGCCAGGACCTCAGCCTCAAAGTAGCCCGTATGGTCGAGTGTCACATGCGGCTCTGCACACCACAGCTCAATGGACTCAAAGCCCAAACGCTGCTGCACATCAAGGAAGTAATCGAGCGACCACATGATGTAGTGGATATTCATGCCCGCAATCTGTTCGCGGCGCAGCGTCGGCTTGGATTCAGACATCTTATGCCTCCTTATTTCGATCGAACACGATTTGTCCGTCCGACATCGTCATATCAACCGCAAGATCGCGTGCGTCGCGATAATCGAGGTCGAACACATCCCGATCGAGCACGCAGATATCGGCAAGCTTGCGACCTCGAGCGTACCCAGTTCGTCTTCGCGCATCAGATCGTACACGCCCCCGGCAGTCCAAGCACGCAAGAGCTCGACAAGCGTCAGCGTGTTGGCCTCATTCACGGGCAGTCCATCGTCGAAGTATCCGCCGCACGCGCTGTAGATTGACTCGCCCAGGCTCGGAATCAGCAGTGGCAAATCCGTACCACAGCACACCGTGCATCCGGAATCTTCCATGCCGCGGCGATTCCAGCTGTGCAAAAGTCGCGTCTCGCCAATTTGTCGACGCATCATCGACAGGCAATCCTCGCGCCGGTCCAGCGTCAGAATCTGCGGATAGACCTCGCAAATTCCACCTAACTTGCCAAACTCGACAAGATCGGTCGGGTCAGAGTTCTCGAGATCGGTAATCGCATGGCGGCGAAGCAACCGTCCATGCTCGTCTCGAGGCAGCGAGGCATAGAGCGCCACGGTGCGACGAACGGCTCCATCGCCCTGGCAATGCAAGGAATATCGGAAGCCGTCAGCATCAATTGCGCGCAGCTCGTTCTCAATCAGATCCCACTCGGGCTCCTCGACAACCGTCTTGCCGGCAGCGCCCGCATCGGCCGTGTCCTCATAGGGGTCAATCATCTCGGCAAGCCCCGCCCATACGCCGCGATCGGTCATACGGTTGAAGCCAGAAAAACGAACGAACGATCCCCGGAAGCGCTCTCGTGCCTCGCGAGCATATGACAGATTTGCACCGGCACCCACCGGCTGCGACATCATAGAGACGCGAACCGTCAGCTCACCAGATTCCTCACGGCGAGCCATTTCGTCGGCAAAACCGTAGTAGTCATCAAACGCCATCTCCTTGATGGCGGTAACGCCGCGCTCGTTAAGCATGCTCATGTAGTCCGAATACCCCGCACGTACCTCGGGCAGCGCGAGGAAATCGCTCATCATGCGCCAGATCTTCTCGGCATAGCACGCCTGGGGTGTGAAGCCGTATCGCGCACTGGCGGCAGCATTGAGAACGCAGGTCTCCGCACCCGGTGTAAAGCAGACGACAGGGATATCGCCAAAACAATCGTCAAACACAGCTGCCGTATTTGCGTTCTCGGCATCCGATGCCAACGTTTCGGGCAGGTTGTGGCCAAAAGCCGCCGCGCAATCCGGATGATCTTCTTTCCATGCACGCAAGAGCGACACGGCCTCTTTGGCATCAGTGATGCCGGACAGATCAGACCCCAACGTCCGCAGCGCCCAGCCTGTATAGAAGGTATGTACATCGATCAGGCCAGGCATGACGGTGCGGTCGCCCAGGTCAACTACCTCGTCCGCTTGGGTCAAATACGAAGCTACCTCACACTTGGTGCCAACAGCCTCAATTCGATTGCCACGGACCGCTACGAAACCTTCAAACGGCAGGTCCCCCGTACCGGTAAAGACGCTCTTAGACGTCAGGACCGTCAAACGATCAGACATCACAACCACCTACACCGGAAGCATGCCAGAGATTGCCGTTACGATCAGGCCAAAGACGACCATGAAAATGAAGAACTTCCAAATGGTCTTCCACCATTGGCCAAACGAAATCTTAGCCACGGCAAGGCCGGCGACCGTCATGCCCGCCACGGGGCTGATAGTGTTGATGGTCTGATTAGCAAACTGGAGCGCGGTAACGGCAGCCTCGGGATTGAGGCCCATAAGCTCGGTCAGCGGACCCATGACGGGCATGGTGAGCGCCGCAAGTCCAGAACTCGAGGGAACCAGCAAAGAGAGCAGGCCAAGGACGATATACATAAACGTGGTGTAGACGGCGGCGGGTGCACCGGCGAGCGCAGTAGCGAGCGCCTGGAGGATGGTGTCGATGATCATGCCGCCCTCGGCGATGACCAGAATGCCGCGAGCGATACCGATAACGATGGCGGCGTACGCAAAGTCGGCGAGACCCTTAACGAACTCCTCAGCGATCGTCTGCTGGTCAAGACCGCCCAGGATACCGGCAAGCAAGCCCATGCCAAGAAACACGGCGGAAATCTCATTCATGTACCAGCCCTGGGTAACAAGACCCCAGACGATGATGCCCATACCGCAAGCAAAATCGATAAGCACGAGCTTCTGACGGATAGTGAACTCTTCCTCGATGGAGGCATCGGTCACGGAAAACTCAACACGCTTGAGCTTATCGTCCTCGTACGTAATGGACGACTCGGGATTTTTCTTTACACGCATGGCGTAGCGCATGGCCCATGCGATACCGACGGCAGTGAAGATGACCCAAGAAACGGCGCGCAGCCACAGCTGAGGATTGCCCTCGATACCAATGATGCCTTGGGCGATCAAAACATTAAACGGGTCGATGGTCGAAGCACAATATCCCAGGTTAGGACCAAGGAAGCAGATGATAAACGCCGTCATCGAGTCATACCCGATACCCATCATGATGGGAATGAAGATGGCATAGAACGGCAGGGCTTCCTCAGACATACCAAACGTAGTGCCGCAAATGGACAGCAGCGTCATCGTGATGGGAATGATGAGGATGTCCTTGTTCTTGAGCTTTTTAATCACACGGCTCATGCCGGCATTCAAAGCGTTGGTCTTGGTGATAATTGCGAACGATCCGCCAATCAATAAGACGAACGCAACGACATCGGCAGCCTCCTGGATGCCCTTGGTGGGCGCTTGCAGGACCGCGAAGATATCCTGACCCAGATTGATGGTCTCGCCGGTCTCGGAATCGGTGTAGTTCTTATCGACCTGTTCATAGGTTCCAGCAACGGCGACTTCACGCTCGCCCGCCGCTGTCGAAATCGTCTTGCGCTGATACTGACCAGAGGGAACGATCCAAGTCAGGACCGCAAAGACAACGATCAGCAAGAACATGATCGTATAGACATGCGGTAATTTGAACTTAAAACGTCTGTTTGTCTTCTTCGCCTTCGTATCTGACATAGATACCTCCAAAGAACTCGAGACTGCATCGCATCTCGCTTCAACGCTTGCACAAGGCAAACGTTCTATGACGTTCTATAGATTACCAGCAGCTTTTCCCGTCATCAAGATAATTTCAAACTGATTGCCGCAACGCGGTTGAACGGTTGCGTTCGCACCGTGAACGGTATGGAAACGCCCGGTGAGATGATCCACCGGGCGTTTCCATTCGCAATGTCCTAGATGTCAAAAACGTAGCGAGACCCAACGATCCGCTGACGACCGATGATAAACGGCCGCCGTTGCTCATCGAAAAAGAAGGCTTCCATATAAAACAAGGGTTCGCCAACGGGAACCGCCAGCAACCGAGCGACCTCGGGCGATGCGCACGCGATCTCGAGCGTGCACGGGTCGGTAAACGCGGGCATGCGGCCCGTCTGGTTGCGCACGAACTCAAAAATGGATTGGTTAGATAGAGGCGCCGTTGATAGATAGGCGTTGTCCTCGTAAACGTATATGTTGTTCTCAAGCATGACGGGGACGCCATCGGCAGTACGCACACGCTCGACGCAAATCAAGTCAGTTCCAACGGGAACACCAAAGAACTGTGCTTCGGTAGAATCCGCCGGCAGTATCTTTCTCGAAATGACACACGCCCCCGGTTCCATTCCGTTAACGCGGCATGCGTCCGAAAAACTCTGGACGTCATCCTTCTGGCGAATCTTGCGCTTGAGCTTGGGGGCATTGACGAACGTGCCTTTCCCCTGTCGCTTCGTTAGATAGCCCTGCTGGACGAGCTCCTCAATAGCGCGTCGCACGGTAACGCGGCCAACTTTATAGCTCTCAGCCAATTCGAATTCGTTGGGTATCCGCGCGCCTGCCTTGTAGGCGCCGGAGTTGATTTCGTTTTTAATGATATCAATGACCTGTTGGTACAGCGGTATCGCTGCTTTACCGTCAGTTAGCCCTTCAGTCGGTGGCATATACCCTCTCCCAGCACAATTAAGTCAAAAGCGGGCTCAAGGGCATTCAACAAGCCCTTAAGCCCGCATTAGCATAAAGTATGCTTGCTGCCGCACCAAAATGTCGGGTATTTACTCATCTGACCCGAAAAACGCGCAACTACCGCGCTCCTAAGAAAGCGTGAGCAGCTCCGGCAGCTGGTCGATAATCTTGTCCGCGGCATCCTGGCTAAAGCCAAAGCGTTCCTCGCGCTTGGCAATGACCGTCAGGCCGGCTCGCTTACCCGCGGTAATGCCCGGAACGGAATCCTCAACGCAGCAGCAACGATTCGCGGGCAGCCCCAGCAGGTCCAGCGCATGCAGGTAGATGTCGGGCTCGGGTTTGCTCTCCTTAAACTGCTCGCCGCTCACCACATACTCAAAGGCATCAGACAGCCCGCATGCGTTGAGCACTTCCTCGATGCTAACCATGGGAGACGAGCTGGCAAGCGCCACGCGAACGCCACGGCGCGGCAGCTCTCGAATCGTATCCACGGCGCCTGGGTTAATCAAAGCCTGATAGTCACGCGGACGCTTATGCGCCCACTCGTCCCAACGGGTCAACGCCTCCTCGCCAGTGAAGTGTCCCTTACCGGCGCGCTCAAGCCAATCGACCAGCATATGCAGGAAGACTGATGCGAGGTACCGACCTGCCCATTCAACTCCTCTTGAGTCAGATTAAGTCCAAGCTCCTTGGCAAACGCGGCAGTCTCGCCCAAGTAGTAATACTCGGTATCGACAATGACGCCGTCCATGTCAAAGATAACGGCGTCGAACGGAAATGCGGACACGGCACCCTCCCTAACAAAAGGACGCCCGCAAGCAGGCGCCCGAGCCATGCATTAATCGGCGATTCTAACCCAGCAGCTTATCCAGCGCCACCGCAATGCCATCTTCGTTGTTATCGGCGGTCACCATCTGGGCTACAGCCTTAACCTCTTCGACGGCGTTACCCATGGCAACACCGGTGCCGGCCCACTCAATCATGGACTTGTCGTTCTGGCCGTCGCCAAACGATACGACCTCACTGGCATCGATGCCGAGCTTGGGCAGGGCACCCTCGAGTGCGCGGGCCTTGTCGATACCGGGCGCCGTGTACTCAAAGTACCAGTCGGCCGTAAACATGCCCGAAAGCGTCTGCTTAAAGGGCGCATACATCTCCTCGTGATGTGCCTGCAGGTAGGCTGGATCGCCCGCCGTCAGCAGCTTGTCCACGGGATAAGTGTCCACGACCTCATGCAAGCTCTCGACCTCACGGATCTTAAGGTCGCAGGCATCGCGCTCATACTTGACGATATTCTTCTGCGAACCGTCCGGCAGTGTGATCATGCAGCGATACGAGTCCACGACGTGCAGGTCCCGACCGAGCGAGATCATGGGAATCACGTCGAAATTGCGCAGATGATCAATCAGACGGTGCAGCTCAGCAGCCGGCATGGCCTGGTCAAAAAGGACCTCATCGGTCTGAGCGTCGACCACATGCGCGCCATTAAAGGCAACCAGCAGACCGTCATGGTTTTGAAGGTCGAGCTCCTGCGCCAAGGCGTGCAGTCCCCATGCGGGACGGCCCGAAGCCAAGATGAGCTTAATGCCCGACTCCTGCGCCGCGAGCAGCTTCTCGCGCGTACGCGGGCTAATCACTTTCTGATCGTTGGTGAGCGTACCGTCGATATCCATCGCGATGGCTTTGACTGCCATATATGCCTCCCTGTCATTGAACAACCTTGTCTGAGCCATCATACAGAACACCCATCGCGACTCCGTTTACAACGGGCAAAAAGTCATATTGTCTCGAACATGAACGGCGTGTGGTCGTGAAGCTTTATCGCTCAGGTCAAATACGTCTGCTAGCGACGCTCATCCGTCGGTGCGCCCTCGACGATCGCGATGCCCGCCGATGCGCCTAACGCGCTGGCGCCGGCCTCGATGAATGCGCAAGCCTCTTCGTAATTATGGATACCGCCCGCCGCCTTGATTGCCACGGCATCGCCGAGCACCTCGTGCATCAGCCGCACGTCCTCGAGCTTAGCACCGCCAAAGCTTCTGCCGGTCGATGTCTTAAGGAATCCCGGCTTGGCCTCCAGCGCGATCTCGCATACACGGCGCTTGGCGGCGTCGTCACCGTCCAGCTTGCACATCTCGACGATTACCTTGTCAGTGATGCCATGCGCGCGACAAAAATCAGCAATGGTAGTCATCTCGCGCTCGATGGCATCAAAATCGCGGTTCTCGATCGACCCCTGATTCAAAACGTAGTCAATCTCGGTAAAGCCACACGCAGCGTATTCCTCAAACCTCGCAAGCTTCTCCTCAAGCGTCATAGTGCCCTGGGGAAAGTCGATGGCGCCGGCAAGGATGATGTCAGAGCCCTCGAGCATGGCGCGGCCCGTCTCGTACTCCTGAAGGTTCGCAAATACGCAGCGAAAGTTGTACTTTAACGCCTTCTCGACATACTGCTCAAACGTGTCCTCGGGGGCATCGATATAGTCGATGTATTTATTGATGGGTTTGGCAAGTGTCATGCTGGGCCTCCTTGTTCAGGACTGACAACCGATTCGTGGTTTCACGCGAAAAACCACGTTCAATGTACGCCCGACATACAAGGACAGCGTCCGCATTCCGACAAGTGGTATGAAATTAGCTGTAAACGTATATTTACAGACAGCGAATGGCACCGCACGCGGATGCCGACAGCAAGACATCCCCCCTCAATACACCCTCATGCCCCTTTACTGTTTGCGACCAGAAATGATGAGCTGCACAACGTCGTTAGCGGTCGAATTCGACCTCTGACGACGTCACGCGACTCATCGTATCCGACCGACAACAGAAAAGGGGCACGTTCGCATAGCGTGGCGCGTGACGGTTGCAAAACCACCCCATTTGAAACAAACGCAAAAAAGTACTTGCAAAGACGCGTTCCGACATATAAGTTGATAAAAGACCGCCGTTGCGGTTTTAAGTAGATCGAGCATATGAAGTTTGAGTTTTAGCGTGTAAGAGAAAGAAGATCGGCAAAGTACAACCCCAAACGCAATGACAACTTAATGAGGTAACTGCCACATGTGAGGCACCCAGGGCATTGCTGTCTCGATTTTGAGCACGATGCCTTCCGCCTTGCATGGGCCGTTCCATCCCGCCCCTGCAGCAACTGCCTCACGGGCTCATTGAAAACCGCATAGCACCCCAACGTCAGCACATCACCCACGGCAAGCACATCACTCACGACAACCAACACATCAACAAACAGCACGAACATCAACCGATTGGAGAAGCTATGACAAACCACCACGCTGAAGACGGCGATAAGAAAAGCATTCTGGATGCCCGCATTGAGCGAGCATATGCAAACGAATATGACGCCGTCTTTGCCGCCGCGACCATCAAGAACTACGCGTCGCTACCGCTCGCGACGATCTTGGCCGACCACCCTCAACTGCTGAAGCGCTGCACAAAGATCATGGGCGACCCCGACATTCGCAAGCTGACAGACCCCTATGCCCCAAAACGCGACAACGATTCGTACGTTCTTACCGTAGGCTGCCTAGCCCATATGCTTACGGCGCTCGACACGAAACTCAAGCTCGAATGGGAACCCGACGAGCGTCATGAACTCGAAAGCAAGCGGAACACCCTGCGCACCGCACTGTTCCTTCCGTTGGACGGCCTCAAGCGCTGCAACGTCGAGCTCAATACACAGGCGCGGCAAAAGCCCGGGACCACAGGGCAGAAAACTCCAAGACCCCATGCGGCCATCGTCGACCGCAACCGATATAACCGCATGACCGCGCATTTTTCTGCCGAGGGAGCAGCCATAAGGACGCTGATCGACCTGCTGTGCCTCCTGAGCATCAACGAGCTATTTGAGGGCTATCTCGCCCTTGTTCCCGCGACGGCACCCAAGTCGGTAGCAAAGATCATCGAGACCTGCAGACGCCAGTTTGAGCGCCATCGCAATGGCAGCGAGATGAACGCCAGCATCGCGCAGTACTACGCGGCTCATTACAAAAATGACGGATGTGCCCCTGTCGAGCATCAGCTGCGGCTCGCCTACACCACGCCCGCCGCAACGCTCTATCGCTTTGGAGCCCTTGGCGCTTGCGAGCCGCACGAACAGGCAGCCTGCCCCACAACCGAGCTCGATCTCAGGCTCGGACGAACCCTGTAGCCCGCCAGCCCCTCCGCGGGCAACAATCCTATTCCACAACACAACCAACAGAAAGGAGTCCTCATGGACACCAATCATTCCCCCGTCATCAGTCCCCTCACCATGCGTGAATCCGCCCGAGGTATCACGCTCACCAGCATTTACGATGAGATGCTCGCCCGTCGCGAGCTCTCCGTCATGGGAAACATCGAAACCCCGATGGCCCACGACCTGTGCCAGCAAATCCGCCTGCTCGATGCCACCGACCCCAGCCGTCCCATCACCATATTTGTCGCCGGCACCGGGGGAAGCGTTCGATCGGGTCTTGCTATCTATGACGCCATGCGCCTCGCATCGTGCCCCATCCGCACCGTCTGTCTGGAATTCGCCGCGTCCATGGGCGCCGTGATCTTTATGGGCGGCGACGATCGCCGTATGGCGCCCCATGCGGAGCTCATGATTCACGACCCGCTGATCCCCCAGGGGGCAGGCGGCTCGGCACTTGCGCTGCAGGAAACCAGCCGGCGTCTCATGCAGACCCGCAAGACCCTCACGCAAATCCTCTCGGACCGCAGCGGTCTCACGCCCAAGCGTATCCAGTCCCTCACTGCAAAAGACACCTACCTTTCGGCCGAGCGCGCCGTCGAACTCGGCTTTGCCCACGAAATCCTCTCGACCACCAAGGAGGTCGCCCATGTCTAACCTCGCCAGCCGCCTCGCCGCATCTGAGTCCGCATCGTCCACCATCCTCGCCAAGGATCGAACGCTTTCCTGCGACACCCGCCAAACGGGACTCAACAACAATGCACTTGTGATCGGCCCCTCGGGAGCCGGCAAGACCCGAAACGTCCTCAAGCCCAACCTGCTGCAAATGAACGCAAGCTACATCGTGCTCGACACCAAAGGCACGCTCTGTCGCGAGTGGGACCCGTGCTGGCAGCCCACGGTTACCGCGTGCAATGTCTCAACTTCGCCGACCTCAACACCGTCCCGGTCCTTGCATGCGGCATCGAGCGCTGCGGCTACAACCCCCTAAGGCACATTCGCCGCAAGGCGGACGGCAGGCCCAACCAACAGGACATCCTCTCGGTGGCAAAGGCCATCTGCCCCATCGAGGACAACAACCAGCCTTTTTGGGATCATGCGGCGGCAAACCTGCTGTCGTGTCTTATCGCCTACGTCACCGAACAGCTACCCGCCGAGGAGCAGACGATCAGCTCGGTCATCAAGCTGATCGAGCACCTGCAGGACGGTGCCACGGGTCGATTGTTTGACGACCTGATCACGACCGACCCCCAAAGCTATGCCCTCTCGCTATGGCGGCGCTACGCCATTACGCAAAATGCCGAGCGCATGCACGCGAGCATCGTCGGCATCCTTGCCGAAAAGGTCATGTGTCTGGGATTCGACGGTGCGGCACAGCTCTATCGTGAGTGCCATCAGGTGGACTTCGCTTCCATGGGACACACCCCCTGCGCCCTGTTTGTAACCGTGAGCGATATTGACCGCAATCTCGATCCGCTGACCGGCCTCTTTATTTCGCAGGCGTTTATGGGCCTCATTCGCGAGGCCGATAGGCAGCCCGATGGTAGCCTGCCCGTGCCCGTGCGCTTTATGCTCGATGACTTCGCAAATCTACAGATCCCCCAGATCGACAACGTGCTCTCGATTATCCGAAGCCGCAACATCTGGGCAACGCTGCTGCTGCAGTCGACCAACCAGCTCGATGCGCTCTATGGCGAGGCACGCGCACGCTCCATCATGGGCAACTGCGACACGCATCTGGTGCTGGCGTTCCAGGATCCCGAGAGCGCCCGGGTGTTTTCCGACCGCGCCGACGCGCTGCCCAGTACGCTCATGGCGACGCCGATCGATCGCTCGTGGCTCTTTGTACGCGGTCGCACTCCCGAACAGGTCGAGCGCTTTAGGCTCGAAGACCATCCGCTCTACGGGGAGCTGCCCGAGGCGCAGCGAGGCCATGCGGAGGCCGAGCTCTAGACGCAGGGCCCTCGCAGCGCGCGGCGCCCCAGCGATGTTCCACAAAGGCCGTGCGCCCCGGGACCACGGCAAAGCAAAGGGGCCCGCATCCGATAGGATACGGGCCCCTGACTATAAGACGCGATGCGTTAACAGCAGCGACTACTTGCGATGCGCGCGATAGAACTCGATAAGCGCCTGAGTCGAAGCGTCCTGCTCGGCCTTGGCGGCATCGTCGTGGAAGGCCGGGGTGATCTGCTTGGCAAGCTGCTTGCCCAGCTCGACACCCCACTGGTCGTAGGAGTCGATGCCCCAGACCGTGCCCTCGACAAACGTGATGTGCTCGTACAGGGCGATGAGCTCGCCGAGCGCGAACGGGGTCAACGTATCGCCGAAGATCGAGGTCGTCGGGCGATTGCCCTCAAAGCAACGGGCCGGGACGATCTGCTCGGGCGTGCCCTCGGCGCGCACCTCGTCGGCCGTCTTGCCAAAGGCGAGCGCCTTGGTCTGGGCCAGGAAGTTGCCCAGGAACAGCTCATGCACGTCCTGGCCGCTATCGGTCGCAGGGTTGGCGGTATTGGCAAAGGCGATGAAATCGGCCGGAACCACCACGGTGCCCTGGTGCAGCAGCTGGTAGAAGGCATGCTGGCCGTTGGTGCCGGGCTCGCCCCAGAAGATCTCACCGGTGTCGGAGGTCACGGCGCTGCCGTCCCAACGGACATGCTTGCCGTTGGACTCCATGGTGAGCTGCTGCAGGTAGGCCGGGAAGCGGTGCAGGTACTGGCAGTACGGCAGCACGGCGTGGCTCTTGGAACCGAAGAAGTTGACGTACCAGACGTTGAGCAGGCCCATCAGCGCAACCGCATTGTTCTCGAGCGGCGTGTTGCAGAAGTACTCGTCGATAGCGTGGAAGCCCTCGAGGAACTGCTGGAAGCGCTCGGGACCGAGCACGACGATCAGCGACAGGCCCACGGCGGAGTCGACGGAGTAGCGGCCGCCGACCCAGTTCCAGAAGCCGAGGCGTTGGCGGGGTCGATACCGAGGCCTCAACCTTCTCGAGTGCGGTGGAAACGGCGACGAAGTGCTTTGCCACGGCCTCGGCATTCTGCTCATCGGAGCCGTCGATGGCGCCCTGGGCCTTGAGCTGATCGAGCATCCAGGTCTTGACCTCGCGAGCATTCGTGAGGGTCTCGAGCGTGGTGAAGGTCTTGGAGACGATGATCACGAGCGTGGTCTCGGGATCCAGACCCTTAAGCTTCTCGGCCTGGTCGTTGGGGTCGATGTTGGAGATATAGCGGCAGTCGATACCGGCGTCGGCATAGGGACGCAGGGCCTCGTAAGCCATGACCGGGCCCAGATCGGAGCCGCCGATGCCGATGGACACCAGGTGCTCGATCTTCTTGCCGGTAACGCCCTTCCACTCACCGGAGCGCACGCGCTCGGCGAAGGCATACATGCGATCGAGGACCTCGTGCACGTCGGCGACGACGTCCTGGCCGTCAACGATGAGCTGGCCCTTCTCGCTTGCCGGGCGGCGCAGTGCGGTGTGCAGGACGGCGCGGTCCTCGGTGGTATTGATGTGCTCGCCGGAGAACATGGCGTCGCGGCGCTCCTCGAGCTTCACCTCGCGGGCAAGATCGCACAGCAGCTTGACGGTCTCATCGGTCACCAGGTTCTTCGACAGATCGAAGTGCAGGTCACCAGCGTCAAAGCTCAGCTTGTTCACGCGCTCGGCATCGGCGGCGAACCAGGCCTTGAGGTCGATACCTTCGGCCTCGAGCTTCTCCTGATGAGCCTCGAGTGCCTTCCAAGCGGCGGTCGACGTAGCATCGATAGGTGCGGCAACAGTTGCCATAGAGTCCTCCTCAGCATACGGGCGCACGCCTCCATGCGCCCGGACATTCAGATGCCACTATTCTAGCGCAGGTCAAGACCGTAATCAGCGAGCGTTGCCAATCGGCCCCCAAACGGCAACCGACCAAAAAGGGACAGGTTTATTTTGGCAGGTCAAACGCTTTACCAATCAAAAATACCTATCCCTTTATGCCAAATATTAGGCCGCGGCACACACGCTGCCGAGCAGCTCGCGCAGAGGAGACCCAATGCCCTCCAGCAGTTCGGGCGCGATAATGGCAAAAACGGGAACCTCGCCGGCGCCCACGACAGCAGGCACCTTGCCCTCCGAGATAATGCATCCATAAGGGACAAAACCGTCTTCGCCGGCATCGAGCGCCGCCATGCGACGCGCGAGTTCGCGCGCAAAGCCAGCAGTATCGGCATCGCCAATCGCTAGGACAAAGTCCACGCCTTCGTCGGTCGCCAGGGCCACGGCTTCGTCGATCAGCTCGTCTCCCCCGTCGCCCTCAACCGAGCCGCAGCGGAAAAGCACACGCTCGAGCAGGGCTCGATCAAGCGAGCCAAGTGCCGCCGAGACAAGCTCATCGCGCGTATGCTTGTCACCGCCCAGCACGACCAGCGCCTTGGTGCCGCCATAGTGGGCAACCAATCGCCCGCACCAGCGAGTCACATCCCCATCCGCAACCAAGCGCGTCGGCATACCAAACCCATAATTGACCATCTTTTCCACAACCTTTCCGTGCGCATAGGCGGTATCAATCGTTAGGCTCATGCTACGAAGCGAGCTTTTCCGAGCTGTTTCGCGCTCTTTAGGGCTGCGTTAAAAACCCGATGCAACCGCACGACCATACCTGCCAAAAAGGGACAGATTTTGACGGTGTCCGGTCGAGCAGGTATTATCGAACAGGTATTCGATAAGAACATGTGTTTGATGGGAGGGCTCGGATGGCGCACGAGCAGCACACCTACATCTGCATCGACCTCAAGACGTTTTATGCCAGCGTCGAGTGCGTCGATCGTGGGCTCGATCCGCTCAACACCAACCTGGTCGTTGCCGACGAATCGCGCGGACGCACGACTATCTGTCTCGCTATCACGCAGGCTATGAAGGACCTAGGGATTCACAACCGCTGTCGCCTGTTCGAAATACCCGATGGCATCGACTACATCAAGGCCGTACCGCGCATGCAGCACTACATGGAGGTGTCGGCGCGGATCTACGGTATCTACCTGGAATACGTCAGTCCGCAAGACATTCACGTCTACTCAATTGACGAGTGTTTTATCGACGTGACGCCATATCTGGACCTCTATCACACCGATGCGGAAGGCTTCGCCTGCATGTTGCGCGACGAGGTCCTCGCGCGCACCGGCATCACGGCGACGGTCGGCATCGGCCCCAACCTATTCCAGGCCAAGGTAGCACTCGACATCACTGCCAAGCATGTGCCCAGTCGCATCGGCACACTCGACGACGAGACCTTTCGCAAGGAGATCTGGCCCCATCGCCCCATCACCGACATCTGGGGCATCGGCCCCGGCGTGGCGGCCCGTCTCGAGAAATACGGTGTCTACGACCTGATGGGGGTCGCAGCGCTCGACGAGAACCTGCTCTACGACGAACTCGGCGTCAATGCCGAATATCTTATCGACCACGCCTTCGGGCGTGAGCCGACAACCATCGCCGATATCCAAGCTTATCGCCCGCAAGCGACCTCGACCACCACAGGCAGGTGCTCTCGAAGGGCTATGCCTATGAGCAGGCCTACACCGTCTTGCGCGAGATGGTCGACAACGCCGTGTTGGACCTAGTCGATAAGCACGTGGTCTGCGACAGCATCTCGCTCTTTGTGGGTTATGCGAGCGAACGAGCTGACATACGCCGCCTCGACGCCAGCGGTACAGCGCAATATGTGGACGGATGCGGACACCTACGCTCGAGCACGTCGAGCATCGAACCCACCGCAACCGCCGGCCCTGAGCTCGCGCCCCGTGCGCCCAAGCCCGTCCAGCGCGATGACGAACGGCGCCGCCTGGTGCGGGAGGCGCAGGCTATCGATGGCATCTTTGTGGGAGAGCATGGCGGCAAACCGCGCGGTGGCTATGCCGCACTCTTAGCGCACTCCAACGCCTCGCGCAAGCTGCCCGAGCGCACCAATTCGTTTAAGAAGATCATGGGCTATTTCGATGAGCTCTGGGCGCAGACTGTCGATCCCAAACGACCAGTCAAGCGCATCAACCTGGGATTTGGCAACCTCATGCCGGAGGAGTTTGCCACCATCGATCTATTTAGCGATGTCGAGGCCGATGAGCGCGAGCGCGAGCTGGCCCGTGCCGTGCTGGCTGTAAAAGGCAAATACGGCAAGAACGCGCTCGTCAAGGGATTAAGCTTTACCGCCGGCGCCACCGCACGCGAACGCAACGATCAGGTAGGAGGGCACCGTGCCTAAGCCCCAACAGCAGCCGATGCGGCCACCGACACCTTTTGAACGCCTAGCGGACCCCGAGGGAAGACGTCGCTCCGCCGACCCCAAGCTCACCGCTAACGGCGCCGTCCGTGCCGGCCGTGCCGCGCAGTTTATGCCCTTTGCCGCCCTCACGGGATATTACGAACTCGTGCGCAAGCAAGAGATCACCGCCGAACCAAAATGTGAACTCACGGAAGAAAAAGCCCTCGAGCTTTCGAAAAAGCTCGAGGGCCTCAAACGTGGCGACCTAGTCCGCGTCACCTATTACGATGCGTACGGCTATCGCTCCCGCACCGGCATCCTCGACGAGGTACTCCCTGCCTTCAAGCTCCTCAAGCTCAAAGACATCGCCATCGATTTCGATGACATTCTTGACATCGAACTGCGCGGACGAGCCTAGACAAGGAAGTGCATCCAAGGCGGCGCTTACAGCGTCATGACGTAGTAACCCGCATCCTTCACGGCCGCCACGAGAGCACCGCGATCGATTGGCCGCTTGGAGCGCACGCGCGCCGTGTGGTCCGCGTACGTTACCGTTGCCCACACACCATTCAGCGCATTGAGGGCATTGGCCACATTCTGAGCGCAGCCATCGCAGCTCATGCCGCCGATGAGCAGCTCATCGCTATAGGGGTAGTGGGACGGATCGGTATCCGCAACCACTACCTTCTTGGCCTTCTTACCGCTCGTGCCATCGCTGCAGCAGCTCTTTCCGTGTGTCGAAGCGACAATACGCCGCAGGCCAAAGAACATGCCGACGACAATCGCGGCAAGCACGATGATATTTGCAGGGTTTAGCAAGTCTTCCATGCGATCCCCTTTCTCCAAACTCTTATACCTATACCCCCATGGGGTGTTCCCATCTTACTCCAAACTCGTGTCGGTTCGGTCAATTAGTTTCCCGCTTCAAACTTTTTTGTTGACCTTGGCTTACTTTCGTGTATAAGTTTTCCTAGGCTAACAACTGAGGACCCGAAAGGAGCATCGTGACTCGAACCATTGACATCCCAACATACCAAACGGCTGTCGTGCGCAACTGCTCCCCTACGCTCGCAGGTATCAAGCCGGCCTCGCTCTTTACCTATCCCGGCGTTTACGCCAACCAAGGCGGAAAACCCGGCGCCGCCCATATCGAAGAGCGACGCTCTCGCCTGCTCGCGGTCATTGCCCAATGCAACCGCGAGCTCCAGCCACTCGGGATCCATATGAGCGTTTTGGTCTGGCGCCCCTGCGGAGCGCTCATCTATGTGTACCGCCCTGCGGACCTCATGCGATACCTCTCCGACCCCCGCGCCACGACGGCGCTTACCGCCGAAGGTTACGATGTCCACAACCTGCCCGCATCCCTGGTGCATCTCGCCGCGCGCATCACGCTGGCAAGCAGCAATGCCGCAGAAAGCGCCTATGACAGCAGCGTCTGCGCACTCGCGCGAAATAGGCACTGCGATACGGGGTGCATGTGCGAGTTCCCCCACGAAATTGGCTATTTTTTGGGCTATCCCTACGAAGATGTCCATCAGTTTATCGTCCAGCACGGCGAAAACTATAAGGTCTTTGGCGCATGGAAGGTATACACAAACGTTGAGCAGGCGCTCACGACCTTCGATTCCTATCGCGCATGCACGCAATACCTTACGTACATCTATCAACAGGGCTGCACCCTGGGACAACTTGTCCAGGCAACCCGATAGAGCATACAAAACGCGGCCGCACGCCGCACAACCGAAAGGAAAACATATGAGCAAGATCGCCGTCGTCTATTGGAGTGGCACGGGCAATACCGAGGCCATGGCAAACCTCGTCGCCGAAGGCGCCACGTCCGCGGGTGCCGAGACTGAGGTCATCCCCTGCGCCGACTTCTCTGCCGACAGGGCCGCCGACTACGACGCCTTCGCCTTCGGCTGCCCCGCCATGGGCTCCGAGGAACTCGAGTACGATGAGTTCCAGCCGATGTGGGACGAGGTCAAGGAGGTTCTCGGCGACAAGAAGGTCGTCCTCTTTGGCTCCTATTCGTGGGCCGAGGGCGAGTGGATGGACAACTGGAAGGCCGACGCCGACGAGGCGGGCGTCAACGTCGTCGATTCCGTCATCTGCTACGACGCTCCCGACGATGAGGGCGAGGCGGCCTGCCGCGCCCTTGGAGCCGAGCTCGCCTAGCGGCAATGAGCTCCGCCCATAACGAGCTCTGCACCAAAACACATTCGCATCCCAACAAAAACGGGAGCCGGATCACATCCGGCTCCCGTTTTCTGTTATGTCAGTCATATAAAGCGGCTACGAGATATTTCCCAAGAACGCCTTGGTGCGCTCGCTCTTGGGGTGGTCGAAGACCTCGCTCGGCGTACCCTCTTCCACGATAACGCCGCCGTCCATAAAGACGACGCGGTCGGCGACGTCGCGGGCAAAGCCCATCTCATGCGTCACGACGATCATGGTCATACCGTCACGTGCAAGATCGCGCATAACGCCAAGAACGTCGCGAACCAGCTCGGGGTCGAGCGCCGACGTGGCCTCGTCAAAGAGCATGACGTGAGGGTTCATCGACAGGGCGCGGGCGATGGCAACGCGCTGCTGCTGGCCACCCGAGAGCTGGCTCGGCATAAAGTCGATGCGCTCGGCAAGACCGACCTTGGTCAGCTCCTCGATAGCGATTTTCTCGGCCTCTTCCTTGCTGCGCTTGAGTACCTTTTGCTGTGCGAGCATGACGTTCTTTTTGACTGACAGGTGCGGGAACAAATTGAACTGCTGGAACACCATACCCAGATGCGTACGTACCTTGTTAAGGTCGACGCCCTTGGCGCAAACGTCCACGCCCTCAACGACGATCGAGCCGCTCGTGGGATGCTCCAGACGATTGATGCAGCGAAGCATCGTCGACTTGCCCGAGCCCGAAGGACCCAGGACTACGACGACCTCGCCCTTGTGCACATCCAGATCGATGTCGCGCAGGACCACGTTATCGCCGAGGCTTCTGGAGGTTCTTGATGCTGACGACGACCTCGTTCGAGTTATTGGTTTCGCTCATGATAGGACCTCCTTACAGACCGGCGATGTGGTCGGCGGGCGTCGCGACGACCTGTCCAGCGCTCTTGGCGGGACGCTTCTTCTTGGTTTCGGCCGTCCCCAGAAGCCTCGCCTCAAGACCGCTCACCAAGCGAGCAAGCGGCAGGGTGATGACCAGGTAGAACAGCGCGGCAACCACATATGGCGTAATGGAACCCGTCGTGGCCACGATGGTACGGGCGTTCATGACGATCTCGACCACGCCCACGGCCGCGAGCAGCGACGTATCCTTGTAAAGCAGGATAAACTCGCTGGTCAGCGTAGGCAGGACATTGCGGAACGTCTGCGGAATCATAACGTAGAGCAGCGTCTGGAAGGCGTTCATGCCCAGCGAGCGCGCGGCCTCGTTCTGGCCCTTGGGGATCGACTGAATACCGGCGCGGAAGATCTCGCACAGGTAGGCGGACGAGTTCATGGCCATGACGATGACGCCCAGCACATAATCGTCAACCTTGACGCCGGCCAGCGGCAGGCCAAAGAACGCGATGTAGATCTGCAGGAACGCCGGCGTACCGCGGATGATATTCACATAGATGCCGGCAAGGCAACGCAGGATGCGCGACTTGGAGATGCGCATGAGTGACAAGGCAAAGCCAAAGGGAATGGCCAACGGAAATGCCACGAGCACGATCGAGAGCGACATGAGGAAGCCTTTGAATACGATCGGCAGGCTCTGAACCAAAATGACCGGGTTCAGGAACAGGCGAAGGAACATGTTGGAATTCCATGCCTCGACCCACGGCTGCTCCTTAAGGTCGGCCAGGAAGTTATCGAATGCCGTCACGCCCTTAATCTCGACGGAAGGAATCTTGGAGATCTTCTTGGTTGAACCGTCAGCCAACGTGTAGGTGCCGCTAAAAGCCTCGTCGCCGCCCTCGACGGGGAAGGTCACGCCGTAGACCTCGACACGGAAATAGCCGCCGGCCGGAGCCGTCTCGCCAAAATCGATCTTGAGCGTCTGGCCGTCGACCTTGCACGTGGGCTTCATGGGCGTACGGTCCAAGAGGTCCTCGCCCGAGAGCATCGTCAGGCGCGTATCGTCGACACCAAACGTCGTGCCGTCGACAAACGTCAGCGAAAGACCGCTCAGCTCCTCATCGGCATCGGCCTGGACTTCCCAGGTAATGCGCGTCTCGGTACCACCGACCACATCGCTGCCCGAGCCGGTGTTGGGTCGGGCGGTGATCTTTGCGGTCTCAAGCGCCTGGGCGGTCGAGGGTGCATATGTCCCCACGCACACCAGCGCGAGCGCCACGGCCATGGCGCAGGCTAGCTTTTGGAGTAAGGCGGGCAGTGGAGAACGCCGCTCCGTGGCCCCTTTGTTCAATCGAGACAAGGTGGCTCCTATCGTAGAAGTTGCCGGCAAAACAAGACGGAAACGCGGTCCGTCGAGAGAAGCGCAAAGGCCCTCTCCGCAAAACGGAAAGGGCCCGCACGCAATCAAGCATCTATTTACTTGATGTTGTACTTAGTCATGAGGGCGTCGACGGTACCGTCATCGGTCAGGTCCTTGATGGCCTGGTTGATATCGTCCTTGAGCTTGGTGTTGCCCTGGTTGATGGCGATGGCGTACTCTTCGCCGGTGCTGATCTGCTTGATGGTCTGGCAGGTGTTGAACTGCTCGGCGGTCAGCTGGCTGGCGACGGAGCGGTTGGTGACTACGGCATCGCCCTTATCAGACTGCAGGGCGCTGAAGCACTCAGTAGCGTCCTTGTAGGGAACGATCTTAGCCTTGGGGAAGTTCTCCTGGGCAAAGGCCTCGGCGGTCGAACCAGACTGGACGATAATCGTAGCGTCGGCGTTATTGAGCTTCTCGCTGTAATTGTCGGCCGTGATGTCGGTGTTATCGACCTTGGTCACGATAGCCTGGTCATCCATATAGTAGGAGTCGGAGAAAGCGACTTCCTTCTCACGCTCGGGCGTGTTGGTGATAGCCGCGATGGAGACGTCATACTTGGCGCCCGAAGCGACGCCCGGAACCAGCGTGTCAAAGTCATTGTTGACGTACTCGACACCCAGACCCAGCTTGTCGGCGATGGCCTTGATGAGTTCAAGGTCAAAACCCTGATAGTCACCGTTGTCGTCCTTATACTCAAACGGAGCGTATTCGGCAGAGGTGCCGACGGTCAGCGTGCCGTCCTTGACGAGCGCGTACTCCTTGGACCCGTCGACCTTCTCGACCTTCACGTCATCAGAGCCGTTGGAACCGGCATCGGAACCAGAGGTGGCGTTGGACGAGCCGCAGCCCGTCAGAGCAAGGGCGAGCGCCATGGCACCCGTGGCGGCAAATGCGCCAAGCTTCTTGAGTTTCATGATCAGTCTCCTTCCAATGACCCCACGTGATTCAGGGGTCTGCAAAAACCGATGGTTATTATGCACCCGCTTGTGGGAATCTGCAATTAGAAAACTGATTGAAACAAGCCCATAACGTGAATGAAACACCACTTTGCGACTGTTTATTACTGCTGCAATGACCTTAAGAGTTTAATTTCAACCGCATATCCTGCAAGTTCGTTCGGTGTCTCCAAAATGAAAGGCAACGCACGCAGACGGTCATTCGATACAATATTCTGCATAACCTGCATACCACCGCCAAGCTCCTCGCTACCAAGGTAGCCCTTACCGATGCACTCATGGCGATCCTTGTGGGCGCCGCAGGGGTTCTTGGAATCATTGATATGCACAGCGCGCAGGCGCTCGATACCCACCACGCGATCGAACTCGTCAAGCACGCCGTCAAGATCGCGGACGATGTCATAGCCGGCGTCATGCACATGGCAGGTGTCCAGGCAAACGCCCAGCTTGTCCGAAAGCTCGGGGCGCTTGTCGCAAACGCCCTCGATGATGAGCGCCAGCTCCTCAAAGCCGCGGCCCACCTCGGTGCCCTTTCCGGCCATGGTCTCGAGCAGCACCGTCGTCTGCTGGCCCTCAAACATCACCTGACACAGGGTGTCGACGATCATCTGAATGCCGGCGTCGGAACCCTGCCCCACATGCGCACCAGGATGGAAGTTGTAGTAGTTGCCGGGCAGCGCTTCCATGCGCTGCAGGTCCTCGGCCATAGCTTCCAAGGCAAACTCGCGCGCCCGCTCTTTGGCCGAGCAGGGGTTATAAGTATACGGGGCATGCGCCACGAGCGGACCAAAGTCGTTTTGTTCCATAAGCTCGCGCAAGGCCGCCACGTCATCCGTATCAAGGTCTTTCGCCTTGCCGCCGCGCGGGTTGCGCGTGAAGAATGCAAAGGTGTTGGCGCCAATGGATAGCGCCGTCTCCCCCATCGCCCGATAGCCCTTCGTCGTCGAAAGATGACACCCAATCGTCAGCATCTCCAGCTCCCCCTCATCAGTTGCGGTGAAATACGGTCTATTGGTGCCCTATTTTGGCGCAAACAGACCGTATTCCACCGCAAGTTATAAAAGGGGCATCAGGAGCAAAGGCCTCCAGGCATTCCACACGCTGGCGCCATGCCCCCACGCCCTAAAGTTTCAAACGAATCGCATCGATGATGTGCGCACAGCGCTGTGTGGCGGCTAGGGACATGATGGGGCTTTCGAGTTTCCCCGCCCGAATGAGCTGGGTCGCATGCTGGATTTCGCCGTAGAAATCATCGACCTCAAACGGGGCATTTATTTCGAGCATTCGTCCGTCGGAGTACTTCACATGGGCGAGCTCGGGGCGATGGAGGCGCTCGATTTCCAACGAGCCCCGCTCGCAGGCAATCGTTAAGCGGCTTTCATATGCTGCTTTGCCGTCGACCACCATATGAATGGGTATACCGCCGACATTCATATGGATCTCATCGGCCCAATCCACGCGGCCGCCCGATACGTCACGCCAGCGAACTTCACGAGACGAAACATCGCACGCACCCGCAAGCAAATCCTCAAACCACCCGACCGCATAGCAGCCCATGTCATATAGACAGCCACCCTGCAACGGATCGAGCAGATAACTCGAAGGGGACTCACCGTAATCGAGTTTTTGCACGCTTTCGATCGAGACGATACGGCCGAGCTCGCCCGACGCAAGCAAACCCTTCACGCGAGTACGCATCGGACAAAACCGATTTTCATCGCCTCCATAAACGGCACACCGTACTCACGGGAAACGGAGGCGATCGCATGGGTCTCTTCTTCATTCAAAACGGCCGGCTTTTCGCACAGCACGGCCTTTCCCGCGCGCAGTGCCCGACAGACCCAATGCGCATGCATGCCATGTGGAAGAGCCAAGTAGATTGCGTCGACATCGGGGTCGGCAATCAGCGCATCATAAGCCGCATCGCCGCCATCGTCAGTCGTGGCATAACTGTGTGCGGCATCAATCGAAAACGCTCGGCAAAACTCCTCAACATGAGAAGGAGTGCGACCGGCGGCAGCCACAAGCCGTGCCCCGTCCACCTCCTTGAGCGACGAAGCAAATCGATGCGAAATGCGCCCAGCGCCCAAAACGCCCCAACGAACCTCACGTAAATCATCACATGAATCCCGATGGCCCACGACAGCCCCCTTCAGTTGCGGTGGAATAGTTCCTGTTTGGCCCCTATTCTGCCGTAAACAGGAACTATTCCACCGCAAGTTATAAAAGGGTCATGAGGAGCGTGTTTTACCGAAGACTTTAAGCATGGCCGTTACGGGGCCCGGCTGGAAGCGTCGGCGCACGTCATCGAGACGCTCGGGGATATCGATATGCTGCGGGCAGTGGCGCGCGCATTTGCCGCACTTGACGCAATTGCTCACCAGCTTGGGCTCGCTCGTGCGCACCGCACTCGCCGTAAAGTATTGCGACAGCCCCGTAAACCAGCTGTGCGCATAGCTCGCGTTGTAGGCGGCAAAACATCCAGGGATATTGATGCCTTTAGGACACGGCATGCAATAGCCGCATCCCGTGCAGGGCACGCGATTCGACTTTTCAAACTCTTCCAGCACGCGTGCGATGGTATCGAGCTGAGTCGCTGTCATCGAATCCGGCAGGGCACGATCGGCCAACGCCGCGTTCTCATCCACCTGCGCGGTATCGGTCATACCCGATAGCAGCATCGTCACCTGAGGATGGTTCCACACCCACGAAAGCCCCCAGGCGGCAGGGGTGCGCAAATGCGGGTCACGGGCACTATCGAGCACGGCGCGGGCCCGCGGCGGCAGTTTACCCGCTAGACGACCGCCCAGCAGCGGCTCCATCACAAACACCGCGAGCCCGCGCTCCGCAGCCGCCATGAGTCCCGCCGTTCCCGCTTGGTAATGCTCGCCGGCATAGTTGTACTGGATCTGGCAAAAATCCCAGTCATATGCGTCAAGCATCGTAAGGAAGTCCGCCGCGCTGCCGTGGTACGAAAAACCAATCTGGCGAATGCGCCCCGCCGCCTTTTGACGCGCGATCCAGTCCTCGATGCCCAACGCCACCACACGTTCCCACTGGGCGGGCGAGGTAATGTTGTGCATGAGGTAATAGTCGATATGTTCGGTCCGCAGGCGGCGCAGTTGCTCGTCGAAGAACCGGTCGAAATCCTCCGCGCATTTGCACGAAGCATGCGGCAGCTTGGTTGCGAGCAAAACCTGGTCGCGCAAGCCCAGGCGCTCAAGCGACGCACCCACGCACGCCTCGTTGCCGGGATAGAGATAGGCCGTGTCCAGGTAGTTAATCCCCTGCTCCACCGCACGGGAGATGATGGCGTCGGCGGTCTTCGCATCCGGGCGTCCCGGCGCACCGGGAAACCTCATGCAGCCCAGTCCCAACGCCGAGATACGGTTGCCGCTTTTGGGGTCAACGCGATATTGCACGGCCCCTCCCTTCGCCATCAGCGCCTCGGCAAGGCGAAACACAACGGTTACGCGGCCGAAACATCATGGAATCGCAATCGAGAACGTATCGTAACGCAGCAGAAATCGAGCCGTCACGCCAGCGCTTTAACATCAGCAAAAAGCCCGATGAAAGGAGCCACCCATGCCCGCGCTCGACCTTTGGAATCTCGCATCCCAGCTCAAAAGCACCGATTATCGCTGGGTTGACCTCACCCACACGCTCTCGTGCGACACCCCGCACTGGTTTGGCTTTAAGCCGTTTGAGTCCACCAAGCTCTTCGACTACCTGCCCGATACGCCCGAAGACATGCTCGCGCCCATGCGATGCTTCCAGTATTCGGTCGCCTCGCAGTACGGTACCCACGTCGACGCACCGCGCCACTTCCATGTCGATGGCCGTTCCCTTGGCGAGATTAACCCTATCGAGTTTATGCATCCGCTCTGCGTCATCGACAAGCACAAGGAGTGCGCCGCAAACCCCGATTTCGTCCTGACCGTCGATGACCTCAAGGCTTGGGAGGCCGAGCACGGCCGCATTCCCGAGGACGCCTTTGTCGCCTTCCGCTCCGACTGGTCCAAGCTCGCTGACCTCGAAAACAAGGACGAGGACGGCCAGCCTCACTATCCCGGCTGGAACCTCGACGCCATCAAATGGCTTGTAGAAGAGCGCAACATCGGCGCCATCGGTCACGAACCGGCAGACACCGACCCCGCATCCGTGACCACGCGCGAGGATGCCTACCCCTATCCCGGCGAGCAATACATCCTCTCGGTCGACCGTTACCAGATCGAGGTCATGGACCATCTGGACGAGCTTCCCGCCACGGGTGCTGTCATCTTCTGTACCTTCCCCAAAGTGCGTGATGGCGTCGGATACCCCGCACGCGTCTTTGCGGTCTGCCCCGCGTCATAAGTTCCCGTGTTCCCATACGTTTGTTCTTCTAAATACGGCTATCCGGCGCACACAACATACCCCGGCAGCATACAATCCATCAGGCGCCCCTTACGCGGGCGCCCTTTTTATGGGGAGATGATTCACATGCAGATCAACAAGGTCGCTTTTATCGGCAAGGGCGGCGTCGGCCTGCTCTACGGCAGCATGATTGCCAAGCCCTCGGCAATGACGCCGTCGAATACGTTATGGATGACGCCCGTTTTGAGCGTCACGCGGGCGATGCGCTCACCGTCAACGGAAAGCCTTGCGATCTCACGTCCGTCCGCGCCAGCGAGGCAGCGCCCGCCGATCTGGTCATCCTGACAGTCAAGACCACCGGTCTCGACCAAGCACTCAAGACTATGGAACGTGTCGTGGGACCCAACACGCTCATCGCCTCGCTGTGCAACGGCATTACGAGCGAGCAAAAGATTGCCGAACGCTTTGGCTGGGAGCATACCGTCCTGGGTATCTGCCAGGGCATGGACGCCGTATTCCTCGACGGCGCGCTCACCTTTACCAATGCGGGCGAAATCCGCTTTGGTGCAGCCGCCGGCACCGACCCCGCGACCGTCGCCGCTATCGACGAGCTCTATACGCGCTGCGGCATCGCCCATACCGTCGAGGACGACATCGCCCACCGCATGTGGGCCAAACTCATGCTCAACGACGGCATCAACCAGACCTGCATGGCCTACGGCGGGACCTACGGAAGCGCCACGGAGCCGGGCTCCGAGCAGCGTCGCTGCTTTGTTTCCGCCATGCGCGAAACGCTTGCGGTCGCCAACGCCGAGGGCGTTGAGCTGACCGAGGCAGACCTGACGCAAATGGTGCACCTCATCGAGGGAATCGACCCCGCTGGTATGCCCTCGATGGCTCAAGACCGCATCGCAAGGCGCAAAACCGAGGTTGATGAGTTCGCGGGCACCATCTGCCGCCTCGCAGCCAAACACCATATCCAGGCACCGCAAAACGAGTGGCTCTATCGGCGCATCCGCGATATCGAGAAAAGCTGGTAGCGTCAACGCGCCGCATTCAACAGTCTTAACAGCAAAACCGCCGCAAGGGGACCTTTCCCCTGCGGCGGCCTCATCTTCGTCTACGATCGGCGGCCGATCTCACAACAGTTAGCGTTGCGACCCCGGCACCTCGTCCTCATCGTCGCGGCAAAGGACAACACCGGCGCTTCCCAGCAGCGTGGCCGCGATCAGCGCGCCGACCACGATAGGAGCAGCCCCGCATGTCCCCTGAATGCCCGCGACGAGCGCGGCCGTGGGACCAAGGCAGCCAAGCATCAACGCGACGGCGGCAACGGCAATATCTCGAGCATTCACAAGACCACTTCCTCCAAGAGAAAGACCTTATTTCTCAAGAACCAGTGTGCCCCGCATCCATACGCCCAGCGTACCGCCACGGTAAGGGCTCTGTTAACTCAAACGCATACATAGAACGGACGTCCTTACGTTGCCCTAAAGCTCGGTAAAGACGCCCGTCCGCCAAATATCCGTGATGCAGAAAAATTACCAACCGGTGTAGTAGTCGGTGGTCCGGCAGCGCAGCCGGAGTCATAGACCTTGCAATCACCCTTGGAGCCCGTAAAGGTCGAGCCCTGGGCCATATCGCCCGCGGCAACAACGTAATAGCCGTCGGAATCGCGCCAGAAGCCCTCAGAATCCTGAGTCCATTCGCCCGTGCGATAGTGATAAAGCACATTGCTGCTGTAATAGGTCTCGCGGCGCCCGTTGTAGTTATTGACACCCGCAGAGCACGTCAGGCCCGACCCGTTCGCGTAGGACGCGGCAGACGCGTAGGACGGAGTGTAACCGGCGTTGTAGTACGAAGCCTGGGCGACCTCGGCAGCCTCCGCCTCGGCGGCAGCCTCGAGCGCTTCGCGCTTGGCATCCTCAAGCGCAATGCGCAGCTCATCGAGCTCGGTCGACTTGGCGTCGACCTCCCCCATCGTCAACAGGCTATCCGCGCCGTCGATGCAACCCTGCAGCACAGCGCGCTCGTCATCGGTGGCATAGTCACCGTACATGTTCATGATGATCTGAGCGCGCATCTCCAGGGAATCGCGCTTGGCCTCCATCGAGGCGTTCCACTCCTGCATAGAGCCATAACCGTCGCTGCAGTAGTCGACGGGCTGCACCAGCGTCGCTTCGGACGGCGTAAGTCCAACCGTATCGGATAGTGTTGCCGCGTGGGCATCAGTTGCGCCGGCGCCCGCCAAAAGTGCCACGGTCAGAGCGGCGGAAAGGGCGGCGGCTTTCGGTTTTCGTGAATCGATCCTCATGTAGCTGGAAACCTCCGTAGTGCGTTTTTGCTGCGTTTGAGCTGCGTGTGATTCGATCGCGCTGCATAGTACCCCGAGCAAATCGCGACCTGCGGTTTTACTCAAAAGGCGCACGTCAATTGCGTAAAACTCACATCCTCTCAACAGGAGTTTTCCACAACTCGAATGCATAAAGCGTGTCAAAAACCCTGTTTTTGCACCCGTTCTATGCAAAAAAGGCGCCTGTGCAACCATTGTTCGCACAGCGCCTTGAGCAGGCATTTTATGCAGTTATACCTATCGGGTCGCAAGGGGTCCTTACACAAGTCGCCTTACTCGTCCAGCGCGGCGAAGGCCTGCTTCAGATCCCAAATGATATCCTCGGCGTTCTCGGTACCGATGGAAAGACGGATCGTGGAGGGCGTGATGTTCTGCTCGGCGAGCTCCTCGGCAGAGAGCTGGGAGTGCGTGGTGGTAGCCGGGTGCACGACGAGCGACTTGACGTCAGCCACGTTGGCAAGCAGCGAGAACACCTGCAGATGATCGATGAACTTCCAAGCCGCCTCCTGGCCGCCCTTGATCTCAAAGGTGAAGATCGAAGCGCCGCCGTTGGGGAAGTACTTCTGATAGAGCTCGTGATCGGGGTGCTCAGGCAGGCTCGGGTGGTTCACCTTGGCGACGTGGCTGTCACCAGCCAGGAACTCAACGACCTTCTTGGTGTTCTCGACATGACGGTCAACGCGCAGCGACAGAGTCTCGGTGCCCTGGAGCAGGACCCAGGCGTTGAACGGGCTGATGCAGGCGCCCTCGTCACGCAGCAAGATAGCACGGACATAGGTCGCGAAGGCGGCGGGACCGGCAGCCTCGGCAAACGAAACACCGTGGTAGGAGGGGTTGGGCTCAGCGATCTGGGCGTACTTTCCGCTCGCCTTCCAATCGAAGTTACCGCCGTCGACGATCACACCGCCCAGTGAAGTGCCGTGACCGCCGATGAACTTGGTTGCGGAGTGGACGACGATGTTGGCACCATGCTCCAGCGGACGGAACAGATACGGGGTGCCGAGGTGTTGTCGACACAACCGGCAGACCGTGCTTCTTGGCGATCTCGGAGATGGCGTCGATGTTGGGGATGTCGGAGTTGGGGTTGCCGAGCGTCTCGAGATAGATGACCGTGGTGTTGTCCTTGATGGCACCCTCGACCTCTTCCAGGTTATGGGCATCGACAAACGTGGTCTCGACGCCAAACTGGGAGAGCGTATGCTCCAGCAGGTTGTAGGAGCCACCGTAGATGGTCTTCTGGGCCACCACGTGGTCACCGGCCTGGGCAAGAGCCTGCAGGGTATAGGTGATGGCAGCGGCACCGGAGGCGACGGCAAGACCCGCCACGCCACCCTCGAGTGCGGCGACACGGTCCTCGAAGACGCCCTGAGTGGAGTTGGTCAGACGGCCGTAGATGTTACCGGCGTCGGCAAGACCAAAGCGGTCGGCGGCGTGCTGGGAGTTGCGGAACACATAGCTCGTGGTCTGATAGATAGGCACGGCGCGGGAGTCGGATGCGGGATCGGCGCTCTCCTGGCCAACGTGAAGCTGCAGGGTATCGAAACCAAAGGTGTGCTCGGGGTTGTTGATGAACTGGCTCATGATGATCTCCTTGATCGAACAAAAGTAAATAAAAAGAGAGAAGTAAGTCGCTGTCTCCTGATCACGCCGACGGGCGCAAACAGGAGCCCGGCATTCGTCTTGGTAAGCAATTCATATGCGGGCCTCCTTTCGCATCCCGGTTCCGTGGTTGGCTTAATTACCTACGCCTTTGTGTGTTTTGAATAGTACGAGCATTGTTTCCCTCGGTCAATCACTTAAAAGCGCTAACTTGTTATCTGTTTTATAGATAACTATCGAAAGGACGGGCGCCGATGACCCTCCAGCAGCTTCGCTTTTTGATCGCCGTGGCAGAGTCCGGTTCGATCAACGCCGCAGCTCAGCGCCTCTATACCGCACAGTCCAATATCTCCAACGCCGTCAAAAGCCTGGAACAGGAACTTCATATCGAAATCTTTACGCGCTCTAGCCGCGGTGTTGCACTCACCAACGACGGCACCGAGCTTTTGGGTTATGCACGCCAGGTCGTAGAGCAGGCCGACATGCTCGAGGCCCGCTACGAGGACGGCGGTACCCCGCAAGCCCGCCTCGCCATTTCCGCCCAGCACTACGCCTTTTCGGTCGAGGCCTTTGTCAACGTGGTCGAGCGCTGCCGCGACAGCAAGTTCGAGTTCATCATGCGCGAGACCACCACTTCGCAGATCATCGATGACGTCCGCGCATTTCGCAGCGACATCGGCATTCTCTATCTGGACGACTTTAACGCCCGCGTTCTGCAGAAGGCTTTTGCCGATGCGCGCGCGAGCTTCCATCCCCTCTTCGACGCGACGGTCCACGTCTTCGTTAGCGAGCGCCACCCGCTTGCCCGCCGCCCGCAGCTGTCCCTTGCCGACCTCACACCCTATACGCGTTATAGCTTTGAGCAGGGAACCTCAAACTCCTTCTATTACGCCGAGGAACCGTTTAGCTATATCCCTTGCGACCGCAACATACGAATCTCGGACCGCGGAACACTTACTAACTTACTTATCACGTCGAACGGTTACACCCTGTCGACCGGCGTCCTCTCCAATGAAATGCAATGGGGTATGGCATCGATCCCGTTAGCAGACGCCCCAACGATGCGCGTAGGCTATATCATGCACGACGAGCGCAAGCCCTCTCCCCTCTTGCAGCAATACCTCGACGAACTCAACCGCATCATCCATGCCAACTAACTGTCGGAAGACGGGGTAGAAATCGTAGATTGCTAGCCCCCGGCGGGCATGGCGCTACAATGGTCACTCACACGAAACGTACCCAACGAAAGGAAGCCCGTGAAGGTCATCATCTATACCGACGGCTCGGCCCGATCAAATCCGGGACGCGGCGGCTACGGCGCCGTGCTCAAATACACCAACCCCGCCGGCAAGACCTTCACCTCCGAGCTTTCACGCGGTTACGCCAAGACCACCAACAACCGCATGGAGCTCATGGCCGTTATCGTGGCGCTCGAGGCACTCAACCGCCCCTGCGAGGTCGAGGTCCATTCCGATTCGCAGTACGTCGTCAACGCCTTCAACAAACACTGGATCGACGGCTGGAAAAAGCGCGCTTGGAAAACTGCCAACAAGCAGCCCGTCAAGAACCGCGACCTGTGGGAGCGCCTGCTTGCCGCAAAGAGCAAGCACAAAGTGGAGTTCATCTGGGTTAAGGGCCACGCCGGCCACGAGCTCAACGAGCGCTGCGACGAGCTCGCCACCACGGCGGCCGACGGCAGCAACCTCGATATCGATACCGGCTTTAACGAGAGCGACCTGTAACGGCGTTTTCGCACGCTATTTCCTGCCCCCTCGCGCTACACTCATCCTGTAAACCGAACGGCACGAGGGGGATACATGCTGCGTATAGCGACCATCGGCACATCCATGATCACCGACGACTTTATCCAGGTCGTCAACGCCAACGACCAAGCCGCGTTTGTGGGCACGCTCTCGCGCGATGCCGAGCGCGGCGCCGCCTTTACCACCGAACACGGCGGCGAGCGTAACTTCACCGCACTTGACGAGCTTGCGTCCGCCGACGACGTCGACGCCGTCTACATCGGCAGCCCCAATGCGCTCCACTACGAGCAGGCCCTTGCCTGCATCGCCGGTGGCAAGCACGTCATCGTCGAGAAACCCTTCTGCGCCACCGAAGCGCAGGCGCTGGAAGTCTTCCGCGCTGCCGAGGCAGCAGGTGTCGTGGCCCTCGAGGCCATGCGTCCCCTCCACGATCCCGCCTTCCACGCCATCGAGGACGCCCTGGGCGAGATCGCCCCCATCCGCCGCGCCTCATTGCGCTTTGGCAAGTATTCCTCGCGCTACAACGAGATTCTCGCGGGACGCGCCACCAATATCTTCGACTGCAATATGGCATCGGGTTCCCTCATGGACATTGGCGTCTACACCGTCGAGCCCATGGTCGAGATTTTCGGCATGCCTCCGGCCTTACGAGCATGACTACTCTGCTCGACCCCACCACGCGACAGCTCACGCACGGCCCCATCGACGGCTGCGGTTCCATCCTCGCCAGCTACGGCGGTGGCCGCATCTCCGTCGAGCTCGCGCACTCCAAAATTACGAATGACCTGCTGCCCTCGCAGATCGAAGGCGAGCGTGGCACTATCCAGATCGACCATCTGTCCACGCCCCGCAACGTCCGCATCGACTATCGCGGCGACGTCGTACGCGGCTCGGCGACCGAGGCACCGCGCGAACAGGGCGAGAACGGCCGCGTGCTCGACCTGCCCAAATCGAGCAACACTATGGAATACGAACTCGCAGACTTTATCACCGCCATCGGCGGCATCGATAACGTTAAGGAAGAGATTTGGGAGACCCCGGCGGGACGCCACGAGCTTGGCCACTACCGCGATGTCACACTCGTCTCACTGCGCATCATGGATGCCGTGCGCCAGCAGGCCGGCATAACCTTCCCGGCCGACGCAGGCAAGCAGGCATAGCTATGGGCCTCTTCGATACGTTCTTCTCCAGCGTCACCGGCGGCAGTCGAGAGCCTCAAAAACCATCAAACGTCGAGCTCGAGCTGCGCCGCAGGCTTACTGTGCTCGCAAGCGACGAGGCCACTCAAGACACTCCCCTGCGCTATTTCCTGCGCTGGACGGGGCAAGTCCAGGGCGTTGGCTTTCGCTTTACCCACACCAACCTCGCGCAGGCACGCGCGCTCACCGGCTGGGTGCGTAACATGGAAGACGGCTCAGTCGAGATGGAGATACAGGGAGCTCCGGCAAACGTCCTATCTCATCTCGAGGCGCTTCATGCCTCCTACGAGCGCATGGGAACACGTTTTCGCCTCGTAGACGCCCAGGCCCGAGCCCCACTTGCCAATGAAGACGGTTTCACGCCTCGTTATTAGTATTGTGTGCTAAATACGGTATCATTTACCTACGACCGTTGACAGAAAAGAGGCGAGGCGCATGGCGGTGCAAAGAAGGAATACCAGGCAGCGAAAGCTGGTTCTTGACGCCGTGCGCCAAAGCTATAACCATCCCACCGCCGACGAAATCTACACCGTCGTGCGCGCGCAGGATGACAAAATCAGCCGCGGTACGGTCTACCGCAACCTCAATCTCTTGGCCGACGCCGGCGAGATTCTCTCCATCAAGACGCCAGGCGGAAGTCGCTTCGATCGCACCATCGAGCCGCACGCACATATCATCTGCACCTCGTGCAGCCGCGTCATCGACGTACCGCTCCCCTTCGATGCCCAGCTCGACACCAAGGCGTCCGAGCAAATCGGCTGGCACGTCACGTCGCACTACACCATCTTCGAGGGCCTTTGCCCCGACTGCCGGTAGATGTTTGGGACATGCCTTAAAATCCACCTTTCCGCACTTTGCGGCAAAAAGAAGATTTCTAGGTATGTCCCGAAAACCTACTCGGCGAGCAGACGGCGCAGTTCCTCTTCGACCGTGCGCACGTAGCGGACGTGGTCGTTGATGCCACGCATAGAGGGATTGCAGCTCTCCATTAGATAAGGATGGCCCACTACGTTGAGCATGTCGCGGTCGTTCTCGTTATCGCCAAACGCCATCATCTCATCGGGCGAAATACCCAGGGCACGACCGTAATCGGCAAGCGCGGAACCCTTACCCGAATCAAAGCCGATAAAGTCCGTCCATTCGGTTCCCGACGTCATCACGTCGACACGGTCGCTAAAGAGGCGCTCGAAATACTCCAGGGCCGCCGGCTGATTCACCTCGGGCGTCTGGAAGGCAATCTTAATGACGTCCTCGTCGATGTCCTCGGGGCGGTCGACCACCGCCACATCGCAGTGGACCTCATAGCGCAAATGGTCGACGAACGCATCGTTGCCGCTCATGGTGTAGAGGTGTCCCTCACACGAAAGGGTCACGTCGGCATGGGGATACGCAACCACGGCATTCGCGATATCCATAGCAAGGCTACGCTCCATGGAGCGCTTGACAACGGCACGCCCCTCGCTCATCACCAGGGCTCCGTTTTCGCATACATAGGCGAGCTCATCGGCCACCGGGGCAAACAGATGGCGCAAGCTCGCATATTGACGGCCGCTCGCCGGCATAAACACGATACCGCGACGATGCAGCTCATCAATGAGCTCAAAGGCCTCGGAACGCGGCTCGCGCTCCCCCGGATGCAGCAACGTGCCGTCCAAATCGCATGCAATCAGCTTGATTCCCTCAAGACCCATATGCTTCCCCCAAAGCCTCCTATCAACAGCAAGACGGGCCTTGATTGGTCGCCCCTCAAAGCCCGCCTTGCGCATACGCGCGCTTAGCTGCGCGTCTTTTTTACGATGGTAAAGTTGGGAGCCATGCTCACGACGACCTCCGCCGCACTCGACGCAAAGCGCCGGTCCGAATCGAGTTCACGGGTAACCACCGAGAGCCGAACGCCCTCGACGCCCCGGAGCATGCGGCCCAAAACAGGCTGCACCGGCGTATACATGCGCACGGTATGCTCGTCCGAATCGCCTCGGAAAAGCGGCGTGTGCATATTGCCGATCTCCCAGCACGCATGCGCGAGCGCAATCGGGTCCATGCGGTCAACTTCGACCAAATAAACCTCGGCGCTGCGCAGACGTACGACAACCACCACGGGCACCGCACCCGTGTGGTCGATAGCGAGCACGTCACCGTCGGCAAGACGACCGCCGTCGGCAGTATCCAGCCGAACATCGACCGTGCGCCCCAGCTCCGTCACTCCCACAAGCGCGCATACATCAGCCTGGTCCCAATCGAGCAGCAGCTCGTCAACTTCAAAGACGCCGCCCAACTTCCGACGAAGCAGGAGTTCATAGGACGGATCGTTGAGATTTCCCAAGCACGTCGTCGAAACCAAGCGTTCAGGCATACTCTAACCCTCGACCTCGACGAGCTCGATATCAAAGTTGAGATCCTTGCCGGCCAGCTCGTGGTTGGCGTCGAGCGTCACGGCCTCGGGCGTCACGTCAATGACCACGGCGGGGACGGGCATACCGCTCGGCGTGGACAGGAAGAGCTTCATGCCCTTCTCGATCTGCTCGATGTTGGGAACCTGCTCGGCCGGGAAGGTGATAACCATCTCGGGATTGTGCTCGCCGTAGGCATCGGCAGCCGGGATGTGCACGGTCTTCTTCTCGCCCACTTGCATGTCGACAACAGCGGCGTCGAAGCCCTTGATCATCTGGCCGGCGCCACAGGTGAACTCCAGCGGCTCGCCGCGATCGTAGGAGCTATCGAACTGCGTGCCGTCGTCGAGCGCGCCGCGATAATGAGTCTTGACCTTCTTGCCCTGGTTGGACATGGTAACCTCCGTGATAAGGGCGGCGCATAATGCGGGCCGCCGTGAACATATGGCGCTAACTATACCCTAGTCATACAATTCAAAGACAGTTTGCAAAGAAACGCTGCAACCGGAGGAACCATGGCATATCCCGTATTTGACCTACACTGCGACACCGCCGACCGAATCGGCTGGGCCACGCTCGATCTCGACCTGCGCTTTACCGCCGGCACCGACGGTTATTTCCCCGGCGACGAAACGCATCCGCAAGATTTCGACCTCATCGAGGGCAACGCCTGCGCCATCTCGCTCGCAAAGATCGGCAACACGCCGTGGGCACAGTGCTTCGCCACGTTTGTCCCCGACGAGATTCCCACCGCCCACGCCGCGCGCTTCCAGGCGCAAATCATGGCGCATATGAGCGGCCAGGCCATGCTCAACCACGACAGTATGGTCAACGTGCGCAGCGCCGCAGACATTCGCCCCGCGCTCAAGGACGGCAAGGTCGCTTGCATCCACACCATCGAAAACGCCACGTTCTTTGCCGAGGACCCCGCGCTGATCGAAGTGCTTAAGAATTTGGGCGTACTCATGTCATCACTCAGCTGGAACGCGCAGGGACCGCTCGCGAGCGGACACGATACCCACGCCGGCCTCACCGCCGCCGGCATCGAGGCACTTACGCAGATGGAGCACGCCGGCATGGTACTCGACGTCTCCCACCTCAACGATGAGTGCTTTGACGAGGTTGTCACCCACGCCACGCGCCCCTTCGTCGCCAGCCACTCCAACTCCCGTGCGGTTTGCGGCGTCAAGCGCAACCTTACCGACGACCAGTTCCGCACCATTCGCGACATGGGTGGCATCGTCGGCCTCAACTACTGCAGCGAGTTCCTTTCCAACGACGCAACCGACAAGACCGCCGCAGACGTCACCTTCGACCAGCTGGCGGCACATATCGAGCACTGGCTCGACCTGGGCGGCGAGGACGTCATCGCGCTCGGCGGCGACTGGGACGGCGCCACGGTGCCCGCTTTCCTCTCCGATGCCAGCAAGATGCCCGAGTTCCAGAACATGCTTTCCAAGCATTTTGGCAAGACCGTGATGCAAAAGCTCTGCAGCGACAACGCGCTTGCCTTCTTCGAGCGTTATTAATTTCACATCCCTTGAGCGGGCCGGCATGCCGAACGGTCGACATGCCGGCCCGTCCCCAATCTGAGGACCGCTTTTGACGCAGCAGTTTACGATTTCCGTATCCCGACCGGATGGGACGCCCATCCCCGTCGTCGTTACCAAAAAGCGCGTCAAGAACTTCAACCTACGCGTCACATCGAGCGGTGAAGTCCACGCCAGCGCACCGCTCGGCGCCAGCCGCGAGCGTATCGAAGCGTTTGTGAAGCGTAACAGCGCCTGGATTATCAGCCGACTTGCCCAGCGCGAGCAACGTCAGGCGACGGCACGAGAGCCGCTCAGCCCCTCGTCCATCATTGCGCTTTGGGGCAAGCCCATCACGGTACAGGATGCACTCGATCACAACTTTGCATCACCCGCGCCGCGACCCAAACAGGCTACCTTTGCAAGTTTTATGGGCACCGATGAATCGAACGAAGGCCCACAGGCCAAACGGCACACAATCCTCGATGGCCTAACGTCCGATGAGCTCCAAGCCCGCATCGACCAGCTCTATACATCCGAGGTCACCACGGCGCTGGGCGATATGGTGCACGCATACGAAATCGCAATGGGTGTCGCCGTTTTCCGCGTTTCCGTGCGCGGCATGAAAACGCGTTGGGGCTCCTGCACGCCCAAATCCGGTGCCGTTCGCATCGCACGAGAACTTGCCGCCTACCCCGTCGAATGCCTCGACATGGTTGTCGCCCACGAGCTTGTCCACTTGCTCGAGCCAAGCCACAGTCAGCGGTTTCACGCCCTGCTCGACACGTACTGCCCCAACAATAGAGCACTGTCCCAGCGGCTCAAGCAACCACCCATAGAGACGTATTAGAACCGGTTAGCGCACGCGCTCGATCTCGACACCGCAGCTTGCCAGGGGAAGACCGACGGGCGCCCAAGGCTTATCGAGCTTAACACGCACGCCAAACAGCAGGGGGTAGCGACGCAGCAGCATCTGGGCCACACCCTCGGCTGCAGCCTCGATAAGCTTAAACGTGTGCTCGCGCAGATAGCTATCGACATCGTGGCACACCGTGCCATAGTCAATCGAGGCGTCCAGGTTATCGTGCTCCCCCGCTGCACGCAGGTCGGCATAGAGCACCAGGGACACGATGAACTTCTGGCCCAGCACATTCTCTTCGGGATACACGCCGTGGTTGGCAAAGACCTCGAGACCGTCGATAGTAATGCGATCGGCATGGCGAAGATCGTCATGGCTCACGTGGGGCACCGCCGTTGCGGTGGATATTTCGCCCCTTCCACGGCGAGCGAGCTCGGCGCCTTCAGTCCTGGTTGCATTCTCGGGCAGTTTCTTGTTACTCATCGCGATCGTCTCCTTCGTTTAGAACCCCGACCGCGCAACTAACTACACGCGAATCGACAGGTTCTTTTTATCGTCGCTCCAGTTGCAAGCATTGCGCGCGGGGCATGCAAAGCAGGCGCGCGAGGCCTTGTCGGCCGCATAGAGCAGACGCTCAAGCGGTTGGCTGTTCACGCGCAGCTTTCGATGGCCCAGAATGGCCGTCTTAATGGCTGCGGCATCGGCCGGCTCAAACGCCACGTCATCGGGCATGCCGTCGAGAATCGCATCAGCGACGCGTTCGCTTGCAACATCATGGGATATACCCGATTCGTACTGTTCATCTTTGCCGATATCGTGAAGAAGTGCCGTGGCGTAGATGACCTCGCGGTCAAACTCGAGCTGTTCCTCGAGATTCTTGATCCACATAATGCGAGCGACATCCAGCAGGTGGTCAATACCGTGGCGGCAGAAGATGCGCCCCGATTCCAACTGTGCAATGTTGCCCAGGTGCCGCCGGAACAGCCCGTTGGCACAAATGTAATCAATGCGAGGCATGGCGCCAAAGGGAGTCAGGCCCGAAGCCATAAAGCCGCGACGCGGCGTCCCCTCATCGGTCTTCGATGTAAAGTCGTTGACGACTCTCATGGTTAGCGGCCCAGCATCCTAAAGAACCGCTCCTCGAGCGCTGGATTGGTCTCAAAGACGCCGCGGCGAGCGAGCGTCACGGTCTTGGTGCCGGGCTTTTGCACGCCACGCATCGTCATGCACATATGCTCGGCCTCCATCAACACAATCGCTCCCTGGGGAGCAAGATACTCCATGAGGCATCGGCAACCTGTGCACACAGCTGCTCCTGCAGCTGCAGACGACGGGCATAGACCTCAACCGTGCGGGCAAGCTTAGACAGACCTGCCACGCGACCGTTAGGGATATAGCCAATCGCAGCCTTGCCATAAAACGGCAGCAGATGATGTTCACACAGCGAGTAGAATGTGATGTCGCGCTCGATAACCAAATCGTTCGAAGCGACGGCAAAAGTTTTGGACAGGTGCTCCTCGGCACTCTGGTCCATACCGCCGGCAATCTCGCCATACATACGGGCGACGCGCGCCGGCGTCTCCAGCAGGCCCTCGCGAGTTGGGTCCTCGCCTATACCTTCAAGTAGCAGCTTAATGGCAGTCTCGACTTTTTCCTGATCGACCATCTGGGCCTCACTTTTTTCGATTTCGCGTTCGCGCTATGGTACCACGCCCTCCGGCATCGGCCACAAGCTACATAGTATGGGTCGAATAGACCGGATCGTCCCGCCAAAGCTCCACGGCGTCGCAAAGCGCAACGTTCTCGCGCTCGGCACGGGCACGCGTGGCGTTCATATCGATTACGCGCTGATTGCTCGAGCCCCTAAAGCGCAACGAGATATCGTACAGATCCTGAACGAACGGACCGTCCACCAACATATCGAGACAGGCGAGAATGCGGTCTGTCACCTCGGTATGGTGACGACCGCCCGGCATAAGCTCCTCGAGTACGTCGCCGGTAAAGCACCAAATGGTCTTCCCCGACCCCACAGGATAAGCGGCACGAACACGCTCAATAAAATCAACGAGCCCCGCCTGGTTCTCGGGTTCCATAGGCTCCCCGCCCAGAATCGTCAGGCCATCGATAAAGGGATGGTCGAGACTCTCGATAATCTTATTCTCGACGGCACGATCGAACGGTTCGCCCGCGGCAAAGTCCCACGCGACGGAGTTGAAGCAATTCTTGCACCCACGACGGCACCCGCTCACAAACAGAGAAGTACGAACGCCTTCCCCATCAGCAATGTCGAAATACTTAATGTTCGCGTAGTTCATAGGTAACCTTCCTGGGGGTCTGGAGTATATCATCCCGTCCTCAGACATTCTCGGCCTTCGGCCTGCGAAACTGCGGGCGGAACGATATACTCCAGACCCCTCGCGAGCGATACTCAATGAACGTAGCGAACATCGAGTATAGGGTTCGAGGTCTAATAAAAACTTTGTTGCAGCTCAACCGCCATCGCAAGCAAAGCGTTGTTGCAAGTCAACTCATTTCCGCTAAGAACTTCGAGGAGTGAGCAGACCGCGAGCTGCATCTCCGCTACGTCAACTTGGCCGCCCCGTAGCGAGGCCCCGGACCTTTGCTCGATATGAGTTCCGCACGAACAGGAGGCGCCAGTGGCGCCTCCGTCGTGAGCCAGGACTGTCCGAAATAGCGAGTAAAGGTCCGGGGCCTCGCTACGGGGCGGCCTGGGATGGTTATTAGAGATGCAGCACGCGGTCGCGGATCTCCTCGGTTCGACCCTGGTTCCAGAACTGGGTACCGATGTAGCCGCACGTACGACGAGCGACATTCATCTTCTCCTGGTCGCGGTTGCCGCAGTTGGGGCACTCCCACACCAGCTTGCCATCGTCCTCGACAATCTTAATCTCGCCGTCGTAGCCGCACACCTGGCAGTAATCGCTCTTGGTGTTGAGCTCGGCGTACATGATGTTGTCGTAGATGTACTGCATCACGCGAATGACAGCCTTGAGGTTGTCCTGCATGTTGGGAACCTCGACGTAGGAGATGGCACCGCCCGGCGAAAGCTGCTGGAACATACCCTCGAACTTGAGCTTGTCGAATGCGTCGATCTCCTCGGACACGTGGACGTGGTAGCTGTTGGTGATGTAGCCCTTGTCCGTCACGCCCGGGATAATGCCAAAACGGCGCTGCAGGCACTTGGCGAACTTGTAGGTCGTCGACTCCAACGGCGTGCCGTACAGCGAGAAATCGATGTCGCTTGCAGCCTTCCACTCCGCGCACCTGTCGTTCATGCGCTGCATGACGGCCATGGCAAAGGGCGTGCCCTCCTTCTCGGTGTGGCTGTGGCCCGTCATGTACTTGACGCACTCATACAGGCCGGCATAACCCAGACTAATGGTGGAGTAACCGCCCACGAGCAGCTTGTCGATCGTCTCGCCCTTCTTCAGGCGGGCGAGGGCACCGTACTGCCAAAGAATCGGTGCGGCATCCGAAAGCGTACCCATCAGACGCTCATGACGGCACAGCAGGGCGCGGTGGCACAGCTCAAGGCGCTCGTCGAAGATCTTCCAGAACTTATCCATGTCCTGATGCGAGCTCAGCGCGACATCGGGCAGGTTGATGGTCACAACGCCCTGGTTAAAGCGACCGTAGTACTTGGGCTTGTTCGGGTCATAGTTCAGCGCGTTGGCCACGTTGTTAAATCCGTTACCGGAGCGGTCGGGCGTCAGGAAGCTGCGGCAACCCATGCAGGTATAGCAGTCGCCGTTGCCCGCGGTCTCGCCCTTCGACAGCTTGAGCTCGCGCATCTTCTTCTCGGAGATGTAGTCGGGCACCATGCGCTTGGCGGTGCACTTAGCAGCCAGCTGGGTCAGGTAGAAGTACGGGGAATTCTCGTGAACGTTATCGTCCTCGAGCACGTAGATGAGCTTGGGGAACGCCGGGGTGATCCACACGCCGGCTTCGTTCTTAACGCCCTCATAGCGCTGACGAAGCGTCTCCTCCACAATCATGGCAAGGTCGTGCTTCTCCTGGGGCGTACGGGCCTCATTGAGATACATAAAGACCGTCACGAACGGCGCCTGGCCATTCGTGGTCATAAGGGTCACGACCTGATACTGAATCGTCTGAACGCCGCGACGGATCTCGTCACGCAGGCGGTCCTCAACAACCTCGCGGACCTTTTCGGGAGATGCGGAAACGCCAAGCTCCTCGAGCTCGCGGGCGACCTCGCCGCGAATCTTTTGACGGCTCACCTCGACGAACGGGGCAAGATGGGTCAGCGAAATAGACTGGCCGCCGTACTGGGAAGAAGCAACCTGGGCGATAATCTGCGTCGCGATGTTGCAGGCAGTCGAGAAGCTATGCGGCTTCTCGATCAGCGTGCCCGAGATAACGGTGCCGTTCTGGAGCATATCCTCCAGGTTCACCAGGTCGCAGTTATGCATGTGCTGGGCAAAGTAGTCGGAATCGTGGAAGTGGATCAGGCCCTCGTTGTGGGCATCCACGATCTCCTGGGGCAGCAGCACGCGCTGAGTCAGGTCCTTGGAAATCTCGCCGGCCATGTAGTCGCGCTGAACGGAGTTGACGGTCGGGTTCTTGTTAGAGTTCTCCTGCTTGACCTCTTCGTTATTGCACTCGATCAACGACAGGATCTTGTCATCGGTCGTGTTCTTCTGGCGCTTCAGGCTCTGAACATAGCGATAGATGATGTAGTGGCGGGCGACCTCGTAGCAGTCGAGACGCATGATCTCGTCCTCGACCAAATCCTGGATCTCCTCGACCGAAACGGTGTGGCCCGCGTTCTCGCATGCCTCGGCGACGTTTTGCGCCGCATAAACCACCTGGCGGTCGGTTAGACGAGAGCTCTCCTCGACCTCCAAGTTTGCGGCGCGAATCGCATTGACGATCTTATCGATGTCAAAGACAACCTCGGTGCCGCTGCGCTTGATGATCTTCATCCTCTTGCCTCTTTCGCGTCGTAGTCTCATTGCGCTTCAGAGCCAAACGATGCCCGGCAGGGCTTGCCCCTGTCTTGCGGCGCCGTCGCGCAATCTGTGTTCTCGATAAACCATAGGTCCTCATGCGGACAATCCTCGCGGCCGATCAAGCGGCTCAAAGATCTATCCAAATGGGGCAAATAAGGTCCTCGTTCTCTGTCCGCCATCTATCATACGACAAAGAGGCATCTATATCCTGTATTCTTTTTTTAGTTCAAACACAACATATAGTGTTTCAGCAGGTCAAAGCAATTGGTCATTTTGCAGACGCATTAATTATGAGGGGTTCTTGGCAAGTCGGTAAAACGTTACCAACACGGCTACCTGCATGGCAGTTATAAAACCCCCTTAGTCAAGCCGCTGACAAATCCTACCAAAACCAAGCCGCTCACGCCAAAAGAATCCAAAAGATTATGCTTGACCAACATGTTGCGGTCGTGCCTTGCCGAGCCCCATGTAACCGCGGCACGAATCCTTGAAAGATATGTGTATGCAAACAGAGAAGATGAGAGTTTTCTCGGATGACTACTGAGAAGCATCCCAGAAGATCAAAAAACTCGAAATTTGGTGACGTATTTGGCGACCCATTTGGCGAGCAAAACAAAACAGCCCAGAGGCTAAGCCTCTGGGCTGCGAACATTTGGTGGGCGTTAGAAGATTTGAACTTCTGACCTCTTCCGTGTCAGGGAAGCGCTCTCCCCCTGAGCTAAACGCCCAAATGGAGCGGACAACGGGGCTCGAACCCGCGACCCCAACCTTGGCAAGGTTGTGCTCTACCAACTGAGCCATGTCCGCTTACGAGGATTAATCTTACGTGATACCCGCATCCTATGCAAGAACTTTTTTTTGAAAAGTTTTGCGACGCCCTCTCGAACCTCGCGAAGACATCAGCCACCACGGAAAGCGCGAGCAAACGCAAACTCGCCGCAAGAGGCCCCCTACAACTCAGCGAGCATGATCCAGGCAGAGCTGTCCTGCGCAAGTCTGCCGTCTGCAAGCGGTGATGAGGTGAGCAGGACCTTGCCCGCCGGCAGCTCCACGGGTGCTGCACCGAAGTTCGTCACACACGCCCAGCCGTTGTCGCGGCGATAGGCGATGACGCCGCCCTCAGCGCCCTCGGCACCATCCGCAAGGCCGGTGCGCCCGTCAAGATCGAGCCACGCAAGATCGTTAGCGCACCCGCGCAGCTTGCGCCGCAGCCAGAGGGCGTCACGATAGAGCGCAAGCATCGATGTCGGGTCCGCCTCTTCCCTATCGGCAGCGTAATCGGAAAACCATGCAGGCTGCGGCAGATGGGGCGCCGCATCGGCGTCCATCGGCGAAAATCCAAACGATCCGCCCTGCGCGGGATCGTCCGTCGCCACCCACGGCAGGGGCACACGACAGCCGTCGCGCCCCTTCTCGCGCTTCGATCCGTGCGTATTGGTCGCAGTGGGATCTTCGAGTGCAGCCCACGGGATGTCAGCCACCTCAAAAAGGCCGAGCTCCTCACCCTGATACACGTATGCCGAGCCCGGAAGCGCCAGCTCAAGCAAAAGGGCCGCCCGCGCGCGGCGCTCGCCGAGTTCACGGTCCTCGTCATAAGACGACCCGTCGCGTAAGAGCCAGTCGAGCGCAATCTGGTGGTAGCGCGTCGCCTTGATCTGCGGCAGGGCGAAGCGCGTCGCCACACGAGGCACGTCGTGGTTGGAAAGTACCCAGGTCGAGGCGGAATCGGATTCGATGGCTGCCTTCAAGCCCTCCTCGATTGCAGCGTGCATGTCATCATAGGTCCAAGTGGCCTTGGCGAACTCAAAGTTAAATGTCTGGCCAAGCTCGCTGGGGCGCGCGTAGAGATACTGGCGCTCGGGCAGCACCCACGCCTCGGCAACAGCGCTGCGCGGCGGATTATAGCGGTCGAACACGCGGCGCCACTCGCGATAGATCTCGTGAACCTCGTTGCGATCCCACAGCGGATGGGTGCCGTCGTCAACCATGTCATCGCCCTCGGCGAGATGCCACTGGTCGAGATCATCGCGGTCGAGATCCTTGGCGAGACCGTGCGCCACATCAATGCGAAAGCCATCGACGCTCGATCGCTCCAAAACGCCAGGACGTCGCAAAAGAACGCGCGAACCTCGGGGCATGACCAGTCAAAGTCCGGCTGCTCGGGCGTAAACATGTGCAGATACCACTGACCGTCCGCAACACGCGTCCAGGCGGGGCCGCCAAAGTTGGCATTCCAATTGGTGGGAGGCAGCTCGCCATGCTCGCCGCGACCATCACGGAAGATATAGCGGGCGCGCTCGGGCGATCCGGGGCCGGCGGCAAGAGCGGCTTTGAACCAGGGGTGCTGGTTGGACGAATGGTTGGGCACGATGTCGACGATGACCTTGATGCCGCGCGCGTGAGCCGCGGCGATCATGTCATCGAAGTCGTCAAGCGAGCCGAGACGTTGGTCGACATCGCAGTAGTCCGCCACGTCATAGCCGCCATCGACAAGAGGCGATGGGTAAAACGGGCTCAGCCAGATGGCCTCGATACCCAGCCGCTCAAGATAGTCCATCTGCTGGGTAATGCCCGCGATATCGCCCAAACCCGAACCAGTCGAGTCCTTAAACGAGCGCGGGTAAATCTGATAGATCGCGGCATCGGACATCCATGAGCGCGAGGAGGACTTTTCTGTAGCCATGGGGTGTGTCTCCCTTGCAACGAGGTTTTGTGAGATGCCCACGATGATACGCCCAAAGCTGACATTCACGGCAATCAACGCCGCAGCCACGCCCCAAACGCTCGCCCCCTCTCGGGCTCGAGCCTCCTGGGACGAATCGATCGATTAGTGAAAAGAACGGAAGGCCCACTCCTCCGGCCACGACAGCGAGCGGGCTCCGGGTGCCCCAAGTTGCCGCGAAAGAGGAGGGAAGCGTACTTTATGTACGCGACCGACGATTGAGGGGCAAGATGGGGTGCCCGGGGCTCGCGCAGCGTCAACAAAAAACGCGGTTCGTTAGAACCGCGTAAGATAGTTGGAGCGGACAACGGGGCGTCTGCGTATTCGCTTCGCGGATCCGCACCGGCTTCGGCCGCCTGCCGGCGTCCTCGCCAGCTCGCTACAAACGCTCCGCGTTTGCTTAACGCTCGCTCCCTCTCGGGTTCGAGCCCAAGCGATGGGTACGAAAAAGCCCGGCTACCGTAGTAGTCGGGCTGCTGCGTTTGGAGCGGACAACGGGGCTCGAACCCGCGACCCCAACCTTGGCAAGGTTGTGCTCTACCAACTGAGCCATGTCCGCATATGTAAAACAAAACGGGCGCCGGAGCGCCCGGATGTTGTCTGGAGGCGAAGCGGATTCGAACCGGGGGTAAAGGCTTTGCAGGCCTCTGCCTTACCACTTGGCCACTTCGCCGAAAAAGGACCGCCTAAACGGTCCGGAAATGCAATGGAGCGGACAACGGGGCTCGAACCCGCGACCCCAACCTTGGCAAGGTTGTGCTCTACCAACTGAGCCATGTCCGCTTGCAGGTTATTAATTTACGCGAGTTGTCCAAAAGACGCAAGTACTTTTTTCAAAAAACTTGTCTGCCGCATGTTCTTAGTAGCTAAACGCGCTAAAGCGATTGGCTAGGCACACGACTCCAGCGCTCCGCTAAACAGCTTCACCATCTGCACGCGCGTGCCGGCGCCGTCCGTACGACGAGCAACCTCCACGTTATCGACGAGCATACGCATAAGCTTGATACCACGGCCGCGCTCCTCTGATGCGACCGGTTCGCTCGTTTCATCGATAGAATAGCCGGCACCTCGATCAAGCACCTCAACCACAACGCGATCGCCATAGGCCTGAACCGTCAGGACGCACCCGATACCGCCCGCATGGTCATAGGCATTACCCAGCGCCTCCCCCGACGCCAACGCGACATCGTAGCGCTCGTCACGGCGCAACGGAAGCGATTCAAGGAGTTCGGCGATGCGATGTCGGTAGTATGGAAGATTCTCGATACCCTGACGGACCTCGACGCTCTTACTCCAGCGAGGCAGCTCCCCCACCGGAATGGCGGGAATAGACTCCCGTGCCGGCCCCGCGACATGAAGAATATCGACAAGACGGGCAATCTCCAAAAAGCGAACAACTTCACCTGATGCATTGACGAGCGAAAGCAGGCCTTCTCGCCTCATGAGCTCACGAGCGCGCGTAAGCAGGAATGCCAAGCCCGTCGAATCGATAAAGCTAACAGCCTGGCAGTTGATGACGACACGACGCACGCCGCGGCCAATCAAAGCATCCAACCGCCGACGCAGCGCAGGCACCGTGGCGATGTCGATATCGCCTGGTGGCGTCAAAACCACTATGTCATTCCACTCATTCATACGACCATGGTTCCCCAAAAAAGCCCACTCGATGCATTCGTTTCCCCAACCGTACGGATTCAGCCCGCCCAGCGTCGTCTATGAACGACCCCGTAAAAACTCAAGGGACACCAATGCAATGTCATCGTCCAGCGCCGATTCGGTAAATCGGTCAAGCTCGCCCAAGACCTTGCCGCAAATGCCCGACACGCCCTCACCCGAGACAGAGAGCAGAAGGTCGCGAAGGCGCTGCTCGCCAAAGAAAGCACCCGAGCGGTCACGCGCTTCGATTGTTCCGTCGGTGTACATAAATAGCATGTCACCAGGAGCGAACGTAAACACGCCTGTCTCGTATACCATGCTCTCAAAGGCACCGATTACCCCCGATTGGCATCCAAGCAGCTCGACCTCCCCCCCACGGGCCTCGCCGCCACCCAGCGGCATCGACTCTGGCCTGATGACCATGGTCGGAGGATGGCCCGCCGAACAATACGTTGCACGTCCGGCTTTAAGGTCAATCTTGGCGATAAAGGCCGTCACGAACGTCTCGACCCTTGAAAAGCCCATGAGCATGCTGTTAAGGGAGCGTGCCATGCGGGCCGGCCCAGCGCCCTCCCAGGCATATGCCGTCAGGGCCGTCTTGACGAGCGCGGACATCGATGCAGCCTCAATGCCTTTGCCAGACACATCGCCCAGAATCATGACGGCGCAATCGTCGGGAAGACGGATGAGCGTATAGAAATCGCCGCCGACCAACGCCGAGTTCGTGGCCGACAGGTACACCGAATCGGCGGCGATTCCCGGAACATCCCCCAGTGAATTTCTCATGCCAATCTGAAGGGTCTGAGCGATATGGCGCTCCTCACGCTTTTGAGATTCGCCTTCATAGATCAGTTCAAAGTCATGAGCCAAGTGCACCAAGTAGTCATATTCAAGGTCATCAATCGGCTCTTGGCTACCATCACGAAGCAGCAGCGCGCGCGTCGTCGGGCCCTTCGCAACAGAAGCAGGAACGATCGCGTCGTTACTGTGCTTGCCATCGCCCTCAGAGCGCGGGCGCCCCGCCTCGATGCCGGCGTCGACGTAGAGACCCTGGCAAGGCAGGCCATGCGCCCTAAGCCAGCCTCCCATAGGCATCGATTCGTCAACGCGAGTTATACGGACGTGTTTAAGGTCCTCGGCGCTCGTGCCGCCCAAAACAGATGCCTCAAAGCCATCAGGGCCAGCCCCCAGACGTGCCGCTGGCGCCGTCGTGGAAAAGAAAAGCTTCTCGGGATCGTCCGGCAAAGCAACGCGACTGCCGCCTTCAAAATCTATGACGTAGGAATCCAGACTGGCGTCATACTCAATAGGGCAAAAATGGCAGTTGAGCATATTGCAGATCTCGGACGATACCGCCTGGGTAGCCGCGGCGGAATCGTCTAGAAGGTAAACAACTCGTCACGCAAGACATTGAGCGAGCGGCCAAGCTCGGCCGTGCGACGGGAGCGAAGGCTCGATGCCATGCCGACCAGCTGGATAGACAGGTAATCGCAAATGACCTCGAGCACATTAACGTCATAGGCGAGCGGTGCCTGAGGGCGTTTCCAACCAACTTCCAGCACGCCAAGGATCTGCGTACCGTAAAAAACGGGAAGACAGATCTCGCTGCGGTACGGAGGCATATCCTGCATGCGCAACAGGTGCTTAGAACGATTGTCCAGATCCATGAACATACCGGAGGCGACCTTATCACCCTCAAGGTCCTGTTGAATCGACAAGCGACAGGCACGCGACTCACGAAGAACATACGTCGGAATGCCAGCGCCATACGGCAAAAACTCAGGAAGGTAGCTGTCGTACAGCTCCTTGGAAACACCGCGAAGTTTAAAACCACCGCTCTCAGAAAAATAGATAGCGGCACCCGAAGCATCGAGCGTTCCTACAAGCTGGTTCAAAACGGTATCAAGTAGGCTGGGCAGCTCATCGGAGCCCACGGTACTCATAATGACCGAGAGCGTGCCAGAGAGGCGCTTGTTCGCCACTCTAAGCTCCGAAAGCGCACGCTTGAGTTGCCGGTCGTGAGAATACTGTTCCTCGATACTGTGAAGCGCCACCAGGACACGTGGTGCGCGGCGCCCAAAGATGTGTGGAGGCGTTACGGAGCCCGCACGAACCAAGACGGGAATAAAAGAGCCGTCACTCAGCTTGAGCATCAGTTCGTTCTCGGAGCCATCAGTTTCAAATGGCAGACGATGTTCCGTCGCACGTTCAAAAGCGGACGAGTACAGGACGTCTTTAACATCTCCGCCGATGACGTCGGCGCGTTCCTCGCACATCAAACCAAGTAAGCGATTATTCACATGCAGAATGGTTCCGTCGAGCTCGCAGATGATGACAGCATCGCTCGTGATCTCGACTAGTTGGGCAACGTCTGCCCACTCGTTGCGTTCAAGCGTTTCCATCGTGGACCTCACCGTCTATCGGTAACAAAAAAGCCTCCGAAGAGGCTTCTCAAATGCGATGGTGTCGGAGGCGGGACTTGAACCCGCATGACCAAAAAGCGGTCACTAGCACCTCAAGCTAGCGCGTCTGCCAATTCCGCCACTCCGACATGCTATGTTGTTGATTCGCGGTTCGTTTTGTTGGACCCGCGCGTTCAACGAGGAAGATAATAACCTATGATTCGAGAACTGTGCAAGCACTTTTTTCAAAAAAGTTTACGAATTTGTAATTGCGCAGGTAGATCCGCATGTCCGGCCCCGAATCGGTGCTGCCTCCCGGCGCGTCCTCGGGCATGAGCGATATTTTGCTGCGCACTTCGTGCTGCAAAATATCGCTCCCTCTGCGGAATGCGCCGGGAGGCAGCACCGATTCGGGGCCTACCAACACATACTCCAGGCACAGTTCTCAAACATGTTCTGGGGCTGATGCAAATTTGGTGGCTCGGCAAAGCCGAGCCCTTATATGGAGAGGCCGGAGCCAAAGCTCCGGCCTCACTAACTTTCCTATTAGATTAAGTGAGCGATCAAGGAATCTCACTCCCCTCTGCCGCGTTAACGCAGGGCCCGCCCTGGTGTTGCTTTTCAGAACATTCCGCAGGCGGAGGAAGCCCCACAGCGCGTAGCGCGCAGCGGGGCTTCCGACATGTCCGAGGACGTTCTGAAAAGCAACACCAGGGCGGGCCCGGACGAGAACAACCGACTACAGGTCGATGTGCGATCCTTGATCGGGAACGGCTCGGCGAAGTGGCACGCGCAGCAGTGGCCCGGGGCAACTTCCTTAAACTCAGGAGCTTCTCGGAGCAGATGCCCTGCGCGATCGGGCAGCGCGTGTGGAAACGGCAGCCGGTCGGCGGATCCAGCGGCGACGGCGGATCGCCGGCGAGGATGATGCGCTTGCGGGTCTTCTGAATATCCGGATCGGGAACCGGCACGGCAGATAGCAGCGACTGCGTGTACGGATGGTGAGGCTCGCTATAGAGCGTCTTCCAGTCCGAAACCTCGACCATCTTACCCAGATACATAACGGCAACGCGATCGGAGATGTGCTGCACGACGGACAGGTCGTGGGCAATGAAGAGATAGGCCGTACCGAACTTGTCCTGAAGTTCCTTGAGCAGGTTCAGAACCTGGGCCTGAATGGAAACATCCAGAGCGGAAACGGGCTCGTCGCAGATGATCAGCTTGGGCTTCAGAGCGAACGCACGGGCGATGCCGACACGCTGACGCTGACCGCCCGAGAACTCGTGCGGATAGCGGTTGATGTGCTCGGGGTTCAGACCGACGACGTCCAGCAGCTCACGGACACGCTCAATGCGCTCCTCCTTGGTGCCCACGCCATGAATAGTCATGGGCTCGGAGACGATCTCGCCGATGGTCATACGAGGATTGAGCGAAGCATAGGGGTCCTGGAAGATGAACTGCATCTCACGACGCATGTCCTTGATCTCATGCTTGCTCATCTCGGCAACGTCTTTGCCCTGGAAGAACACCTTACCTGCCGTCGGCTTGGTCAGGCGCATGATGGTGCGGCCCGTGGTGGACTTACCGCAACCAGACTCGCCGACCAGGCCAAAGGTCTCGCCCGGATAAATCTCGAACGAAATGTCATTCACAGCAGAGACGACGCGCTTGGAAAAACGCTTGGCGAACATGCCGGACTCTGCGGGGAACTCCTTAGAAAGATGCTCGACCTTCAGCAGCGGAGTGCGCTCGTTATTGTCTGTCATTTACGCCTCGCCTCCCTTCTTGGAATCCTTGCGCGTGCGGGACGTCTCAGGGGCGTTCTTGAGGAACTCGGGGTCACCGGAATAATGGCACGCAGAATAGTGGCCGGACTCGGTGACAACGCGCTCGGGGCGCTGCTTGCGGCACTTGTCCGTCGCATAGGGGCAGCGAGGAGAGAAGACGCAGCCCTCGGGCAGGTTCATGAGCGAAGGCGGGTTGCCGTGAATCGGCGTCAGCGGCTTCTTCTCATCGATGGCCTGCTCCGGGATGGAGCGAATAAGACCCCAGGTGTAGGGATGGCGGCTCTCGTAGAAGATTTCCTCAGCAGTACCGAACTCGACGGGACGGCCGGCGTACATAACCATAATCTTATCGGCCATATCGGCGACGACGCCCAGGTCATGGGTAATCATAATAATGGCGTTGCCGTTCTTCTCCTGCATCTCCTGCATGAGCTCGATAATCTGAGCCTGAATGGTAACATCCAGAGCCGTCGTGGGCTCGTCGGCAATCAGGATATCGGGATCGCAGGCAAGAGCCATAGCGATCATGACGCGCTGACGCATACCGCCGGAGAACTGGTGCGGATACTCATTGACGCGCTTCTCGGGCTCGGGGATACCCACGAGGTCCAAAAGCTCGGTGGCGCGCTTGAGCGCCTCCTGCTTGGAGTAGCCACGGTGCAGACGAAGGCCCTCGCCCACCTGCTTGCCGATCTTATAGACCGGGTTCAAGGAGGTCATAGGATCCTGGAAAATCATCGCGATATCGTTACCGCGAATGTGCTGCATCTCTTCCTCGGTCATCTCGAGGATAGAACGACCGCGATAGCGAACGTCGCCGCCCTCAATCTTTCCCGGAGGCATCGAGATAAGACCCATGATGGTCATGGCGGTCACGGACTTACCGGAGCCGGACTCACCGACGACACCGAGGGTCTCGCCACGATCGAGCGTGTAGGAGACACCGTCGACAGCGCGAACAACGCCATCTTCGGTGTGGAAATACATCTTAAGGTCATCGACCTCGAGCAGATGCTGGCCCTCGGGAACCGGCTGGTCCTTCAGGTCCACATAGTTCTTGTTCTTCTTCATCCTTATGCGTCCTTCATCTTGACGTCGAGGGCGTCGCGCAAACCGTCACCCAGCAGGGTGAAGGCGAGCACCGTCGAGAGAATTGCCAGACCGGGCATGATCATCATCCAGGGAGCAGTCAGAAGATACTGCTGACCGTCCTGAATCATGGAGCCCCACGAAGCGTAGGCGGAATAACGCCCATGCCGAGGAAGGACAGAGCGGACTCGGTCAGAATAGCGCCGCCGATGTTCATGGTCGCGTAGACCACGATGGAAGCAACGGAGTTCGGGAAGATATGGCGCATAACGATACGGGCATCGGATGCACCCATGGCACGGGCGGCGTCAACATAGTCGTTCTCTTTGACCGTGAGGATCGCGGATCTAAAGACGCGCGCAATCGAAGGCCAGCCGAGAATACCGATGGCGATGAAAACATTTTGAAGACCACGGCCGATAACGGCGATCATGGCGACGACGAACAGCACGTACGGGAACGCCAGGAAGATGTCCGCGCAGCGCATGATAATCGTATCCCAGATGCCGCCATAGAAACCGGCAAGGGCGCCCATGACCAGACCGATCACCGTAGAGATGGCGGTGGCCATAATACCGACGGAAAGCGAAACGCGTGCACCGTAGATAACACGGACGAGAATGTCACGACCAAGAGAGTCGGTGCCAAACGGGTGCTCGGCACACGGAGCCAGCAGCGAAGTCTCGGCCATGGTGGTCGAGTCAGAAGCCGTAGGAGAGCCGAGCCAGGGCTTAGCCCACAGATCGGCGGTCAGGGCGACCACAACAACGATGATGATCCAGCAGACACCGATAACGGCGAGCTTGTTCTTACGAAGACGCTTAAAAGCGTCGCCCCACAGCGTGCGGGACTTGGCGGGAGCAGATGCGGCCTTGGTGGCGGTAGCCTGCTCCTGAGACTGAGAATCAGTTTCCTGCATGAGACGTACCTCCCTTAGGCCTTATCCGACGGACCGCCAAGGCGGATGCGCGGGTCGAGGAATGCATAGCTAATGTCGACGAGCAGGTTGATCACCATAACGACGACAACAATGAGCGTAACGCCGCCCATAACGATGGGCCAGTCGCGCATGCTAATGGCGCGGTAGACCTCGAAGCCGATGCCGGGCCAGTTAAAGACCGTCTCGGTCAGGATGGCGCCCGAAAGCATGCCGCCGAAGTCGACACCAATATAGGTAACGACGGGGATGAGTGCATTCTTAAGCGCATGCTTGATAATGATCGCGCGATTGGAGAGACCCTTGGCCTTTGCCGTACGGATGTAATCCTGGTTCATGACGTCAAGCAGCTGCGAGCGCATAATGCGGGCGGCATAAGCGGTCGAAACCGAAGCCAGCGTAATGGTCGGAAGCACATAGTGCATCCAATCCTGATACTGAGAGCTGGAACCGCCGGCACCCGAGATCGGCATGGAGAATGCACCGCCCGTGGCGTCCTTGAGAATGACGCCAAAGAACAGCTGCAGCAACATACCGAGCCAGAAGGCCGGGACGGCAACGAGAATCGACGTGGTGAGCGTTACCAAAATATCCCAGAAGGAATAACGCTTGACCGCCGAAATGATACCCGCACCGATACCCATGATTGCCTCGAGCACGATAGCGCACGCGGCAAGTTTGACCGTATACGGATACTTCTGGGCAAAGATTTCCGTAACCGGCAGCTTGCGCTGGTACGAATTGCCCAGATCGCCATGAAGCAGGCCGTTCATGTAATACAAGTAACGGTCCACGAGCGACGTTTGAACGGGGTCGCCGTTCTCGTCAAGGATCGCGTTGCCGTCCTCGTCCGTCTGGACCAGGTGATAGCGAACGCGAAGCTGAAGCTCTACCTCGGGGGACAGAGCCTTGTCTCCACCGATCAGCTTGATCGGATCTCCCGGCACGATATTCTGGAGGGCGAACAGAATCAGCGTAACGCCCAAAAACACCGGGATGAACTGAAGCACACGTTTAACGATGTACTTACCCATACCACTCCCCTATCTAGGGATTAACCTAAATGGGATGCCGATCGCCAGACCGGCATCCCAAAATTACCATCAGCCAGTTTACCCCAGGTTAGGGAGAACTGTATGTTTCCCATGAGTCTACGTAAATACTTGACCCTCACGGAAGCTGCAAAACCCTTAGGCGAGCTCGGCGGTACCCAGATCGGCGTGCTTCTGCGGATCAACATAGAGATGCTTGACGCGGTCAGAGCCAGCGATGGTGTGCGTGTAGAACATCACCGGGATAACCGGGCAGTCAGCGGCGACCATGGCGTCGGCCTCCCGCATCTTGGCGATGCGCTCCTCGTCATCAACCGTGGTGCGGGCCTCGTCGACCTTGGCATCGAACTCGGGGTTGCTGTAACCGGAGCGGTTGTCGCCACCGAGGGAGTCGGAGTGGAACAGCGGGTACAGGAAGTTGTCCATGATCGGGTAATCGGCGATCCAGCCCAGACGGCCGAACTGATAGTTGAAGTTCTGATACTGCTCGAGCAGGGCAGACCACTCAGGGGTATCGGAGACAGCGGTAACGCCAACCTTGGCGAGGTCGCCGATGATGGACTCCATGATCTCCTTGTGACCACCGTCCTGGTTGTAGGAAAGGGTCACATTAATGCCACGATCGCCGTTAGCGCCAGCGGGAGCGACCTTGTCGAGGTACTCGTTAGCCTTGTCGACGTCATAGGCGCAGAACTCCCATGCGCCCTCCTTGTAGCCGGCGATTCCCGGAGGAACGATGCCGTCAGCGGGGGTACGGGTACCCTTGAAGATGGTCTTGCAGATGGCCTCACGGTTGATGGCCAGGGAGATGCCCCTGCGCAGGTCGGCGTTATTGAACGGCTCGGCCGTGGTGTTGCAGGTCAGATAGTACGTGGAAGGCTCGGCACCGAGCAGCATATGCTCGCCGTCACCCATGGTGTAGCCGTCCTTGGACTCGCCACGGTCCTTCTTTGCGGCGTCGATCTGAGCAACGGGAACGTCGCAGACATCGAGGTTACCGGCCTGGAACTCCTTGTAAGCGGTCTCCATGTCCTTGATGACCTGGAAGTGGATGGCGTCGATCTTGGCCTTGTCGCCATAGTAATCGTCAAACTTCTTGAGGTTGATCTCCTGACCATCCTCCCACTTGCCGTCCATCATGAACGGGCCGTTACCGACCGGGGCAAGGTAGAAGCTCTTGACATCGGACTCGGCGCACTCGGGAACCGGGGACAGAGCCGGGTGAGAGGCGACGAAGGGGAAGTCGGCGTAAGCGGAAGACAGCTTGACGACGAGGGTCTCATCGTCGGGGCAAGTAACACCGCTGAGCTCGGTAGCGTTGCCGGCAAGCAGATCGTCATAGCCCTCGACCATGGAAAGGTGGTAGGAGACCTCGGAAGGACCATACTCGGTAGCGATGGCCGACTTGGTGTTGACCAGGCGCTCCCAACCGAGCTTGAAGGACTTGGAAGTAACGTCGTCACCGTTGTGGAACTTGGCCTTCTTGATCTTGAAGGTGAACTCGGTGGCGTCGTCGTTAGCCTCAAAGGACTCGCAAGCCAGCGGAACGATCTCGCCCTTCTCGGGGTCGTACTCCGTCAGAGCGTCGAAGAGCTGGTACTCGACCTGAGTGCCTGATCCTCCTGGACGTTGTAGGGGTCGATGCAGACCGGGTTGTTGATGTAGAAGTTCAGCGTCGAACCGGAGTCAGATCCGGAAGCGTCGCCGCCCTTCTTGCCGCACGCGGCAAGAAAAGCCATGGAGCTCGCAGCGAGGGTGCCGCCAACAAAGGCGCGACGACCCATAACGGGCTGGTGGAACATAGAATCAGCCATGCCATCCTCCTTATGAGATAGGACAAAGTGAATTCGGCCGGGCAACGTCGAGACAGCCCATTCGAACCATTCAAACGCGGTCCGCCGTTATGGCTGGTTATGCAGTGCGGACCAACGTTTCGCAATACAGTAGCGCATTTTATGCACAATATGGCGCTAATTCCGGTTAACGGTCGAGAATTTCTTTAGTTAGGCGAAGTATGTGGGGATATTTTGACTCTATTACAAGTCTGTAAACAAAAAGGGCCCCGCACATGCGGGACCCTTTACAAACGTATATACGCCGATGCTTAGTAGCCGACGATGCCCTGCGGGAAGAAGAACATGCACAGAACGACACACACAGCAAAAACGACGGCCATAATTACCGTCAGGCGATCGAGGTTCTGCTCCATGACGCCCGTGGCAGAGCTGGAGTTATACAGCGAGCTAGCGATCATATCCGAAACGCCGGTACCCTTACCGGAGTGCATCAGGACGAGAATCGTCAGCGCCACGGCAGAGATAGCCCAAACGACAAACAGAAGAATCTGGAACGGACCCATAGATAAGCTCCTTAATAGAACAATTTAAACTCCAGTACTGTACCACAACCCCCAACACTCCCCCACCTGCCATTTAGGGACGGGTTAGAAATGGCAGAAATACCAAAAAGGGGGTCGTCCGGTTGTGGACAACCCCCTTACTAGAAAACGGTATTTGTTTTCTATTAGGCCTCGGTGGCGAGCACGCGGCCCGTCATCTCGGCGGAAGGCTCAATACCAGCCATCGTGAGCATGGTCGGGGCGATATCGGAAAGACGGCCATCCTCGATACCGGTGAGCTTGGCCTTATCATCAACGATGATGAACGGCACGCGGTTGGTGGTGTGAGCCGTAAACGGATGCTTGGAACCGTCGGAAGCAACGTCAAACATGTGATCGGCGTTGCCATGGTCGGCGGTAATCAGCGCAAAGCCGCCCTTGGCGAGAATCGCCGGGACAACCTTGGACAGAGCATCGTCAACAGCCTCGACGGCCTTAACGGCGGCGTCGAAGACACCGGTGTGACCAACCATGTCGCAGTTCGCGAAGTTCACGATGTAGAAATCAGCGCGATCCTCGTTGATGGCGGCGACGAGCTTCTCAGTAACCTCGGGAGCGCTCATCTCGGGCTGCAGATCGTAGGTAGCGACTTGGGGGAAGCGACGAGCACGCGCTCCTCGCCCTCCTTGGGCTCCTCGATGCCACCGTTGAGGAAGAACGTCACGTGAGCGTACTTCTCGGTCTCGGCGGTGTGCAGCTGCTTCAGGCCATTGGCTGCGATGACGTCGGCCAGAACGTTCTCGGGGAACGTCTTGGGGAAGGCGACCTCGACGTCAAACGTCGGATCGTACTCGGTCATCGTCACAAAGTGCGAGAGCTTGATCTGCTCGCGCTCAAAGCCGTCGAACTCCTTGTCCGTGAACACGCGGGTCATCTGACGGGCGCGGTCGGGACGGAAGTTGAAGAAGATGGCCGCGTCACCCTCGTGGATGCCCTCGTTGTGGGCAGCGAAGGGCTCGACGAACTCGTCGCCGCGCGGGTCCTTCTCGTAGTAGGCCTTGATACCGGCAACGGGATCGGTATCGGCGTCGGACGCATTGACCATGACGTCGTAGGCACGCTGGATGCGCTCCCAACGGTTGTCGCGGTCCATGGCCCAATAGCGGCCCGAAACGGTGGCGACGCGAGCGTCGCAACCGGTCTCCTCGGAAATCTTAGCCAGGAAGGCGCAGAACTCGCTCATGTAGCCGGCACCGGACTGCGGGTCGACATCGCGACCATCCATAAAGGCGTGGACGCGAACGCTCTTGACGCCATGCTGGGCAGCCATCTTGACCAGGGCCTCGACATGGTTCATGTGAGAATGAACGCCGCCGGGGCTCATAAGGCCCATGAGGTGCAGGGTCTTGCCTTCGGCCTTGACATCGTCCATGGCCTTGACGAAGACCTCGTTCTTGGCGATAGAGCCATCCTTGATAGCGTTATTGATGCGCGAAAGCTCCTGGAACACGATGCGGCCGGCACCGATGTTGAGGTGACCTACCTCGGAGTTGCCCATCTGACCGTCGGGAAGGCCCACGTCCTCGCCCGAAGCACCGAGCGTGGTGTGGGGATACTGAGCGTACAGGCTATCAAGGAAGGGCGTCTTGGCAGCGGCGACGGCGTTCTCGCCATCAGCCGGAGCAAGGCCGCAGCCATCCATGATGATCAGGAGTGCAGGAAGATGACGCTGTGCCATATGTCCTACTCGCCTGCCTTGACGACCATAGAGGCGAAGTCGGCAGCCTTGAGCGAAGCGCCGCCCACGAGGGCGCCGTCAACGTCAGGCTTGGCGACGAGCTCGGCAATGTTGCCGGGCTTAGCGGAACCACCGTACAGGACGCGGATACCGTCGGCGAGCTCCTCGCCGAACATCTCCTTGAGGGTCTCACGGATAGCGCCGCAGACCTCCTGAGCGTCCTCGGCGGTAGCGGTCTTGCCGGTGCCGATAGCCCAGATGGGCTCGTAGGCGACGACGACCTGCTTGGGGCAGGTGATCTCAAGACCAGCAAGGCCAGCCTTGACCTGGTTCACGACGTGCTCGACATAGGTGCCAGCCTCGCGGACCTCGAGGGACTCGCCGCAGCAGAAGACGGGAACAAGACCGGCGGCGACGAGGGCCTTGGCCTTCTTGTTCTGATCCTCGTCGGTCTCGTGGAAGTAGTCGCGACGCTCGGAGTGACCGATGATGCAGTAGGTGCAGCCAGCGGACTTGAGCATGTCGCAAGAGGACTCACCGGTGAAGGCACCCTTGGCCTCCCAGTACACGTTCTGAGCACCGAGGGCGATGGGGGCAGCCTGAATACGGTCATGAACCGTGGTGATGTCAATGGTCGGAGGGCAGACGAGCACCTCGACGCCAGCCGGAACCTCGGGCAGAGCCTGAGCCAGCTCATCGGCGAGCTTGGCGGCCTCGGCGACGTCGTTGTTCATCTTCCAGTTACCAGCGATAAGAAGGGTGCGATTAGGCATCGAGAAGCGCCTCCACTCCGGGCAGGGCCTTACCCTCGACGAGCTCCATGGAAGCGCCACCACCGGTGGAGATCCAGCTCATCTTGTCGGCCAGGTTGAACTTGTTGACAGCTGCGACGGAGTCGCCACCGCCGATGATCGAGGTGCAGTCGGCCTCGGCGACGGCCTCGGCGATAGCCTGGGTGCCGTGAGCGAAGTTGTCGAACTCGAATACACCCATGGGGCCGTTCCAGAACACGGTCTTGGCGCCCTTGACGGCCTCGGCGTAGAGCTCCTCGGTCTTGGGGCCGATGTCCATGCCCTCACGATCGTCGGGGATAGCGTCGGAAGCGACAACCTCGGGGACAGCGTCCTCGCCAAAGTGATCGGCAACGCGGTTGTCGATGGGGAGCAGGATCTTGACGCCCTTCTCCTCGGCCTTCTTGAGCATCTCGCCGGCGCGCTCGACCCAGTCCTCTTCCTTGAGGGACTGACCGACGGTCAGGCCCTGAGCCAGGAAGAAGGTGTAGGCCATGCCGCCACCGATGATCAGGGTGTCAGCGGAGTCGATGAGGTGATCGAGAACGCCGATCTTGGAGGAAACCTTGGAACCGCCGACGATAGCGACGAAGGGGCGCTCGGGCTCGGCGAAGATGCCGGTCAGCGTGTCGACCTCCTTCTCGAGCAGGAAGCCGGCGACGGCAGGCAGGTAAGCGGCGGGGCCCACGACGGAACCCTGGGCGCGGTGAGCGGTGCCGAAGGCATCGAGAACGAAGACGTCACCATAGGAAGCGAGCTTCTTGGCGATCTCGGGATCGTTCTTCTTCTCACGCTTGTCAAAACGGACGTTCTCGAGAACGAGGACCTTGCCCGGCTCGACGGCGGCAACAGCCTCAGCAGCCTTCTCGCCGTAGGTGTCGGCGACAAAGGCAACATCGAGACCAGAGAGCTCAGCGAGCTTCTTGGCGACGGGCTCGAGGGACAGCTCGGGCTGGAAGCCGGTGCCATCGGGACGGCCGAGGTGGCTCATGAGGATGACGCGAGCGTTGTGCTCAACGAGGTAGTTGATGGTGGGCAGGGCAGCCTTGATGCGGGTGGTATCGCCAACGACGCCATCCTTGATAGGCACGTTGAAGTCAACGCGGACGAGAACGCGCTTGCCGTCGACATCGATGTCGCGGACGGTCTTCTTGGTAAAGGCCATGTTTGCTTCTACCTTTCGTACGTGTCTGCCTCCCATTACGGCAGACGATTTCCTATAAAAAGGGCGCGACCCTAGGGTGTAAGCCCTATGAGGCCGCGCCCTTCTTTAGACGCTCAACGAGCTATTCGCTAAAAGCTAAATTAAGCAACGAACTTCTCGAAGTACTTGATGGTGCGGACCATCTGAGAGGTGTAGGAGTTCTCGTTGTCGTACCAAGAGGTGACCTGAACGAGGGTCTGGCCGTTGCCGAGGTCAGAGCACATGGTCTGAGTGGCGTCGAAGATGGAGCCGTGGGTCTCGCCGATGATGTCGGTGGAGACGATGTCGTCCTCGTTGTAACCGAAGGTCTCGGAGATGGTGGAAGCGTAGGCCTTCATAGCGGCGTTGACCTCGTCGACGGTGACCTTCTTGTCAACGACAGCGTAGAGGTTGGTGATGGAGCCGGTCGGCGTCGGGACGCGCTGGGCGGCACCGATGAGCTTACCGTTGAGCTCGGGGAGAACCAGGCCGATAGCCTTGGCAGCACCGGTGGTGTTGGGGACGATGTTGACGGCGCAGGCGCGGCTACGACGCTTGTTGCCCTTGCGCTGCGGGCCGTCGAGCGGCATCTGGTCGCCGGTCCAGGCGTGAATGGTGGTCATGATGCCGGACACGATGGGAGCGAAGTCGTTCAGACCCTTGGCCATCGGGGCGAGGCAGTTGGTGGTGCAGGAAGCAGCGGAGATGATGTTGTCCTCAGCGGTCAGCGTCTCGTGGTTGACGTTGTACACGATGGTGGGCAGATCGCTGCCGGCCGGAGCGGAGATGACGACCTTCTTGGCGCCAGCGTTGATGTGGGCCTGAGCCTTAGCCTTGCTGGTGTAGAAGCCGGTGCACTCGAGAACGACGTCGACGTCGAGGTCGCCCCAAGGCAGGTTGTTGGCGTCGGCCTCCTTGTAGATCTTGATCTCCTTGCCGTCAACGGTGATGGAATCCTCGCCAGCAACGACCTCGTGATCGCGAGCGTAGTTGCCCTGCGTGGAGTCGTACTTCAGCAGGTAAGCGAGCATATCGGGAGAGGTGAGGTCGTTGATAGCGACGATCTCGGAGCCCTCATGACCGAACATCTGACGGAAAGCCAGACGACCGATGCGACCGAAGCCGTTAATAGCAACCTTTACTGCCATTGTGTCTCCTTTCGTAAGGCCCCCGCAAGCTACAGCGCCCGCCGTTGAGGCCCACAAACTAACCACTCGCCTAATATACCTTTTTTTTGACTTGAATTTCACGAGAATGCTCGAAATTGAAAATCAAATTTACGTTAAAACGTTTTAAAGAATAAAATAGCAGCTAAATCCGTATATAAGTCGATACTTTAAACTACCCGTTTGCTTCAATGAGCTTTTCAAGCCTCAAAACTCGATGGTAGAGGGCCGACTTCGACAAGGGAGGGTCAGCCATCTCCCCTAAATCACGCAGCGACAGATCGGGATAGCGCTCGCGCAGGTCGCAAAAGACCGCCAAGGCATCCGGAAGCGCATCGCGAAGGCCGCGCTGCTCGAGCTCATCGATAAGCGCAAGCTGATGTTGGGCAGCACCGGCGCTTCTGGTCTGGTTGGCGAGCTCGGCGTTCACGCGACGGTTCACATCGTTCTTAACCAACTTGACCGCGCGCGCCTCCTCAATCTCGGCAACGCTGCGCTTGGCACCAATCAGCTTTAATAAATGCTCGATTTCCTCGGCGCTCTTAATGTACACGGCATATGACCCCCGCCGCGCATTAACACGAGCATGGACCCCAATCTGCCCCAACAGGTCGCAAAGCCCCTTGGCATATTGCTCGCCCTGCACCGCGATCTCCAAATGAAAATCGCCGCGTGGATCGGCCACGAAGCCGCCCGCGATGAGCGCGCCGCGGATGTAGGCAAGCCTGCAGCAGGGACGGGCAACGATGTGTCGGGGAACACCAGCAACGAGCCCTCCCCTGCGGTCTAGAATGCCCAGCAGCACCAGAGCCTTGTCCAGGTCGGGTTGATCGGGCAGGGTAATGAGATAGTTACGGACCTTATGCAAGACCGATTTACGAACGGTGAATTCCGTTTTGAGCTTAAGGATGCGATGCGTCAGCGTGATCATCGTGCGCGCGACGGCTCCCGTCTCGGTCGCGACCGTCAAACGATACCGCCCGGAGCCGGCCAACGAAAGCGTACCGCTCACACGCGTCAGGGCGGCAAGCGTCGACAAATCGCAGTATTCACATTCGGGTTCGCAGCGCGCAAGCTCGTCGCGCACCTCAGCGGTAAACGACATGCAGGCCTATGCCTTCGTGTTGGCGCGCGACAGGTCGCGGTGGGAGATGCTCACGTGATACTGGGCGCCTTCCAGGTAACGGGCCGTGGCCTCGGCAATGGCGACGCTACGGTGCTGTCCGCCCGTGCAGCCGATGGCGATAGAAAGCTGCGGCTTACCCTCCGCGATATAGCCCGGCATCACCGTATCGAGCAGCTGCGTCCAGGCCTTCCAGAACTCCTGGGTCTTGGGATGGTCCAGAACAAAGTCGGAGACTTTCTTATCGAGACCGGTCATGGTACGCATCTCGGGATCGTAAAACGGATTGGGCAGGAAGCGAACGTCGATCATAATGTCCGCCTCGACGGGCATACCGTGCTTAAAGCCAAACGAGAACACGTGAACGTCCATGAGCTGCTGGTCGGACAACTCGGAGAACGCCATGCGCAATTTGTTGCGCAGGGCAGAGGTGCGCAGGCGGCTCGTGTCGATAATCATATCGGCTCGATCGCGCACGCCCTGCAGCTGAAGGCGCTCGCGCTGAATGGCATCGGCCGTAGTCTCCCCCGGCTTGGCAATGGGATGACGGCGGCGATTTTCGCTGTAGCGACGAATCAGCACCTCGTCAGAAGCCTCCAGGAACACGATGTCGCAGCTCATCTCGCGCTCTTCGAGCGCGGCGACCGCATCGAGCAACTCGTCAAACAGTCCCTGGCTACGCAAATCGCAGGTGACGGCGAGATGCCTGCCCACGCCCGTATTGATGCCGACGAGCTCGGCAAGCTGGGCGATGAGACGCGGAGGTAGGTTATCAATGCAAAAATAGCCCATGTCCTCGAACACGTGCATGGCCTGTGTGCGGCCCGATCCGGACATTCCGGTGATGATGACGATATCGGGGATGCGCTCCGAGCGCTCCGCCGCATCCATGGCATCTCCCTTTTGCATGTGCTGCCTCCCAAAAACAAGCGCGGGACCCAGCAACCCGGATCCCGCGCGGTCAATTGCCTATATTGAGTATACCGCCCCGAGCGGATACGAGGCCTGTCTTACGCCTCAAGCGCAGCCTTGAACCAACTCGTAATACTCGTGGGGTGCGTGATGGCGGTGCCGACGACAACGGCCCAGGCGCCAGCATCGATCGCAGCGCGAGCCTCCTCGGGCGTGTGCACGCGGCCCTCGCAGATGATGGGAAGACCGGGGAATTCCTCGGTCGCCTGACGCAGGAGTGGCAGGTCGGGGCCATCGGCCATGGTGCAGTCGATGGCGGCGACGCCGTGAGAAAGCGTGGTGGATACCAGGTCAAAGCCCATATCAACCGCACGGCGAATGTCCTCGATGGTGGCACAATCCGCCATCAGGAGCACGCCCTCCTCGTGCAGCGGGCGGAAGGTATCCTCGACCGTCTTGCCATCGGGACGCGGACGATCGGTGGCGTCGATCGCCACGATATCGGCACCGGCAGCAACGCAGGCGCGAGCGTGACGCAGCGTCGGCGTGATGTAAACGCCCTCGTGTCCATCCTTCCACAGGCCGATGACGGGAACCTCACAGCGACCCTTAATAGCGGCAATGTCGGCAAGGCCCTGACAGCGAATGGCGGCGGCGCCGCCAAGCTCGCAAGCGCGAGACATTTGAGCCATGGTCTCGGGCGTACGAAGCGGCTCGCCCATATACGCCTGAACGCTCACGACGAGCTTGCCCTTCAGGGACTGGATCAAAGGATCAACGGTCATGTTCGACTCAACCTTTCTCAAAACAGCCTTCTGAGACACCGCACCTTGACGTTCAAACCGTCGCTCGCGTACCGAAGTACGCTTCGCTCCTCTTTCACGTCAATCTGCGGCACCTCAGAAGGCGCACTTGGTAGTTATGTTTACTTCAACGACGCAAGAAGGTGTTCGGCGGCGCCGATGAGCGGCGCGTCGCCCTCCAGAGAACCGATGAGGATCGGCGTGTCCTGAAGCGGGTCGAGCGCCTGGCTGGCATAGCCCTCGTGCACCGAGTCCTTCCACGTTTGCGAACGCCAATCGGGACCCTGGTGAATCACACCTCCCGAAAGCACGATGACCTCGGGATCCAAGATGTTGGCAAGCGAGCCCAAGCTGGCGCCCAGCGCAAAGCCGGCGTCATGGATGACCTCGGTCGCCTTTGCGTCGCCTGCACGGCACAGGTCGTTCACATCGCGACCGACCGAAGGACGGCTGGGGTCGACGCGGCCAAAGCGCTCATCGTACATACGACCAATGGAAGTGCCCGAAGCAACCGACTCCAGATGGCCGGAACGCCCGCAGGCGCAGGGAATGCCGACGGCAGCCGAGCACTCGATGTGGCCCATATGGCCAGCAGCACCATGGAAGCCCTGCATCACGCGGCCGTTCTCGACATATGCGCCGCCGATACCCGTACCGATGCCAAGACACAAGACGGAGAACTTGCCCTTGCCGACACCCCAGTGGGCCTCGCCCAGAGCATGAGCCTGCACGTCGCCCACAACGGCAACGGGAAGACCAAGGTCCTCGCGCAGACGCGGCCCCAACTGAACGCCGGACCAGCCGGGCATGATCTCATTGGCATACGCAATGGCGCCCGTCTTGGGATCGACGACGCCTGCGGCACCGATACCGACACCGAGAACCTCGACATCGGGATTCGCCTCAAGAGCGGCCTTGATAGACGCCTCGATACGCTGGAAGACGGCCTCGCCGCCCTCTTGGGCCTCTGTGGGAACCTCGGCCTCAAAAACGGGATGGGGCACACTACCGTCAGCCGGGTACTCCATGATGGCAGTCGCAATTTTAGTTCCGCCGATATCGACAGAGCAGACGTACTTGTTCTCCATGTCGCTCTCCTTCGGAGATAAAAACAACTACAGGAAATGCGCCGTCAGGCTAGCCGTCACAGCGCAGTAAAGGTTTTCCAGGTGTCCGAGATCGCCGAGAAACCGTGTGGCCATTGACCTAATGGGTCATGGCCACACGGTTGAACGGCGAGGTCGGGTGCCTGGGAAGCTTTACAGGAGACCGTTGTCCTGAAGGACCTTCCTAATCGCCTCGACGTTCTCGCCGGTCATGGCCTTCACCGGGCGCGGCATGGTCGGGCTGTCGAAGATGCCCATGAGGTTCATAGCGGTCTTGAAGGCGCCGACGCCACCGGCATAGCCCTGGACGCCCGAGGTGACATCCCAGATGTGGGAGATCTCGTTGAGGCGATCCTGCTCGGCCTTGACGGTAGCCCAGTCACCGGCCTGAGCGGCCTTCCACTGGCGCACGTAGCCTCGGGCTCAACGTTGGCAAGGCCCGGGACAGAACCGTCGGCGCCACCGAGGTAAGCGCCGTCGACGACAACCTCGTGACCGGTGAGGATGCTCATCGGATGGCCGTTCTTCTCGTTCTCCTGAACGAGGTAGCGGAACGAGATGTCATCACCCGAGGAATCCTTGACGCCAGCAAGGACGCCCTCGGCGCCGAGCTTGGCAAGGAGCTTCCAGGGGAGCTTGGTGTGAACGCAGACGGGAATGTCATAGGCAAAGATGGGCAGGTCAAGCTCCTCGTGCAGGATGCGGAAGTGCTCCTCGACCTCGGTCATGCCCTGCAGGCATAGAACGGGCAGGTGGCGACAAGCGCATCGGCGCCCAGCTCCTGAGCGACCTTACCGTGCTCGATCATGCGCTCGGTCTCGGTATCGATGATGCCGACCAGGACGGGCACGCGATGGTCGACGATACGAACGGCCTCGGCAATGATCTGGCGACGACGCTCATCGGTGGAGAAAACGACCTCGCCCGAAGAGCCCAGGAAGAACAGGCCATCGACGCCGGCATCGATCATGCGGTTGATGCTGCGCTCAAAGGAGGCAACGTCGAGCTGGTGATCTTCGGTATCGGGAACAACGACGGGAGGGATAACGCCGGTGAATTTCTGAGTTGCCACAAGAATCTCCTTAGTTGTCTGGCGGGCGGCCCTATGCCACCCACTCTTGTTGGCAGTGTCCAGGCCGTCTAGGCCAAAGAACACGGGTAGAACGTTTGGTTAAAAAAGTCGATGACTTCGTTTTCGAACGCATTGATGCGCTCATGAGCGTATTTGGCATAGATGATATGCCTCCGGTCACACTCAAGACCGTTGAATACGGCAAACTGGCCCTTGGGATCGCTCACGGCATCCATGAGCGATGTGCCCATGAGCACCGATCCACGCACCCGAGACGACAACGCCTCGAGGCCACCGGGAATTGGATTGGCAACCGCCGTGCAGGCGAGGCCCCGCTCGTCCAGAGCAGAAACCGCCAGCGCGACTCCGCCGCCAAGGCCCTCGCCCCATGCAAAGATGCGGTCGGGGTCCACGCCATCAAGATTGCGCGCCACCTTCGCCATCGCGCAACCCCAACGGACGCGCTTGACAAAAGCAGGAGAGGCAATCCCCTGCTGCAGCTCGCTGGATCCAATCGCCTCATCGTCCAGCGCAAGCACGGCATATCCCATGGCCGCAAACCTCGTCATGTGATGCCATCCCCGCACGGGTCGGTCGATGTCGTGAAACATCAGACATAGCGGCACAAGCTCGGATGCTCGGGCGCGACCGGCAGGCTCAATCAAGCGTGCGTGGACCACATCGCCACCAAGCTCAAAGGAAACCTCGGAGTAGCGGGCATACGGATTGGCGAAATCGATCGCCGTAATACTCGGCCCGCAAACCTCAAGGTCCGAAGCGGCTATCTCTAATTCGGAAACATCCGCAGAAGCATCACCGCGCCAATCCCGGAAATCAGCGAGCCTTGACGAGACCGTTCCGGGAATCCCCACAAGGTCGGAGACAATCAGCTCATTGACATTGCTCTCGCACTTAGACATAAGCCTCCCCTCCCTTGCAGAAAAACGGAATGATCAGATCGTCAAAATCCTGAATCTCCTCGTGGCCAAAGCCTTCAAAGAACTCATGACGCTTTTCACAGGTCAGGTTGTTATAGACCGCAAACTGCGTCGCTGGCGGACAGACGGTATCGGCTGTGCCGGTGCCAAACAGCACGGGGCATTTGACCATGGGGGCAAAGTTCTTGGAATCGAAGTACGCCAGCTTGGCATAGGCTTCCTCGATACGAGTCGAGTCCTCGTCAAACCAACGCGACCAATAGCGCAGACCCTCGTAGGCAATATCGTCGGCATCCAGATCCCAAACCAGGCGGAAGTCCGATAAGAAGGGATAGAGGATAGCCGCGCGGTCAACCAAATCGCTATTGAGCGCGCAGGTTGCAATACCCAAACCGCCGCCCTGCGATGCGCCGTTCACAAATACGCGGGTAAGATCGATGCCCTCGAGCTCGCGAACGATGCGGCACAGGATGCGAATATCTTGGTGCAAGCGGACATAGTAGAGGTTAGCCGGGTCGCCGTCGATACCGGCGACGATATGGCCCGCGACCGTCGTGCCCTCAAATCCACCAATGTCCTCGGAGGGACCTCCTTGGCCGGGGCAGTCGAGGGCGATGAGTGCCATGCCCATGCCCGCAAACGACGCCTGCTCAAACCAGCTGCGGCTTGCACCCGGATATCCATGGAACTGAAGTACCAATGGCACGGGCTCGTCCGAGACGGGTTTAAGGTACTTGGCATGCAGGCGAGCGCCACACATGCCGGTATACCAGAGGTCGAAAAGCTGGCAGGTCACGGCATCGAAGACCGATGCCGTCTCGATCGCATAGTCAAGCCCGACGGCGTCGGCCTCAGCCATGCGATCCTTCCAAAAGAGATCGAAATCTGATGGACGGGGCATGGCGCCTCGATATTCACCAAATTGATGTTGTAGCTCCTGAGCACTTGGCATGGCTCGTGAACCCAACCTTTCGAAATCGCAACGGAGGTGCGCCCGGCAAGGGAACCGGGCGCACGGGAGGGAAAGCGAGACTACTCGCCGAGCTTGGGATGCAGCAGCGACGGCGCAGCGCCGAGCAGCATCTTGGTGTAAGGATCCTGCGGGTGCTGGAAGACCTGCTTGGCCTCGCCCTGCTCGACGATCTTGCCGCCATTCATAACGATGATGTCGTCAGAGATATAGCGGACCGTCTGGATGTCATGGCTGATGAACACCATGGCCAGGCCGAGCTCCTTCTTAAGGTCGGTCAGCAGGTTCAGAATCTGCGCGCGGACCGAAACGTCCAGAGCCGAGGTGGGCTCGTCGGCGATGATGGCATCGGGGTTCAGCGACAGGGCACGGGCAATTGCGACGCGCTGGCGCTGGCCGCCCGAAAGCTGGCCGGGAAGAACCTCGGCGGCGGAGCTGGGCAGGCCAGTGAGCTCCAGGAGTTCCTTGACGCGCTTCTCCTGTTCGGCCTCGGTGCCCAGATTGTGGACGCGCATGGGATCGAGCAGCTGCTCGCGAACGACCATGCGGGGGTTGAGCGCCGTGGCCGGGTTCTGGAACACGACCGAGATGACGCGACCCATGTGGCGACGGTCCTCGGCGGTACGCTTGGTTACGTCCTTGCCCTTAAAGTAGACCTTGCCGCTCGTGGGGGCCTGCAGGCCGCACATGACGTTGGCGGTGGTGGACTTACCGCAACCGGACTCGCCGACGATGCCGATCGTCTGACCGGGCATGAGCCTAATCGTTACACCCTGGACGGCGTGAACCAGGTTGGGGTGCAGAATCGAGCCGGTACGGGTCCTAAAGGTGACGTGGACGTCATCAAGGAAGATGATCGGCTCGACGCCGTTGACTGCGGTCTCGCTCATCTACATCACCTCCGCGTGAGGGGTCAAACCATTTGCCTTGAGCACCTCGTCGGGGAGCTCGGAATAGAAGTGCTCGGTGCCGGGCACGCGCTTGAAGACCGGACGGGTGTCCAGGCCAATGCGCGGATGGCTCGAGCGGGGCGCGAAGCGATCGCCCTTGGGGAAATCGCGCGGGCTCGGAACGGCGCCGGGCACCTGGTGCAGACGGCCCGAACCGCTCTCGATGGACAGAACGGAGCCCAGAAGACCGCGGGTGTACTCGTGGATCGGGTTAGTGAGCAGCTCCTTGGTGGGCGCCTGCTCGATAACCTGACCGGCGTACATAACCGTGATGTTATGGGCGACCTCGGCGACCAGCGCCAAGTCATGCGAGACGAAGATCATGGCAAAGCCGAGCTTGGCCTGAAGGTCGTTGAGCAGCTTGATGACCTGCTTCTGGACGGTAACGTCCAGAGCGGTCGTGGGCTCGTCGCAGATGACCAGCTTGGGGTCGCGGGTAAGGGCCATGGCGATCAGGACACGCTGACGCTGGCCACCGGAAAGCTCATGCGGGTAGCTCTCGAGCGTACGCTTGGGGTCGAGGCCCACGAGCTCCAGGAGTTCCTCGGCGCTGCGGGTGCCGCCGCGCTTGGTGAGCTGCTTCATCTGGGCAGAGATGAGCATGGAGGGGTTGAGCGAGGACAGGGCGTCCTGATAGACCATAGCGATATCGGTACCGCGCAGGCCGAACCACTCCTTCTTGCTCATCTTGAGCAGGTCGCGGCCCTCCCAAAGGACCTGGCCGGAAAGGTGCTCGTCATCGTCGGTCAGGCCCATGATGGCCAGCGTGGTGATGGACTTACCGCAACCGGACTCGCCCACCAGGCCCATGGTCTGACCAGGACGGACGTCAAAGTTGACATGGTCGACGACGTTGATATCGCCGTGATGCTCAAACTGAATGCAGAAGTCACGGACCGAGAGAATCGGTTCGACAGACTCGTCGGGCACATGGCGATCGTCACGCTTGAGCTCGACATCGCGCAGGGCGCCAAGGCGAGCGGAGAGGGACTGGGCCTGCTCCTTGTAGGCGCGAACGGGGTCGGAGACCAGCAGGTCGGCCTCGCGACGCTTGGAGGAATCGGTCGGATCCAGGGCGGCGGAGGGAGCAGCGGCCATGGCGTCGGTAATGCCCTCGGAGAGGATGTTGAGCGCCAGGCAGGTGATCATGATGGCCAGGCCCGGGAACAACGCCTGCCACCAACGGCCGGCGAGCACGCCGCCGCGGGCGTCGGCGAGGATGTTGCCCCAGGTAGCGGTGGCTCCTGGATACCAGCGCCGATGAAGGTCAGCGAAGCCTCGAAGATGATGGCGTCGGCGACTAGGGTAACGGTGAAGACCATGATCGGGGCGATGCAGTTACGCAGAACATGCTTGATTAAAATCCACGGAGCCTTGGCGCCGGAAACGATGACCGCGCGGACATAGTCCTCGCCGTACTCGGACACGATGTTGGCGCGCACGATACGGGCAATCTGCGGAGTGTACATAAAGCCGATGGCGAAGATGATCGACGGCACGGAGTTGCCCAGGATGGAGACGAAGACGGCCGCGAGGGCGATGCCCGGGATGGACATGATGATGTCCAAGATACGCATGATCGTCTCGGAGACGGCCTTGCGCGAAACCGCTGCAAGGGCGCCCACGACCGAGCCGCAGACCAGAGCCATGGCAGTGGCGCCAAAGCCGATAATCAGCGAGTAACGACCACCGTAGAGCATACGCGACAGAATATCGCGACCCTTATCGTCGGTACCGAAGATAAATCCGTTGCCGGGAGCCTGGCGAGCCGTAAAGATCTCGACCGGGCTATAGGGGGCAAGAAGGGGCGCCAGAATCGCAGTCAGGGCGACCAGCACCAGCACGACGGCGGCAATCTTAGAAGACAGCGTCATCTTCTTCCAGCCACCGAGCTTGAGCCCCTTGGAGGCAGCCTTCTCGAGCTGCTCGGTTTGCTTCTCTCGAATCTTTACCATAATCTACACCGTCCTGATGCGCGGGTTGATGAGCAGGTAGAGCATGTCAACCACGATGTTGATGATGATGAAGGCAAGAGCAACGACGATAACGACGCCCTGAACCAGGTTCGCCTCGTTGCCCTGAACGCCCTGCAGAATCGCGGTGCCCATGCCGGGGAGGTTGAAGATAACCTCGATGACGACGGCGCCGCCCATGAGGTAACCGATCTTAAGACCGAGGGTGGTGACCGGGGTGATCAGCGCATTGCGAAGAACGTTGATACCGACGACGACCTTCTCGGGAACGCCGGCACCGCGAGCCATACGGACATAGTCCTTGTCGAGCTCCTCGACCATGGCGGTACGCACGATACGAGTCATCTGGCCCGTCAGCGGAAATGCCAAGGCGATGGCGGGCATAATCATGCGGCCCAGATAACCAGCCGGATTCGTGGTGAAGTGAGGCAGAGCACCCGATGCCGGAAGCACCTTAAGGTAGGAAGAGAACAGCAGGATCAACAGAACGGCAAGCCAGAACGACGGGGTTGCCAAGCCGGCGATGGAAAAGACGCGGATCACTTGGTCCGGCCATTTGTCGCGATACAGTGCCGCGATGACGCCGAGTAAAAACGAAACGACCGCACCGATGGCAAGGCCGATGAAGGTCAGCTGCATCGTGACGGGCAGGGCCGTGGAGATGCGCTTGGCAACGGAGTTGCGAGCAGCACCATAGGTGCCCATGTCGCCATGGATCAAATCGCCCATATAGCGCACGTAGCGCACAGGCCAGGGGTCGTCCAGACCATACTTCTCATGGTACTCGGCAACCGCCTCGGGCGAGGCACCGTCACCCAACGCCGTGTAGGCGGGGTCGGTCTTGGAGAACGACATAAGGAAGAACACCAGGACGGTGACGCCCAATGCCATGATCGGCAGCGCCACAAGACGCCTTCCAATCAAACGTAGCAAGTTGTTCACGTTCTCTCCCCTTTCTTTTGTCGGTAGGACCAACTGGTATATGAGTACGGATACTCATTACAAGACCCGAGCGACATCGAGGTCGCCCGGGTCTTTGTTTCAACTATGAGGATACGGTCCCAACGACCGACATCCTGCATACAGACTCAAGCGAGTCTTACGCCTTGACGGTCGCAACGCCCCTGAAGGACATGCTCGTCGTGCCGATGCCCTTGAAGCCATCGAGGGCCTCGCCGTTGGGCGCAGTGGACGGATCGTCCCAGGAAGCGGAGACGGTCTTGACGTGGACAACGGGGTACAGAACGGCGTTGTCGGCAATGATGTCGAAGCACTCGTTCCACTTCTTCTGCTGCTCGTCGCCCTCGGCGGCAAGAGCCTCGTCCATGAGACCGTGGAGCTTCTGCCACTCAGCGGACTCCTTCCACGGGCAACGGGTCTGCATCCAAACGTTGTCGCCGTACCACCAGTTGAGCAGCAGGTCGGGGTCGCGCCGAAGCAGGAAGGATCGCCAGGGGCAAGGAGGATATCGTAGGCCTCGCCGCCGTCGATGGCAGCGTAGGTGGCCGGCGAGGTATCGGTCTGGATGGTCACATCGAAGCCGAGAGCGTCGAGGTCGTTCTTGACCTGGGCGGCCATGCCCTTAATCTGCTCGTTGTCGGTGGTGCGCAGGGTGATGGCACCCGGGGTGATGCCAGACTCCTCGATGAGCTTCTTAGCCTTCTTGGCATCGGTCTTGTACACCGTGGAAGCCTCATGATAGTTGGTGAAGCTCTTGGGCAGGTAGCAGCTGGCAGCGGTGGCAAGGCCGGCGAAGGTGTTGCTGACCATCTTCTCGGTGTCGAGCGCATACATGACAGCCTGACGGACCTTGACGTTGTTCCAAGGCTCCTTGGCGACGTTGAACATGATGAAGCGGGTGCCGAAACCCTGAACGTTATCGATCTTGCAGCCGGCGCTCTCGAGCTGGTCGACGGCGTCAGCGGTAACGAGCTCCATAACGAGCGTGGAGCCCTCCTGCTGAGCGGTAACGCGAGCGGTGGGGTCGGTCAGGATGCTGTACTGGATCTTCTTATCCTCGGCAGCATACTCACCGTTGTACTCGGGGTTGGGAACCAGGGTGATCTCGGTATCGGAGATAGAGTCGTACATCCAGGGGCCGGAACCGATCGGCTGCTTGGCGCGATCCTCCTCGGCCTGGGTAGCCGGGGTAACGCGGATGATGGCCAGACGATCCTTGAGCAGGGAGAAGTTGGGGACCTTGGTCTTGACCGTTACGGTGCTGGCGTCCTTGGCCTCGATGGACTCGAAGGGCTGGAAGAACGGAGCATAGGTAGCGGAAGCAGCGCAAGCGGTGTAGGAGGCAACGACGTCGTCAGCAGTGACCTCGGTACCATCGGAGAACTTGGCACCCTTACGGATGGTGACCTCGAAGGTGGTGTCGTCTACGGACTTGGGATCGTCGGTGGCGAGCTCGTTGAAGGTGCTGTAGTCGTGGTAATCGATGCCGTAAAGACCCTCGATGACGTGCCAGTTAGCGCCCAGGCCCACAGCGGAGCCGGTGCTGGCGGGGTCGAAGCTGGACGGAGCGTAAGCGGAACCAGCGGTGATCACGCCGCCGCCACGGTTGGCGGAATCGGTGGAACCGGAAGCGGAACCTTCGTCGCTAGAGCTGCCACCGCAGCCGGTGAGACCAAGCCCTGCGACAGCAGCGACGCTGCCGGTGAGGCCGAGGAACGAACGCCTGGACATACCCTTGTTGATGATGGCCATGTCTTCTCCTATCAATAGAGAATCTTACCCGGGAGCACCTAGACTTGCCCCCGCGCAACTTGCGGACGATATATACCTTACCTACCGACGAACCCAACTGAGGTGCCGCGCTCGGCGACCGATACATACATACGCTTGAACGGTATTTACTACCGTTCACCGAATTCATTGACAAATGATTCGACAGACAGTATGTATCGGCGAGGTGAGATATCAGTCTTCGTCAACCCGCAGGATAGCAGGGTTTTCGCTTGGGTTAGTCAAACGTTTTAGCGTTAATAAAACCCGAAACCAGCAGGCAATCATGGCGAAATAAATGGTTGAAAATCGCGCAATCATGTATATCAGTTGTTTAGGCTCGTGTTTAGCTATCGGAATGGCCAGCCGCCGCCTCGGCGCGCTCGGCATTCCATGCAACGAGCGCCTCGTGGACCGCCTTGGCAACATCGGCAGGTATGCCGCGAACTTCCGCGATCTCTTGCTCGCTCGCCGCGCGCAAACGCTTCATCGAGCCAAAATGGCGCATAAGGGCACGTTTTCTGGTGGGTCCCACGCCCGGAACGTCATCGAGTACCGAAACCGTCATGGCTTTATCGCGCAACTCACGGTGGAACGTGATGGCAAATCGGTGGGACTCATCGCGTACCTGTTTAATTAGATAGAGCGAAGCAGACCCGGTCGGCAGCACGACAGGAGTCTCGTCCCAAGGCACAAAAACTTCCTCGTCGGCCTTCGCCAAGCCACAAACTGGTATATCGAGCCCAAGAGCCTCAAGTTGCTTGATCGCAGCGGTCAATTGCGGCTTACCGCCATCGACAACGAGCAAATCGGGGCGCGAGCCAAAGCGCTCGTCGGCCATGCGCTCGGGAGCATAGCGTCGTCCCAAAACCTCGGACATCGACACGAAGTCGTTTGCCTCGTCCAATTCGGCCTGAATTTTAAAACGACGGTACTGGCTCTTGTCGGCGCGCCCGTTGGTAAACACCACCATCGAGGCGACCGTAAAGGTGCCATGCAGTGTAGAGATATCGAAGCACTCGATACGCAACGGCGGCGATGGCAGCGCCAACGCACTTTCGAGCTCCAGGAGCGCTTGATTGGTGCGGTCGTCAGCGTACCCCGTTCGCATCATGTAGCGCATGAGGGCATGGCGCGCATTTTTGGATGCCATATCGAGCAGACGGTGCTTTTCGCCACGCTGCGGCCTATGGAGATGGCAGGAACGCTCACGCTTGCCCGCAAGCCACTCCCCCAGCGCCTCCGCATCCTCAAGCTCGACGGAAAGGTTGACCTCAGCTGGAATATCAGCCGTCTCGTCGTAATAGCGCTTAAGAAAGCCCGACTGGAGCTCTTCCTCGTCAACATCAAGACCCTTGTCGAGAATGAACTCGCAGGTGCGAACTGTTCGGCCCTCGCGAACGACGAAGACGCAAGCGGCGGAGATGGTCTCCTCGCGATAGAACCCGATGACATCGATATCGACACTGGAGGGAAAAACGACTTGCTGACGATCGTCCAGACCCCTGATGACCTCCAAACGACGTTTGACGCGTGCCGCGCGCTCAAAGTCGAGCGCCTCGGCGGCATCCGTCATCTCGGAGGTCAGCTCATCGACGACATCCTTGCGATGGCCCGACAAAAAGCGCTCGACACGCTTGACGTTCTTGGCATAGTCTGCCGGGGAAATCGCGCCGATACACGCACCCGGGCCGCGCCCGACATGGTAGTCAAAGCAGGGACGCCCGTTTTGTGCGCAAATCATATTGACGATGTCTTCCTCGCCCTTGTGGGACTCGATGGTACGGCGACAACGACGCCACTCCGCACAGGATGCAGAGCAGATGGGGATAACCTTGCGCAGCGTATCTATCGTCTCACGTGCCGCACGGCTATCGGTATAGGGTCCAAAATAGCGCGTTCCCGGCTTATGACGCTCACGCGTGTATTTGATCGCGGGATACAGGTCGCCCTTTGTAATGGCAATAAAGGGGTAGCTCTTGTCATCCTTGAGGTCGACGTTAAAGTACGGATGGTACTGGCCGATCAGGTTGCGCTCGAGTACAAGCGCCTCATGCTCGGTTTCGACAACGATGTAGTCAAAGCTCGCCACCAGCTGCATCATCAGCGGGATCTTTTGACGCTCATCCTGCAGTGTCACGTATTGACGCATGCGGGCGCGCAGGTTTTTCGCCTTGCCCACGTAGATGACATCGCCCTTGGCATCCTTCCAAAGGTAGCATCCGGGCTGTGTGGGAACGCGCGAAACCTGCTCGGCAAGCGTTGGTATGTTGTCGTGACCGGCCACGCGCACCTACTTGCGACGAAGCAGCGCCGAGACCTCGGGCATCTTAAGGACGACGGCAAGGCCAAAGGTAACAACAAGCGAGGCGACACCCGCAACGCAAACGTAGCCAAGAGTAATCAGAATCGAGCCGCCAAGTGCCCCGACAAAGTGTTCAAGCGCCCACATGACGCCGGCGCCTGCGGCAGCACCTAGCCACCGAGCAAAAGGCCAAAGAAACCGCCATGTAGGATAGATTTGACCTGAAGGCCACGCAGGCGACGACGCAGCCACCACAGCGAACAGCCGACCAAGATCACGTAGTCGACGACATACGAAAGCGCGATTGCCGGCATACCGAAGCCCAGCACAACGCCAAACAGCAGAACCGAGCCGGCCTGGCCGATGGCGGAATACAGGCAATAGCGGCTATAGGGCTTCATGTCGAGCAAGGCAGAGAAGCTCTTCTGCATCAACACGACCACGCCGTAGAGCGGCAGCGAGAGCGCCAGGTAGACAAGGTACTCGGATACCAGCGCCACGCCGGATTCATCGAACTTGCCAGCACAGTAGATCATATTGAGCGGACGTGCGAAGACAATCAGGTACAGTGCGAACGGAATCAGGAAGAACAGCATCTGGGCGACGCCACGCGAAATGCCCGTGCGAACGCTGTCGTAATCCTTCTCCTGTGCGTCATGAGAGAGCTCGGTATAGAGCGCCGTCGAAAGCGAGGCGGCAATCAGCGCGTAGGGCAGCGTGTACCACAGGCGCGCATAGGCGATGACGGAAGGACCCGTCTCGGGCTGGACCACCAGCGCGGCAGCGTTGGTGATAGAAGTCGAGACAAACATGCACACCGTGGCGAGCAGCGTCGGGATACCGAGCGCAATCGTCTGGCGCAGCGCGGGGTCCTTAAAGTCGATATGGATATGGGGATGCACGCCGTGCTTGCCAAGCGCGGGAATCTGACATGCCATCTGAACAAAGACACCGAGGGTCGTACCGGCCGCAATCAAGATGATGCCGGCACGTTCGCCAAACTGTGCGGACACGGGCGCAAAACCCATAAAGCTCGCAATGACGATCACATTGTTGAGGACCGGGGCAAACGTCGACCAAAAGTAGTCGCGGTGTGCGTTGAGAACGCCCGAGAACACCGAGCCCAAACCATAAAACAGAATCTGGATGGCAAAGAAACGGAACATGAACGCAGCGGTATCCATGCTGCCACCGTCACCCGAAAGGAACGATTGCGTCCAGATAAAGCCCGGGGCGAACACGGTCCCCAGCAACGAAATGCCACCCAGCACTAAAAGCAGAATGCCGAGCAGGTTGCCCACGTACTCGTTCGAGGCCTCGCGACCCTGCTCACGCCTCACGCCCATGTACACGGGCAAAAACGCCGTCACGAGCATGCCACCCATCACGAGTTCGTAGAGCATATTGGGCAGGTTGTTGGCGACCTGATAGGAGGACGAGAGTAGCGACATGCCGATAGCGGCCGCCATTGCCCACGTGCGGATAAAACCGGTGACGCGAGACACGATAGTCAGGATGGTCATAAGCCCGGCGGAACGACCAACCGTGGAGTAGTCCGACGAGCCCATGTCGTCAGTGTCATCTCGCGACGAAGAAGCTTCGGATGAGGGTGTCTGAGGCACAGATTCTTTTGCAAAATGAGCTCCGCGCTTCAATTCTTCCTGCGGCATCGCTCAGTCCTCTCTCGTAATCGCGGCAACCGTCGCCCCGCAAAATGCAATTAAATCATCGGGTGCAAGCTCGAGCTGATAACCACGCTTGCCTCCCGAAATAAAAATGGTATCCCAAAGGACACACGTCTCATCAATGAGCGTCCGGTAGCGTTTTTTCATACCGACCGGGCTGCAGCCGCCGCGAACGTAGCCAGTCGCCGCAAGCAAATCCTTCACATGCATCATAACCAAGGACTTCTCCCCCGCGGCACGCGCGGCGGACTTTAGATCGAGCTCATCGGCAACAGGGATGCAGCACACGACATGGTCGTTGGACGGCGTCACGCAGACCAAGGTCTTAAATCCTTGACCGGGCTCCTCGCCAAGCTGCTCCGAAATCGCGACCCCCAGGCCCACCGACTCATCGCCATCGTCTTCGTACGTATGTAGACATAGGAAATGCCGGCGCTTTCCAGCTCGCGCATCGCATTGGTTTTTGGCGTCTTTACAGCCTTTGCCATGACATATCCTTTCCCTCGCATTCGGACGCAACGATTAAGTATATGTCCAATTCGGCTGCATACGTCACTTCGGCACAGCAAGCGCCATCGAATCACAAGGAGTCGATGGCGCCCATAAACTGAATCGCCTATTTATTGAGCATCAAGTTGAGCCTGACGCTCCCGGTCACGCCTGAGCAACGGTGCCAAAAACTTGCCCGTATAACTCTGCGGACAGTCCGCAACCTGCTCCGGTGTGCCCGAAACCACGACGGTTCCGCCGCCGTTACCGCCCTCGGGACCCATATCGATCAGGCGGTCGGCAACCTTGATGACATCAAGGTTGTGCTCAATCACCAGCACCGTGTTGCCCGCATCGACCAAGCGCTGCAGCACATCGAGCAGCTGGCGGACGTCCTCAAAATGAAGACCGGTCGTCGGCTCGTCCAAAATATAGAACGTCTTGCCCGTCTGGCGTCGATGAAGCTCCTTGGCGAGCTTCACACGCTGCGCCTCGCCGCCCGAGAGCGTCGTGGCGGGCTGGCCCAGGCTCACGTAGCCCAAGCCTACATCGTACAGCGTCTGGAGCTTTCGCTTGATCTGCGGGATATTCCCAAAGAAGGCCAGCGCCTCGGTGACGCTCATGTCGAGCACGTCCGAGATGGTCTTGCCACGGTAGGTGACCTCGAGTGTCTCGCGGTTGTAGCGTTTACCGCCGCAAACTTCGCAGGGAACGTAGATATCGGGAAGGAAGTGCATCTCGATCTTAATCTGCCCATCGCCCTTGCACGCCTCACAGCGCCCGCCACTCACATTAAAGGAGAAACGACCCGGCGAGTAGCCGCGCGCCTTCGACTCCGGCGTACTCGCAAACAGCGCGCGAAGATCATCCCACAGGCCGATATAGGTAGCAGGGTTGGAGCGCGGCGTGCGGCCAATCGGCGACTGGTCGATATCGATAACCTTATCGATACACTCGATGCCCTCGATTTTCTTATACGGACCCACAGGGCGCGTCGAACGGTGAATGACATTCGTAAGGGCAGGCGCAATGGTGTCGGTAACCAGGGAGCTCTTGCCCGATCCCGACACGCCGGTAACAACCGTAAGCGTACCAAACTCGATTTTGGCGGTAACGTTTTTGAGGTTGTTGGCTCGAGCGCCCGTAATTTTAAGGCAGCCGCGACCGGGCTTGCGCCGTTCATCAGGCACCCGGATCATTCGTTTGCCGGTCAGATAAGCGCCCGTCATCGACTCAGGACACGCCATGATATCGGCAGGCGTTCCCGCCGCGACTACGTGTCCGCCGTTGACGCCGGCGCCGGGCCCCATGTCGATCACGTATCGGCGGCACGGATTGTATCCTCGTCGTGTTCGACGACGATAACGGTATTGCCGATATCGCGCAGGCGCTCGAGCGTCTTGATCAAGCGCTCGTTGTCACGCTGATGAAGACCGATCGAGGCTCGTCCAGAATATAGAGCACGCCCATGAGACCCGCGCCGATCTGCGTTGCCAGACGAATACGCTGCGCCTCGCCACCGGAAAGCGTCGCCGAGGCACGATCGAGCGTCAGATAGTCGAGTCCAACATCGACCAGAAAACGCAAGCGCTCCAGGATTTCCTTGACGATACGGCCGCCGATAAACTGTTGGCGCTCGGTGAGCTCCAGGCCCTCAAAAAACTCGAGCGATTCACGGCACGACAGGCAACAAACCTCGTAAATGGACTTGCCGCCCACGGTGACGGCGAGCATCTCGGAGCGCAAACGAGCGCCGTGGCAGGTCGAGCACGGCTCCTCGCGAATGTACTTCTCCAGGCGCGCCTTGGTGTTCTCGTTCGTCGTCTCGGTATAGCGTTCGTACAGGATGTTGCGAACGCCCGAAAACTTGGTATCCCACTGGCTGCGACGTCCGTCGAGCTTTTGGTAGTCGACCGAGATCTTCGTATCGCCCAGGCCATCCAAGAATGCACGACGCACGCGAGGGGGCAAGTCCTCCCACGGCGTATCGGCGCTCACCTTAAAGTGTTTGCAGACCGCAGCAAAAATCTGCGGATAGTAGTTCGAATTGCCAAACAGGCTACCAAAGACTCCGTCGGCAATGGACTTCGAGGGGTCCTCGATCAGCGCCTCGGCATCAACGGTTTTCTTAAAGCCCAGGCCGTCGCACTCAGGACATGCGCCATAGGGAGCGTTAAACGAAAAATCACGCGGCTGAAGATCGTCAATGGAGTGTCCATGCTCCGGGCACGCCAAGGCCAACGAATACTCCAGCAGCTCGCCCTCGGTCCCCTCGGGAGCATCACGATCGGGCAGCATGTACACGTTTACATTGCCGTGAGCCAGCGCGGTCGCCTGCTCAACAGACTCGGCGATACGGCCCAGAGAATTCTCACGGATCACGATGCGATCGACCACGACCTCGATATCGTGCTTGAATTTCTTATCCAAATCGATCGGATCGTCGAGCGAGCGCACTTCACCGTCGACACGCACGCGGCTAAAGCCCTCGGCGCGAAGGTCCTCAAACAGTTTGGTGTACTCGCCTTTTCGCCCGCGCACCACCGGTGCCAGCACAAACGCGCGGCGGCCCTCCCCCGCCGCCAAGACCTTGTCGGCAACCTGGTCGGTCGTCTGGCGCTCAATGACGCGGCCGCATTCGGGACAGTGCGGGGTGCCCACACGGGCGAACAGCAGGCGCAGATAGTCATAAATCTCGGTTACGGTGCCAACCGTCGAGCGAGGGTTTTTAGACGTCGTCTTTTGGTCGATCGACACCGCCGGCGAAAGGCCGTCGATTGAATCCAAGTCGGGTTTGTCCATCTGGCCCAAGAACTGGCGCGCATAGCTCGAAAGACTCTCGACGTATCGACGCTGGCCCTCGGCATAGATAGTGTCAAATGCCAGCGAACTCTTGCCCGAGCCAGAAAGACCGGTAATGACCACGAGTTGGTCACGCGGAATGGAAACATCGATATCACGGAGGTTGTGCTCACGAGCGCCGCGAATAACGATAGAAGAATCAGACATGGAAGCTCCTTGCCTCCTATTGCATCGAATCATACTGTCGATGAGTTTAGCGCACTCGACGCGCACAGATGTTCGTAATACAAGATTCGCAGACCTTTAGCTTTGCGTATCGGGTGCTTTGTTTCTCGAAATGCCGTGGAAAGGTTACAGTAATCTACTACTGAACTTAATTTGCTGTAACAGAGGAACGTCCATGACCGAAGATATCCCCCTTGAAATCACTTCGAGCGACATGGCCAATCTGCCCATATTCATCGCCGTCCTTATCGTGGCCACCGTCGTCGTGCGCGTGTATTTTTCAATCAAACACAATGAAAAGCCGCCCATTGCCCGCGTCTTTTGGTGCGCGACGCTCCTCATCCCGCTCGGCGTGGTAGCTGCACGGATTACGAATCAATTGCTCGTAAATGAGGACAGTTCCCTATGGGTCCTTTCTTATTCGGCGCTCGGTGCTGCCGCCGTCATACTTCTTGTCGAGCCCTTGGTTTCGGGACTTATTGACCAAACCGATCTTGAGACGGGAACGGTTGCCTGTATTTGCCGTGACATCCTTGTCATCGCCGCTGTTTCAGCGCTCTCGTTCGTTTCACTCGAAATTGCCTGCAACGAAACGTTCTATCACATTCCCGCCAACTCATTCGGGTTTTCCGTCGGGCTGCTCGCGACGGTTCTGCTCTCCCTTTATCTGCTGGGACAGCGTCATGGGGGCGTCATGGCCCTCGTGCCCGTCGTCTGTTGCATCCTTGGCATTGCCGAGCACTTCGTCATAACGTTTAAAGGCGAAGCCATCCTGCCAAGCGATATCTTGGCCCTTGGCACTGCAATGGAAGTGAGCGAGGGATACGAGTTTACCTTTACCGCCGGAATCGTAACCTCTCTCGCCCTGCTGGAGATTTCCCTGGGGCTTCTTTCGCTTATCCGACCGCGAAAGCTCCGTACGCCCACCCATGTCTTCCCCGCAATCGCCGCTAACCTCTGCGCTTTTCTGCTAGTGACCGTTGTGGGGCTCTCGGGCTTTTCCAGCATCGACTTGGAGCAGGCGCTGAATTTTGGATTTGACCGTTGGCAGCCCATCACCACGTATGCGTCTCAGGGTTTTATCACTTCGTTCACCGAAATGGTCAACGAGTTGCCTATTGAGAGGCCCGAAGACTATACGCCCGATGAGGCGCAGAGCATCGAGCAGGAGCTCGCCGCCACCTACGACAGCACGTATGGCTCGAGCGAGCAGCGCGCGGCGGCCGTTGCCCAGTTCAATGAAATCAAGCCGACGATTGTTGCCGTCATGAACGAGAGTTTTAGCGACCTTTCGTGCTTTGAGCAGCTCCAGGCGGCCGGGTACACCGGCCCCGCATTCTACAACTCGCTTCCCGACACACTTGTTCGCGGCACCATGCTCGCTTCGGTCGCCGGTGGCGGAACGGCGAACTCCGAATTCGAATTTTTGACCGGAGCGACAACGGCCTTTGTCGGATTAGGCAAAATCCCCTATCAGCTATATCAGATGAATGGTGTCAACAGCCTGGCAAAGGACCTTAAGGAGCTTGGGTATACCGCTACCGCTATGCACCCGCAAAACCCCGTCAACTACCATCGAGATAAAATCTATCAGCAGCTGGGCTTTGGAGACTTTCTTTCGATCGGCGATTTCGAAGGTGCGCCCTGTTACCATGCCGGCGTATGCGACTACGCCACCTACGACAAGATACTCGACCTGCTTAGAACCGACGAAGCCCCACAGTTCATCTTTGACGTCACGATGCAAAATCACGGCGGCTACGACTATGGCACCGTTCCCGCCGAGGAGCTGACAAACTATTGGGTCGAGGGAGCCAGCGAGGGCGCCAATAGCGCGCTCAACACCTATCTTACCTGCATCAACGCATCCGACCGGGACCTCGAGTACTTTATCAACGAGCTCCGCAATATCGGCAGACCGGTTGTCCTTGTCTTTTTTGGCGACCATCAGCCGAGCGCCGCAACGACTCTCAACGACGAGCTGTACCCTCAGGAAGATACGGCAAGCCACGCTTTCCGTATCTATCAGTCGACATATTTCGTCTGGGCTAACTATGAAATCGCCGGCAATACCGAGCTCAACGTCTACGACACCGTCGGGGCAAACGAGATTGCAGCCATTACCCTTAATAAGATCGGCGCCCCGCTCACCGACTATCAAAAGGCTCTGCTTGCAACAAGGTCAGATGTGCCCACCATCAATGTCGCCGGCTACCTTGGTGCCGACGGGCTGCGCTACGACTTGGAATCTGAAGACAGCCCATACGCCTCAACGATCGACAAGCTGCAGCGCATGCAATACCTCGAGTTCGCCAGCAAAGTTCAGTAAGCCCGCCCATTCGCTTGGACCCATCGTATTGCAAGCACGCTCGGCCCAAATGCATCGCAAATGACTCCCGCTCGCAAACGAGGGTACAATGACGCTCGTGTCACATCACGGGGCTCCGGCCCCAACATATACAAAGGAGTCATACATGGGTTGCGAGCACGCACAGGCCGCCGGCGGACAAACGTCGCCGTCGCAATTTGAGGAGAACACACTGTCCGAGGTCAAACGCGTCATCGCCGTGCTTTCCGGCAAGGGCGGTGTCGGCAAGTCGTTTGTCACCGGTGCCATCGCCACCGAGCTTGCCCGTCACGGCCACAAGGTCGGCGTCCTCGATGCCGACATCACCGGTCCCTCTATCCCCAAAATGTTCGGTATGAGCGGACGCCACGTCCATGCCCTTGGCAACCTCATGCTGCCCGAAATCTCCGAGCACGGCGTCAAGGTCATGAGCTCCAACCTTCTGCTCCAAAACGAGACCGACCCCGTCCTTTGGCGCGGTCCGGTCATCGCAGGCGCCATTAGGCAGTTCTGGAGCGAGACCTCGTGGGGCCATCGACTACCTGCTGGTCGACATGCCTCCGGGAACAGGCGACGTCGCGCTCACCGTCTTCCAGTCGCTGCCCGTCGACGGCATCGTCATCGTCACGAGCCCGCAGGATCTGGTCTCGATGATCGTCGCCAAGGCGGTCAACATGGCCGAGAAGATGAACGTCCCCATTCTGGGCATTGTCGAGAACATGAGCTATATTGAGTGTCCCGACTGCGGCAAGAAGATCGAGGTCTTTGGCAAGAGCAAGCTCCCCGAGGTCGCAGAGCGCTATAACCTCGACATCTTGGGCCAGCTTCCCATTAATCCGGCACTCGCCGAGGCCTGCGATAAGGGCGAGGTCGAGACCGCACTGCCCGATGGCATGTTGCCCAAGGCAGTCTCTGCCGTCGAGGCCATTACCCCGCACGAGACCGACGAGGCCTAAGTGAACACGAGCGCCTTCTATGACGTCCTGGTAATCGGCGGCGGGGCTTCAGGCCTCGCCGCCGCCATTACGGCCGCACGCGCTGGCAAAAGCGTCTGCATCGTTGAGCGCGATGTCGCCTGCGGCCTTAAGCTCCTTGCGACCGGCAACGGCCGCTGCAACCTCTCCAACGAATCGATTGATCCACAGCGGTATAACCACCCCGCATTCGTTGAATCCGTTATGGGCCCCCGGCCCGAACAAGAGCTTATGGGTTTCTTCTCCTCGCTGGGCATCATGACAACCTCCGAGGAAGGCCGGCTGTACCCGCGCTCCCTTCGCGCCGAATCGGTGCGCGACGCGCTTCTCAATGTTTGCGACCGCCTGGGTATCACCTTAATCTGCGGAGCCAACGTTGCCTCGGCACACAAAACTTCCGAAGGCTGGGCACTCCAAATAGACCGTCCGGCGCGGGCGCTCAAGGCAAAAAAGCACGACGACCGAAAATCGGAGCTCCGCTCGCTTCGGAAAGCGCTCGCCGATGTCCCTCGCAAGAACGAGGCCCTGCAGGCACATGCCGTAATTATCGCCACGGGCGGCAACCCCACCGGTATCGCCGATACGTTTCGCCTCCCCCTCACTTCGCTGCACCCCATCCTCTGCCCCGTATCGGCAACGGTCGTCGGCGATCGGGCGGCACTCAAGACGTTGGATGGCCTGCGCGTCCGCGCCCGCTTGACGCTCGCCCGCAATCATAATGAGCTCTGGCACGAAGACGGTGAAGTCCTGTTTCGAGCCTTCGGTATCTCGGGCGTCGCTGTCTTCAACCTCTCCCGTCGTATCCAGCGCGGCGATACGATCCTGCTCGACGTTTTCCCCGACCTCTCCAAAGACGAGCTGCTCGATATGCTCAACCGGCGCGTTGAGCTGCTCGGCGGCTTTTCGCCCCGCAATCCCCGTTGGCTCGACGGCATGCTCGCCCCGCAACTCTCCCGCGTCGTCTGCACGACGTTCGAGCAGTGCCATCCAGGCTCCAACGATGTCATCCACCTGGTCTCAATCCTCAAACACTTTAAGTTGCTCGTCGAGGGAACAGCCGAGGAGCGCTCGGCGCAGGTCACGCGTGGTGGCGTATCTGTCGAGAGCATCTCAATACCCAGTCTACGCGCGCGCAGCGCTGTCGACGCCCCGCTTTACGTCTGCGGCGAAGCGCTCGACATCGACGCCGATTGCGGAGGCTTTAACCTTGCGTGGGCCTGGCTCTCGGGCATTCGCGCTGCAAGCAGCCTGTAGCCGCGCAGTCTATAATCAAAAACGCATTCGGGCCGTCTGGGATACCGGACGGCCTCTTTCTTGCCTCTAAGGAGACCTCGATGATCGAAATCACCCAAGTCAACGCGTCGCTCGATGAAGCCGGCGATGAAAATGCCTGCCTCATTGTTGGTAAGCGAGTCGCCAAGCGCGTCCTACGTTGCAAGGACTCCGAGATCAAGTCCATCGAGCTCCACCGCAAGTCAATCGACGCTCGCAAAAAACGAGACGTCCATTTTATCCTGAGCTTTCGTGTTGAGCTGACTAGTCCCCACCTCGAGCGAGAAGCGGTCGACAGCGTCGCCGAGCGTGACCGCTCACGCGTACGCGCGATAGAAGACGATGGGTCTTCATTCCCCACCCCCGTCTCCGACGCACCTCAAGAACGCCCTGTCGTTGTCGGCGCCGGATGCGCCGGCCTTTTCGCTGCGCTTACGCTCGCCGAAGCAGGTCTTAAGCCCTTGCTCATCGAGCGCGGCGACCCGGCATTTCGCCGCTCGCATGCGATCGACCTCTTTCTAAAGGAGCGCATCCTCGACCCCGAGAGCAATATCCAGTTTGGTCTGGGCGGCGCGGGGACCTTCTCGGACGGCAAGCTCAATACGGGAACCAAAAATCCCGCCCATCGCCTTATCCTCGAAACCTTCGTCGAGGCGGGTGCGCCCCGCGATATTCTGTGGGATGCCAAGCCGCACATTGGCTCCGACATCCTTCCCACGGTTGTCACCGCTATATCCCAGCGCATCGAGCAGCTCGGAGGTGTCGTCCGTTATCGAACAAAGCTCGTCGACATTCGCATCGACGCGTCTGGCGCCATCACCGGTATTGATGTCCAATCGTCCCAAGACGCCGCTTACGAGTCAATCGAGACAAAGCACCTCATCCTCGCCTGCGGGCATTCTGCTCGCGATATTTTTGAGCTCCTTAAGGACCACAACGTGACCCTCGCACAAAAGACCTTTGCCATGGGCGTTCGCATCGAGCATCCGCAGCGCGACATCGATCGAGCCCAATATGGAGCCTCGGCGGGACATCCAGCGATCGGGGCGGCCCCTTACAAACTTGTTGCCCATCTTCCCAACGGCCGCAGCGTGTTCTCGTTTTGCATGTGCCCCGGCGGACAGGTTGTCGCCGCCTCTTCCGAGCAGGGCCACCTGTGCGTCAACGGCGCTAGCTCAATGCCCGCGACGGACGCAACGCAAATGCCGCCTTGCTCGTTAACGTCACGCCTGAGGACCTTCCCAACGATGACCCGCTCGCCGGCATCGAGCTCCAGCGTGCCTGCGAGGCGGCCGCCTATCGCCTGGGCGGTTCCAACTGGAACGCACCGGCACAACTCGTCGGAGATTTCCTCGCAGGACGCGCCAGCAAGGCGCCCGGAAAGGTAAAGCCCACCTATCCGCTCGGTGTGACCTGGACGGCAATTGACGAAGCCCTGCCGCAGCATATCGTCGAGTCGCTCCGCCTGGGACTTCCCCTACTCGGAAAAAAGCTACGAGGCTACGACCGTCCCGATGCCGTTCTTACCGGCGTGGAGACTCGTTCGAGCTCACCTGTCACTGTCACCCGAGACCGAACGTGCCATGCCGTGTCGACCCCGGGCCTCTACCCTTGTGGTGAGGGAGCTGGATATGCTGGCGGCATCATGAGCGCGGCCACCGACGGCATCCGTTGCGCCGAAGCCCTGATCGCAGACCTCTAGCGCACGAATTCCAGCGCGCAAAAGACACAGGCCCCGAGCTCCACAGGGAACTCGGGGCCTGTTCGCTATTTCTTAAACCGTGCACCCTGGCGTTTTCTGCCCGATGCGAACGTGGAACCTTGCGGGCCTGCGAACGTAAGCGCTCGATCGTCTCGTCCTCAGACGCACCCTCGAGCATCGCCCGAATCTGAACGACAGCATCGCGCAGGCGCGCCGCCTCCTCAAAGTCCATGGCGGCAGAAGCGTTGCGCATATCCTCTTCCATGGTTTCGACGATCCGCACAAGCTCGTCATGCGGCAGTTCTTCCAACTGCTCCGCAAGTGTCTGCTCGGGCGCCACCGTTTCCGGCACGCCGCCCTCGCCCGACTCATCGGGCGTATAGAATGCGCCATGACCAAGAGAATCGCCCTTCGAGCGCCCCTTGGAACCCACGGTTTTTTCGGCCTCGGCAATAAAACTTGAGATGTCGTTGATGGCCTTGCGCACTGTCTTGGGCACAATGCCATGCTCTTCGTTATATGCCATCTGAATCTCGCGACGGCGCTGCGTCTCCTCGATGGCCTCTTTCATCGAATCGGTCACAACGTCCGCATACATGATGACTTCGCCATCGGCGTTACGGGCCGCGCGGCCAATCGTCTGAATCAGCGAACGGCGGTTGCGCAAGAAGCCTTCCTTATCGGCATCGAGAATTGCCACCAGTGAGACCTCGGGAAGATCCAAGCCCTCGCGAAGCAGGTTGATGCCAACGAGAACATCGATCTTGCCCTCGCGCAGCGTTCGCAGGATCTCGACACGGTCCATTGTCGCCGTATCAGAGTGCATGTAATTGACCTTAATGCCCGCATCAAGTAGATGGTCGGTCAGGTCCTCGGCCATGCGCTTGGTCAACGTGGTCACCAGCACGCGCTCCTTGCGGGCAACGCGCTCGCGAATCTCGTCTTCAAGATCGTCAATCTGACCGCGAACCGGACGCACATCGATCTTGGGATCGAGCAGACCGGTCGGACGAATAATCTGCTCCACGTCGTTTTGGCTCACCCGCAGCTCGTAATCGCCCGGCGTGGCCGAAACATAGATAAACTGGGGGATCCTTGCCTCAAACTCATCGAAACGAAGCGGGCGGTTATCGAGCGCCGAGGGCAGGCGAAAACCGTGTTCCACCAGCGTCACCTTACGCGAGCGGTCACCTTCGTGCATGCCGCGAATCTGCGGCACCGTCACATGGCTCTCATCGATGATGCAGAGCATATCCTTGGGAAAGTAATCGATTAGGGTAAACGGCGGCTCACCCGGCTTGCGACCGTCCAGATGACGCGAGTAGTTCTCGATGCCGTTGCAAAAGCCCATCGTCTCGAGCATCTCAAGATCATAATCGGTGCGCTGCTGCAGACGCTGCGCCTCGAGCAACTTGTCGGTCGCCTTGAGCTCCGCCACGCGCTTCTCGCACTCTTCGCTGATCGATTTCAGAGCCGCCTTGACCTTCGGCTTCTCGGTCACGTAGTGCGATGCCGGCCATACGGGGATGGCCTCGTACTCACGAAGCATCTCACCGGTGACCTCATCGATCTCGGCAATCAGCTCGACCTCGTCGCCAAAGAACTCAAACCGCAACGGATGCTCGGCATAAGGCGGATACACGTCGACAACATCGCCGCGCACGCGGAACGTGCCGCGTGCCAGGTCATAGTCATTGCGATCATATTGAATGTCGATAAGTGCATGGATAAAGTCATCGCGCTCGAGCGGCACCTTCTTGTCGACGTTTGGAGCCAGACCCGCATAGTCCTCAGGAGAGCCAATGCCATAGATACACGAGACCGATGCGACAACGATCACATCACGTCGAGAGAGTAGCGATGCGGTCGCCTGATGTCGCAGCATCTCAACCTCTTCGTTAATCGAGGAGTCTTTCTCGATATATGTATCGCTTTGCGGCACATACGCCTCGGGCTGATAGTAGTCGTAGTACGAGACGAAGTAGACCACAGCGTTGTTGGGAAAGAACTCTTTGAGCTCGCTCGCAAGCTGAGCGGCGAGCGTTTTATTCGGAGCCATGACCAGCGTCGGCTTTCCCAGGGCCTCAATAGTCTTTGCCATCGTGAAGGTCTTGCCCGAACCAGTCACGCCCAGCAAAACCTGATAGCGGTCTCCGTCCCTCACGCCCTGCACAAGCGACTCAATGGCCTTAGGCTGGGAACCGGCAGGCTCATAGGGAGACACGACCTTAAACGGCACGTCAGAGCCTTCAACGCCAAAGCGCTTAAGTTCACCACCAACGCGTTCTACTTCAAATTCCGCCATGGATACTCCTAACTCATATATCTGCAGTATACGCAGGCGGCAGGCATAGTCCTATACGAACCGATCGGGATAGAGGGTCTTGTAGCGAACCCAGGCATTATTGACACGAATCAGATACGCCTGCGTCTCGGGAAAGGTGATTGCATTATGAAGCGACGTACTCTGCTGCGCCCATCCGTCGACATTGCCCATGCCGGCGTTATAGGCGGCAATGGCACTGTCAGTCGACCCGTTAAAATACGCTAGAAGATACGAGAGATACGCACAGCCAAACTCGATATTCGTAGCCGGATCGTTAAGGTTGTCGGCCGAATACTCGCCACCGTCGACAAGGCCCTTGGCGATCATATCCTGGGCAGTCTCGGGCATCAGCTGCATCAATCCCTGAGCACCCTGATTCGACTCGGCCTCGGGATCCCAATTCGATTCAGACTTAATGACAGCGCACACCAGATACGGATCCAGATTATGCGAAATACTGGATTGCTTTACATACGCCTCGTAGTCAATCGGATACAGCGGCTTAAAGAAAGCGGCAGGAGCATACGAGTAAACGAATGAGATAAGGCCGAAGGCAAAAACGGCAGCCAGCGGTATAAGGCGATACCACGTAAGGAAACGTGTCTTAGGCATCGGCCTCCTCCTTATCCACTACATCCCCGAACCCATGGCGCGAAAGCCATGCGTCCAGTTGTTCAAAGAGCGAGTTATCGTCTGCCGCATTGTCAATCACAGTTGTAGCGAGATTGCACAGCACAGACTCTTCGGGCTGGCAAGCAGAACGGGCATCGAAATCAGATGGCTCCATGCCACGTTGAATAGCGCGCTCGCGACGAACTGACAAAGGGGCGCTGATGACCAAAATTTCATCAGCCAAGCCAAATGCATCCTCAAAACCAGTCGGAGCAGAAACCTCGACCACCGCAAAAGGATAACGGGGAGATGAAACAGTACAACAAACCGGATCGAGAATCCTAAGCGAAAGCTGTTCAATCAGAATGGGATGCACGATGTCATTGAGCCGTGCGACCGAATCAGGAGAAGCGAAAGCTCGAGAAGCGAGGATGCCGCGGCGAATGCCGCCTTCCTCATCCAAAATGTCCCAACCGAATTCATCCGCAAGTGTATTGACGATATCAGAGCCCGGCACATACAGCGATTTTGCAAGCTCATCCAGATCGATAAGCATAGCGCCACGAGATTCGAAATAGCGGCAGGCAGTCGACTTACCCGAAGCAATATTGCCCAAGACAAATACGGTAAACATCAAGCCCTCCCTAACGCCAATGCGAGTAATTATCGCTCAAATACACTAGATGGACTCAAAATACAGCCAAACAGTAAGAGCACATACGGGGGAGCTAGGTCCCAAAGTACAACGTGTATACAATCAGAACCACCCTTAAAAAGGGTGGTTTGCTCTTAGGGTATAACCCACGGGCCCCGGGCTCGCGTCTAAAGGCGCGGGCCCGGACTTCGTCCAGGCCTAGTGCATCTTGACCCGTGGCGCGCCGGTCGAACCGGCGGCATCACCCCCTCTTGAAGGGGTCCTCGTACTCCTTCACGCTCAGCTTGTCCAGCGCGATGTCGTGGGACTCCTGCTCCCTGATGTACTTGGCGATCGTCGCCTCGTTCAGGCCGACGGTGGACACGTAGTAGCCCTCCGCCCAGAACTTCCTGTTGCCGAACTTGTACTTGAGGTTGGCGTGCCTGTCGAATATCATCAGCGAGCTCTTCCCCTTCAGGTAGCCCATGACGCTCGCGACGCTGTACTTCGGCGGGATCGCCAGCAGCACGTGCACGTGGTCGGGCATCAGGTGCCCCTCGATTATCTCGATCCCCTTGTACTCGCACAGCTTCCTGAGGATCTCCCCTATGTCGCTCCTGATTTGGTTGTAGATCACTTTGCGCCTATACTTCGGCGTGAACACGATGTGGTACTTGCACATCCACTTCGTGTGGGAAAGGCTGTAGGCCTTCTGGGCCATGGCGACCACCCCTTCGACTCGAATTCTTGACGGCCTGAACAATCGTCAATATCGGTCGGAGGGGTGGCTTTGTAAAGCCGTTTGTCTCCACCCGCGTAGCGGGTGGTTTAAAGCTGGCCGCTGCGCGGCCAGCAGACTAAAGTCTTGAATAAGAGGGGACCTCGTTTCCGAGATCCCCTCTTTCGCCTATCTATAGTAATAAACCCTTAAATGCCTTATGCCAGCAGCTTGCGACCGGACTCCTCAATCGCGTCAAGTGCTGCATCCGCCTCAGCTGCATCCGCGCCTTTGGCAAAGATATACAGCTTGATCTTGGGCTCGGTGCCAGAAGGACGGACGATACCCTTGTTGCCGCCCTCAAGATCGAACTCAATAACATTAGCCTTCGGCAGGCCGTTCACGCAGGTGTTGTAATCAACGACGGCCTCAATCTTGGAACCGGCGAGCTCCGCGGGCGGGTTCTCGCGCAGACCAGCCATGATGCCGGCCATCTTTGCCGCACCCTCAGCGCCCGGATAGCTCAGCGAAATCGTCTTATTGTGATAGTAGCCATACTTCTCGTACAGCTCGTGCATCGCGTCGGCAAGGTTCTTACCCTGCAGCTTGTAATACTGTGCCATCTGGCAAATCAGAAGCGAAGTACTCACCGCGTCCTTATCGCGCACGTGATCACCGGCCAGATAGCCGTAGCTCTCCTCGAAACCGAAGATAAAGCGGTCGACCTCGCCAGCATCGGAAAGCGAGGTAATGATGTCGCCGATGTACTTGAAGCCCGTCAGGCAGCGGCGAAGCTCAAAGCCGTACTCGTCGGCCAGAGCGTCAACCATGGCGGAAGAAACGATAGTAGTAACGGCAACCTTCTTAGTGAGGTCCTCACCGCAGGCAGCACGGGTCTTGCAGATATAGTCGAGCAGCAGAACGCCCATCTCATTGCCGGTCAGTAGCAGATAGTCATCGCCATTTTTAACGGCAACGCCAACACGATCGGCGTCGGGATCGGTTGCAAGCAGCAAATCAGGGTGAACCTGCTCGCAGAGATCGATGCCCTTCTGCATGGCCTGACGGATCTCAGGGTTAGGATACGGGCAGGTCGGGAAATCGCCGTTAGGCTCCTTCTGCTCGGGAACAACCGTGACATCGGTGATGCCAGCGCGCTCGAGCACCGTGGTAACGGGAATGAGGCCGGTACCATTCAGCGGCGTATAGACAAGCTTGAGCGGCGCGCCGGCAATTTCCTCGGCAGAAAGATTCGTAACGCCGCGCGCGAGAACGGCGTCGTAATAACGCTCGAGGCATGAGCCTTCGATCCATTTAACCAGACCCTGCTCAAGAGCCTCATCAAAGTCCATGGACTTCACGCCGGTGAATGTATCGGTCTCGGCGATAGCCTTAGAAATTGCATCGGCGGCCTCGCTGGTGATCTGGCAGCCATCGGGGCCATAGGCCTTATAGCCGTTATACGGCGCCGGGTTATGGCTAGCGGTCATGCAAATGCCACCGGAGCACTTAAGATCACGGACGGCCCAGGAGAGCGTCGGCACAGGAGAAATCTTGGGATACACGAGGGCAGTCACGCCATTTGCTGCAAGAATGGCAGCCGTCGTCTTAACGAACAGCTCACCTTTATTGCGGCTATCGCGAGCGATGGCAACCGTCGGATGCTCAAAGGTCGCATTGAGATAGTCAGCGAATCCCTGGGTCGCACGACCGACCGTATAGATATTCATACGGTTAGTGCCCGCACCGATAGTGCCGCGAAGACCGGCGGTACCGAAGGCGAGATCCTGGAAGAAAGCGTCAGTGATGGCGTCCTCATCACCCTGCTCCTTCATCGTGTTGAGCCCAGCGAGGAGCTCCTCGTCCTTGACATTGGCAATCCAAGTATCAAGCAGCTCATGAACATCTGCCATGTGAGTCCTTCCGTCACAATCAATAAAACGACCCGTGTAAAAACAGGACAAGCGCAGCAGTGCGCTAAAGCAAATATTAGTCCATTGAGAACAGAGAACCGACCAAAGAACGGTGAACGTCTATATTCAGCGGTGGATGATTAAATTGATTTAATTGCATAAGAAATGTTGCCCGTTAACGCAAAAAAGGGGGAGGCCGCGAGGCCTCCCCCTTCTCAGTTCGATGACGGCTCGGTGCCGTCCACCGGTCAGCGGCGCCCTGGCCTCCCACGGGCTGGCCCCGCAG
>JAQCYU010000010.1 GCA_027682925.1 Coriobacteriaceae bacterium AF45-21
AACGCCGGCGGCCCCCGACAGCAGCCAGGAACGCCGGCGGCCCCCGACAGCAGCCAGGCCACGCGCCGTCGCCGGCGCGAACGCGATCGGGAGCCCGGCCCCGTCCGCCGCATGGTCAACGCTTGGTGGAACCGTCTGCTCGGTGCCGTCTACGGCGGCGGCTTCTCCATGCAGGAAGCGGAATACGAGGAGCACGCCACCAGTCGCGACTATCTTTGGAACACCCTCGGCACCGCCGTGTGGGGCTTGGCATTTCCGCTGCTCACCATCGTGTCTACGCAGCTCGTGGGCGCCGAAGAAGCAGGCAAATTCTCCATCGCCTTTGTCACCGGCACGCTCATCATGATCGCGTGCAACTACGGCGTGCGCAATTTCCAGGTCTCGGACATCGACGAAAAGACGTCCTTTGCCTCCTACCAGCTCAACCGCTGCTTTGTGGAGCGCTCGCGCTGGCATGCGGCCTGGTATACAGCAGCGCCCGCGGCTACGATGCGCAGATGGCCACGATCGGCCTGGGCGTCTACCTCTATAAGGTGATCGACGGCATCGCCGACGTGTACGAGGGCCGCCTGCAGCAGGCCGACAAGCTCTATTTGGCAGGCATGAGCCAAACGCTGCGTTCCGCCGGCGTCATCGCGGTCTTTAGCGTGGCACTGTTCCTCACGCGCAGCATGCCCATCGCGGCCATGGCCATGGGCATCGCCGCGATTGCCTCGCTCGTACTGGTCACCGCCCCGCTCGCCCTGCTCGAAACCGAAAAATCACGCCGCATGAGTCTGCGCGAGGCTGGCCACCTGTTTGTCCAGTGCGCCCCGCTCTTTGGTGCGCTGTTCCTGTTCAACCTTATCGAGAGCATGCCCAAGTTTGTGATGGAGGGCACGCTGGCATACAAATATCAGCTGTACTTTAATGCACTGTTTTTTCCGGCGCAGGCCATTTTGTTGAGCATTGGATTTATCTATAAACCGCAGCTCCTGCGCTTGTCGAGCATTTGGGCTAATCCTCGCAAGCGTCGTCGCTTTGACCTGATTATTGTTGCCGTTATGGCGCTGATCGTGGTCATCACCGGCGTGTGCGCCGCATTTATGGCAGGTCCCGGTATTCCCCTCATGAGCTTTATGTACGGCCTCAGCTTTGAACGCTACCGTACGCTGGCGCTGCTGATGGTCGTCGCCGGCGGCGTAACCGCGGCCATCGATTTTATCTACGCCATTATCACGGTGCTGCGCCACGCTGGAGACGTCACCAAGATCTACCTGATCTGCTTCGCCGTAAGCGTGGTGCTGCCGGTGATCCTGATTAAGCTACTGGGTCTGATGGGCGCTGTGGTGAGCTACCTAGCATCATGGCCCTACTCCTGGTGCTACTGATAATCGAGTACGCCCACATCCGCCAGCGCATAGAACGCGACCGCAACCCATACGGCGCCTAATTAGCTGCCCGGTCACCGGAATTTGCGATGGAATCACCCCGTCTGGGGTCTCGTTGCGGACAATATTCATCACGCAAAACTAAGTGAGTAGACTTTTACCGAATCTCCGACCACACCAACAGAGCACAAGTCTGTGACCTGCGGTTTTATTGAGGCAAATATGTTGGGTGCTCGGCATTTCCAAAAAAGTCTACTCACTTAGCCAGCGGGCAGCCAAATGATTATTTAATCCCCGTCCCAGAGAAATCAATTAGCGGGCAGAAGGGCAAAAGTAGTCAAAAAAGCCCCGTCCCAAATTAGCTACCCCTTGCACCGATTATTCGCCCGGGTTGATGTTCGCGTAGAACTCCGCCCCGTCGTCCAGGCGCAGGATGCCCACGCGACCGAACTCGGAGCCGGTGGCGGCAGCGCAGTCGATGTCGATGCGATCGGGCACACCGGCGGCATCCTCGCCGCCCAGGCGCACGATCTGCCCGCGGCCCGACTCCTCATCGAGCCCCGCAAGACCACCGACCTCGCAATAACGCCCGAGCGACACCGTTGGCGTGTGACCGCTCACCACGACCGGACCCTTGCCCTCGGCAGAAAGCAGCCCGGTCGGCACATCCCAATAGCCGTGACGAATCCACAGCAGGTCATCGGACGACTGCACTGCGAGCATCTGCTGCAGCAGCTCGCGATCAGCACCCACCGCTCCGACGCCATCGGCACAATCGACACCATGCTCAAGCAAAAACGCACGCGCCGCCTCGGTCTGAATGCCGGCGTGCACCAGCAGGTACGGCCGCTCGGCAGTCTCGACCACCGCGTAGAGCGGCAGCGCGGCCATCCATCGCACGAGCTCCTCGTATGCATCAAATTCCATGTCGTTGAGCTGCTCGCGCGTCGTCCAGCCACCGTTGATATCCCAGGTCTCGGCATCGAGCGGATCCTGGCCAATGATGGCATCGAGCATGATCTGCTCGTGATTGCCCTTGAGCACGCGGGCGTTGGGCAGCGAGCGCACGAGCTTAATAACACCGACCGGATCGGGCCCGCGATCGATCATGTCGCCCAGCACGTACAGTGTGTCGTCGGACGTCAACGAGATCTTAGACAGGGCCTCGTCAAGCGCACGCACGTGCCCGTGAGCGTCAGATGTCACATAGATCGCCATGGTACGCCTCTCCTTGCATTGCGGCCGAAGCCCGGTGCCGCAACTAAAACTTCAAGTTGAACTTAAACGTTACCCATTGTACTCCGTTGCAATAAAGCTGGAAAGGGTTTCCGAGCAGAGGCAAAGACGGCAGCCGTCTATGACGATATCGCGCACGCCCGCAATCCAACCCCATAAACCCACCATCTTTGGGTACAAATAACCGCAGACAACTGACCGTGCCACGCCAACCACCCAGGAGCGGACACCATCTATGAACCAGATCCTTCTCTTTATCGGCCTCGTCATCATTTTGTGCCTGACCATCAAACCCGTCGGCAAAAAACTCCCCTTCCCCACCCTGCTCATCTTTATCGCGCTCGGCATGCTGTTGGGCGTCAACGGCCCGGCGCATATCGACTTTAGCGACTACGCGCTCACCGAAACCGTCTGCAGCACGGCGCTGCTGTTCATCATGTTCTACGGCGGCTTTAACACCAACATCGACCGCGCCAAGCCCGTCGCCGTGCCCGCGGTGCTGCTGAGCACGCTCGGCGTCGTCATCACCGCAGGCATCACCGGCGTGTTCGCCCACTTCGTGCTGGGCTTCGACTGGATCGGCGGCCTGCTGCTGGGATCAGTCGTGGCATCCACCGACGCGGCCAGCGTCTTTAGCGTTCTGCGCGAGCACAGCCTGTCGCTGAAGGGCGGCACCGACTCGCTGCTCGAGGTCGAATCGGGCTCCAACGACCCCGTCGCCTACATGCTCACCGCCGTGCTCGCCACACTCGCGGCCGGCGGCGACATCAACATTCCCGCACTGCTGGCCAAGCAGATTATCCTGGGCGCGGGCCTGGGCCTTGCCATCGGCTGGGCGGCGGGCCGTCTGATTGAACGCGCACACGCAACGGCCGAGGGCGCGCAGACCATCTTCTTGTTCGCCGTGGCGATCGTCGCCTACGCGCTACCAAGCTATCTGGGCGGCAACGGCTTTTTGGCCGTATACCTGGCCGGCATTGTGCTGGGTGCGAGCGACATCACCGGCAAGGTCGAGATGGCGCACTTCTTTGACACCCTCACCGAGATGGCCGAGATGACGATCTTCTTCTTGCTCGGCCTGCTCGTCACGCCCGCACGCCTGCCGCAGATGCTGCTGCCGGGCCTGGCGCTCATGGCGTTTATGCTCTACGTGAGCCGTCCCATCGCCGTCGGCGTGCTCCTGGCGCCCTTTAAGACGAACCCCCGCCAGGTCGCGCTCGTAAGCTGGGCGGGCCTGCGCGGAGCAGCTTCGGTCGTGTTTAGCCTCTTTGCCGTGGTGGCCGGCGTTCCCGGCGGACACGACCTATTTGACCTGGTGTTTGTGATTGCCGTGTCGAGCATTGTGGTGCAGGGCTCGCTGCTGCCAGCGGTGGCGAAGAAGCTCGATATGATCGATGCGACCGGCGACGTGCGCCGCACCTTTAACGACTATCGCGACGAAGACGGCATGTCATTTGTAAAGCTCAAGGTGGGTGCTGGCCATCCGTTTGCCGAGCGCTCGCTCGCCGATATTGGCAGCGCGACGGACATGCTCGTGGTCCTGGTGCTGCGCGACGGGGCGCACCCGGTGCTGCCCAACGGCGATACCGTGATCCAGGAAGGCGATCTGCTGGTGATGGCCGCCCCAACGTTCGAAGAGCGTGCCGAGGTTACGCTGCGCGAGGTCACCGTAACCCCCCACGGTCGCCTGGCCGGCCAGCGTCTTCGCGATGTGCCGCAGGGCAAGCACCCCTTTATCGTGGTGATGCTCAAGCGCGACGGCCAAACGATCATCCCCGACGGCAACACCCTAATATACGCCGGCGACGAAGCCGTCATCGCCACGCTGGCGTCATAGGGGCCAGAGGCACAGCTACCCCAGCCCCTCCTTGTATTCCTATACCCGCAGGTAGATTGACGAACATGTGTTTGCTTATTATAATTTCTACTTGAATAGACTCCTCGTCTCGTGGTATAAAAGGGTTGGTACCCTCGAATAGAGGGACCTCCAAGAGCCGGGGGCTTCCCCCCGGCATTTTTTTTGCGTAATTGGAGGTCACCTCATGACGGAACTGTCGATCTTTATCGACGAATCTGGTGACGCGGGTCCCGTATCTCGCTACTACATCGTTACCCTTGTTTTTCATGAGCAGGCAATAGAGCTAAATGCAAATATCGCCGCATACGAGCGCAACGTTAAAGACTGCGAGCTCGATATTATGCCATTTCATTTTGGGCCTCTTCTCACTGGTCACGATGATTATCAATGGGTCAACATTCGCAACAGAAAGAAACAGCTCAGCCTATTCCGCCAGTTTGTAGACCGCTCCCCCATCACCTATCAGCCCTTCATCTACGATAAGAAACAGGGCCTTTACGAACCGCAAAAGCTCTCCGCAAAGATCGAGCGCGACGTAACAATATTTCTCAGAGATCACTTGGCGTATATACAGAGCTTTGACCACGTTAAGATCTACTACGACGGAGGCCAAAGCGTTGTAACGCGAGCACTTCATGGTGCTATCGAGAAGGCCATTTCCCAAAAGGCCACGGTATATCGCGACGCTTCGCCCAAGACATACCGACTCTCCCAGGTCGCCGACTATATTTGCGGAATTGAGCTCACGCTCCTTAAATTCCAGAATGGGACAGCGACCAAAACAGACACGGAATTCTTCGGCTCGATTGCCCCATTCAAAAAGAACTTCGTCAAGAAGCTGAGGAAAAAGAGAATCGAGTGAGCCAGCCGTTCTTATCGCAACCATGGTATAAATGGATTGCGTTCCTTTATGGAGGGCAGTCAAGGGCCGGGGGATCCCCCCGGCATTTTTTATGCGTAACGTTGCCGCAATTCCTACCTAGCCTCTAGGGGAGGTACAGGTAGCTAAAAGACCCCCGTCCCAAATTAGCTACATTGCGGGCAATTTGCGTCTCGCAAAACTAAGTGAGTAGACTTTTGCCGAATCGCCGACCACGTCACCAAAGCACAACTCTGTGACCTGCGGGTTTGTTGAAGCGAATTTGTCGTGTGCTCAGGATTTGCAATAAAGCCTACTCACTTAGCCAGCGTGCAGTCAAAATAGAACTGTCGCGAACTCATTAGACTCCATTGCGACGGCTTATCGTGCATTTTGAGCAGCTGTGGGTGCAGACGCCCGTCCCAAATTAGCTACCCTTGTCACATTCCTAGTCATCGTCAACGGCAAAATCGCGGAGGTCGAGGCCTTCGCGTTCGGCTCGGGCTAGGAGCTCTTGGGGCGACTCGTCCTCGATATCCATTACGTCGAGCATAGCGACTGGAAAGCCCACGCCGGCTGCACTCCCCGCACGGTCGAGTAAACTCTCGCGCAGCTGGTCAACATCAACATCGATCTTCATGGTGAAACCCCCTACCGGATCAGGCCCCTACTCAGCAGCGCCGAGCACATTCACGGCTGCAACGAAAGCCGCAACCTGTTTGTCGTCCATCTGCGTGGCCAAGCGCCCCGCGGGCTCGTCATAGGCAAACTGAACCTTATCGATAAAGCAATCCCAAGCGCGCTCATCCACACGCACAGCGGCCTCGCAATACTGGCTGAGCTTTTTGAGTCCATACCAAAACGCATTCACATGGCGCGCAGGATCCTCGTCCAGCACTCCATCATAGCGCCGTCCGTTAAACTCGCGCATGCGCGCCACGGCAACTTCGAGAGAGTCGCCGCCGTCGGCCGAAGCCTCGTCCACAAGCTCGGGAATCGCAACCTCGCACCGAACATTATGCCTGGTAACACCATCGTACTCACCCACCAACACGTCTTCGTCAAACCGATCATCGTAGTCGAAATAACTACTGCCGCGGCAAATCCCGTGCAGCGAACCAGCGCCAAAGGCACGGAACAACCCACCGTCGGCAACAACGCGCCTATAGGTCTCAAACGACTTCTTAACCTGAGCGAGCAACTCGGCAAGCTCCCCGGCATCGCACCCCGTCTCGCACGTAATGCAAACAAGCCCCGGCAAAGATACCGGCTCCACCGTGCTCCCTGCAACGCGGGCAGCGCGTTCGGCCCGGTACGCTTGGGCTGCCAAGCGCGCTCGCTGCGCAGCGCCGCGCACGTTAGTCAGCTCGCGCTTCAGTGCTACGTCGCCGGCAACACCACCAGCAAGCTCGTCAACACCCTGCGGTCCGGTCGCGCTCAGCTCGGACTCAAACGTCGCCGTAATCATGCCGGCAAGGTCCGTTGCGTCGGCGGCGCAACGCAGTTGCTCCAACTGCGTGCATAGCAGATCGGCATCCAGGGGCACGGCATCCACAACGCGCACGTCACTCAGGCGCGCCACGCCCCGCAACACCAAAGCCTCCGCGGCATCGTATGCCGCACGAACCCTGTCCGCCGTATTGGCGCGCAGCTTTACCTCGATAAACGCAAGTGTCTGCTCCAGACGGGTCAACAGCTCGGCCTTGTCCTCCATGCGCAAAAAGGCAGCATAGCGGCGCTCCATCTGCAGCGGGCCCACAACACCTGCCTGCTTACGAGCGCGTGCAAGCGCAGCGCCCTCAACACGGCGAACATACCCGTCAACAGCCCGCACGGCAGACTCGCGCGCAGCGTGCTCGGCAGCCTCGACGCCCCTAAGCACGCCCAGCAGCTCGCGGGAGCGCGCATTGCGCACCAACTCCCCGCGATCGTACTGCTCAAGCGCCGTCTGCCGCTTGGCCACCGACTCAAAGCCAAACAGCTCGTCGAGCAGCTCACCAACAGAACGCTCGTCTGCCATGGCAGGCCTCCTTACCCGAACACGCCAACACGCTCGCGGGCCCACGCGTACGCAAGCCCGCACGCCCGCACCCCTACAGATCCAGCGCCTTCTTCGCGGCGTCGACCGGGTCGCCATCCATGTAGAACACCGGGCTCAGTCCCGAGATAATCTCGGACGACACGCTCTGCAGGCCCGCGATGGCGCTCAGCGGCAATATCACGCGCTTGGCGCCGGCGTTTTTGGCCACGCGCATGATGTCCTCGAGCCCGCGGATCTCATCCATAGAGCCCGACATGCGCAAGATTCCCGGAACCGCCAGCGCAGGCATCACTGGGCGGTTGCACGCCGCGGAGCACAGGCCCACAAACTCGGCAAGCGAAACTTCCTCGGACAGGCCCTTGCTCTGCAGGTCGTTATAGAACAGTAGATAATCCTTGGAGCCAATGTGCATGCCCGGCGCCACACGGTTCGCCAGGTTCACAAAGTTGTCGAACGCGGCCTCCAGCGTATCGCGCACCGGCTTGTTAAAGGCCACGCCCTCGTGCTTAAACTTGCACTCGCCGGCAACGGCCTTGTTCTCCAGCTTGTACACGGCAACCTCGCCGCCCTGCGACCTGCCCACGCCAAACACGTGACCGGACAGCAGCGGCCCGTCGGGAATCAGCGTGTCCTCGCTCTGCTCGGGCACGCGTACCACATGCACGTCCTGCGGGTTGTCGGCATCCATATAGCCCAGGTTGACGTCGATAAACTCGACGCCCGCCATAATCTTGAGCTGCTCCTTTACGCGGCGACGGCCCTCGATGGCGTAGTCCAGCAGCCAACGAACGTCGTCCTTGTCCATAGCCTCGTCGGGGAACAGCAGCTTGGCGAGGCCGCTAAAGGACTTGCGCACGGCAATCTCGTCACGCTTGTTAAAGTCGCTGTTAAAGCGGAAATAACGGTCGATATGATGCGTAAAGTCCTTGCGGCGCATCTCCTTGCAAAACTCCGACAGGCAGTCGGTGATCAAGCCGTAATGCCCGGTCAGCAGGCTCGAGCGCATCTTGGGAATCTCCCAGCCCGGCAGGTAATAGTGGATACGGTCGAAGAAGGCCGAATCGTTGTTAAACTCCGGCGGGAACGGGTCAAACAGGTGCGTGGTCTTAAGAACGTTTTGCACGGTGTCGTTGATGTTGCCCTCAAAGACCATGGAGGCATCGGCATTGATCTGGTCGCGGCCACGCGCATAGCTGCCACTCGCCATATAGTCCTTCATGATCTGCACGGCGTTGGTGTCCTTAAAGCGCATGCCGGCGACCTCGTCAAACGTCACGCAATCCCAATGGCCCACCAGGCCCACGCGATCGGCGCGCATGGAGTTCATACGGCCGAACAGGTTGGCCGTGGTGGTCTGCCCGCCCGAAAGCAAGATGGCGTAGGGCGAAACCTCTTTGTAGATATGGCTCTTGCCGGTGCCACGGGGGCCAAGCTCGCACAGGTTGTAGTTGCGCTCGATCAGCGGCACCATACGCTCGATAAAGTGCAGGCGCTCCTTCTCCGAAAGCTCGCTGGGCTCATAGCCGGCAGAGCGCAGCAGCATGTTGAGCCACTCGTCGCGCGAGAAATACTGGCGCTCGTCGATCATGGCCTCCAGGTCCAGGTTGGGCATCTGGATAGGCGTGAGCGACGCCACGCTAAACGGAGAGTCCTCGGGCCCGCGCTTTTTGCGCTTGGCCTTGGAGCGGCGCGGCGCATCGTCGCCAAAGACCTCCATGCCAAACTCGTCTTCCTCTTCCATGGGATGACGGTACTCGATGCTCATAATGCACCAAATACCACCCTGGAGAATCTTGGAATAGTCACGCACGTACTCGGCCGGCATCACAAACGGCTCAATAGTCAGATTGGCAAACGACGCCACGTAGATGTCTTTGTATTCGTCGAGCTTGGCCGTCACCTTATCGATAATGGTAAAGCGACCCAGCTCGCGAATCTTGGACTTGATGCGCTCGGACTCGTCGGGACGCACGTAGTTATCGGTGAGGATCTTGCGGATGCGCTCCAGGCCCTCCGCCACGGCGTCCTCGTCATCGGTTGAGCAGTACATGCCCAGCAGGTACTCCAGCACAAAGGTGGGCACGTTGGCACCACGCTTCATAAGGGCCGTGAGGTCCTTGCGCACGATTTTGCCACCAAAGTGCTCGAGCAGCTTGCCGTCCAGTCCATCCATGTCGTAACCGTCGTCCTCGGGAGCCTCGGCCACGGCCTGGACATAGTCATCGGTCGAGGGCTCGTCCTCGGCAGGCGCCACAGCCTCGACGGGCGCAGCAGCCACGGCCTCTGGGACAGGCACAGCCTCCACCGCGGGCACAGCCTCCACCGGCACATTCACATCAATCGAGGGAACTTCCCACAGATCGTCGTCGTGACTATCAAACATAGGGCACACTCCTAAAAACCAAAGTCAGCAACAGGGGCAAACGAAACAGCGATGGTGTACGTCTCGCGCCAAACGATCTTGCCCGTCTCGCGCTCACGGCAGACCAGATAGTACGGACCCTTGGCCGAGAATCCATCCGCCGCACGCAACGCAAACTTGGCATGCACAACGCGCTCCTGCGAGTTAACAGAAGTCTTGTTGGCATGCGCCTTAACCGTATCGCTCACCTCGTTGCCGCTTGCATCGGTAAACACCAGCTCGTACTCGCACGGCAAGACCTTGCCTTGGGCGGGTTCTTCCTGGATCAAGTTGACCGAGAAGAGCGAGTTGGTCACTCGACGCCCCTCACTCAGTACGCGCAGCGTCGCCGCGCGCGTATCGACAAAGTCCTTGGAACCCGAGCGCGCACGCCAAAATCCGATAACGGGCACGCAAAGCTCCTGCAGGCTCATGCCGCCGTGTACGTAGTTGTTAGTGCCGCCGGGACGCTTAAAGTGCACGTTCTCGCGCGGGGCAAACCCCTCAAAGCCGGCACCCAAACGTCCCATGTCAACATTAACAAACACCCCGCGTGCCTCGTCCGAAAGCCTAGCCACGGCCTCGTTGGGCACCACAAGATGACGCTTGCCGTGCATGACGGGAGCGTCAAGGAAGGGAAGGTCTGGCTTGCCGAGCATCTGGCACTCGTTGAGCTCCCGACGTGTGTAGATAAAGCCGTGATCCGCCGTTATAACAACACGCGCGCCCGGGGCGTCGGTGCACACGCGCCGCGCCAACGCGGCAAGTTCCTCCACGGTATCCGCGCAGGCATCGAAAACGTCATCCTGCGTAGCGGCCTTCTCGCCCGTGGCATCGATCTTGTTGTGGTAGAGATAAACGAGCTTGGAGTCTTTGAGCAGCGCCTTGCGCTCGGTTCCTGCCATGTTGAGGTATGTGCTCGAGCGCAAAGCGCGGGCCGTGGGCTCAACGTGGGTAAGCACGGCCTCGCGCTGCGGAGTCGTCGCAGTGGGCATGCCGTCAGCCAGCACAAACGAGCCATCCGCTGCAAGTTTAAGCGCTTGGTGCGGCATCAGCGCGGGCATACCCACCTCGGTAATGGAGGGAAAGACCGCCTGCATGCTAGAGACCTTGACGTTGCCGCCGCGCTCGCGCTCGAGCAGCGTCGCAACATCGCGGCCAACCTCATAGCGCAGCGCATCGCTCACGATGACGATCGTCGTTTTGGCAGAGCCACAAAGGTGGGCAGCACGTGCCAGTAGAACTCATCCTGCCGTTCGGGACCCTCGATGTAGCCGCAATCGGCCCACTCCCCTTGCGCAGCCGATGTCCAGCAGGCATTGGCATCGGCCAAGAACCAGTTACTGTAAAGATTCTCCGCCCAGTCCACCACAGCTCGGGCAGGCTCCTCGAGCACATCGCACTCGACGGAACGCGCCCGCAGATACGCGGTGCACACATGGCGATAGGCAGCGTCCATGGCATACCAATCGGACGTGTAGGCATCCCACACCTGCTGGGCTGCGCCAGATGGAACCCGCCCGCATGCGCCTGCCTAAACGCACACATATCGGCCACAGCGACAAGCAGGTCAAAGTAGCTCTTGACACGGCGGTACCAGCTCAGGTCGCAGCGACGCGACGCAAAAGTGCGCGCGTCCTCAACACGGTCCGCACCCTGAGCAAACGAGCTGAACAGCTGCGAGAGCACGGCCTCATTGACGCACGGGAACACATCAAGCGAGGCTAGCACATCGATCGGCAGAGCCTCAAACCGCGCAAAGAGCCCGCGAGCATCCTCCACCAAACGGCAGATCTCAAATAAATCCTCGCTCGACGCCTGAGCATCAGCAGTCTGGTCCCACGTACGCACTGCCTCAAGGCAATAGGGTCCGTAGGCGGGAGCCACATAGCTTTCGAGTCCCTTGAGCGCTCCCTCGGGAAGCGCGGTGGATGACGCCGTGATGAGCATATGGGATGCCAGCGCAAGCAGCGAATCACGCTCATACAGCGGCCCCTCAAACCCATAGCAACGTACATTGAAGGCAGAGAGGACATCGCGCACGCAGTACTTGTCCACCAACTCGGCCAGCGCTTCGGGGCCCTCGTGCAGCAGCGTGGTCATACAGCCGCGCAGCACAAACGCGGGGCGCGCGTCGCCAAGCTCTTTACCGCCAAAAATCACCGTAAGGGTGCCGAGTTCGATATCGGATGCGCCCGAGGCATGCGGAACACACGCGGCAAACTTAGCGCAACGGGTCTTGGCATCAAAGAACGTCTTGTGCTCGCGCAGGCTCTCGCGCACGGCGTCGATATTCTCGATGCCCAGCTGATCGGCCAAAAGCGAAAGATAGTCAGCCTGGAACTGATCTGCATACAGCTCAACATCGGCAAGCCAATCACCCTCAAGCCTGCCGCGCGGGCAACGGCGATACAGCAAGATATCGCTCGCAAGGTCATCGCGGTTGATGAGCTTCTTAACGGCAAACATGTGGCCCTCGCAGGCCTCAACAAAGCGCACTGGGCGCTCAAAGTCACCGTGAGCGGGCATAACGCCGTCATCGGCCCCCGCGCCGTCGAAACCCTCGGCAGCCAATCGCTCAAACTCAGGAGCAAACTCGCCGTCCGCATCGTGCCAAATCACCACACGGCGCAGCATACATGCGGGCAACGGCTGCAAAAAACGCAGCTTGAGCTGTTCTTCTACATCGATCTTGGGCATGAATATCCTTACCGTATTTGCAGTTACTTAATCTTTGCCAGCACATCCTGAAACTTGGCGTAGTTGACCTTGACGCCGTCATCCAGGTCGATCTTGATCATCTGGTCTGCCAAGTGGTGCAGTTTCTCTTCATAGACAATGGTCTCTTTGAGCTGGTCGTTGAGCTTTTTGACGCGCTTATCCAAACGCACGCGCTCGCCGCGCTCGGCACTGGCAAGGGCATCGTTGGCATAGCCGATCTGGGCACGGTAGCGCTCCTGCTGCTCATGCACATAGTCGGTGCGGATGCGAGCCAACAGGTCGGGCTGATAGCGATGCATGTAAACAAGGCACTTGAAGCCATTCTTCTTGCCACTGTCGAACAGCCAGTAGATGGGGCGCTTCTTATAGGTCTGACAGTGGTCCTTAAAGAAATCCTTTAGGAAATAGGCACGAATCACCTCGCGCGAGGTACCCTTGCCGCCGAGTGCCTCGGCAATAAAGGCCAGGTTCTGCTCAAGCGTCTCCTCGCCGTACACGGTGCGCACAAAGTCGATAAAGTAGCGCACGATGTCATCGTCAAAGTACTCGTCATCGGTAATGGGCAGCGCGTTGTCGCTATCGGGCATAAAGGTCACGTGCGCGGGATCGGGCATCTTAGCCAGATAGTCGTCGACCGTGGCGCCCTGATCGGCCAGGACCAGCCCGTCCACATCCAGCGAATAGCGGCCAAACATGCAGCCCACGGCATAGCTTATGAGCGAGGTGATCTCGTCGCGCTTGGTGCGCACGTACTTGTTGCCCTTATAGCTCTCGGGAATCTCATCGGCGGTATCGAAGATGCGCGCCACCGAGACGTACTTATCCTCAACCTCGATGGGCACCTCGCCCTCCATGTTGTAGATCTTGGCAAAGATTCGGTTGAGCTCTTCCTCATTAGCGCGAAGCCGCTCAAAGCGAGCATTAACCTCGGCCTTGCGGGCCTCGTATTTATCTTGAAGTAAAGTGGCCATGGTGGGCCGTCCTTTCATTGTTGATGATTCGTCAAGGAGGGAAATAAGCTAGAAGCGAAGGGATGTAAGGTCATCTCGGCATTACCCATCGACTCTGGAAAATTCGCTCGCTGCATCGAGCATTTGTAGGAAACGCGCCAGGGTTTCAACGAAATCGCAAGTTAAATATTGCAAGCTGCGTCAGGCGCGCAGAAGACACGCTCAATGTCATTTCTCAACTCGTTACTCATAGCCAGTCCATCACCCAACGCGGGCTGAAGCCCATCAGCAGATACTAGGCCCAGCCTTTATCAACTTCATCCATTTACATAATGTCGAATTCTTAATCAGAATTCTTGCCGTAAGTCTTCTAACATCAGTCGCCGGATCGTTCCCTCGTTTACCTGCAACATCTTCGATTGCGAACCATATATCGCCTTTTGCCTTAAACGCGCAGAATCTACCGTGAGCAAATCCATTTCTTAAGTGATAAAACAAGCTGAGCGTTTGATTACTTTTAGCGTCATAAAAGACCGCAGACTCAAAGGGCTTTGACACAATGTCACCGCAATCAAACAAATCAGCGCTCCGCAAAGCCTGTTCCATATCGCCAATGGTTGCAGCGGACCAATATAAAGATTTGTTTGAGCTTGCTGCCTTAAGTTTTTTATTCAAATATTGGGGTTTTCTCCAGGGAGTATCCCACCCGTATTCAGATACCGGGATGCTTCTGCTAGACAGCCCCGGAGCTGGGGTTTCGACAACGAAGAACCTAAGAAGCGGGGCAAGCACAGGGCCCAGTGACTTCTGAGATAGACCGCATTTAACCCATGCAGGATTAGATTCAACAAACACAACCTTATTTGCTGATACTGTTTCGAACATGAATCTCACCTAACCAAGGGGTTGCGTTTGAAATCCCAGGAGGTTTCAAACGAGTCCCAGTCAAGTTCGGATGCATGGAGTGATTCCTGAACCAATTTCAAAACTTCCTCATTAGAAGAATCTATCCCGTGGACAGGGATGCGTTTAAGGTCTCCAACTTCATTATTAAAAGTCTGGCTCAACGCCAGCTTAATATATTGCGCTGTAGAGCTATTAAGCAGGCCAAGAATGAATAGCCTGTCTTCCTGCTTAACCGGAACAATGTAATAGCCCGCTCCGCCACAAATAGAATTGTCCGAACAATTTCGAACACTAATCGGACCACTTGTAAGCGCTGACCAGGTTAACACGCCGTTTTTATGGTAAAAACGTTCATTTTGGACACGGGCTTTTGCTTTTCCATTTTTGTCCCTATTAGTCTTAATCTCATGCCCATCATCCAGCCAATTAACAACATCTATCTGATTTCCTGACCACTTTCTGTAGTCGCCCCCATCAAGCATAAAGTGCCACTTCGCTCGAGATGGATCTCCCGTAACGCCTAGGACGTCCCGATTCGAACACTCGAACCAGCATCGAACGAAAAGATCGGTATCGCCGCACTTTAGCCCCTGCGCTAGTGAGCTGATCACAGACAATGGCGTTCCTTCCTTGAACGAAAGACGCGCCCCTTGTCCAAGCCAGTAGGCTATGGGAGTGCCGGGGATCTTCTTGAAGGTTTCGGCGTCGCGGCGGTAGAACCAGCCGCAGTCGGGGTTTTGGATGGCCTCCAGCGCCTTGGGAGCCTGAACCGTGGGACCAGTAAATCGGCAAGACGAACGTATCCGCCCTTATAGCCATCGATATGCGAATTGTGATAGGTAAATGTGCAGATAGGCACGGTTGCCCCTGCAAAGCCAGAATACTCGAGCTGAATGAGCGTGGTTAGGGTCTTGTCATCGATAAGCCTATTTCGAAGCTTCTCGTAGCTACCGATGAACATCCAAACGAACGGAGTCATCATTCCAACTTCGCCGTGCTCGTTGGCAAAGTCCATAATGCGCACGATGAACGAAGAGAACAGGTCGTTCTTCACGTCAGAGTAGTTCTTCTTGACCCATTTGCTCATGAAGGGGTTAAAGCTGCTGCTGCCCATATACGGAGGATTAGCCACGGTGCAGGTAAAACGACGGGACAGCTTCTCGCAGATGGCGGCGGCGCCTTCGAGCTTAGTTTTGGTCGCAGAGGCAAAAAGGTCGTCGGAACAGCTCGCGGCGGCAGCTTTGAGCTCGTCAATCTCGGCCTCTGAAGGATTGAGCAGCGAGCCAATCTCGCCCAAATGACTCAACTCCTCGGCGAGCTTCTTGTTACCCGGCAGCTCGTCCTCCCCCAGCGGAATGCTCGAGAGCACGGTAACGTCGGCGCCAACGCCACGCCTAAAGAAGCGACGATCGTGCTCGCGGGCGCACATGGCAAGCGCCAGCTCCGCGATCTGCGCCGCGCGGGGATCGATTTCCATGCCCGCAAGGTTTTTAGTAAGAATAAGCTCGGGAATTTCGCGCTCACGATAGCCGCGCTCCTCGTACATATGGAAGAGCAATTCGAACGCATAGACCAGGATATGGCCCGAGCCGCATGCGGGGTCACAGAGAGTTATCTCCTCGGGGCTCGAGATGCGTATGAAGTCCTCGTGCTCAGCATCGGGCTCGATGTAATAATCCATGCACTCGCGCAGCGAACTCCCCGGGTTATTGAGCATCCACAGACGGCCGAGCGAGTTCTCGACCATATAGCGCACAATCCACTCAGGGGTGAAGAGCTGCGTGGCGGGCGCGATGTCCGCCGCCGCTGCCTTGCGCTTTGACTTGAAGAACTCGTCTTTTACGTCAGCGTTGTAGTACTGATACATCCAGCCCAGAACGGTCACGCCCTCGCGCCAGCGCTCGTCAGTGATAACGGCGTTGAGCTTGCCCACTACGCCGTCGGCCATCATGAGGCCCTGGGGCAACAGCAGCTCCATGGCACCGCCCACGCGTTCAAAGACGCCTGGCAGGCAATCGGCAAGTTCCTCGCACTGAGCCACAAAAAGATAGCGCCACAGCGGTTCATCCAAGCCCGCCATCTTGAGCTCGGCTATGCGATCGGTATCGGCCGTCGCCATCTCCACGTCCAGTGCGTTCTCCACGGCCTCGCTGCCATGGCTGCCGTCCGCGCGGCTCAGCATGCGCATACGGCCGGGAAGCCATCCGCGTGCGTCCATGAAGCGAATGGCCACGATGCGGTTGAACCAGGTGTAGGCCGCACGGTCGCGCAGGGCGTCGTGCCCCTCTGCGGCCTGTAGGCGCAGCAGCTCGTCGCGCTGCTCAACTTCGAGCGGACTCAGAGGCTGGCCGTTGACGGTCTCGGACCCAGCGGGCGCGAGCGTAGGCTCAGTGATGCCGTAGCGCACCATCTGCGCCTCCACGCCGTTAATAAGTTCCACGCGGGCCCACGTGCAGAAGTTCTTGAGAGCGGAATCGTTCATGGTTCCCGTACCTTTCAAAACGCCATAAGCACCGGCGCATGCTTGGGCGCCGGCGGCTGAGCGGGTTAGTTAATGCGGATCTCGTCGTTTGATGCAAGCGCCTGCATAAGGCGGGCGCGCAGGTCGTCCACGTAGCGATCCACGTCCTCTGCGGTTGTGAGGCGGCTCGGCTTGGCCAGGTCGGCGCGACGCACGGTCTTGACCTTGCGCTGGGGCTTGGGCACGGGCACGGGAACGGAACCGTGACTTGGCGTAGCGGTGCCCTTGTTGGTGATCTTTTTGACCACTTCACCCGTGCTGGTGACCTCGGTGGAACGGCGCTCGTTTTCCATACGCTCGCGTGCGGCGTCCACGGCGTCGTATATCTTGTTGGCCGCCGTGATGGTCCAGCTTTCCCAGTTTGCCGCGAGGGCGTTAAGCTCGTTGAGGCTCTGGACGCCGTGGGTGCGGTTCTTGAACGACTCATACTTGGTGCCGGCGTCTGCTATGGCATCCTTGGCCTGCTTGACAAAACCATCTTGGCTCTCGGCCTGCTTCTGCAGGTCCTGCAGGTCGTTCTCGATGCGATGCAAGAACTCGTTGCGGCGCATGCCCAGGAGCTTTTTAATGTATTCCTCGACGGGGGCCATCAGCGGTTGCAGGTCTTTAATGCGGCTGTAGGGCTTGGGATCTTTGAGGATCTCGCACACCTTTGCCACATTCTCCACCGCGCCGGGAATGTCGTCGGAGGCATACTCAATGCCCTCCGTGCGACTCAAGAATTCCTTGGCGTGATCAAACGTTGCGCGCTGGTTGGAATCGAAAAACTCAGCCACCCTGTCATAGTCTTCCTTGGCGTCGAACAGGCGGTCCTCGTGCTTGGTGAACGTGGTCAAGAACGCCTCGGCCTCGTTCTGATCCTTAAGGACGTCGGCCACCTCCGAGCGCATCTTCTCGCACTCAGCCTCGCCGGGATACGGGTAGGCCGGTTTGATGCCCGTGTAGTAGTCGCGCGCCATAGCAAGGCACGTCTCGCGCAACCCCTCAAGATGCTCCTTGAGCTCGGCCACAAGCTTATCCTCGTTGGAGGGTACGGTCTTGAGGTCAAATAGGTCGCGCATAAGCTCGCCCGTGGCGCGCAGCAAACGGTCGCTCATGCGCACGCGAAGGCGCACTTGGGCCTTATCGGCATCCTTGCGCAGGAGTGCCACCATGCGGCTGTCGTTAGCTTGGACCGTCTGGCCGCCAAACAGCACCTGCGCGCGCTGCTCCCCCACAAGTTGCGCCACCACATTGGCGATGTCGACCTCGCGCCAGCCAAAGGGCCTTTGCTGGTACTGGCGCTGGATATCGCCCATAGTGGTATCCAGATGGCGCTGATGCTGCACTTTGAGGAAGTCCTCGACCTCTTTGAGCGCACGCGTGTTGCCCGCATCCATGCCATCGAGCCCCGTCTGGACGTTGCCCGCCAGCGTGGAGCGGATATCGGAATCACTCGTGACCGGCGCACCGATGTAGTCGGCCTTTTCAAAGACCACATCGCACAGCTGTGCCAGCACCTGCTCAAAGACCTGGGCAGGCTTGGCTGCACGCACCTCGACCATGCGGCCGTTGACGGCGCAACGCGCATGGAGCACGGCCTCGGTCAGAAGGGCGTCGGCCTCTTTCTCGCTATGGGCCGCCTCGCGCATCTTGGACTCAACGATCTGGCGCGTACTCGGCCGGAGCTCCTGAAGGTTGCGTGTCTTGGCGTACTTGCGGATCTTGGCGGCGTTGACGAGCGTCTCCCAGTAATCCGCCTCATCGCTCAGGGCCACGACGGCTTTGCCCGAAGAAGCCAAGGCCAGCTCGGTATCGTCCGCACGGCCCAGGTCGCTCGCCATAGTCGCCACGTAAAGCTCCATGCCGCCCATGCTGCCACCGTGGATTGAGCCGTCCACATAGCGGTCAAACGGGAAGTCGTTGGCCCCGCGGTTGAGCTTGCGCGCGTTGTAGATGCTGTCGAACAGGCGCTTCTTGATGGACTCGATCACTTGCGCGTTGTCAATCGGGGTGCGCGCGATTTCCTGCGTAATCTCCTGCTCCTCGTCGGTGAGGAAGCTATAGGTATCGCCCTGGCGCGCCACGTAGTTCTCGCGCTCCAGGCGGGCAAGGGACTCCTTGACGCGGTCCTTGAGGACACGCTTATCCACATCGAGGCCGTCGATCATAAGAATGGAGATGTTCTCGACCGTGGCCTTGACGTAGCCGATGTAACGAATCAGGTACAGGAGCTTGAGCACCTGAACGTCGTAGGGTTCAAGGCCCTCCGCGTTCTCGGCCGCACGGACCGCGCGGTCAACCACCTGGCTGATGCCGTGCTCAAGATCTTTGGAGATAGTGTCGAAGAAGCGCCAGAACGGCACGAGCGCACCGGTCTGGTCATGCTGGATGACCTGAGCGCTCTCCTGAAATGCGCTCAGCATGGAGCGCTCGCCCGTGGACATGTGCTTGGCCTTGACACCGTGCTTGCGCACCTCGGTCATCACGTCGGGCAGGAGCTTAAACTGATAGCCCACAAACGGGTAGCTGGCCACAAAATCCTTGGAGTTGGCGTAGCCGGCAAGGTCGGAGCGCGAGCCACCCTCAAAGGTAAAGTTGTTTTTGAGCACGGCGGTGTCTTGCTCGTAGACCCGTGCAAGCATATCGGCCGCCGGCGCGGTCTTCTCGAGCACACGGCGCTGGATGACCTCGTCCACGCTGGAGCTGGAAAGCGAAAGGCGGGTATTGAAACGGCCCTGGATCTTTGAAAAGTCGTTGCCCACGGGCAGGCTCAGGTTGTCGATGGCCTCCTGGCTCGTAACCATCACCCACACGCGGCCACCGCAGGCGGCACCCAACTCCTCGACGATGGTCTGAAGGCTCAGCATAAGGCTTGGGTCCTGGTCGTTTGTAATAAACTGACCCACCTCGTCGACCATAAAGAGCAAACGGAAGTTGCCGCCGTGGGCCGCTGCCTGAGCGTCCACGTAATCCTTGACCTTTTTGGCAAAGACATCGGGGGCCAAAACCTCGTCCTCAGAACCCTCGAGCCAGTTCCATGCGGCCTTTTCGCTCATGCCGAGCACGCTCTGCAGCACCTCGACGACGTCGTCCTCAAAGTAGCTGTAGGTGTCGCGGGCCTGGAGCCAGGACTCGCCGTTGACGCGCTCAAAGGCCTCGCGGAACTCCTGGGTCTTGCCCAGGGAATCGATGTAGTCCTCGAGCTTTGCAAGCTTGAGGTCCTCGCCGTAGAAGCCGCGCGCCTCGTAGAACATGCGCTCAAAGCCGTGAAGCAGCGCCGTGGGAGCCGTATCGCCCTGCTTCCACTGGCCCGCCTTGCTATCGATGTTAAAGAGGATGGCCTGCGTGGGCACCGAGCAGGCGCGCTCCATGGCAGCCGCGACCATGGGGTCGACGATCTTGCCGTCAAAGTAGCAGATGGCGCTCTTGCCGCCGATCTGGCGATTCTCGAGCAGGTAGCTCAGCATCTTGAGGAAGTGCGATTTACCGGAACCGAAGAAACCACTGATCCACACGCCGATCTTGTCGGTGCGCGCATCGATGGCATCGCCGTAGGCCTTGAAGAACGTGGCAAAGTGCCTCTGCAACTCGCGCGTCACCACGTACTCGTCAAGCTCCTGGCGGATGGACCCATCTTTTGAATCCTGGACCTTGACCACGCCGTTGATGGAGCGGTTGATGTCTTTTGCAAAGAGGTCGCGAATGATCGTGTTGTCCATGGGTGCTCCTTTGGGTTTGGGAACGTTATGGCAAAGGGTTGTTACCGGCGACAGGGACTTGCCTGCGGGGAGCCGTGCTTACGAGATATCGATGGCGCGGTAGTAGTTGTCGGCAGGCAGACGGTTAAAGAGCTGGAAAGAAGAGCCGTTGAAACTGCCCGGATAGGCGGCGACCACAGGCACCTCATCAAAATCCGCAAGCATGCAATGGAGAAGCGTGTGCATGCGAAAGAATGGGAAGACCTCGCCCGCGCCGGTGAGGAGAACGACGTCTCCAGGCGCGTGCGGCTCGGTCTGCTCAAGGATGTACGCGGCGACTTTCTCGGGCGAGGCGAACTTGGCCACGTCCTCGAGCACGCGCTGGGTACCGCGGCGCTCCTCTTGGCGTGGGATGGCCTTAAGGACACGGCGCTTTTCGAGAATTGCCAGCACGGCGTCGTAGAGGTTCACGACCTTGAGCGTGCACGGAAGCTTGTCGGCCTCGGCATCGCGTGAAAGGGCGTCAAATAATGCACGCGCCTCAAACTCCAGCGCGGGGTCATAGCAAAAAGTGTGGAAGCCGATCTCATTGCCTATGCCCTTGTTGGCCAAAAAGTCCTCGCTGCACAGGCACTCGCGCAGAAGCTGAGCGCGTCGCTCAAATTCCTGACGGGCGTGCTCGGAGCGGACATGCGCCGCCACGACGCTCTTACGGGAATGAATGCCGATATTGGTGGTGAGATCGGTCGCCGGGGTGATAGCAGGTTCGGCGGCGTTGTTGACGGGAGCCACGCTACATCACCACCCTGCCGGTAAGGGCCGCGATAAGCGACTGCTCGCCCAGCAGAACCAAGGCTCGCTCGACATCGGAATCGAGGAAGAGTGGTGACAGGCGCTCGGACTCCGGGCCCTGGCCCTCGCCGATAAGGCCGGCATGGCGGAGCGTCTGGCGGAGCGAGCCCTTAATGCGCTTGACCGTGGCCTCAGTCCAGCGGGCCGCGTCCGGATACTCCGTGGTAAAGCGTGTCATAAAGGCGTTGAGGTCAACCGCCGTAAAGGCATAATCGAAGTTTTGTAGGCGCTCCCCTACCTCGACGAGCACGAGCTCGCGCACGATATCGTAGCGGCAGATCATGCTGTAGAAGATGGCCTGATCCGCCTGCGTGGGGGTGCCGGATGCTATGAGGCCGGTTAGGGATAACGCAGCCTCGACGGCGGTATTGGGGTCGATGCCGCGCGCGGCGCATACGGCGTCCGTGGGCACCATGGCGTCGAGGCGGCGAAGGCACACGGTTGCGCGGTTGGCGACCATGCGCTCCGTGGGATATTGAAAGAGGTTCTCGCTCTTTACGCGTACAATGACCTGCTCGTCGCTTGCGCCCCGCATACGAAGGGCAGCGACGATGCGCATCTCATGCGGGAGGAATTGCTCGCGGGTGAGCACCCCCCCCCCGGACGCTTTTTGTGGTTACATCCACAGTACACGCTCCAAGGGTGTCAAAGGCTGTCACAAGTACGCCGCAACCCGGCAGGCAGGCGCGGCGCACATGACAATAATCATACCTGTTGGTAAAAAAGTTACCACGCCCAGAGTGTCAAATGTTGAGCAACAAAATTTAATCCGGTTAACGGTCATTTTCGCAGCTTAGAAACTTTAACGAGGTCGCCCCAAATCACACTTGCCAGACAACCGCGCTTACGAATGCAGGCACGCACACGCCCAACGCCACCCTCCGCTATATTCAACATAGAGTTATACATATGCTTCTATGTAAGGAGTTTCGTATGCCTGTCGTAAAGCCTATTTCTGATCAGACGCGCGCGCTAACTACCATTCAGGAACGCGAAGATCACATTCAACGTGCCATCACACGTGGCTACGACGACCTCGCTAACGGCCGCATTCGATCCTGGAAACAAGCAAAGGCCGAGGCGGATCGGATACGAGCTTCCAGATAAACCCTCCCCCATGTAACCATCCTGTAAATCATAGCGGCGCAGTCGAGTTCTACCGTGATGCGGTCGCGCCTGGCGCTCCACTGTGCTAAAGTATCCCGAACGTTCAAACGACTACGAGGGGAACTAGAAGATGGCACGTGCGCACAACTTCTCAGCTGGCCCGGCCGCGCTGCCCACAAGCGTGCTCGCCGAGATCGCCGACGAGATGATGGACTACCGCGGTTGCGGCATGTCCGTGCTCGAGATGAGCCATCGATCTAGCATGTACCAGCAGATCATCGACGACGCCGAGGCAACCCTGCGCCGCCTGCTGAGCATCCCCGATAACTACCGTGTTCTGTTTTTGCAGGGCGGCGCCACGCTGCAGTTTGCGGGCATCCCGATGAACCTCATGCGCCGCGGCCGCGCCGGCTACGTCGTGACCGGCAACTTCGCCAACAAGGCGTACAAGGAAGCCGCCAAGTACGGCGAGGCCGTGCTGCTCGCGAGCTCCGAGGACGCCAATTTCGACCGCATTCCCGCCATGGCCGACATCAACGCGCGCATTGCCGCCGAGGCGCGGGCGGCGGGCTCGACTACGTCTACATCTGCCAGAACAACACCATCTTTGGCACCATGTACCACGAGCTGCCTAACTTCGGCGACGTACCGCTGGTCGCCGATGTCTCGAGCTGCTTTTTGTCGCAGCCGCTCGACGTCGAGCGCTACGGACTCATCTACGCCGGCGCTCAGAAAAACGCCGGCGCCGCGGGCGTCACCGTGGTTATCGTGCGCGACGACCTGATCGCCGACGGTCCAGCCTTTGCGCAGACGCCGCAGTACATGGACCTTAAGACCCAGGCCGCCAAGGGCTCCATGCTCAACACGCCCAACACCTTTGGTATCTACGTGTGCGGCAAGGTGTTCCGTTGGGTTGAGCAGACCGGTGGACTTGCCGCCATGGCCGAACGCAACTGGGCCAAGGCCAACCTGCTCTATAACCTGCTCGAGCACAGCGTGCTGTTCCATGGCACCACACAGGCCGACAGCCGCTCCATCGCCAACGTCACCTTCCGTACCGGCGATGCCGACCTCGACGCCGCCTTTGTCGCAGGCGCGGCCGAGCACCAGATTCAAAACGTCAAGGGCCATCGTCTGGTGGGCGGCATGCGCGCCAGCGTCTACAACGCCGTCACCATGGAAGACGTTCAGGCGCTGGCCACGTACATGAAGGACTTCGAAGCGCAGCATAGTTTGAGCCCGCGATCTAACTAGCCCGCAACCCGCGGGCCGACCAGCCACTTCAAACCACTTGTTTCAAACAAACCTGCTAAGGAGTTTTCCATGCGCAAGATCAAGACCATCGACGACATCACCAAAGACGGCGAAGTCGAGTTTGGCGAGGGCTACGAGTTTGTGAGCACCGCCGAGGAGGCCGACGCCATCCTGATGCGTTCCACCGACCTGCACGGCTACGAGCTGCCCGAGGGCATCCGCGCCATCGCCCGCTGCGGCGCCGGCGTCAACAACATCCCCGTCGAGGAGTACGCCAAGAAGGGCGTCGTCGTCTTTAACTCCCCCGGCGCCAACAGCAACGCCGTCAAGGAGCTCGTCCTGGGCATGCTGGTGCTTTCGAGCCGCGGCGTCGTGCAGTCGATGAACTGGGTGCGCAACAACGCCGACGACCCCGAGATTCAGGTCGATGCCGAAAAGGCCAAGAAGGCCTTTGTGGGCCGCGAGCTCAAGGGCAAGCGCATCGGCGTCATCGGCCTGGGCAACGTGGGCTCCAAGGTCGCCAACGCCTGCGTCGACCTGGGTATGGACGTCTACGGCTACGATCCGTTCATTTCCGTCGAGCACGCGTGGGTGCTGAGCCGCGAGGTGCAGCGCGTGGGCACGCTCGAGGATCTGTGCCGCGGCTGCGACTACCTCACCGTGCACGTGCCCAGCAAGGCAGACACCATCGGCATGATCAGCACCGAGCAGATCGACCTGCTGGCGCCCGACGCCGTGCTCATCAACTACGCGCGCGAAACCATCATTGACGAGGACGCCGTCGACGCTGCCCTGCGCGAGGGCAAGCTCAGCTGGTTTAGCTGCGACTTTGCCACGCCCAAGACCGTCAAGATGCCCAACACGTTTATCACCACGCATTCGGGCGCCGGCACCGGCGAGGCCGAGGCCAACTGCGCCGACATGGCCATCAGCGAGCTCAAGGATTACCTGGAAAACGGCAACATCGCGCACAGCGTCAACTACCCCGCCTGCAGCATGGGCAAGGCGCGCGCCGCAAGCCGTATTGCCTGCCTGCATGCCAACGTGCCCAACATGATCGGCCAGATCACGGCCATTCTCGCCAAGGACAACGCCAATGTGCAGCGCATGACCAACGAGTCCGCTGGCGAGAACGCCTACACCATGTTCGACACCGATGAGCACCTGGACGGCAGCACGATCGAGGCGCTCAAGCAGATTCCGTCGATGTATCGCGTGCGCGTGATTAAATAGCGCCGGTGCCAAGCCTGCCAGACAGACCACGAAGCCCATTCGCCCCCCCCGTATTCACGAAACGGGGGGGCGATTTTGTTGCTCCGGACGACTTTAAAATGATACCCAGAACAAGTTTTTTCAGATAATCGATAGTGAGGCTCCAGTCGCTAAGCACACCCGCTTTGATAAACAGCTTTATCAGGGACTTTAGTAGGTAAAAATCGGTCTCTATGTGCCGAATGTAAGTTGACTGTCTATTTTCCGAAACAACTTATTCTAGATAGCATTTTTAGGGTCCCTCCAAGGCAAAATTGAAGCCTTTTTGCGACCAGAACTCTAGCTCGCGCTACCGTTTACCCACCGCGCGGCTACATTCCTGCCCAATCGATAAAAATCTCCTCACGAAGCCGCCGTTCGAGCTCCTGCTGTCGCGGCGTCTTGTCTTTCAGCGGCACATCGAGATAGGCCATGATGAGCTCCATCACCACGCGGAAGGCATCGGAGTCGGCCAGCTGACCATAGGTCATCAGAATGACGGGATATCCCATCGCTTGCAGCGCCGTCGTTCGATCGGAGTCCGAAATCTTGGATTCTATGGATCCGTGAATGGCTTTACCTTGGCATTCAACCAGACACTCTCTGCTGCCGTCCTTATTTGCCAGCAGGATATCGGCATAGCGCCTATCAAGCCCCGAAATCAGACGGGCGCTGCGCGTCATACGAATCTCAACGTTATTGGTAAGGCGCAGCCCTTCGCCGCCGCGCAACCTCGTAAGACCAAACAGCATCGAAGCCTGGACCTCGAGCGGCGATGCTGCCACCCCCGTAATGCATTTCGCGGCTCGTATGAACGATTTAGCGCCGCGGAGCCCCCGGACCTTATCGACGAACTCTGTAAGCTCAGAGAGCTCGATCAAGGGAGGTCGTTTCCACAAGTCCGTTGGATTCCCCGAGACATCCTTTACGTTTTCCCAGCCCGACCGTGCGTCACTCCATCGGCTCCCATATGCCTGCTCAAGTGCCGACTTTACCTGAGGCGCAATCTTGCACACGGCAAAGGTGCCGCACATCTCATACATGCACATGATTAGACGCTCGTTTGAGACCGAGGAAGCCAGGGTCAGCAGGGTAAAGAGTGGGGACGCAACATCGAAGCCAAACTCCGTCTGCCGCACGGAATCAAACGGCCTCTCCCCGTTCCAAACATGCCTGACAATGCGATCGCCCTTACGTCCGCAGCTGCCCTGCGCCAACACGTGTAACGGGGTGCCCAGGAAATGCGTGACGAGCGGATGCTCACATAGGTGCTCCCTGCGCGGATCGTCCGCAGAATCGGGCAGGTCCGGCATTATTGCCAAGACCTGTGGAGGTATCCGGTGATACCGAAAGGCAGATATGTCGCACAGCATGTCGTCCATGAAGGGTACGTACCCACCGCATCGTTCGTAAACCCGCCTGGACGGCAAACGCGCTGGCTCGGCCTGCGAACGGTAAATACCGCTGCGCGCACGCCGCGGATCTCTCAAGAGGCTTACAATCGGTTTGGAAAGCAGACTGATTGTGAGGTTGCATATGGTTGATGAGGACTTTGCCTGGCGGCTTGCGCAGGACCTTGTGAAGATTGACAGCTCAGACCCGGGCGCGTATGAGGATGAAATTGAGCGCTTCATTAAGAGGCTCATTGAGCAGCAGCTGGCACAACTTGATAGTTCTGCGCTCGATGCCGTGCAGATTGAGGAGCTCGAAGTGCTGCCCGGGCGCCGCAACCTTAAAGTCACCGTGCCGGGCCAAAGCGACGAGCCGCGGCTGGTCTATATCTGCCACATGGATACCGTCACCTTGGGCGATGGCTGGGACGCAGATATCGCACCGCTTGGGGCGGTTGTGCGCGACGGCAAGCTCTACGGCCGCGGTGCCTGCGATATGAAGGGTGGCCTGGCCTGCGCCATTGCCGCACTGGTCCATACGCTCGAGCGCGTGGCGTCGGATGGCGCGCTGCCACGCCGCGGCTTTTCGCTCATCTGCTCGGTCGACGAGGAAGACTTCATGCGCGGCTCAGAGGCCGCGATCGATGCTGGCTGGGTCGGCTCGCGCGAATGGGTGCTGGACACCGAACCCACCGACGGACAGATCCAGGTGTCGCACAAGGGGCGTACGTGGTTCGAGATCGAGATGGCCGGCGTCACGGCTCATGCAAGCCAGCCTTGGAAGGGCGCCGACGCCGTCGCCGCCATGGCCGAGGTCGTGTGCTCGCTTCGTCGCACGTTTGCGACGCTACCTTTACATGAGGAGCTGGGGCCATCGACCATCACGTTTGGACAGATCGAGGGTGGCTACCGTCCCTATGTCGTGCCCGACCACGCTAAGGTCTGGGTCGATATGCGCCTGACCCCGCCGACTGATACGGCCGCCGCGACGCGCATGGTAGAGCAGGCCATTGTCGCTGCCGAAGCCGCGGTCCCCGGCTGCCATGGAAGCTATACCGCGACAGGCGACCGCCCCGCCATCGAGCGCGATCCAGCCTCTCCCCTTCTAGCTGCACTCAAGCGCGCAGCAGACGATGTGACAGGCGCGGACACGACCGTCGGCTTCTTTACCGGCTACACCGATACCGCCGTCATTGCTGGCAAGACGGGCAACCGCAACTGTATGAGCTACGGCCCCGGATCGCTCGCGCTCGCACACAAGCCCAACGAGTATGTGCCCCACGCCGATATCAATCGTTGTCAGCAGGTACTAATCGCGCTCGCCGATAACGTGCTCTGGGACGCGAACGGCCAAGTTGGGGCATAATAAGCCGCGAACAAACCGACTCGCTCGTTAGGACCGCCCATGAAAGCACTTCCGTTTCCCTGCATCCGCCCGGCTCAGGACCGCGTGCTCGAGGCGCTGCCTGCAATGGGCAGCATCCTGAGCGGCAACGACGCCCTGCGCGCCGCCATCGCCGACGGGCTCATGCTCAAAGATCCAGGCGCAGCGTACTACGTGTACGAATGCTCGGGCGAGCTGGGTCGCGTGACGGGCGTTGTGGCGATCTGCCCGGTTGGCACGCTGGCGGGCAGCGACGCGGCTGTCGCCGAGAACGTCGACGCACTCGCCGCCGCGCGCGCGATCGCCGAGCTCAAGGTGCAGCCGCGCCCCGTATCGCTCGCCTACGAGGCCTCGCCCGTCATGGATATCATCCTGGGCGCCGCCAAAGAGGGCGCGTCGCTCTACGCCGTCACCGACCCCGCGGGCATTACGCACCGCGCGTGGGAGGTCAAGCGCGAGGACGCCGTCGGGGCCATCCGCGCTATGCTCGACCAAGCACCGGAGCCGGCACTGGCCGACGACCCCGCCTACGCCGCCGCTCTGACCGGGGCGTCGCAGCTGCTGGCCGATGAGGCCCATGCCGCCGGAACGTACACCGGCAAGGAGCCGTTCAACTTTACCGTTGCCGTGCTCTTCCCCGCCGCGCAGGTCAGCGGCGCCGCGCCGCAGGTTCCGACGGGCCTGCTCACGCACCAGGTCGCGCGGTTCTAGCAAGACCAGACCGCCCAGCACAAAAATCGGCAGCTCAACAAACAGGGGCGGAGATGCAGCAGGTACATGCATCTCCGCCCCTTTTGCGTCGAGAAGTTAGCCGACGACCCGTGCCGCCGCGCTCGCGTTATCCGCGCTGCGGACCCGCTACCGCCACCAGCGGCTCAAGACCCAACTCGCGCGCATAATCTTCCTGCGTAAAGACTTCGACCAGTTCAAACGTGTCAGTCGCATCGCCAAACGCAAAATGCAGCACCGAGCAATTGCCCGGCACGCGCTCGCGCTCGTCGGCCTCCGTGCCCTTCACGTGATCCAAAAACTCCTTGATGGCCGACCCGTGGCTCACCGCGAGCACGCACGAATGGTCCGGGCGTCGCATAAGATCGGTCAGCGTCGTCACCATGCGCTCGCGCACCTGCATCTGGCCCTCACCGCCAAACTGGCGATAGAAATCGCGCCACGGGCGCTCGGGCATAAGCATCACGCGCTCGGCCTCAAAGTCGCCAAAGAACCACTCGCGCAGACCGTCCAGGCGCTCGTACGTCATGCCCGACCACAGGTTGGCGATGGTCTGTTCGGTGCGGTGCAGCGTAGAGGTGTAGGCGTGGTCGGGCTCAATGCCGCGCGCACGCAAGAACATGCCGGCACGCGCCGCCTGATCGCAGCCCAGCTGTGTGAGCGGCGAGTCACTCCACCCCTGAATGATACGCTTAAGGTTGAATATCGTCTGTCCATGACGGACCAGATACAGATCTTTATTCATAGGGGTCCTTTCGTTCGTTACCAACCCAAGAGCGAAAACGCCCCATCGCAATAGCCAAAATGAAGCACGGCACCGTTGTCGGGCAGCTCTCCCCCGCCAGTCACATACTCAAGAAACTCCTGGCAGGCTGAGCCGTGGGAAACCGCCAGCACGCAGTCGTGCTGCGGCCTGGCCATGATGCGGGACAGCGCCGCGACCATACGTGCGCGAAGCTCACTTTCCGACTCGCCACCAAAGGCAACCGGATAATCGCCCCAGGGTTGCGCCGGCATCTCGCGGTTTAATGTGCCCTCCAACGAACCCAAATGCCACTCGCGCAGTTCATCGACCAGCTCTATGGAACGACCCTCGCCAACGATAATCTTTGCCGTGTGGAGCGCCCGCCCCAGCGGCGACGAATACACATGGTCAAAGGTCATGCCGCGGTCCTCGAACGCCGCGCGCGTCGCCAGCGCCTGCTCGCGCCCGCGCGCCGTGAGCGGCGAATCGTGCCAACCCTGCAAAATGTTCTTCACATTGAGCTCGGTCTGCCCATGCCGCACCAAATACAGATCGGCCACACGTCCTCCCCTCGCACCACCACAAAGGGGACAGGCACCTTTGTGGTGGTTTTGCCGCCGGATCGCACCGCAACGACGCGCAACTACAGCAGCACGTCGGCAAGCGAACGCTTGGGCACGTGATGCACCTGAGCCTCATCGCGCCAGTAATTGATAGAGCCATCCGGGTTGGAGTCGATCGCGTCGATCACCTGCGTCTCGACTGGCACGCCAAAAGCCATGATCAGCTTGAGCTCATACTTGTCGCCGTCGAGCCCCATCGTATCGATCGCGCGGGGCGTAAAGGCCTTGAACATGCAGGCCGCCACCTCGGGCGTGGCGCTGCGCGCGGCGAGCATCATCGTCTGGGCGGCAATGCCGGTGTCGACCTCGGTGATGGGAGCGGCGGGCTTACCCGGAACAGTGCGCTCGGCAAGAATCGCGATGTAGCCGGTCGGGCGCTCGCCCTCATCGGGACCCGGCCAGTCCTTGAGCGCACCGGCCCACGCGAGCTCATCAAATACACGCGCGCAGTCCTCGGCACCGCTCACCACATGAAAACGCAGACGCTGAGCATTGGCGCCACAGGGAGCCAGGTGCGCCAGCTCCGCCAGCTCGAGCAAAAACTCGCGCGGCACGCGCATGGACTCGTCAAATCGGCGGCACGTGCGGGCGCGGCGGACCAGCGCGTCAAACGTGTCCAGGCCAAGCTTTTCGCAACCCTGCTTTGCCATCGACTCGGCGCTTACCGGCGCCGCGGGAACAGCTTCGTTCATAAGACCCCCAATACAAGCCAATTGTCCTTAGGAAAATCTAACCTAAAACGTGGGCAATAACGAACAGGGCTGCAATGTTCTACACCTGTTGAATAGAAAATCGCGACGTGGGGAACAACGGAAACAATTCGGGACCTTTGGGTTACGTTTCGCCCTCCCCGACCCATACGCTAGCGCCTTTAAGCGATACTGGTTGTAACGATCAAGGCTTACGCCGCACGGAAAGGAGACATTATGGGCATCTTTAAGAACGATGACCAAAAATCGAGCCAGTTTGGATTTGACGAGAAAAGCATGGCAGGCAAGGCCGTCAAGGCCGTGCGCTGGATTTACGCCATCACGGGCGTCTTGGCGCTCGTCGCCGGCATCGCACTGCTGTTTGCGCCCGCCAAATCCCTCGTCTTCCTGACGACCGTCTTGGGCATCTACTTTGTGATCACGGCCGCGATCAGGCTGTTTACCGCTGTTTTCGAGCCGCTGCTGCCCACCGGCTGGCGCGTTACGAGCATCATCTCCAACCTGCTCATCATTCTGGGCGGCGTCATAATCCTGCGCAACCAGGCCTTCTCGACCGCGACGCTCACCACGATGGTGGTTATCGTGCCGGCTTTGGCTGGATTGTCGAAGGTGTCATGTCCATTCTGGAGTCCGAGCTTTCGTCCAACCGCGCCCTCGCCATCCTGAGCGGCGCACTTTCCATCATCGCCGGCATGTTCGTGTTTATCTATCCGCTGTGGTCGGCCAAGATGCTCGTCATCTTTAGCGGCGCCGCGCTGCTGGTGTTTGGCGTAACGCTGATTGTTCGCGCTATTCAATTTGGCAAACTGGTGCACTAGATGCCGCGAACGCTCTTTATTGATGCCGACGCCTGCCCGGTCACGCGCGAGTCGATTGACTGCGCGCGGCGGGCGGGCGTCGCCGTTGTTATCGCCGGCAACAGCACGCAAAACCTGGAACGGCACATTCGCCGCGACGACCCGCGCGATGCCGAGCACGCGCGACGCGGCTTTTGGGTCACGACGCTCGACGTGAGCGTGGGCGCCGACAGCGCCGACTTTGCCATTGTCGAACGCCTGCAGGCGGGCGACGTGGTCGTGACGCAGGACATTGGCTTGGCGAGCATGGTGCTCGGGCGCGATGCCGCCGCTATCGGTGTGCGCGGGCGCGTCTACGACAAAGCAACCATCGACATGCAGCTGTTTATTCGCCACGAGGAAAAGAAGGTGCGCCGCGCCGGCGGACGCACTCGCGGGCCGGCGGCATTTACCAGCGAAGACCGCGCCCGCTTTAAACGCAACCTCACCGAGCTGCTGCGCTAACCAAGGTAGATTTTGGGACATGTCCGGAAATCTACCTTTTTGTTTTGAGCGGTGTGAGCGCTCGGAATCCATGGCTCAACAAAAAACGGGCTTCAAAATGCCATGCGTCGCCGCATTGCGCAGGCGCTGAGCATGGCTATTTGAAGCCCATTTTTTAGGCCCACTTAGAGGCCAACGGCGGAGAGGATGAGGCCCCAGCCAGCGCCGATGACGTACATCATGATCAGGAACACGGCATTTTCGCGGGCGCTGCGGTTGGTGCGGAACAGCACCAGATAACCCACGCCGGCGGAAATGAGCGTGCCGGCGAGCATCGGCGCCAGTTGCAGCGCGCCTTCCAGATACAGCTGTGTAATGACCACGCTCGCCGAGCAATTGGGAATCAGCCCGACAAGCGCCGAACCCAGGACAGCGAGTGTCTCGTTGCCGCGCAGGAACTGCTCGATCGCGGACTCGCCGAACGTCTCGAGCACGGCGACCAGAATCAGCGTCACCAGAAAAATGAATACCGAGACCTGCACGGTGTGCGAGATCGCACTGCGGATGATCGACAGGACAGGCGTCCCTTCGTGGGAGTGAGAGTGACCGTGACCATCATGGTGTTCATGTTCGCCCTCATGACCGTGATCGTGGCCATGTCCGTGTTCGTGCTCGTCCTCGTCTTCATCACAACCGCAATGGTCGCGCTCGCACAGCTCGTGGATGTGGTCGGCGCTCACGCCTGCCTCGGCCACCTCGTCGATGATGTCACCGCCGCTGTGGTCGTCGTGCGCGCAGTTCACGTGGGCCGGGTTGGCCGCGGTTCCCAGCACGGTACGGCGAATCGCCGCGTGCGCGCGGGCGTTACGGCGCAGGCCGCGAATGGCAGCGTCCACGATAAAACCCGTGACCAGTGCGATCAGCGCTTTCGAAGCCAAAAGCATCGCCATAGTCTGCACGGGAACCTGCTCGGCAAGCAACAGCGGCAGCATCTCATCGGAGGTCGAAAGGAACACCGCCACCAACGTGCCCAAGGTCACGACACGGCCGGCGTACAGCGTTGCTGCCATGGCCGAAAATCCGCACTGCGGCACCATGCCCAGCAGCGAGCCAACCACGGGACCCGCAGCGCCGGCGCGCTTGATAGCGCCGTTGACGCGGTCGCCCGCAACGTGCTCAAGTGTCTCGAGAGCAAGATACGTCACCAACAAAAACGGCACCAGCGACAGCGTGTCCTTGCCGGCGTCGAGCAGAATATCAATCAGTAAATCCATGACGGATGGAACCTTTCGTGTCTTTCGGCAGCATTGTAAAAGTCCTAGCGGTCAACTAGGGTATTGTAGTTGTCCCGGGCGCGGTGCCAATAGTTGCCTATGGTAAACTATCATCTCGCCATAACTCAGTAACCTCGAGCCGCACAACGCGGCCCGTCCAAGGAGTAGCATATGAACGTATCGCAAGCACTCGAATACGAGCGCCAGCCGTTTATCCCCATGTTTATCTACGGCGACCACGGCGCCATGGAGTCCGAGCGCCAGAAGGGCGAGGAGGCCCTCAAGGTGCTCGAGACCGAGTACTTTACCGCCGAGGGCGACCCCGGCTTCGACTTTGCCACCGTGCGCGACCTGGCCGACCGCAACCGCGACCTGTGCGACCAGATTGGCGAGGCGCGTCTGCGCAACGTGACGCCCGCGACGCTCTCGCGCGGCCTGTCCGATGCCGACACCTGCGCCGCCATCGGCAAGATGCAAAAGCGCACCGCCGCGTCCGTTATGCGCGAAATCCGCGGCGACCGCGACGCGCTCGGCGTGGCCTACGCCCGCAAGCCCATCCAGGGCACCGTGCTCGGTATCGACATCGAGACCACCGGCCGTGCACCCGAGCGCGGCTATATCATCAACGTGGGCTGGGAGATCATGGAGCTCACCAGCGACGCCGTCCCGCATGACGCCGAGGCACACTACTGCGGCCTGCCCGACATCTACCGCGGCGAAGATGTGCCGCTGTCGAATATCCACCACATTACCTGGGACGACATCGACGGCAAAACGCCCTTCCGCGAGAACAAGGAGCTGCAAAAGCAGCTGCTCAAGCTTATGAAGAAGTACCCGTACATGGCGCATAACGCCGCCTTTGAGGACAGCTGGTTCAAGATTCACCTGGACGGTTACGCCGAGGCACGCCGCGCGGGTAAGATCATCGTCATCGACTCGCGCCAGATCTGCCGCAGCCTGGACGCCGACGTGCGCTCGCTCCCCCGCGAGTCCGCCCCCGCCGCGCTCGAGAACTGGGCACGCCGTCGCGGCACCCTCGCGCCCGACGCCAACGAGCAGCATCTGGGTCTGGACGACACCGACCTCATGCTCCGCACGGTACAGGCCGAGTTCAACCTCAAGAACCTGTTTGCGAAATAACCGATCCATCTGCGGGAGCGCCTGCCAGCACAGTGCAATCCGTCTGGACGCACCGGCACGCAGTAAACTAGGGCGCAGTCTTATGGCTGCACCCTAGTTTTAATCAAAACGAGCAAATACGCATGCTTCACATAGTCGGCAGATTGGCCCACCTACTTTTTTCGAGTTGTTCGGCCAGCTGAGCCACTAGTCGAGGCCCCTTGAACCGCAATCGAGCGCTATAGTCGCCCCAATTTCGCAACCAAGCCCTATAAATCTACCTGAATCAATTCGAATAAGACGTTGCGATCACACCATTCGTATAGGATAAGGCCGAATAACTCAAATTATGTTGGTGAGGCATCTGAGCGGTCGGCAAAAACGCTTAGAAGCTACGAATCCGCAACTAAAGTTCACCAAAATGGGGCAGCCGACAGAAACCTCCCCAGCCGAAGCTGCCCCCCCCTCAATACGACAGCTCAAAAACCCACCGTTCGCAGAAGATAAGCCGCGCCCCAATACCGTTGCCCGAAGTTTCGAGCGTATATGGCGTCCGCTATGCCATCATGCGCGTATGGGAATCGTTCTGTCACATACCACGGCACGCGCTGTATACCAAACAGTCAACTCGCTCGCAAGCCACGCGACCGATCCCATATCTATGGAAAAGATCAAGGTGTCTGCGCCGACCACGTCCAACCTGGAAGCGGCGCGAGCATGGCTCAACAGAAAGAATGTCGATTCTGAAAGCATCCATGTGCTGACGTTTTCCAATAATGCCAAAAGGCACCGCAAGGGCTGCATCTGCCACTGCACGCGCTATACGTTTGATGCAGAAAGCTACCTAGAACTCGAGCCGAACGTCTACATCGTCGACATCAAGCTGTGCGCGTTAGAAGCAACAGCCGACCTCAACCTTTCGGAGCTCGTTGAGTATTACTTTGAAATCTGCGGCTCCTACGCGCTTGGAACGTCCGACGAAACTCAATATCGCGAGCGCCCAGCCCTAACCAGCGTTGAAGAGCTCAGAGCCTTCTTTTCAGAGGCATCGGGGTATCGTGGATCTAATAAAGCACTTAAGGCACTTTCTTATGTACGCGAAGGCTGTCGCTCCCCACTCGAAACGGCGTTTGTCATGATGCTGACAATGCCCAAGTCAATGGGTGGCTTAGCCATACGCGCTATCAAAACGGACTATCCGATCCCAGTCCCCAAAAGATACGCCGCCCTAACGCGACGGACGGTTTTCTACCTCGACGCGCTGCTCGAAAATTCGATGACCGATATCGAATACAACGGCTTTTACCACGACGAGCCCGAACAGCAATCAATTGACGAGGAACGCCGAAACACGCTGCGAAACATGGGATATGCCGTTATCACAGTTAGTCGTCATTCGTTTTTCAAGCAGTCCGCTTTTAGGCGGGTCATGGAAGCGATTCGCATTCGCGAGAAGATATGGCCCGGTCGACTCCCGGATAACTTCGCCATCCTGCAAGAAACTCTTCGTCAATTTGTCTTGCGGCGCTACTTCGAATACGGTCGCCGCGTCCTGGAGACACTCAAAGAAGAAGAGGCCGCCAAGCGCGAAATTGCAAGCCAATATCCGCAAGCTGATGACCCGAGCATCAACGATGTGCCAGAACCCGACGACATGCAACACGTCGGGGCCCTTGCTGAGGAAATCAATGGGCCTTGGGAATGCGACATGTTCGCAAAAATCGATGAAAACCGCACGGAAGACGACATGATTATTGATCTAATTGAGAATTCGCTCTTCTAAAGGCGATCTCTGCGGATGTCCACCTACATTTTTCGACTTATTCGGCCACCGATGTGCCAGATTGGCTGCAGCAATGCTCAATATAACTTTAGATAAAACTGATTCTGCAGGAACTCCCGTAGAGGAAGAACTGATTCTCGCGGTATTTAACACGATAAAGTACAAATATGAACAGTTCTAATGCTTCTCAAGGTGGCTTTCTTAGCATGCTGGCCGAACATCTCGAAATATGTTGGCGAGCATTGCGTCGATGTCTCCCAACCCGCAGAAAATCGCAGAGGCGGCAAGCAGTCATCGAAATTAACGTAAATAGTATTGACATATGAACATGCGCTCATATAATCGGAAGTAAGTTATATGAGCGCATGTTCATATGAAAGGATGTTGCAATGAGCAGCCACGCTGATGAAACAAAGACTGGCATCGAGGCCACCGAGCTGATCGTCCCCACCACCTGCTCGCCCGAGGACCTTCCCGACGAGGAGCTGTTGTACGACCTGGCCGACCTGTTCAAGGTCTTCAGCGACACCACACGCATCAAGATCCTCTATGCCCTCATGGGCCGCGAGCTCTGCGTGGCTGACATCGCCGAAGCGACCGCAACCTCGCAGTCGGCAGTATCGCACCAGCTGCGCACGCTTAAGCAGTCGCACCTGGTCAAGTTCCGCCGCGACGGCCGCAACATTCTCTACTCGCTCGCCGACGATCACGTCTACACCATGCTTAACCAGGGCATGAGCCATATCTGCGAATAGCAATCAACCACGGTATCAGCGCGGCCGGCACCCAGACCGCTAACACAGGGAAAGGAACCCACCATGAAAAAGCAGTTCAAGCTCGACGAGATCGATTGCGCCAACTGCGCGCGCGAGCTTCAGGACGAACTTGCCAAGCTCGAGGGCGTCAAGTCCGTTTCGGTCAACTTTATGACCCAGAAGCTGACACTCGAGGCCGACGACGCCAAGTTCGACGAGGTCCTGGACCGCGTCGTTGAGTTCACCGCCGACGCCGAGCCGGACTGCGAGATCATTCTCTAACCCGCGCATACGTTGACCTGCGAGGCCGCGCTTGCCGCGGCCTTTGCTCGCGAAATTATATGAGCGAGTGTTCATAAACTCAAATGAGAGGTTTGAATCATGACAGCCGCCGATCCCAAAAAGAAAAAGAAGAAGCGCAAGAAGAAAGAGTCCCTTGAGCATAAGCGCAACCGCATCCTGGTAGCACTGGGCATTTTTGCCGTTGTTTATGCCCTCGACGAGCTCGGCGCCCTCACTATCGCATTTGGGGAGCCCGGCAACATCTACGCCAGCTTTGTGCTGTTCCTCGTGCCGTTTTTGATTGCCGGCTACGACGTACTGCAAAAGGCATTCAATAACATCCGCCGCGGCAAGGCCTTCGACGAGAGCTTCCTCATGGCCGTCGCGACCATCGGCGCGTTTGCATGGTGCTCTTCCCCGACACCGACCCGCACATGGCCGAAGGTGCCGCTGTCATGCTGTTCTACCAGGTCGGCGAGTTGTTCCAGGCATACGCCGTGGGCAAGAGCCGCAAGTCGATCAGTGCCATGATGAACATCGCGCCCGACTACGCTAACGTCGAGCAAGCCGACGGCACACTCGAACAGGTCTTTCCCGATGACATCGCCGTCGGCACCGTGATCGTGGTCAAGCCCGGCGAGCGCGTGCCTATCGACGGCGTCATCGTCGAGGGCGAAACCCAGCTCGACACCGCCGCACTCACGGGCGAGTCGGTCCCCCGCCCGGCCAAGACCGGCGACGATATCATCAGCGGTTGCATCAACATGACGGGCCTCATCCACGTGCGCACCACCAAGCCCTTTGGCGAGTCAACCGTCGCGCGTGTTCTGGAGCTCGTGGAGAATGCCAGCGAAAAGAAGGCGCGCACCGAGAACTTCATCACGCGCTTTGCCCGCGTCTACACCCCCGCCGTCACTGGCGCTGCCGCGGTGCTCGCGCTTGGCGGCGGCCTGGTGACTGGCGCTTGGTCCGATTGGATCCTGCGCGGCCTGACCTTCCTGGTCGTCAGCTGCCCGTGCGCGTTGGTGATCAGCGTGCCGCTCAGTTTCTTTGGCGGCATCGGCGGCGCCTCCAAGCTGGGCGTCCTCATCAAGGGCTCCAACTACCTCGAGACGCTCGCCGACGTGGACACCGCCGTCTTCGACAAGACCGGCACGCTCACCAACGGCACGTCCTCGGTCGTGGCAGTACACCCCGAAGCCGGCTATACCGAGCAATCGCTGCTTGAGGTCGCAGCCCTCGCTGAGTCATTCTCCGATCATCCCATCGCGCAGTCGGTGCGCGCCGCCTTCCAGGGCGAGCTCGACCCCAAGCGCGTTAGCGACTCCGCCAATGACGCGGGTCACGGCGTGACGGCAACCATCGACGGCAAGCACGTCGTCATTGGCAACGCAAAGATGCTCGCCGCGGCCGGCGTTGAAGCACCGGACTGTGAGGTTGTCGGCACGATCCTCCACGTGCTCGTTGACGGCGTGTACGCCGGCCACATCGTGATTGCAGACACCGTTAAGGCCGATGCGGAGCAAACGATTCGCGACCTGCATGCCGCCGGTATCAACCGCACCGTCATGCTCACGGGCGACCGCGAGGAGGTTGCAGCGTCTGTGGCCAAGCAACTCGGTCTCGACGAGTTCCACGCGCAGCTCCTGCCGGGCGACAAGGTCGAGCGCGTTGAGGCGCTACTCGCGGCCGAAAGTGGCAAGGGCAAGCTCGCCTTTGTCGGCGACGGTATCAACGACGCGCCTGTGCTTACGCGCGCCGATGTGGGCATTGCCATGGGCGCCATGGGCTCCGACGCCGCGATCGAGGCCGCCGACGTGGTGCTGATGGACGACAAGCCGTCCAACATTTCCCGCGCGATCCGCGTGGCGCGCAAGACCATGTCGATTGTTTGGCAGAACATAATCTTTGCGCTGGGTATTAAGTTGCTGATTCTGGTGCTCGCGGCGCTTGGCATCGCAAATATGTGGCTTGCCGTGTTTGGCGACGTGGGCGTGGCGATCATCGCCATCCTGAACGCCATGCGCGCGATGGGTGTCAAGAACCTGTAGCTTGTACTCGGACGGTCCCGGCAGGGATGTCCCCTCCAAAACGTCCTCGGCAAATGTGGCCCCGTTGTCCTGCTCCTACGGGGCTATAGACAACGGGGCCACTTGCCTGCGGAATGTTTTGGAGGGGACATCCCTGCCGGGACCTGCGGCAACATCGCCGGTGGTTCTTGGGCATCGCTTGCTGGCGGGGTTCCTTGGCTGAGTTAGACTTGGTTGATGGGGTTACTGATCCCGGTCGCCGTCCCGGCCCAGCATTGCCCTTAGCTTCTCAAAGCTTTCCTCGCTTAGGCAGTGCTCCATGTGGCAGCCCTCTTGCGAGGCAACCTCTGCCGAAACGCCTGCGTCCTCGAGCAGCCCCACAAAAAAGCAGTGGCGCTCCCACATTTGGCGAGCGACCTCCAGACCACGCTCCGTCAGATGAACGTCGCGCTTGCCCATTTCGACATAGCCGTTGCTTCCAGCGTCGCCATGGCCTTGGAAACGCTCGCCTTGGTTACGCCGAGGTACTCCGCAACGTCGATCGAGCGCACGATGCCCTGGCGTTCCGACAGAACGTAGATCGATTCGAGATAGTCTTCTCCGGATTCACGTAGGGCCATGGGCCGCCTTTCGCGATGATTGCTAGTTAGCCTTTGGATACTTTCCTTGGCTTACTTTACCGCAAAAGTTGCCCATGTCTTACTACGTTGTTTAAAAAGTTAACCGTGTTTCACAAAACGCACGGGACGAAAACAAAACGGGGACACACCCCGCAAGGAGCGTCCCCAGCTGCCGGCAGAAAAGGAACGTCCCCAAGTGCCGGGTCGCAGCTACACGAGTCCAAAGTGCTTCGCAGCGTTGTAGATGCCGTCGTCGTCTACGGCGGTCGTTACGTAGGTCGCCGCGGCCTTCACGGTATCCTGCGCGTTGCCCATGGCCACGCTCGTGCCCACGGCGGAAAACATCGACAGGTCGTTCTCGCCGTCGCCAAAGGCAATCGCCTCGCTCGCGTCGATACCAAGCCGCTCGAGCGTCGCCGCCACGCCCAGGTCCTTGCCGCCGTTAGCGGGAATAATGTCGCAGAACAGTTCGCACCAGCGCGTGGTGATCGAATGCGACACGGCGTCGGTCACGATATGTTCGTCGGCCGGGTCCACAAAGGCGCAGAACTGGTAGACCGGTGCGTCAAAGGCGTGCTCAAACGGCTCCTCGTGGTAGACGATTCCCGCGTTGCTGCCAGCCGTCACCACGCGCTCGGACAGGCGGTTCACAAACGAGTTCTCGCCCTGCATGCACAGCGAGTCGTAGCGCCCCTGCGCCACCTGGTCCACAATCACCGCGACGTCGTCCGGATCGATCGGGCAGCTACGGTAGACGCCCTCGGCATCAAAGCAGTGCTGGCCCGAGAGCGTAATGTACGCATCCCAGCCCAGGTCGAACAGCCAGTCCGGCATCTGGTAGGTCGTACGGCCCGTGGCGATCACGCACGCGATCCCCTGCTCGTGAAAGCTGTCGAGCACCTGCTGCGCCGACGCCGGAATCCGATGGGTCTTAAAGCTCAGCAGCGTACCGTCGATATCGAAAAACGCGGCTTTGATCATCCTCGTCTACTCCTCGCCCTCGAGCTTCTCGCTCGCCTCGAGCCACGCCATCTCCAACTCGTCCATAGCGGCGTGGGCATCGTCGATCTTTGCCTGCTGCTCGCCGAGCGCGGTGTAGTTGGTCGGATCGACCTGGGCCATGGCGGCCTCGGCCTCCTCCACGCGGGCGCGCTGCGTCTCCATCTTGCGCTCGAGCGAGCTCACCTCACGGCGAAGCTTTTGACGTTCGGCGTTGGAAAGGCCATTGGGCTGACCGCTCGACTTGGGCTTTTCGGCCGCAGCCGCCGCGGCACCGGTGTCGAACGTGCCGATCTTGGCGCTCGGCGCGCCCACGGGCTCGCCCTCGGCCGTGGCGTTGCACAGGCGCAGGTACTGGTCGACGCCGCCGGGCATATGCGTCAGATGGCCATCGAGCAGCGCCCACTGCTGGTCGGTCACGCGCTCCATGAGGAAACGGTCGTGCGTCACCAGAATCAGCGTGCCGGGCCAGCCGTCGAGCAGATCCTCGACAATCGCGAGCATGTCGGTATCCAGATCGTTGCCGGGCTCGTCCAGGATGAGCACGTTGGGCTCGTCCAGGATTGTCAGCAGCAGCGACAGGCGACGGCGCTGGCCGCCCGAAAGATCGCCGATGCGGCTCCAGAGCTGTTGCGTCGTAAAGCCCAGACGTTCGCAGAGCTTCTCGGGCGAAGTCTCCTTGCCGTCGATGACGTAGTACTTCTTATAGTTGCTGAGCACCTCGCGGATCGTGTCGCCCATGTAGGGCTCGAGCTCCTCGAGCTGCTGCGACAGCACGCCAAAGCGCACCGTCTGGCCGATCTTCACGCGGCCGCGCAGGGGCGCGATCTTGCCCTGAATCACGTCGAGCAGCGTCGACTTGCCGGCGCCGTTCTCACCCAAAAGACCATAGCGGTCGCCCGCACCAATGAGCCAGGTCACATCGGAGAGCACCTGCTTGGGCGCGCCGCCGGCATCCGCATAGCCGGCGTCCACGTCGACCACATCGATAACCTGCTTGCCCAGGCGGCTCACGGCCAGGCGCTTGAGCTCCAGCTCGTCACGCACGGGCGGCACGTCGGCGATCAGCTCGCGAGCGGCATCCACGCGAAACTTGGGCTTGGTGGAACGAGCCTGGGCACCGCGGCTCAGCCACGCGAGCTCCTTGCGTGCCATGTTGCGACGGCGCTCCTCGGTAACCGCGGCCATGCGGTCGCGCTCCACGCGCTGCAGGATATATGCGGAGTAACCGCCCTCGAAGGGATCGACCTGGCCGTCGTGGACCTCCCACATACTGGTGCAGACCTCGTCCAAGAACCAGCGGTCGTGCGTGACCACGAGCATGGCGCCCTGACCGCGCTGCCAGCGGGCCTTTAAGTGACGCGCGAGCCAGTTGATGGTGCGCATGTCCAGGTGGTTGGTGGGCTCGTCGAGCATGAGCACGTCGTAGTCGCCGATCAGCAGGCGCGCGAGGTCCACGCGGCGGCGCTGGCCGCCCGAGAGCTCGCCCACCGTGCCCTCCCAAGGCACATCGCTGATGAGGCCGGCCAGAATCTGGCGCGTACGCGGCTCGACGCCCACTCGTACTCGGGCGTGTCGCCCACAACGGCATGGTGCACGGTATCGGTGTCGACAAGCTGGTCCTTTTGGCCGAGCAGACCGATCGTGGTGCCGCGGCGATGCGTCACGCGTCCGTCATCGGGCTCCAGCGTGCCGGCGAGCACGCTCAACAGCGTCGACTTGCCGTCGCCGTTTTTACCGACAATACCAATGCGGTCGCCCTCGCCCACGCCGAGCGTCACGCTATCGAAAATATGCTTGGTGGGAAACTCTAGGCTGACGGAATCGCATCCCAAAAGAATCGCCATATGACCTGCTCCTTCGTAGAAATTCAACGTTGTCCATGATAGCAGCGAGCCCCACCCCAAACCACTACGAGGTGCCTGTCCCCTTTGTGGTGGTCGATTCGGTCGCAGAGCAAAAAGGCGGGCCATCTCCCGCAAGAGATGACCCGCCTCTCCAATCAGTCCCGCGGCAACCGTGGCCGCCGCGGGCCTCAAGCATGTCCCGGACTAGGAGAACATGCCGGTGAGGTAATCATTCAGCCGCTTATCCTTGGGCCGTTGGAAAATCTCGTCGGTCTCGTCGTACTCGACCATATCGCCCATGTAGAAGAACGCCGTGCGGTTGGACACGCGCGACGCCTGTTCCATGTTGTGTGTCACGATGACGATGGCGCGGTCGGCAACGATCGATGACATGAGGTCCTCGATTGCCAGCGTCGAGATGGGATCGAGCGCCGAGCAGGGCTCGTCGAACAGAATCACGTCGGGGTTGAGCGCGAGCGTGCGCGCGATGCACAAACGCTGCTGCTGGCCGCCCGAAAGCGCGTAGGCGCTCTTGTCCAGCTTGTCCTTGACCTCGTCCCACAGCGCCGCACCGCGCAAGCTCTCCTCGACCATGCGGTCGAGCTCGTCGCGGTCGGTGATGCCGTGGCGCTTGGGCACAAACGTGATGTTGTCGCGAATGGACTTGCGGAACGGGTTTGGCTGCTGGAACACCATGCCAATGGACCGGCGCAGCTCGTAGGTGTTCTCGGTCTTGGTGTTCACGTTGCGGCCGCGGTAGTTGATCTCGCCCTCCACGCGACAGCCGCGAATCTCGCGATTCATGAGGTTGAGGCTGCGCAAGAAGGTCGACTTGCCGCAGCCCGAAGGCCCGATGAGCGCCGTGATCTCGCCCTTGTGGAAGTCGAGCGACGTGTCGTGCAGCGCATGGTGGTCGCCATAGTACACGTTGACGTCCTTGGTGGAGAGCACGACCTCGTCGCTCACGGCCTTGCCACTCACGCGCACGTGCTTCTCGCTCTCCCCCACACTCGACAGAAAGTCTGGGTCTCGGACGTGGCCGCATCGGTTGCGGGCGTCGCATTTATCTCGCTCATTCGGCCGTCATCCTCCTTGCCAGTTGGTTGCCCACGATACGGGCGACTACGTTAAACAGCAGCACGCAAATCATCAGCAGCGCCGCGGTGCCCCAAACGATCTGCTGGGCCTCGGGGCTGCCCTCGCCATAGATCTTGTAGATGTGCACGGCCAGCGACTCACCGGGACGGAACACGTTCCAGGCGCAAGTGGGGCTCGACAGGTTAAAGCTCAAGAAGTTCAGACGCACCGGCGAGCTCATGCCCGAGGTAAAGAGTAGCGCCGCGGCCTCACCAAACACGCGGCCGGCCGAAAGCACGATGCCGGTCACGATGGCGGGCATGGCCTCGGGAATCAGGATGTGCAGTGTGGCCTCCCAGCGGGTGAGGCCCATAGCCAGGCACGCATCGCGCTGGGCCTGCGGCACGTCCTCGAGCGCCTGCTGAATCACGCGCACCAGGATGGGGATGTTGAACATGGTGAGCGCGACGGCGCCGGAGATGATGGAGTACTTCCAGCCCAGCTGCACCGAGAACACCAGAAAGCCGAACATGCCCACGACGATGGAAGGCAGCGAGGACAGCGTTTCGATGGCGGTGGAGGCGATGTCGCGGATGGGGCCGTCCGGCGCGTACTCGACCAGGAAGACCGCGCCGCCCAGGCTGATGGGCACCGAGATGATCAGGGTAATCAGCAGCAGATAGAACGAGTCGAACAGCTGGTAGAGCACACCGCCCTGGGTTCCGTTGGCGCGCGCAGGCTGCGTGAGAAAGCCCGGCTGGAACAGCGTCGAGATGCCCTCGAACAGGATGTAGGCCACCATGGAGACGACGATGAGCATGACGATGGCGACGATCGCCGTCAGCACGCCCGTGGCGATGCGGTCCTGCCTTTGGACACGCCCGAGTCTCGCCTCGTCGATATGGATGCGCGTGCTAGCCACGAGCCTTCGCCCCCTTGCGGCCAATGAGATGGATGATCAGGATGAAGATGAGGCTCATGCCCATCAGCAGAAGACCGAGCGCCCACAGGACGTCGTCCTGGGCCGAGCCCTCGGCATAGACCGCCATGGACGTGGTGAGCGTGGTGGTGATGGTGGAGGCCGGCGACAGCAGCGACGTCGGCATGGCCTCGATACCGCCGATAACCATGCGCACGGCGAGCGTCTCGCCAAAGGCGCGGGTCATGCCAAGGATGACCGCGGTCATGAGCGAGGGCATGGCGCTCTTGAGCACCACGTGCCAGATGGTCTGCCAGCGGGTGTAGCCCAGCGCGAGCGAACCCTGGCGGTAGCTATCGGGCACGGCGCGCAGGCCATCGACCGAAAGCGTGGTCATCGTCGGCAGAATCATGACTGCCAGCACGATAGCGCCGGGCAAGATACCCAGACCCGTGCTCACATGGAAAACGCTCTTCATAAGGCCGACGACCACGTGAAAACCGATCAGGCCAAAGACGACCGAGGGAATGCCGGTCAAAAGCTCAATAAGCGGCTGAAAGACCTTGGAGCCAAACTTAGGCTGGATCTCGACCGCAAAGATGGCAGAGCCGATGGCGATGGGCAGCGCGATGAGCGTGGAGAGCACCATGACCGCAAACGAGGTGACGATCAGGGGCAGGGCGCCGGTGTAGGGCAGGCCGTTTTCGGCTGTGTTGGCCAGGTCCCACTTGGTGCCGGTGAAGAACTCGACGACCGAAACGCCGTCCTTGAGAAAAGCCGAGAGGCCCTTTTGGGCGACCATAAAGATGAGCTCGGCAACGACAAGCGTCACGAGCGCTACGCACGCGCCCGTGACGCCCAGGCCCACGTTCTCAAGGTCGCGCTTTGGCAGCTGTTTTGCCATTGCAAACCTTTCCGGGGCGATTACTTATTTAGCGGAGACCTTGCCGCTGGCGTCCTTGACGACCTTCATAGCAGAGACGGGGATAAAGCCCTGCTCCTCGACGAGCTTGCCCTGGACGTCGTCGGAAAGCATGAACTCCAGGAAGGCCTTGGTGGCCTCGTCGGCGTCCTTGGAGCAGTACATGTGCTCGGTCGCCCAGATCTTGAAGGAGTCGTCGGTGACGTTTGCGCTCTTGGGCTCCACGCCCTCGACCTTGATGGCGTTGAACTTGGAGTCGTCGAAGTGCGAGAAGTCGAGGTAGGAGATGGCATTGTCGGTGCTGCCCATCTGAGTCTGGACATCGCCGGACTTGTCGAGCTCGGCGTCGCCCTTAAAGTCGACGGCCTCGTCGCCAAAGACGGCGGCCTCGAAGGTGGCGCGGGTGCCGGAGCCGGCCTTGCGGTTGAGAACGACGATCTTGGCGTCGTCGCCGCCGACCTCCTTCCAGTTGGTGATCTGGCCGGAGAAGATACCCTTGAGCTGCTCGAGGGACAGGTCGTCGACCTTGACGTTCTTGGAGACGACGGGGCCCATGCCCACGACGGCGACCTCGTGGTCGACGAGGTTCTTGACCTGGTCGGCCTCGAGCTTGGTCTCGGCGAAGACGTCGGAGTTACCGATAGTGACGGTGCCGGCGGCGACAGCGGTCAGGCCCTTGCCCGAACCGTTACCCGAGCCAGAGACGGAGACGTCCGGGTTGGCATCCATGAACTTCTCGGCAGCAGTCTCGACGAGAGCCTGGAACGAGGAAGCGCCGTCGTAGGTCACCTCGCCCGAGACGGACTCGGCAGCAGCGGCGCTGCCCTCAGCAGCGGTGTTGGCGGCGTTGGAGCCGCCGCAACCAACGAGACCGAGACCGACGATGCTGGCAAGACCACCAGCGAGGCCGAGGAACTGACGACGAGAATAAGCCTGATCGAGCATGATCTTCCTTTCATACATGCGACTCGCGGGCACCCTGCCCGCTTTGCTGTTTGGAAAGATACGGCCCCGACCGGGCAGCGCCCGCGCCAACTGCGGTTTTTTACGGGCATCTGATAGACCCTTACCGCAAGCGCGGCTCGGCTTTACAAACGAATAACAAACCCGCCACCAAGCATGACCCGCCTTTTACACCAATAAAAACAAAGTTGCGGTGAAATAGTTCCTGCTTGGCCATCAAATGGCCCATTCTAGGAACTATTCCACCGCAACTTAAAAAGCCCGGACGAAAGGGGTGCTAAGTTGTTAAAACGCCGCAGCCTTAAAGCTCAAGCTCGTTCAAACGTAAGATTGCCACGATGTAGATCTTGAGCGCCTGCTTGAGCTGTTCCTCGTTGGCGCACTCATTGGGGCCGTGCATCTGGCCGCCCCATGCGGGCAGCTCCAGGCCGGTCTCCTCGGGGCCAAACGAGACGGCGCGGGCAAAGTTGCGTGCGTACGTGCCGCCGCCCATGGCAAAGGGCTCAGCATGCTTGCCCGTAACTCGTTATAGGTATCAATAAGCGCCTTCACGGCCGGATCGTCGGCAGAGACCGAGAACGGCACCTTCGCACGACCCACACGGCACGTCACGCCAAAACGGCCCACGAGCGGATCGAGCTGCTCGCGGATGGTATCGGCACTCGTGCTGTCGGGGAAGCGCACGTCGATGACCTGCTCGATGTGGCCATCCACCACACGGATGACGCCGGGATTGCTGGTGAGCGGGCCAAACGCGGGGCTCGTCGCATCGATGCCCAAGCCGCGGCCATAGGCGTCCGCATGCACAAAAGCCAAAAACTTGACAAACTCGTGCTCCGCAGGCGTCAACAGGCGCTCGTCACGGGCGCCAAACGCATCCTCGGCCTCGCGCAGATACGCCACGATGAGGCCGACGGCATTGATCGTTCCCTCGGGCATCGAGGCATGACCGCCAATGCCGTGGGCGAAAATCTGGGCATGTCCGTTGTCGAGTGCTGTGATCTCCAGGCGGTCGGCGTTCTCGACCGGTGCCGGCAGCTCATCGGCGTCAATCGCAAGCTCGCAGATAGACTGCGACGGAATGGCGTTGCTCGCCTCGGCACCGCTCCAGGACACAATACGGCCGCCGTCGATCTTGGAGCTCACAAATGTCGCCCCAAACTGGCCCTTCTCGGCATTGCAGACCGGGAACTCGGCATCGGGCGTAAACAGAAAGTCGGGGTCTGCGTGGTTCTCCAGATAATGGTGAACGTCGGACATGCCCACTTCCTCATCGCAGCCCAGCAGCGCGCGGAAGGTATAGCGCGGCACAATGCCGTGTTTGAGCAGATAAGCGCCAGCGTAGAGCGACAGCACCGCCGGGCCCTTGTCGTCGATCACGCCGCGGCCGAGCAGCCAGCCCTCGCGACGCTCCATCGCAAATGGGTCGGTATTCCAGCCGGGGCCGGCAGGCACCACGTCCACATGGCAGATAGTCGCGAGCTGCTTATCGCCGCGACCCGGAATATCGGCGATGCCCACAAAGCCCTCGTCATCGCTCGTCTGGTAGCCGAGCTTTTGCGCAATGCCGAGCGCGCAATCGAGCGCATCACGAACCGGGCGGCCAAACGGCGCACCGGGCTCCGCATCGGCAGCAACGGCCACAGACGGATAGCTCACCAGCTGCTCGATATCGGCGACGACATCTTCCCAGACCTCGTCGACATACTCAGCGACGCTCTGCTCCACCTGATTCATAGACTGCCTCCTTACCAATGAGCGGCAAGCGTACCCGCCCCTCACATTTAGTTCCTAGATAGAGAAAAGTTTAGCAAGCTCGGCCACCGAGTGCACCACTGCATCGGCACCCGCCGCCTCATGCTCACCCGGCGCCGCCGCGCCCGAATAGATGCCGATGCACGGCACGCCCATCGCGTGCGCACCCTCGACGTCGTTAAAGCGATCGCCGATCATCACGCATCGTCCGCCGTCGCGCCGAGCGCCGCCAGGGCATCGCGAACCGAATCGGCCTTGGTCTCGCGCCCCTGCGGCGGATTCATGCCAACCACGGCTTCGAACTGAGAAAGACCAAGCTCATGCACCATGTCGATGCATTTGGCCTCCATGCGTGACGTCGCCACGGCCATACGCTTGCCCCGGGCGGCCAACTCATCCAGCAGCTCGGGAATCCCATCGAACACGGGGTACTCCTCCGGTCCCAGCTCATCAAAAAAGGCGCGGTACTCGTCGGCCACCACAAGCGACTCCTCGCGGGAAAAGCCGTAAAAGTCGTGAAAGCTCTTCCACAGGGGCGGCCCGATCATGCGGCGCAGATCACCCATCTGCGTCTCCGAAAACCCGCGCGCAGCCAGCGTCTTGCGCGTCGAGGTCATCACTGCCCGACCCGTATCGGCCACCGTGCCGTCAAAATCGAACAGCACAACCGGCCGCTCGCAAAGTTGCAATGCCGCCATCGGCACCCTTCTTCCCCAGTTGATGATTTCCACACCACCGCTTCAAACTGTTGACTATTCAACAATTGAACCTAGCAATGTAGAGCAACTCCACTATACTTGTCGCACTTTACTTTCAGAAGGCGGCGCTGCCGCGCCCCAACGAAAGGTGCAATTATGTCTTTTGCCATCATAACCGACTCCACGTCGGACATCTCCCCCGCCCGCGCCCAAGAGCTCGGCATTTACGTGATTCCGCTGCATGTGATTATCGAGGGCGAGGACTGCTCGACCAGGTGCAGATTACCGCCGAGGAGTACGTCGCCCGCATGGCCGGCTCCGAGCAGCTGCCGCACACCTCGCAGCCGAGCGCCGGCGAGTTCAAGGCACTCTTCGACCGCGTACGCGCCGACGGCCACGATAGCGCGATCTTTATCTCGCTATGCAGCGAGTGGTCCGCCTGCTATGCCAACGCATGCCTGACGGCCGAAACCCACGAGCTCGACGTGCGCTGCATCGATTCGCGCACCGGCTCGGGCGCCGAGGGCCTGCTGGTGGAGTACGCGCTGGCCATGCGCGAGGACGGCCGCAGCCTGGACGAGACCGAGGCGCAGATCCGCGCGACCCTGCCCGACGCCCACCTGTTGCTGATTCCGCGCACGCTCGAGAACCTCGTTAAGAACGGCCGCGCGCCCAAGCTCGCCGGCCAGCTCACGCAGATGCTCAACATTCGCCTAGCCGTTTCGCCGGAGTGGAAATCGGGCGAGATCAAGGCCATCAAGAAGGGCCGCGGTGCCAAGCGCATCGTTGCGAACACCATGCTGACTGCCTCGAATTTTTGACCGAGCACCCGGCTCCAGCGTGCGCGTGCTCACGACCGGTGCTGCCGAGGAGCAGGAGCTCGTTAACCAAGCGCTCGCAGGCCAGAACTACGTAGACGCCGGCACCGGCCCCATCGGCTGCACCATCGCCACCCACGTAGGCGTCGACGCCATCGCCATCAGCTACTGTCCCCGCTACCAACCTGCCAATTAGGGACAGGTTTATTTTGGCAGGTTTTATCTGGGCAAACGTTAAACGGTAACAAAGGCTTGCCTGGCAAGATCGGACATGCCAAAGCCGTCGAACAACCGAAGTACACCCAGCCACAACAAAGCCATCACGCCGACGCGCCGCAACTCAAGGCGCGCCGGGCGTCTTTTTAGGAGTCGCGGCGGAAAAGGGGCCGTTTTAGCCAAAAGGCCGCGAAACGCTTCCCATTACGCCGCAACTTCATTGCCGCCCAACCAGCTAATCGAGAAATTGGCGGCGATCGATGCTTTGTCCAACCCCCTTGCGATACCCTCTGGGCAAAAAATGGCAAATATGAGTACTGTTACCAGTTTAGTAACAGCGAAATCTGGCTGAATTTGCCATCTTCCGCCAATTCCGAGCGTCATAAAGTCCCGAATCGCCATGTTTAGAGGGTTGATTCTATCCAATCCGAATCGATTGGTCTTAAATACTTTCCAGATGATATGTTACTGCTCAAACCACAGTACTCATATTTGCCATTTTTTGCCCACAGGTCTATTCGAGGATAGTTTCCTGCGCCTCCAGCCCACCTCATGGCCGCCAAAACCCATTCAGCAACAGCTACCGCACATTTTGACATCAGCCAAACACCACTCACGGAGCTGTACTCCGCTATCACCGAACCAAAATCAGAGTCGAGTCCCTTAAAAATCAAAATAACGTACCCTCATTTCAATGAACTCCGACAAGAACGGCATTTACATGAGCACCGTCACGCATCAATACGCCCTCATCGGGGGTACGCTATTCCAATTCAAGAAAACCGTCGCCCATGTATCGGAGCCGCACAGCCAAATCGTCATCTGCGGCAACGGTCCAGACATCCGTTACGCAACACTGGAAGAATGGGAGAAAGCTGGCGAATCTTTCGATAGACGGGCACAGGTCGAAGGAATCGTCACCAGTGCGAGCCCAGCGCGCGACAAACTGGAACTCTTTCGCAATCTCTTTACTGGCCGCAAAGATGTTTACGCTCATGGGTACCGCAGAAAAGACGGGGGCATCGGCTATACACCCGCCTGCGCAAATGAATGGAAGGCAAGCATTTGCCCCAAAGTAAATCGTCAGAAAACCAAATGCGCGGAATGCGGCAACCGCATCTTCCCCAAGCTGAGCGATGCCGCGATCATCGCCCATTTCAAAGGCAACGACGACAGGCTCCGAGACGTCATAGGTCAATACGTTCTCGATAGTGACAGTAACACAAAAGTCCTGGTCATCGACTTTGACGGAGCCGATTGGAAAGAAGCGACAAACGCCATTCGGCTTGTCGCAAAAAACCATGGGATCGATGCTGCAGTCGAGCGATCGAGATCAGGTAACGGCGCACATGTCTGGTTTTTCTTCCTAGAGCTCACCAGCGCAAAGATCGCACGAGAATTTGGAAGCAGCCTTATCACCGAAGCGGCGGCGCTCAACAAGACAATCACCTTTGAAGCTTTTGACCGGATGCTGCCCGCGCAGTCCACCATTCCTGAGGGCGGCTTCGGAAATCTCATAGCACTGCCTTTTCAAGGAAAAGCGCAGCGAAAAGGGAACAGTGTATTTGTTGACGAGCAATTTGAGCCCTTTCCCGATCAATGGCTTTACCTTTCACAAATTCAGCTGGTTCCACATGCAACGGTGCAAAATCTAATCGAAAGCATCGACAATAAACCGCATGGAATATCAGCTGCAGTGGCGGGAAACACCGCCGCGCCACATTCTCAGAGGCCGCGAAAGCGGCTTCCGCTCACGCTGCAGGACTTCCCGTCATCGCTACCCGTCACGCAAGCCGATATGCTCTACATAACCGAAAGATCTCTGAGCCCGGCCGCCCAGATGGAGGTTCGCAGGCTTGCAACATTTGCCAACCCGGAATTCTTCCGTGCCCAATCAATGCACCAATCAGTATTTGGCAAACCGCGGTACATAGACCTCAGTGAACTTAGAGATGGCTGCGTTGCGATTCCCAGAGGCTGTAAAGCTCAACTCGAGCGGCTGCTTCAAGAAGCCGGCGCTTCTGCTCACTATTCAGACAAGCGCATGTCGGGCAATCCAATTGTGATGACATTTAAAGGGGCTCTTCGCCCTGAACAGCAAATTGCCGCCGAACAGATGCTCAACTATGAAGACGGGATCATGTCCGCGCCGACGGGTTTCGGGAAAACCGTCATTGGGGCCTATCTTATTGCTGCCATCGGTCTTCCAACGCTTGTCATCGTTCCCAAGACTGCGCTCATTGCCCAATGGAAATCCCAGCTCGAACGGTTTATCGACATTACGGATAACAGAAAGCCAGTTCGAACCCCAAAAGGACGAATCAGTAAAAGGCAGCCTCCGCTCATTGGCCAAATCGGAGGAGGCAAAACCACCATAAGCCATCTCATCGACATTGCTTCATTCCAGTCTCTGTCCAGCAAGGACCCCCAGACCGGAGAACCAATAGCCAAGGAGTTCGTTCGTGATTACGGCCTCATCATCTGTGATGAATGTCACCATGCAGCCGCACCACAGCTTGAGCTCGTCCTCAAATCCGCTCCAGCCAAATATGTATACGGCCTTTCCGCGACGCCCGAACGCTCGGACGGACTCACGCGAGCACTCTCAATGCTCTGCGGCCCGCTTCGCCATGTCATTGATCCAAAAACGCAAGCAATCCAACAGGGAATTCAGCGCGTTGTTAGGCCGCGTTTTACCGGAGTTCGACTACCCGCCTACGAACCAGGGGCGTCCTTTAATCAAGTTCTCGATCTCCTGTGTGCGCACACAGCGAGAAACGAAGCAATTGTCGACGATGCCCTCGAGACCGCGTCAAACGGTCGACATCCGCTTGTGCTATCCAAAAGGAAAAAACATGCCGAAGAGCTATGTAGGCTGCTTCAAAGCCGCGGACACGAACCTATACTCTTAACCGGAGAAATCGACGCCAAAGAAAGAAAGGCAATACTGAACAGCCTTCCCGGCTTCGAGCATGAGCATCGAATTATCATCGCAACCGAGGCCTTCTGGGCGAGGGTTTCGACCTGTCTTACCTTGACACTCTGCTCATTGCCACACCGATATCTTGGGACGGCAGCATAACGCAGCAGGCAGGCAGGCTACATAGAAGTCACGAGGGCAAGCAGCGGGTTGAGATATTCGACTATGTTGATTTGTCGATACCCATGCTCGCGCACATGTACCAGAAGAGACTCAAGACCTACGCCAAGCTGGGGTATGAAGTCTTTGCAGCAAATGACAACAAACGGGCCGATCAAAACATCCTCGTTAGGCCGGCAAGGGCCGTGGAGGCCTTAGCGGATGACATCGAGCGCGCAACGAAAAGCATTTTTATTGCCGCGCCCTACGCATCCGCTGCATGCCTCGCAAAGCTCGCTGCCGTACTCACAGGCGCCGCCGCCCGTGGGATTGCCCTTGAGATTTCAATTGCCTCGACTCCGCACAATGACGTGAAAGCGATTTTTACCGAGATGAACGTCGACTATTCCATCAAAGCCGAGGGCGCCTGCGCGCGTCAGTAATTGACGAGGAAACCGTCTGGTACGGAACTATCCCGTTACTGGCCTTTCCTAAGAAAGAGGACTGCAGCATCCGTTTCAAAAGCAGCGAAGTTGCAGCCGAGCTTTTAAGCGAAATCCAGCGAAGAGGAGAACTGGAGGTCGCAGCCACGAACGGGACGTCTCCAACAGTTACGGTGGAATAGGGGCTGTTTTAGCCAATCGGCCGCGAATCAATCCCTATTTCCCCGCGAAACATAAGCGAGCAATCAGCTGCGGGCCCTGAAATAACTCCTCATGCGAGCCCATTCTCACCAGTCGGATCACAGGATTAGTCTTATGCGGCAAGTACAGAACGACCACATCGACCAAGCCATCGGATAGATGGAAATCGATGTGGCCGTTGTAATTGCCGCCCGGGTTTGAAAGCTCATGGGCGCCATATTCCGCGGGAAGCGAGCCGCGAGCTGCAAGCTCTGCGACTGCTGCCTTAAACTCGGTTTTTAGCTGCGGATGGATGCGCATCGTCCGTTTGTAATCCGCCTTAAACTGAGCCTCGACTTTAATCTCAAACATCGCTAGTCCTCATCGAGGAATGATATAAGCTCATCAGCGTTATTGAATGACGGGCTGTCGTCTGGCAGAATCCCCAACTCATGAGCCTCGGCAATCACCATGGCGCGCCTCGTCGCCTCGTTGGGAACTTCGGGCCGACCCACAATCTCAAACGGAATCTTTCGCTGATTTACCAGCTGCCGAACAGCAAGGTTCAGATACGAATTGAGACTCAGACCAACCGTATCCAAGAACTCAGTCGCCTGTTCCTTGAGCCCCTCTTCGATGCGAACCGTCGTAGGCTTAACCGTTGCAGTAGACATACGCGACCTCCTCGCTCTCGTCTTTTGCATCAGTATACCCAATTTAGAAGGCAGGCTGATGCTAAATAGCATCAGCCTGCCTTCTCATCACTACAACGACAGGCACGCTCGCCCTACATCAGCCCGCTCAGGGCGATATCGACGGCCTCGTTGAGGTCGTCGGTAATGTGCACCAGCTCCGGATCGAGCGGGCTGATCATACCGGTGTCCATCACCGGGCCATTAAGCCAGTCGAACAGGCCCCGCCAGTACTCGGTGCCCACCAAAACGAGCGGCATGCGCTTAACCTTGTGCGTCTGCACCAGCGTGAGCACCTCGAACATCTCGTCGAGCGTACCAAAACCACCGGGAAACACGATGGCGCCCGAGCTGTATTTGACGAACATGGTCTTGCGCACAAAGAAGTAACGGAAGTCCATACCGAGGTTCACGTATTTGTTGAGCCCGTGCTCGTGCGGAAGCTCGATACCCAAGCCGACCGACTTGCCGTTCGCGCTCGCCGCTCCCCTGTTGGCCGCCTCCATGACGCCGGGACCACCGCCGGTGATAACCGCCACGCCGCGCTGGGCGATTTTACGACCGACCGTACGCGCCGCCTTGTAGAGCGGATCGGTCTTGGGCGTGCGGGCACTGCCGAAGATGGTCACCGCAGGACCAAGCTCGGCAAGCGCGCCAAAGCCATCGACAAACTCGGCCTGAATGCGCAGCACGCGCCAGGGGTCGGCATGCAACCAGTCGGTCGAGTCCTCGGGCGCCAGCAGGTTGGCGTAGGTGTTGTCCTTAGGAATCATGGGGCCGCGCATGACCACGGGGCCGCGTCGGTACGTCTCGTCGTAGGCCGGCTCGCCCTCGACGTTCTCATTCTTAATCAAGGGTACTCCTATCGAGAAAAAGAAAAGCGAGCGGGGTCGACGCCATGCGTCAAACACCCGCCCGAACATCAACTATTCGGTATGGTACCCACGATGCATCATGCGCTTGCAAGGCATCGGTCAGCGGTCGCGGCTCTTAGTAATCCACCGCGGCAGGACTATTCATCCAGTCGCTCACGAATGCGCCGTAGCGGCCCTCGATAATGGCCTGGCGGGCACGCTGCATAAGGTTGAGCAGGTAGTAGATATTGTGCATCGAAAGCAAAATGCCGCCGAGCATCTCCTTCTGCGTGACCATGTGGCGAATGAGCGCACGGCTGTAACCGCCCGTGCACACCGGGCAGGTGCAGGTGGGATCGATGGGACCGTCGTCGTGCGCAAAGCGAGCGTTGCGGAAGTTGAGGCGACCCTCGCTGGAGAATGCCGTGCCCATACGGCCGGTGCGCGTCGGCAGCACGCAGTCAAACATGTCGATGCCCACGCCAACGCCGCGCACGAGCGTGGTCGGGTTGCCGACACCCATCAGGTAGCGCGGCTTATGCTTGGGCATGTACTCGCTCACGAGCGGCGCCAGGGTCTCGAACATGGTCTCGTGATCCTCGCCCACCGAATAGCCACCGATACCATAGCCCGGGAAGTCGCCGCACTCCTCCAGATGGCGCAGCGAACGCAGGCGCAGATCCAGGTGCATGCCGCCCTGAACGATGCCAAAGAGCGCCTGGTCATCGCGGGTATGCGCCTTATAGCAGCGCTCGGCCCACATGCTCGACAGCTCAACGGCGCGCTCAACGTAGGCGCGCGTGGCGGGATAGCCCGGGCACTGGTCGAGCTGCATGCAGATATCGGAGCCGAGTTTCATGGCGATTTCCATGTTGTCCTCGGGCGTCCAGAACACATGGCGGCCGTCGTAGTCGTTGACGATAAAGCGCACGCCCTCGTCGGTGAGCTTGACGGCGTCGTTGTGGCTGAACACCTGGAAGCCGCCCGAGTCGGTAAGAATGGGGCCGTGCCAGTTCATAAACTTGTGCAGGCCGCCCAGCTCGGCGATGGTGTCCTCGCCGGGACGCATGGACAGGTGATAGGTATTGGCGAGCACGATCTGGGCACCGAGCTGCTTGACGGTCTCGGTAGGAATACCCTTGACGTTTGCCTTGGTGCCCACGGGCATAAAGATCGGCGTCTCGATGTCGCCGTGCGGGGTATGCAGCACGCCGGCACGTGCGTGCGTCGTCGGATCCTCGGCGATCAGGTCGAATTTAAACAGGTTTTGATCCATAAACTGGAACTCCTTGGTTGTGGCTCATACGCAAACCATTATACGAGCAACCCGCAAGAAGCACCGACTCGACAGAAACTGGCGCGAGGAGGATACGGCAGGGACACGGCAAGTGAGCGTGGATTTTTGGACGCTTACCGGATGAGCGTGGATAATCTCCACTTTTGCCCAAAGCACAGCCCAAAAACGGGAGATTATCCACTTTCATTCTGCGGGCACTCATTTAAGTACGTCCCCGATGAGTGGAGCTATTTACCAGCCACGGCAACGCCGATATTTTGGCAACGCCGATGTTTTGACAACGTCAGCGAGCGGTCACCAGGGCGAACAAATTGGCATGAAAAGAGGGCGGCATTGACCTTCTGGTCATGCCGCCCTCTTTGAATGACAAGTTGTCGCCCTGGTGACCGCGCAGCGTCGACCCGTTCGCGGTTTGGTAAAACCGCGTAACCCTACGGACGCTGGCCCATGCCACCCTCGAGGGTGACGGTCTCGCCGTTCATATACTTAAAGTCGGGACCGCAGAGCTGAACGACAACGCGGCCGATTTCCTTCTCGACGTCGCCGTAGTGGCCTGCCGGCGGCATGTGGACGTTGGCCTTGAACGCCTCGGGATAGGCATCCTGGAAGTTCTCGAGCGCGGCGGTCCAAGCAAGCGGGCAAACGATATTGACGTTGATGCCGTCCTTGCCCCACTCGTTGGCGGCAACGCGAGTCAGACCACGGATGCCTTCCTTGGCGGCGGCATAGCTGCACTGGCCGTAGTTGCCAAACAGGCCGGCGCCCGAAGCAAAGTTGACCACGGAGCCCTTGGTCTCCTTCAGGTGCGGATAGGCCTTCTGCATGTACAGGTAGGTGGCATACAGGCCAGAGTAAATGGCCAGGTTAAACTGATCCATGGTGTGATCGGCAATGGTCACGCCCGAGGCGCTGGCCTGAGCGTTGTTGACGACGGCGTCGATGCGACCGAACTCCTCAATGGCCTTGTCGATGACGTTCTGGACGACAGCCTCGTTGTCCTGACCAGCAGAAACATCGGCCTGAACAGGCAGAACCTTGACACCGTACTCGGCCTCGAGGGATTCCTTGCCGGCCTCGAGCTTGGCGACGTTGCGGCCGGTGATGACGAGGTTTGCGCCCTCCTTGGCAAAAGCGATATCGATGCCGTAGCCGATGGAACCAGCGGAGCCGTCCTTAAGCGTGGCCTTGCCGCCGCCGGTAACGATCACGGTCTTACCAGTGAAAAGTCCCATACAAAGTCCTTTCAAATCGCGACGGGCCTGCCCGTCGACTGCGCGCATCCAACTTCACGCGCCAAAAGCTGAAATGCAACTTTAGCGGGTTCAAGCGAAAAATAAAGCCCATGGCAGGCGAACGGCGCAACGTCTTTCGGCGAAGGGAATGTCAAGTACAAACTGGATAAAGTGGCCGAGTTTTTGCTATCGACGCGAGCCATCGAACACGTTTTGAAACTTTGCTGCAGCGCGCGGGATGTCGGCGCGAGACTTTATCATAGGGTGACAAACAACGATGAGGAGCACATGCCTATGACAGACGAGCTGGACCCCCAGACTCAACAGCATATTGATAATTCCGCAGACACCATTGACGACTGCGATACTTCCACCAGAAGCGATGGCGGCATTGATGCCGCTGTCGAGGAGGCTCCTGCCGCCGCAGACGAGGCCGCAGACGCAAATGTCGCCGCAGAGCAAGACAAAGAAGAGCAGCTAGAGCAGCCGGACCCGAGCGATACTGAGCCCAAGGCTGAGAACGCTCCGCAAGCAGCAGGCCCCATCGAGGTGTCTTCGGAAGAAGAGCTCGACGCCGTCATGGACTCCATGATGGATGCCGTCAAAGCGATGAAAGACGCTGTCGCCGATGCCGATGTCGACGCCGAGGAAGAGGAAGCTGCCGAGGCCGCCTCGACGTTTGTGCCCGGCGAGACCCCGGTTGCCGACCAGGGCAGCACCATGCCCTCGTTCCTGCAACTCGAGCACCCCACGATCGGCACCGACGCGGTCGACCCACACGCAGCGGGCTTTTCCGTGATCGAGGCGGCACCGGCAATATCGCCGCGCCGCAGGCTACCGATGCGGACGCTGCCGACACCGCTCGCCCGACCGCCCCGCACCCCCCCGACCGCCCCGCACCCCCCCGCCGCGAGCCGCGATCTGGGGACCGCCGTCTCGAACACCGCGAACGCCGTGGGCACTTTTATCGCCCAGGGCGCGTCGGCCATGCGCGAGATGAACGCCGCCAAGAAGGCACTCGCCGATGCCCGCGCCCACCTGTCCGAGCTTGAGCAGCGCATCGCCGACCAGGCAGAGGAGCTCGAGACGCGCCAGGACATCGCAGGCCGCTACGATCAGATCATCGCCGACCAGCGCCAGGCAATCGCCACGGCACAAAAGACCGCTGCGGCCGCCGAGATTGACCGCGACGCCCATGCCGCCAAAGCGACTGAGCTCAAGGGCCAGCTCGAGCAAATGAAGGCAGAGGACGATGCGACCGAGCTCCGCCTGAAGGCTGCACTCGACGCCGTGGAAGCCCGCGAGGCGAGTTCGCGCGAGACCGGCAACCGCCTGGTTCGTCGCCTTGAGGATTCCAAGCGCATCCGCGACAAAGTGAAGGCTGAGCGCGATACCGGTGTCGCCGCCGCACGACAAACTGCCGAGCTACGCGCGCACAGCTCGAGACCTTGCGTCGCGAGTATGCCGAGCTGCAGCGCAACCCTTCGGCAAATCCCGCCAATTACACCGTGCGCACCAGCGAGCTGTCTATGCAAATCTCCGACGCTGCCGACGCCCTCCGCAAGGCCGAGGAAGACATTCCGCGCGTGACCGCCGATCTTGAGCATTCACTTGCCGCCGCCGAGCAGGCCGTCGAGCAGGCTCAAGCCCCTATCGCCGACGCAAAACGCGCGCACCAAGCCGTGACGACCGAAGCCGATGCCGCGCGCGACGAGTTGCAGACGGCGAAGACTGCCGCCGCGACTCGTCAGCGCGAACTGCGCGAGAAGATCGCCGCGGAGGACAAGGCACGCCGCGACCAGGAGCAGACCATCGCCAACGCCCAAGCAGATGCCGCACATGCACAGTCGATCATCGAACAGGCGACCGAGGTGCACGACCACCCAGAGATCACTGAGTCGCTTGCAGGATCCTTGGCCCGAGACAAAGCCGAACACGCCGAAACCGAGCGCGAAGTGGCCCAGCTCGAGGCTACCGAGGATGACGTACGAGAGCGCACCCGCGACTCACGCATCAAATTCACCGGCGCCATCGTCTGCATCGTCGCCGCAATCCTGGCGATCATCCTAGTCTGGCTGTTCGCAAGCAAGTAGTCATTGGGGACGTTCTTAAACGACTAGTCAAACAAGAACGTCCCCAACGACTAGCCCAATGACGAGAGTGGATAATCTCCCACTTTGAGCCCCCAAGCAGGCCAAAAACGGGAGATTATCCACTCTCATTCTGCAGGCACTCATTTAAGTACGTCCCCAATGAGTACCTGCCGATGCTTTGGCAAAGTCAGCGAAAACGCCCCTAAGCGAGCAAGGTGACGTGAAAGAGGAGGGCATTGACCTTCTGGTCATGCCCGACGATTGAACGTCAGATTGCCGCTTAGGGGCGTTTGCAGCGTCAACTGGTTACGCGGTTCGTAGAACCGCGTAACTAACAAATGAGCATCGCGTCGCCAAAGCTGAAGAAGCGATAGCGCTCCTCGATAGCAGCGGCGTAGGCATCCATGATCTGGTCGCGGGTGGCCAGCGCGCTCACGAGCATCATGAGCGTAGAGCGCGGCACGTGGAAGTTCGTGATCAGCGCGTCGACCACGTGATAGGTCGAGCCAGGCATGAGGTAGAGCTGCGTCGTCGCGTTCTCGCGCACCACGATGTCACCGCGGCCGAGCGTGTCGGCGCCGTCCTCACGGCCTTCAAAATAACGCGCTGTCACGGCCGGATCGGACACCGGGGCATCCGCGTCAAAGGCGCTCTCGAGCGAGCGCACTGCAGTGGTGCCGACGGCGATCACGCGATGCCCCTCGGCCTTAGCCTTATGCACAGCGTCGACAACCTCCTGCGACACGTGGTAGCGCTCGGTGTGCATCACATGCTGCGTGGGATCGTCCTCCTCCACCAAACGGAAGGTATCGATGCCCACCTCGAGCTCGACGGCGGCAAACTTCGCGCCCTTGGCCTCAATGGCAGCCATAAGCTCGGGCGTAAAATGCAGACCCGCCGTAGGAGCGGCAGCCGAGTGCTCCTCCTTCATGGCGTAGACGGTCTGGTACTTCTCGGGATCGCCCTCGTAATCGGTAATGTAAGGCGGCAGCGGCACGTGGCCGGCAGCATGGATGGCCTCGTCGAGCGTGCGCGGGTCACCGGCGGCATTGCAACCGGCCGGCTCAAAACGCACCAGACGACCGCCGCGGCTATCGGTGACAAAGTCGATGACCTCGGCCATCAGCACCACGGGAGCCCCCTCGGGCGCATGGGCGCCACCGGCGCGATACTCAATCTGAGCACCGGGCTTCAGGCGCTTGCCCGGCTTGACCAGGCACTCCCAAACGTGACCCAGCGGGTCAACATCCTCGCGGCGCTTGAGCAGCAGCGTCTCGACCACACCGCCCGAGCCAGCCTTGCGACCGATAAGACGGGCCGGCATCACGCGCGTCTGGTTGATGACGAGCACATCGCCCGGCTCGATATAGTCGATGATGTCGCGGAAGATGCGGTGCTCAACGGTACCGCCATGCTCTAGCGGCGTTCCTGTCTCGGAGCCTTTGCGATCAACCACCAGCAGGCGGCAGGAGTCGCGCGGCTCGGCAGGAGCCTGGGCAATCAGTTCCTCAGGAAGGTTGTAGTCAAAATCATCGGTACGCATAGACACGTCGGATACTCCTTATATAGCTAAAGTCCGCTCTACATCCTAGCAGGCTGACGTCCCAAACGAACTACTTTTTGGCGGCTTTGCGCTCGTCGCGGATGCGGGCGCGGTCCATGGCCGCCTCGACAGCCGAGAAGCGGCAACCACAGTAGTTCTGCCGATACATGCCAAGCTCGCGCGAACGACGTGTCGCCTCGGGGTAATACGGGCGAAAATCGCGAATCACCGGGGTGAGACCGCGGGCGACAGCCAGACGATCCAAAACATCATTGCAGGTATCGAACAGCTGATACGGCGAGACGGCGAGCGTCGTGCCCACAAACTCAAACCCGCGCTCCTGGGCCACGCGGCACGCCTCGGCCAAGCGCAGGGCATAGCACGCGCGACAGCGACGGGGTCGATCGGCGCCCAGCGGGGCCACGCCGGCCTCCCAGCGCTCGCGGTCCTCCCCCGCTTCGATGAGCTCGATGTCGCCATCGGCACACCACCGGCGTAGCTCGTCCAAGCGGCGCTGCCATTCATCGCGCGGCTGAATATTGGGGTTGGTCCAGCAAATCGTGGGTTCAAACCCCTCTTCGCGCAGCAAGCGAACCGGCTCAAGTGAGCACGGCGCACAGCAAGCGTGCAACAACAACGGCCTCATCAACATCTCCTCACCCGAAAAAGCGCACGCCAAAGGACGTATCCTCGCAGGCGACAATGCGGCGGTCGCGCAGGATGGTCCGCACGTAATACCAATCGCCCACGCAGCCCGACAAGTGCAGACCAGCCGCCAGGTAGCACAGCAGCGGATAGCCCGAGAACGCAAACCCCAGGGCAAACGCCACCGTCAAAACAACCGTCGGCGCCAGGCAAACCGCCATGTACCGCCGACGCGAATACACGACGCCCTCGGCGCAGGCATAGATCATCGCCGTCTCACGATTCGCGCCAAAGGTCACATGCGCGCCCGCAGGCGCCAGCAGCTTAAAAAACACCGCATGCACCAGCTCGTGCACGGCAAACGACGCTGCAGAAACCGCAGCCACACCGACCATCCAGCCCACGACGGTGGTCCAGCCGCCCGCCTCAGCCGCGTCCAAGTCCGCAGGCCCGCCCAACAGCATAAACACCGGCACCAGGCACACGGCAAACACCGCGATCACGGCCATCCCCCACACGAAGCAAGCGTGCAGAAAAACCTCGTCCTCAAACGCATGTATGTTGGAAATCTCATTCATAGCATCTTAGGATAGCGCCCCTGCCACGCACCCGCCCGCATGTGCGATAATGTCGAACGATATGCACGAATTGACCACCGCGCCGCCGAACCCCGTGCCCGGCCGCGCTCTTACCTATATGCGAAGGAGTCCCATGGCATCCAAATACTCCATGAACGACCGTCCCAGCTGGCCGCGCCGCGCCATCGTTACCGCCGGCGAGCCCTACGGCAACAAGGGTCTGCACTTTGGCCACGTCGGCGGCGTCTTTGTCCCGGCCGACTTCTTCGCCCGCTTCCTGCGCGACCGCCTGGGCCGCGAAAACGTCATCTTCACCTCGGGCACCGACTGCTACGGTTCGCCCATCATGGAGAGCTACCGCAAGCTCAAGGAGAACGAGGGCTACGACAAGTCCATCGGCGAGTATGTCGAGTCCAATCACTCCCGCCAGGCCGCGACCCTCAACAACTACAACATCAGCTGCGACATCTACGGCGGCTCGGGCCTTGAGCCGGCGGCCCAGATCCACAACGAGGTGACTGCCGAGATTATCGAGCGCCTGCACGAGCAGGGCACCATCTCCAAGCGCTCCACGCTGCAGTTCTACGATGCCAAGGCCGGCACGTTCCTCAACGGCCGCCAGGTCATCGGCCGCTGCCCCATCCAGGGCTGCAAGTCCGAGAAGGCTTATGCCGACGAGTGCGATCTGGGCCACCAGTTTGAGCCCGAGGAGCTCATCGCGCCCAAGAGCCAGCTCACCGGCGAGGTGCCCGAGCTGCGCCCGGTCGACAATCTCTACTTTGACCTGCCGGCCTACCTCGACTTTATGAAGACCTACACCGCCAAGCTCGCCCAGAACCCGCAGGTTCGCTCCGTGGTCTCCAAGACCATGGAGGAGTGGCTGCTGCCGGCTCAGCTCTACATCCAGAACAAGTTCCGCGAGGCCTTCGATGCCGTCGAGGACCAGCTCCCCGAGCACACCGTGCTGGAGCCCGAGGGCAACAAGAGCAGCTTTACCGTCACCTTCCCCAGCTGGAAGGAGCGCGACGATGCCCACGCGGTGCTCGCCAACGGCGGCGTGCGCTTCCGCAGCGGCAAGGCGCTCGTGCCCTTCCGCATCACCGGCAACATCGACTGGGGCGTTCCGGTGCCCGAGGTCGATGGCGTGACCGACGTCACCTGCTGGTGCTGGCCCGAGAGCTTGTGGGCGCCCATCAGCTATACGCGCACCGTGCTCGCGCGCGATGCCAAGGCCGCC
>JAQCYU010000100.1 GCA_027682925.1 Coriobacteriaceae bacterium AF45-21
GGTAGAGCACTGATCAGGAGAGGGACCTACCCGGTTACCAAACCCAGTCAAACTACGAATGGCTGCAATTATACCTGGGAGAGCACTGATCAGGAGAGGGACCTACCCGGTTACCAAACCCAGTCAAACTACGAATGGCTGCAATTATACCTGGGAGTCAGACTACGACTTATAAGGGCCGTGGTCAAAAGGGAAACAGCCCAGATCATCAGCTAAGGTCCCAAATGCCGTGCTAAGTGGCGAAGGATGTGGCGTTTCATAAACAACCAGGATGTTGGCTCAGAAGCAGCCACCATTTAAAGAGTGCGTAATAGCTCACTGGTCGAGAGACGCTGCGCCGAAAATGTCCGGGGCTCAAGCACGGAACCGAAGCTATGGCATTGCGTAAGCAATGGGTAGGGGAGCGTTCTTATGGGGAAGAAGCATTACCGTAAGGAGATGTGGACACATAAGAAGTGAGAATGCCGGTATGAGTATCGAAAAGAAAGGTGAGAATCCTTTCCACCGAAAGCCCGAGGGTTCCTGAGCAACGATCGTCGTCTCAGGGTAAGAAGTGAGAATGCCGGTATGAGTATCGAAAAGAAAGGTGAGAATCCTTTCCACCGAAAGCCCGAGGGTTCCTGAGCAACGATCGTCGTCTCAGGGTAAGTC
>JAQCYU010000101.1 GCA_027682925.1 Coriobacteriaceae bacterium AF45-21
ACTCCGAAACCATCGAAGAAGAACAGCCCGATCTCCGTGAAGTCTTCAAAGACATCGACGGCATCGTCGTACCAGGAGGCTTCGGCAACCGCGGCGTAGAAGGCAAGATCGCCACCATCAAGTACGCACGCACCAACAAGATCCCGTTCCTCGGCCTCTGCCTCGGCATGCAGTGCGCCGTCATCGAATACGCAAGAGACGTATGCGGCATGCAGTGCGCCGTCATCGAATACGCAAGAGACGTATGCGGCATGAAAGACGCTAACTCCACCGAATTCGTACCGGATACACCATATCCGGTCATCGATCTCATGTCCGACCAGGAAGACGTCACCGAAAAAGGCGGCACCATGCGCCTCGGCATCTACCCGTGCAAACTCAAAGAAGGCACCAAGACAAGAGAACGTCACCGAAAAAGGCGGCACCATGCGCCTCGGCATCTACCCGTGCAAACTCAAAGAAGGCACCAAGACAAGAGAACTCTACGGCAACCAGGAAATCGTCTATGAAACGTCATCGTCATAGATGGGAAGTCTCCAACGCACTCCGCCCGGAACTCGAAAAAGCAGGCCTTATCGTATCCGGCACCAGCCCGGACGGCAGACTCGTTGAGACCA
>JAQCYU010000102.1 GCA_027682925.1 Coriobacteriaceae bacterium AF45-21
GCCGTTCGCCACTCGCTTCTATCCGAAGATAGGTGCCGTTCGACTTGCATGTGTTAGGCGCGCCGCCAGCGTTCATCCTGAGCCAGGATCGAACTCTCCGTCCAAAATAAATGGGCTTCGAGCCCGTCCGGTCCTCACAACTATTAGCTGATCGGTTCCGTTCGATTCATATGGTTCTATTAGATAGGAAAAGGAATTTCTCGGGGCCGCCTCTCGGCGGCCTTGCGAAAAACAAATCCAAGTTAGACCATTTCAAATGGTTCGATGTCTGCCCGGATGCGACACTGAAGTCAGTGTCCATCCTCGCAGTATCCGGTTCTCAAGGTGCACGCCCCGCGGCTGATCCGGTCCGACCGGGCCGCGCGGCAAGGAGATATATTGCCAGACCGGAGGGGCGCCGGGGGCGGGAATCTAGGCGCACACATTTCCTACATATATAAGGACTCTCGGCTGGCTGGATAAATCAGAACCACCCTTAAAAAGGGTGGTTTGCTCTTAGGGTATAACCCACGGGCCCCGGGCTCGCGTCTAAAGGCGCGGGCCCGGACTTCGTCCAGGCCTAGTGCATCT
>JAQCYU010000011.1 GCA_027682925.1 Coriobacteriaceae bacterium AF45-21
CCGGGCGCGCGGGCCGATTCACCATGCCCGCGCGCCTTACCTTTCGGGTTCACCATTCATGGTGGGGCGCGTTTCTAACGAAGCCGTAACGGCCGTTGGGCTCTTTTGGTGCCAGCCCTTCTCGACCCGCACGCCACCCAGCGGAAGGTCATCGATGTCCTCGACCGCTTCGACTCCCTCACGGCATCGCTGACCGACTGCCTCCCCGCCGAGATCGAGGCACGGAATCAACAATACGAGTACTACCGCGACCGCCTGCTCGACTTCCCGCGCAAAGCGATCGGAACCGAATAGTCCGATGGAACCAGGGCTGCCGCTAAAGGCCTCCCAACGTTTGTTACGGTTGCGAACTCTTCGAGGGCCATATGGGCGGCGCGGCGGAAAATTGCCGGCCTGAACCACGAGGCCCATCTACATTTCTGCAGACTCTTTGCATTGATAACCGGCATTCGCCGTTATGATCTGGCGGCCTCGTATTCAGGATGCATATATCGAATATGAGTGAGATGGGGATCGACTGTTGACGAGTTATGAATGGATAACCGCGTCGGTTTCGAGTGGAACCGACGTGGCTTCTGCATAAGGCTCGCTGCAAATGGCGATCAATGTCCTCGATGCTTCTGTTTGCGCTTCAGTTTTCGCTGCTCGAAGCGCGCCTCCGCCTCATCCGCGCGACGCTGGCTTCTTGCGCGGACCGATTCCCGCTTCATCGTCTCCCGCTGATTTGCGAGCGCCTGCTGCGCCTTGGTGCTCATCGCCGGCTGCTTGAGGCTTTCGCCGCCTCGCGAGCGCGTCGCTTGGGGTTCTTCGCGGCTTGCTCGCCTCGGCGGGATCGCCACCGAAGAACGCGAGCTCCGCCCATTTGCTTGTAACGAATTGCAGGATTTCCTCATCGGACGGCTCCGCACCGAAGACGATGCGGGCTACGCCGTATGTTTCGTCCTCGACATGTTCCGCCAGCCCCACCCAAAACTGGCCGTCGTGATATACGGTCAGGGTGGACGACACGCTGATCTGCATGGTTGATTCCTCCTTTATGTAGATGACCATGCAGAGAAGGGACAACCAAGGAGGCAGGTTACTGATGCGGACTCCCGCACGCCCACGACTACCCGACGGGGACTGTGTTTTCATCTCTGATGTTCGCATTGTAGCACGCGTGAATTCGCATTGACCTCGCTGCCGGCATGTTGTGACTGGGGTCGGAATTTCAAATTCTCGATAATATGCCTACGTGCATCGCCCCTCAGTTTCGAAACTTAAAAACATCTCGAGTTTCGAAACCGAGAGGGAGCTCGCGCCGCTTCTGTCCATCAGGGATGCGTTTCCGAGGTCCTCATCGCCCGCATGAGGCACGAGCCCTATACCAGGGAGGGCGTTCTCGTGCTGGACCTCGCGAGGTGGCTGCTCGGCGAGCAGGGGTTCTGAACGCCGCAAAGGGGTGCCGCGCGACAGGGCGCGCAGCGCCGTTCGCGCCCGCATGGGAAGCGCCGCCGCCATATAGGCGGCCGAAAGCGACCGATTGGCCTTTTGCCCATCAAGCTTATCGAGCGCCCGTACGCGAGGCGCGTCGCGATGGATTGCGCGTTACTCGCCACCTGCCCGCGCCGCCGAGAGCAGCGTGCTCAAATCGGCCTGAATCGCCTCTGCCTTGCTTCCAAGCTGCAGCGGAGCCGAGCCGCCCGAGATGTTTACGCTCAGCAGGTGCGCATCCGGCAGCTTTGCGGCCATGCTCCAGAACGGGAGCGTGATGATGCCAGGGGTCATCTCGCCCACGCCGAGCTCCAGCAACAGCACGCGGCCATTGCCGCGCCCGCGCACGAAGCGCTCGTATCGTCCGAGGCCCTTGCGCCATGTCGCACCCTGCAGAAACGTGTCGTCGCGCACCCACGGTACAAGATACTGGTTTTCCGTGCGAAAACGCTCATGCCGCTAAATTGAGCGATCGTCTGTACTGCAGCGGGATCATCCGCCCGAGCGATCCCTTAATCCGTCGCCCGTTGCGCCAATCGGCAGAAGCCACGCGTGGACGCTAATCGCTCGAGCGAATCGTCGTCGGTTTCCGTTTAACGATTTCTTTTTCCGCTATTATCCGACCCTCGGACTTCCTCGTGATAGAAGTAGTCCACGATCACCGGATGCCCCTGGGGGACTCTGCCATAAGGCATTTCGTTGTCCACAAAGGGGCAATCGTACTTCTCGGCCATTTCCTCGGCTTTTACTTCAAGCGCTTCAAAATAGCTACGGTTGCGCTTGTTATAGATCTCATCGTAAAGCGGTACGAGATCGGGATGTTTCTCGGCGATATAATCCAGGATCGCTTTTTTGAAACCACCCCGAAGATTGAGATTTTCGAGCCAAAACAAATCGCACCGATCCTTTACTCGCTCAAAAATCATCTCAAAATCCGTGATGCCGGGAAATACCGGGGACACGAAGCAGACCGTACGGATACCTTCGTCATACACCTGCTTCATAGCAGCGATACGACGCTCGATGCTCGACGCGGAGTCCATATCGTTCTTGAAGTTCTCATCCAGCGTGTTGATCGACCATGAAACGGTCACTCGTCCAAGCTTCTTCAGCAGATCGATATCCCGTACCACAAGATCGGACTTTGTGCAGATCAGAATATCTGCATCGCTGCCAATCAGCTGCTCCAGGAGTTTCCTGGTATTCCCGAATCGCTCCTCCTGTGGATTGTAGCCATCCGTCACAGAACCGATAACCACCCGCTGTCCAGCGTATTTCTTCGGATTCTTGATTTCCGGCCAATGCTTCACATCAAGAAAGGTGCCCCATTCCTCCTTGTGTCCGGTAAAGCGCTTCATAAAGGAGGCATAGCAATACTTGCAGGCATGCGTGCAGCCTACATAGGGATTGACCGAGTAGCCGCCTACCGGCAGGCTGGACTTGGTCATGATGTTCTTTGCTTCCACCTCATTGATGAGGGTTCCATCGATCACTTCCGCCATGTTCTCTGCACCTCCAGCACTCTTTCGAATTCTTCCGGCAATTCCTGAATCATGTTTTCGTCCCCTATGACAGAGATGAGGTCTTCCTTCATAAACATTGGAATGCCAAGCGCGTGCGCCTGTTCCGTCAAAGACCATGCCCACTCCGGTTCCGTATGAACCTTCCTGCTCTGCGCCCCGGTCATGGTACCGACGACGATCCAGTTGATTCCGGAAAGGTCGACCGTACCGGGATCGTCGAATAGCGGCTCAAAAGTAACGAAGAAGTGATTTGCTTTGACGTTTTTCCGAAGGGCGTCGATACGCCACAGCTCCGCTTTCCTCGTCACCGTAACGCCGAACCATGCGTTTTCCAGGTCGGTATCTAAATCCAGCAAATCGGGTCTCTTGGTCAGGAACAGGAACTGATGCTGTGGATTCTCATGGATCTTTGCAAATACCTCGTCTCGCCATTCCAGCTTCCACCCGGAGAGATCGCTCATGCCGGTAAGGAGAAAGTTCTGCGGGCGTTTCTTTTCCATCATCTTGAGCTTGCTCGGGAAGAACGCAGGACCAGCGAAGTCGTCAATCATATGCCAACGTTTCACATTGTTACGGGCATAGCAATATGGACACCCCACCGTGCAGCCGATGACGATATTCATATTCTGAATCTGATTTTTGATGCAGATGCTCATAACGCCTGCCTACCTGCCTCTCCCGTAAACACGCAATCAGCCTCCCCCACCTTGCGGGCAAAAGCCTCGATATCTTGCTTGCAAGCAGCAGGCTCGCAATCGCTCAAATCGTATGACGTGCCGCCGTTTCGATAGACGGTCCGATGGGAAAACGATCGGCTGACAAGCCCGATGCCGAGCTTCTCGCACAGGGTCATCCGTGCTCCCTTTCAGCTATAAAAACAGGTGTCTATAAACAGTATCCTTGTTGATTTTCGCAGGGGCAATGAACAAACGCGTGCACCTGTCGATAAACGAACAGCTACTGGACATTGTCAAACGACTCAGATTGGAGAGGCGATGGGAGAAACCAAGATCGACCGCCGGCGGCGCTACACCCTCTCGGTCATACGGGAGGCGTTCTTCGCGCTGCTGGCCGAGGTCGGCTTCGCGAAGATGACGGTGGCGGACATCTGCCGCCGCGCCGAGATCAACCGGGGAACGTTCTATCTGCATTACGAGGATAAGTACGCGCTGCTCGATGCGCTTATCGACGAGGCATTGGCAGCGGCTCCCCCGCTTGAGGGGGTTGAATCGGCAACGCTTTGCCAGCGTTCGCCGGCAGACGACGATTATCGCCTGCTTTACTCGGACAGCGACGCATACGCTCGCGTAGCCCAGCGCGTCATAGAACGCGGAGCGGAGCAGATGGTTCCCTGGGTCATGGAGAAAACAGGGCTTTCACGCGAAGACGCCTTCCTGCTCTTCGTCCACAACGTCCAGGGCAATCTGGCCGTCAACCGCCTGCTCGGCTGGAGACGAGGCCCCGAGTTCGCCCATACCCAGGAGCTGCTCAACGCCTATTCCGAAGGGGGCTTACTGGCGGTATCCGCTCTTCGCGATTCCGATAACCCATCGTGACCTGCGATTCAGGAATACCAGCCTCCGAGCCCTCTCGTTCGGAGGCTGCGGCTAAAACCTCATTGCGCGTCTACCGCTCCGCGTTACTCGCCACCTGCCCGCGCCGCCGAGAGCAGCGTGCTCAAATCGGCCTGGATCGCCCCTGCCTTGCTTCCAAGCTGCAGCGGAGCCGAGTCGCCCGAGATGTTTACGCTCAGCAGGTGCGCATCCGGCAGCTTCGCGGTCATGCTCCAGAACGGGAGCGTGATGATGCCGGGGGTCATCTCGCCCACGCCAAGCTCCAGCAACAGCACACGGCCACTGCTGTGCTCGCGCACAAAGCGCTCGTATCGTCCGAGGCTCTCGCGCCATACCGCACCCTGCAGAAACGTGTCGTCGCGCACCCACGGCACGAGCTGCCAGCCGCAGTGGGGGCATCGGGGGATATCCTCACTGCGGATCTCGAACCCCGTCATGCCGGCGAGCATGCGCTCGACGTAGGGCTTCGCGTCGAAGAGCTCGTCGCAGCATGGCTGCTTGCACTGAAGGTGCGCGAAGCTTCCCTGGTAGTTGCAGACTCTCTCGGCGGGAAACGTCTTCTCGACCTGGGTGTCCACGTTGGTGCTCAGGATGAAGTAGTCCTTGTGGCCGATGAGGGAGCGCAGGTCTAGGTAGGGCTGTGAGGCCGGCTCGCGCAGCATGAAATCGATATAACGCGCATAGTAGGCCCATTGCTGCTCGAGGCTGGGGTAGAGGTGGTAGAAGCCGTCAAAAAGGCTCTTAAAGCCAAATGCTCGCTGCCAGTCCTCCATTCCGGCGCGCGCCATGCCCGCGCGGTTGTAATGGTTGAACCCGGCGGCGCTCGACATGCCCGAGCCGATGCCGACAATGATGGCGTCGGCATCGTCGATAAGGCTTCGAAGCCTACGCGCTTCTCTTTCTAGGGGTGGCATCGGGCGATCTCCTCGAAAGCCGGGGCCATATCGCCGTCAACGAGAATCGTCTCGCACGATGCATCGGGCGCCATAGCCTGGCCGTAGTTGAACACGATGTAGGTGGCGTGCTCGCAGGCGCTTGCGACCTGGGCGAGCATGCGCTTTATGACGCCGTTGTGCAGTCCCACGCCAAGTTCGAGGATGGCGACCCTGCCGTTGCGATGGGCTTGCACAAGGCGTTCGAGCTCCTCGAGCCGGGCCATGGCGAGGGCGTCTGGATGGGCGAGACGCCGCTCGTCGATCGACGTGCGTATGCTCCCCTCCGTCTCGAGCACGCGCTCCTCGTCGAACCCGGCGCGCGCGAAGTGCCCGTCGATGTTGCATGTGACCACGAAGGTGTCGGCGTGCTCCGTAAGACGCCGCAGCCCGTTCATGAGCGAGCCGGGCTCATATTCGAGATACTCCTTTTGATGGAACCGCTCGGCCCATCGGCGTCGCACGCTGGCATCCGGGGAAGCGAGCCCCTGCAGTATGCAGCCGATGCCGTCGGCCTGAGCGAGGTCGCCGTACGCCTCTCGGAAATGGGCATCGGCGCTAAAGAGGTTGAGTCCCTCCGCCATGTCGAGCCCGTTGCTGGCGCCGATGATGACAAGATCCGCTTCGGCTAGCGCCCTGCCTATGCGAACTGCTTTCGCCGTCTCCATGCGCTACCTCCCCAGCGTCTTGCGCACGTCGGCGAGCACGTCGGCGATGTCGGCGCGAACGGCGAGCCCCCGATCCTCGATCGCGCGGGGGAGAAACTGCGTCTTGTTGTTTACGGCGATGTAGCTGGCCTGCGGTAACTGCGCCGTGAGGGCCCAGAACGGCTCCTGGATAAACGCGGGCGTCATGCGGCCCACACCCAGCTCGAGGAAGAGGATCCTCTGACGCGCGTGCGCGTCGAGCCAGTCGGACACCTTGCGGTACTGCTCCTCGTAGAGCTCGCCCTGCAGGAAGTTGCCGTAGCCGCGAACCCAGGGGAACGCCTCTGCCCCGCAGTGCGGGCAGCGCGGCACGAGCTCTGTCGGAACCTCAAGGCCGTCTCCCATGGCCTCTACCATGTTGGAGACCGGCTCGACCGCATCCCACACCGCGTCGGTGCAACAGCGGGAGCACTGAAAGAAGCGGTGGTCGCCTTGGATCTCTGCCACCTTCTTCCAGGGGTAGAGCTTCACAAACTGCGTGTCCTGGTTGGTGGTGAGCACGAAGAAATCCTTCTCGGCGAGAATGGCGTCGAGGTCCTTGTAGGGCTTGCGCAGCGGGGCGTTGAGCGTGGTGTCGAGGAAGGTGGCGAGGTATCCCCAGCGCGCCTCGGCGGTGGGCCAGCGGTAGAACGACCCCTCGAAAGCGCCCTTGAAACCGTAGCGCTCGGCGAATTTGCCGAAATGCCTGCGATAGGTTGCGTTGTCCTCGTAATAGAAGTCGCCGCCGCCCGCCGCGGAGAGCCCGGAGGCCCCACCCACCAGCACGCAATCGGCTTCCTCGATCATGCGGGCGAAGTCCCTGATTTGCTGGTCGTAGGGCTCGGGCTCGCGGTCACTCAGCTCATAGGGCGTGCCGCCGCTGCGGTAGGCGGCCTGAAGGGAAAACGATTGGTTGGTGAGCTCGATAACGAGCTGCTCGTACAGGGTCACTGGATACCTTCTTTCAGCTATTATAAACAGGTGTCTATAAAAAGTATCCATGTCGATTTGCTTAAGAGCAATGAACAGCTTCGGCCTGCTGTCGATAAACGAGCGTTTGCCGGGCATTGTCGAGCGTTGCAATTGGAGGGGTAATGGAAGCGGGGAAGATCGATCGTCGCCGACGCTATACACTCTCGGTCATACGGGAGGCGTTCTTCGCGCTGCTGGCCGAGGTCGGCTTCGCGAAGATGACGGTAGCGGATATCTGCCGCCGCGCCGATATCAACCGCGGCACGTTCTATCTGCACTACGAGGACAAGTTCGCCCTGCTCGACGCGCTTATCGACGAGGCCCTGACGGCGGTGCCGCCGCTCGAGGGAACGGAGGCGGGTGCCCTCTGCCAGCGCCCGCCGGCAAACGATGACTATTATCTGCTCTACTCGGATGACGACGCGTACGCCCGGGTGGCACAGCGCGTCGTCGAGCGCGGCGCCGAGCAGATGGTTCCCTCGATCATGGAGGAGACTGGCTTCGCGCGAGGACGCCTATCTGCTCTTCGTCCACAACGTCCAGGGAAATCTCGCGGTCAACCGCCTGCTCGGTTGGAGGCGAGGGCCCGAGTTTGCCCACGCTCAGGAGCTGCTCAGCGCCTATTCCGAAGGGGGCATGCGGGCGGTATCGGCTCGTCACGATCCCCTGTAGTTGATTTTGACCGCAGGCCATTTCAGGCAGGCGACGTTGCTATGGCCCCTCTTTGGTTTTCGATGTTGTATGAGGCAATCGCAATCGTTTTGAGCTTCTCTAGGGAACTTGAACAAGAGATATGGTCTGCTGGCGATTGATTAACTCCATTCGTTTTGGTTACAAAAAACATGCCGCGCGCCTGCAGCATGAAGGAGAGGGAATCCTATGAATATCGTTGTATTGAGCGGCAGCCCGCGTAAGGGCGCCAATACCGATACCATGGTCGAGGTGTTTGCCGAGACCGCGCGTGAGGGCGGTAATACGGTTGAGGTCGTTCGCGTTGCCAGCAAGAAGATCGCCGGCTGCTTGGGATGCCAGTACTGCTTCGCCCATGGGGGCGTCTGCGTGCAGAAGGATGACATGGCCAACGTGATCGAGTCGCTGAAAGATGCAGATATGGTCGTCTTTGCTTCGCCTATCTACTGGTTCGATATCACCGCGCAGGAAAAGGCCGCCATCGACCGTCTGTACGCTTTCGGTGCCACGGGATTCCCGTTCACCAAGACGGCCCTTCTGCTCGATAGCCACAGCCAGGGCGTCTATGACGCGGCGATCGCCATGTACAAGTCAACCTGCGCGTACTGCAAGTGGGAGGACCAGGGCATTGTCACCATCAGCGGTATGACCGAGCGCGACAGCATGGTATCGTCGCCCAAGCTGGAAAAGGTGCGAGAGCTCGCTCGCAAGCTCGCCTAAGGACAAGAAGAACGCATGGCAATCAGCGTTGGTGGAAATGCTTGCTATCCTTACCAAGAGATAGGGGTGTATTCCCTCAAGTGCCGTATAGAACAATTTTTAAACGCAGAAAAATAACTGAAAACAAATTAATCCGCGTTAAAATATTGTCAAACAGAAGTTCATGAGGGAAGGTTGCGTATGCGTCGCAAGGCAGACGAGCTCCTTAGGGAATGGCGAGACAGCTGATAGAAAACCTTTGCTGGTCAAAGGCGTGCGCCAGTGTGGCAAGACCTATCTGCTCAGAACGTACGCCCAGGATCTTTTCGAATCGGTTGTCTACGTTAATCTTGAGAACGACCGGTCGGCGCGAGCGGATTTTTCGGGCGGTCTTGACCCTCATTCGATTGTGCGCGCGATCGAGGCTCGTACGGGACAGCGTATCGTGCCTGGCAAAACCTTACTGTTCATTGACGAGATCCAGGCATGCGAGGAAGCGCTCACTTCCCTAAAATACTTTTGCGAAGATGCTCCCGAGTATTACGTTGCGGCTGCTGGGTCGCTTCTTGGGGTTGCCATTAACCATCAGTCGTATTCGTTCCCCGTCGGAAAGACCGACTTGATCGAGATGACTCCACTCGATTTCGAGGAGTTTCTCTGGGCGATGGGGAACGATCAGCTGGTCGACGAGATACGCTCGTCATTCGAGATAATGGGTCCTCTTGCGCCAAGCCTTCATGATAAGGCGCTTGGGCTCTATCGGCAGTATCTTGTTGTTGGCGGAATGCCCGAGGCGGTCCAAACGTACATCGATGATCAGTCAATCATTGATGTGGCCGAAAAGCATCGGATTATTCTCGACGGATACTCCGCCGACACTAATAAATATGCTGATGAGCGCTTGAGCGCAAAGACGCGTGCGTGCTTCGATTCCATTCCACAGCAGCTTGCCAAAGAGAATCGTAAATTTCAATACAAGGTAGTGCGAGCGGGGGGCAATGCGTCTCTCTTTGGAGATGCTCTCGACTGGCTTGTATTGTCGGGTACGGTGGCGCGCTGCAGCCTAGTCGGGCAGATCGAAAGCCCTTTAGAGGCCTTCGTTAACCCTTCTGCTTTTAAAATCTATCAGGCGGATACAGGGCTGCTCGTCTCCAAGGCCGGTGCTCAACGCGCCGATATTCTTGCCGGCATCGGCGGCACATTCATGGGTGCACTTACCGAAAACTACGTCGCCCAACAGCTTTCAGCCATGGGCTATCCGCTGCATTATTGGGCGCGAGATAATCGTGCGGAAATCGACTTTGTAGTAGAGAAGCAGGGATGCTTGTCTGCGATTGAAGTCAAGGCGGGAGAGAACACAAGATCTCGAAGCCTGTCCTCACTTAAAAAGACCCATCCGGGCGTACGCCTTATCAGGCTATCGACTAAGCCCTTTGGAATGAATGATGGGCTTATGTCTGTTCCACTTTATGCGGCATTTTGTCTATAGGGATGATGCTGGTGTAATGCATGGGGCCCAGGGCACAGCGTTTACTGCGCTCCGGGCCCCGCTGCTTTGTAAAACCATGACGGTTTGGTCGCCGTTGTTTTAGTCAAACAGGCTCGGCATGTCGTTTTCTTTCATGAAGGCACCGGCAGAGGGGAGGCTCTGCGCGGTGAACTTTTCGGCCGAGACGCCGGCGCCGAGGATCTCCTCGGTCGTGCCGACGGTGGTGACCGAGCGGCCCTTCTTGGCCGTAAAGGCCTGGACGCCCTGCGTGTTGGTGGTCGTCTTGGTCTTGAGCAGCGACGTGTTGAAGTTCATCAGGCGGTAGTCGCTCGAGACCAGCGCGAGGTCGCGGTCCTCCTTGAGCACCTGCGCATACAGCAGCTTGCTGCCGCCGTAGATGGCGTTCTTAAGGCGCTTGCGGTTGGTCTTGGTAACGTATCCAGAAAGCGCGACACGCACCACGCGGCCGTTCTCAAAGACGAACAGCACGTCGGCCTTGTAGTCCTCGGGGTCGATGACCCAGATGACGCTCTCGTCGGGTTCCATCTCGAGATCGGTCGGAAGGTACGAGCCAGCTGGGCCGACTTGGTATCCTCAAACGCCGCGACCTTGCACTTGTACACCTGGCTCTTGTTGGTAAAGACCAGCAGCTCGTGCGTGTTGGAGGACGGGAACTCGATAAAGGGTTTGTCGCCGTCCTTGTACTTGAGCGTGGTCGCCTTCTTGAGCACGCGGTCCGTCATCTTCTTGAGGTAGCCATCGCGCGAAAGCATGATGGTAACCGGGTACTCCTCGACCTCGGGCTCCAAGCTTACCTCGATAACCTCATGGGGCTCAATCCTGCCCGTGCGGCGCGGCATCACGTACTTCTTGTTAACCGCGGCCAGCTCGTCGCTGATGACCTTCTTGATGTTCTCTTCGCTGGAGAGGATCTCCTCGAGTTCGGCGATCTCACCCTCGAGCTTAGCGATGTCCTTGGTGCGGTTGAGGATGTACTCCTCGTTGATGTTGCGGAGCTTGAGCTCGGCGACAAACTCGGCCTGGGTCTCGTCGATGTCGAAACCCTTCATAAGGTTGGGTACAACCTCTGCCTCGAGCTTAGTGCCGCGGATGATGGCGATGGCCTTGTCGATGTCGAGCAGAATTGCCTCAAGGCCGTGCAGCAGGTGCAGGCGCTCGGACTTTTTGCCCAGGTCAAAGTTAATGCGGCGACGCGTGGACTCAATACGCCACTTGACCCACTCGTGCAGAATCTGGCGCACGCCCATAACACGGGGATAGCCGTCGACGAGCACGTTGAAGTTGCACGAGAACGAATCCTGCAGCGTGGTCGAGCGATAGAGCTTGGCCATGAGCTTGTCGGGGTCGACACCGCGCTTAAGGTCGATGGCGATACGCAGACCCGAAAGGTCGGTTTCATCGCGGATGTCTGCGATCTCCTTGACCTTGCCCTCCTTGGAGAGCTTGACGATGCGCTCGATGATGACATCGGTCTTGGTGGTGTAGGGGATCTCGTAGACCTCGATGATGCGCTCTTCGGGAATCCAGCGCCAGCGGGAGCGAATCTGGAAGCTGCCAAGGCCGGTCTCGACGATCTTCTCCATCTCCTCGCGGCGGTAGATAATCTCGCCGCCGGTCGAGAAGTCGGGCATGGGCATGTACTCGAGCAGGTCGCAGTCGGGATCCTGCAGGTAGTGCATCGTGGCGGTGCAGACCTCGTTGAGGTTGAAACCGCAGATGTCGGACGCCATGGCGACGCCGATGCCCTTATTGGCCGAGACAAGGATGTTGGGGAACGTGGTGGGCAGCAGGCGCGGCTCCTTCATGGCGCCGTCGTAGCTGTCGACGAAGTCGACCGGGTCCTTGTCGATGTCCTTGAAGATCTCGGCGCTGATGGGGGAGAGCTTGGCCTCGGTGTAACGCGAGGCGGCGTAGCTCAGGTCGCCCGAATAGTACTTGCCAAAGTTGCCCTTCGACTCCACGAAGGGGGCAAGCAGCGCTTCGTTGCCCGTCGCCAGGCGCACCATCGTTTCGTAGATCGCGGCATCGCCGTGCGGGTTGAGCTTCATGGTCTGACCCACGATGTTGGCGCTCTTTTGGCGCTCGCCCTTGAGCAGGCCCATCTTGTACATAGTGTAGAGCAGCTTGCGGTGCGAGGGCTTAAAGCCGTCGATCTCGGGGAATGCGCGCGAGACGTTGACGCTCATGGCGTAGGGCATGTAGTTGACCTCGAGCGTCTGCGTGATCGGCTGGTCGGTGACCTCGGAGTGCAGGCCGATGACGTTCTCGGCGTTGACCTGCTTTTTCTTTGGCTGGTTCTTCGTCTTCTTCTTTGCCACGATTTCCTCTTGAACTTCTTATGGGCCGTCGTTATCGATTTGCTGCTATTGCAGGTCCAGCTGGTCCAGGTATTCCTTGCCGTGCTCGGAGATATGGCGCTTGCGGCCCGCCTCGTCGTTGCCCAGCAACAGGTTGAACATGGTTTCCATCTTGGTGACGTCCTCGGGCTCCACCTTGATCAGGCGACGCGTCTCGGGGTTCATGGTGGTGAGCCACATCATGTCCGGATCGTTCTCACCAAGACCCTTGGAGCGGTTGATGGAACACTTCTGGTCGCCGATCTCCTTGAGGATGCCGTTCTTCTCGAGCTCGGTGTAGGCAAAGTAGGTCTTCTCTTTGCAGCTGATCTCGTAGAGCGGCGACTCGGCGATATACACGTAGCCCTCGTCGATAAGTGTGGGCACCAGGCGGTAGAGCATGGTGAGCACGAGCGTGCGGATGTGGTAACCGTCGACGTCGGCGTCCGTACAGATAATGACCTTGTTCCAGTTGAGGTTGTCCAGGTCAAAGGCGCCCAGGTTCTTGATGCGCTTGTCCTTAATCTCCACGCCGCAGCCCAGCACGCGCATAAGGTCCATGATGATGTCGGACTTAAAGATGCGCGGGTAGTCCTCCTTCAGGCAGTTGAGGATCTTGCCGCGGACGGGCATGACGCCCTGGAACTCGGCATCGCGCGAGGTGCGAATGGCGCCTGCTGCCGAGTCGCCCTCTACGATGTAGATCTCGCGACGGTTTTTGTCCTTGGAGCGGCAGTCGATGAACTTCTGCACGCGGTTGGCCATGTCGGTCTTCTGCTGCAGGTTGGTCTTAATGCTCTGGCGAGTCTTTTCGGCGTTCTCACGCGAGCGCTTGTTGATGAGCACCTGCTCCACGATCTTGTTGGCAGCGTCTTTGTTCTCGATCAAGTAGGTCGAGAGGCGCTCCTTAAAGAAGGCGGTCATGGCCTGCTGGATAAAGCGGTTATTGATAGCCTTCTTGGTCTGGTTTTCGTAGGACGTCTGGGTGGAGAAGCAGTTGGTCACCAGTACCAGGCAGTCCTGGACGTCTTGCCACTTAATGCCGCTCTCGTTTTTGTTGTACTTGCCCTGTTGCTTAATATAGGCATCGATGGCGCTGGTCAGAGCGCTGCGCGCGGCCTTCTCGGGCGAGCCGCCGTTCTCGAGCCACGATGAGTTGTGGTAATACTCCTGCATCATGAAGGTGCGCGAGAAGCACATGCACGCGGTGATCTTTACGTTGTAGTCGGGCAGGTCCTCGCGGTCGCGACCGCGGCGGTCGGCCTCGATAAAGAAGGGTTCGGTGAGGTAGTCGGCACCCACCTTCTCGAGCACGTAGTCCTCAATGCCCTTGGGATAGCAAAAGTCCTCTTCGGAGAACTCGCCATCGTCGCCTTCGATGCGCAGGCAGAAGGTCACGTTGGCGTTGACCACGGCCTGGCGGCGCATGGTCTCGCGATACCAGTCGTGGGGAATGCTGATGGAGGTAAAGACCTCAAGATCGGGGCGCCACTTGATGGTGGTGCCGGTGCGGTCCTCGTCGCTGGGCTCGATCTCGAGCGCCTTCTTTTTGGCGCCGACGACCTTGCCTTTCTTAAAGTGCAGAGAGTACTTGTTACCGTCGCGCCAAACGGTGACGTCCATGTACTCGGAAGCGTACTGGGTCGCGCACGAGCCCAGGCCGTTGGTGCCGAGCGAGAAGTCGTAGTCGCCGCCCTGGTTGTTGTTGTATTTGCCGCCGGCGTAGAGCTCGCAAAAGACGAGCTCCCAGTTAAAGCGCTTCTCGGAAGGGTTCCAGTCGAGCGGGCAGCCGCGGCCATTGTCCTCTACCTGAATGGAGCCATCGCGAAAGGCGGTAAGGGTGATGAGCTTGCCGTAGCCCTGGCGCGCCTCGTCAACGGCGTTGGACAGGATCTCGAAGGCGGCATGCGCGCAACCGTCGAGTCCGTCCGAGCCAAAGATGACGGCGGGGCGCAGTCGTACGCGCTCCTCGTCCTTGAGCTGGCGGATACTGTCGTTACCATAGTTTGCGGTGTTTTTTGCCATACTCGCTCTCTCGGTGCTCCTTTGCTGCGTTTAAGTCATATAGATAGTCAAGGTAGCATAGCCCGGCCCTTGGGCGATTCCACCCAACACGAAATCCATCGAACGCGCGTTCGGAGCCGGTGGCCTTTAGCTTCTGCGGTCATTCCCTGCGCGGCGTGGTGCTCGTGTTAAAACCGTGGCTTATCGGCTGGTAGAATTGCCGCATCAAGACTGCATGTTGTTTGAGGGGGCGCAATGACTGAGAAAGAGAAGATGGAGCGCGGGGAGTGGCATGATGCCAACTTTGACGAGGAGCTCCTGGCGCAACGCGCGAAGGCGGAGGCGCTCTGCTATGACTTTAATATGGCAAAACCCGGAAGCGACGCGCAGCTTGACGCTTTGAAATCCTTGCTCGATACCGATCTTCCGCAAGGGCTGACGGTCCTTTCGCCTGCCTACTTTGACTACGGGAGCAAGACGAGCTTTGGTGAGGGCTGCTTTGTAAACCATGGCTGCTACTTTATGGACGGCGGCTCCATCACCTTTGGTGGCAACGTGTTTATCGGGCCGTTTTGCGGCTTCTACACCGCTTCACACCCCCTAAAGGCAAAGGACCGCAACTTGGGTCTCGAGAGGGCTCTGCCTATTGTTGTAGGCGATAACTGCTGGTTTGGCGCGAACGTGTCCGTACTCCAGGGGGTTACTATCGGCAGCGGCTGCGTTATCGCTGCGGGAAGTGTTGTGACGGAAGACCTTCCGGACAACGTGATGGCGGCAGGCGTTCCCGCGGTCGTCAAGAAGGCCATCGAGCAATAACGGAGCTCTTAAACGATAATGCCCCGCGCTCTTCAGCCGGATGCGTTGCGAGAAAACCACTCCTTTTGCGCACGCCTTCAACTCGGCTGGCCAGCACCAGTTTTGGCTTTGCGGAATAAGCAAAATGACATACATGAGTTTCAATATGCAAGATATAGTTGACATCAATTAGTAGATGCAATATATTTCTGTCATGTTGCAACGGATATCTGTCCATTACCACGAAAGGAACTCCATGCCGGGCAAAAAGAACCTCCGCATGAAGGCGGCACGTGCGGTGGCCGGCCTTTCGCAAGCCGACTTAGCCCAAGCCGTGGGCGTTACGCGCCAGACCATCGGTCTGATCGAGGCGGGCGGCTACAACCCCACGCTCAATTTGTGCGTGGCAATCTGTAAAGCGCTACGCGTTACGTTGAACGACTTGTTCTGGGAAGACGAAAACGACGTCGACCCTGACGCTCTTTAGGAGTTCGCTATGAAATTTGAAGATTTAAAACTTGTGCAAAAGTGGCGTGAATATGCCGGCCCAAAGGATGAACGCCTGGAGGCTGAGAGCGCGAAGATCTACAAGATTGGTTTCGTGCTGCTTTCGTTTGGCATGTTGATGATCTTTTTCTACCAGTTTATAGCTCGACAGGTTGCGTGGGTTCACAGCGACGCCAGTGAAATGCCGCATGGCTTTGCAACGCCGTTCGAGGCAGCCATGTATTTGTGGCTCGTTCTCGTGATGTTGATTTGCGCAGGACTGCAAACGCGGAAGGGCTATGTCGATACCAATCGTTTTGGGCAAACCGAGCATCTTCCTGTTGGATATTTCCTGCTTGTCAGCGGTCTTAGCGGCGCCGCGTTCGCGCTTGTTATTGCCGCAATGCGCTGTATCGCTGAGGCGCAGATCGTGCCGCTCGAAAACGTCTTTTGGTTGGCGAACCTGGCCACGGGCGTGTTCTGCGGAGCGACGATTTTCGCGGCCACGTTTGCCGTCCTGTGCGCAACGTTTTTCACGGCGAAAAGACGCCGCGCCAAGCTCGAGGCTGAACTCGACTCCCCTGATGATATCTAATGCGTAATGGGCTGGCTCTGGGTATCCAGAACCAGCCCATTTTGATGTTCGATGAGCCGAGTCGGCGTCTCTCACAAAAGTAACTAGGAGCTAGCGAGGCCTATCCGATTTGACCTCATTGGCGGTGTCGGTTTCGAGCGCCGTGCGGCGGGCGCTGTAGGCGACGAGGCCGGCGCCTGCCGCGGCGAGTGCTGCAGCGGCTGCCGTAAGGGGAGAGTTGACATCGCCCGTGCCCGCAAGCGCGCCCGCTTTTCCGGAGCGCTTGTTATTGCCGTGGTCCTTGCCACTGCCGGAGTTACTTCCGCCGGAGCCGCCGCCCTTGTCGGTACCGCCGCCACTCGAGTCACCATCGCCGTCTGCCGTCATCGGGGCGTCGTGAAGTCCTGTCGCATCCGCGCTATCGCATACGCCGACCTGAACTTCTGAGCGTTCGCATGCCGCGTCGGGCACATGAAGCTCGTGCAGTACGGCACTCAGCGCCGAGTTTGCGCCTGGTCGAATTTCCTCGAGCGTTACGGGATCGAGCGCCACCAGATCACGCGCTTTCGCATACAGCGTTACGCGTTTGCCCACTTCGTCGCTCCAACACTCGGGGATGGCGAAGCTCATGCGGAACTGTGCCGTGCAGCCTGGTGCCAGCACGGCGTTTCCATTGTCGGCAACCAGCGGGTGCGTCGCAAAACGTGCGCCCAGCGCCTCGAGCGCGTACTTCACGTGTGCCATGTCGTTGGCCGAAGCGTCCTCGGCAAGCTCTAGATCGTAGATCGAAGCCATGCGCGCGTTCGCTCCGAATCCGATGGATGCGCTGGAGAACGGCTGGCTGGAGCCCTCTCGGTACAGATCGATCGTGCCGGCGGTCAGCAAGGTGTTGCCGTCGTTTCGAACCGTGACCATGAAGGATTCGCCTGCTGCTCCGGGCACCACCGCGCCCGAGGTAGCGACCGCGCCCGTCGGAGTGGCACATGCCACCAAAGGCACTTCGATGCCGTGCAGCTCTGCCTCGCTCTGCTCGGCACTCACAATGTGCGTGGCGAGCGCGGAGAGCATGCCTCCCGACGTCAAAAATGTCGTTATCTGATCGACGGGATGGTCCAGCTCGCACATCACGAACGGCTCCGTGAACAGATCACCTGCCAAGGTGCTGGCGAAGATGCGGAAGTGCTTGCCCATCACTGCTACCGGGTTGCCTTCTTCGTCGTAGGTTTGTCCCACCTTGCCATCAGTGTTCTCTACATAGAGCACGCACCTGCCGTTGTTGCTCACGCTAAACGATGCCGGGCCACAGCCTGCGGCGCCCACTGGCTGCGTTGCAAATGCCGATGCGCCTCGCGTCCAAGTAATATGCTGCAGTTGCTCGTTGACGGTTGCCAAAAAGCCCGAATGTTGTGGCCACGGCACCGCACGGGGTACTGTGGCGTCAGGTGACATAACGCCCCAGCCCGCAATGGACTGGCCGATCACGGCGTACGATGCGCAGCCGCAGCCGTCTGCGGTCTCGTACGTAACGGGCACCACCATTTTGCCGTTGATATTTTCGGGCTCGCCCAGCTCGATACTCGACGGTGCTTGCGGAAAGCGGAGAACTTGGCGGAACGTCAGGCTGTCGCCCGAAACGTCCGACCACAGGGTAAAGCACTCCAGCGCAACCTCAGCCTCGCTGCCGAGCGCCTTTTCTGCGGTGGTTCCGCGGCGGTGGAGGTAGGCGCCCGACAGACGTCCGTCGACAAGTGTCTTGCCCACCGTGATGCGTGGGCACTGCAGGCAATGGTAGCCATCCTCTTGCAGGCGGCCGCGCGAGATGCTGCGCCATGACGTATGCGACACCACGCGGATCTCGTCATTACTTATGCGCAGGCGCACGACGGACAGTATGCCGGCTGTGCTTGCCGTATCGAAAAGGGTGTTGTCGCCGTCGGGGCGCTCGCCCGAGACCAGCAGCACGTAGGCTTCCTGGTTTCCCCTCCCGTCCGTATATTCCACCACGTCGAAGTCGTAATCGTATATGCCGTCGCGCTCCACGTCGCCCTCGCCAAACCCAAGGGGGAAGTCCACGGGCGTGGGGGCGGACCACGTGCCGTTTGCCCTTGTGTGCACCACCAGGCGCGAGCGGCCATTGTCGCCGTAGCACACCGAGGCGATACGGAACAGGCATTCTACGCCGGCAATCATTGCCAGCTTCATGTGGCTTCGCTGAGCACGCCGGAAAACAGCACGTTGTCGCTCGAGGGTTTTATGCCGCCACGCTCGTCCTCCGACACGCCGGCAGAATTGGCGTTCGGGTCCGCAACGGCGTTCGTTGACTGACCGATGTAGGTGTACTCATACATCGGTGCGGCATTTTCGTCGTTCTCTATCAGCGCATGGACGAAATGTTCGACCTGTCCCGTGTCGTCGCTCTCCGCGTTCGCCTCGAGCTCAATGCGCGTGACCGTTTGATCCCAATCGCGCACGACAGGCGCGGCGTTTACGGCAGTGGCCTTAACCTCGGCGCGTGCGAGCAGCTCGGCGTTGGTGACGATGGTGGCCGATGCGATAAACTGCGGCACACCACCTGCCTCGGCGTTGCCGGCCGAGCCGAAGCAGGCATCCAACGTATAAGGCGTATTTCCACCCAATGCCAGCTCAGAGCGCTGGAGTACATACTGGTCGCCATTGTTCACCGACATATTCCACGAATCGATGAGTGTGGGCCACGACCCCGACCAAGCCTTGGTGGTCCACTTGAACATTACGAACTGGAGTATCACATCGACATCGACGTCTGCACCCACGCGCAGCCGCGGAAGCTGGTGTCCATCTGCCTTCTCGTACCCAATGAACAGCGTGAGGGATGCGGCACCGCGCACGGCAGACGAAGCGACGCCTGCAACGCCGGCTCCAAAGGTGACGGCAAGCCCGATCTGGATGGTGAACGAGCCCGACGTGTTGGAATAGTCGAGCGAAATGTTCTTGAAAAACGCCGCGCCGCTGCCGTGCGTGTGGGCAGCCACAGCGAGCGCCAGCTTCGCCAGCACCCAAGGGTTGACGTTCAGGAAAAATGGCACCGGTCCTAGGGTAAACTGCTCGGTCCAATTGAGGTCAGTTCTTACCTGGAAGAGGGCCTTAATATTGCCGTATGCGGGGTCGTTGTTGTTACCCCAGGTTTTGCCCACCCAATCGTAGGCGAGCGAGCCGTACAGCTGTGTGGCGATATCCATCGTGAACAGCGGCGTGCAATGGTGGCGAAGGAGCTTGGTGTTTCTTGGATCGGTGCCCGAACCGGCACTCATACTTTTGTACTGATTCCACTTCCCCTCCATTTCGTCGAGGTAGCGGTTTGCCTGCTTGGCGCCCGACTCGCGCGGTGACTTCTTCCAGTACTCCGGATCCGGATTGCCTGAATCGTTCATATAGCTGGCTGGTTTGTATCCTCCGCCAAACAGCACGTATCCAGCAAACGAGAAATCGAAGAGGATCGGAAATGTGGGCATCCAGCACGTGAACTTATTACCACCGATGCCGGGAAACGATGCGGGGAAATCAAACGGAGTGATCTCTTGGTCCATAGTGGTGGGGACGATAGTGGTCGATCCGGATTCCGCCTTTGCCGCCGGCGCGGTAACAACGGCCATGGGGGAGGAGAGCGTGTAGGTTTTGCCCTGGTAGTCGAGGACAAAGCGCAGCTTGCATCCTTCTTCCAGAAGGCTCGACGCTGCATCGAGGAACTTGTCTTCGAGTGTGAACGTCGCCAGACTATCCGCGCCCGATGCGCTGGCCTTGATCTGACCAATCTGCGTGACGGTTTCGGTTGAGCTGCCCGCAGCGGGCATCACTTTATTGATATGCAATGTTGCCTGCCCGCCCTGCGGCAGATGAGCCTGCACGGTAAAAGCGTGCGTGTCGGGCTGGTCGTTTGCCGCTTCGTCCGCTGGCATTGCCATAAACGTGGCGTCGGCGTACTGGATGTCCCATTCGTCGAACGTGAGCTGGCGGAAGTACGGCTCGCCGTCGGAAAGCGGACGTGTGGGTGCGGTTATGGCGGTGCCGCCCTGGATACGCGCAAGGGGAATCTCGACATCACGGTAGCCCGCCATGCTAATGGAGATGCCGCCGTTAAAGTCGTACGCGTCAAGGAGCGTTGCCTCGTCCACGTAGCCTTCCGAAAGAGGGGCGACCTCAAAGATGGCCGTGCCTTCGTCATCGGTCGTGGCGGTTAGCTGCTTGCCTACGGCATAGCGCGATGTGAGCGTGACCTGGGCACCTGCGATGGGCGTATTCTTGTTGGCGACGTCGACCACGACCACACCAAACATGGTGCGCGAGAGAACGAGCACCTTGAAGGGGTCTTCTTCGTCGGCATAGGCCGCGGTGGGCGCGAACGGCAGCAGGAAGGCATTTTCGCTTCCCGGCACGCGAGGCAACATAATGCTCGCCAGCGAGGACGCTCCAGCAACAAGTAACGAACGGCGATCAAGCATCTTGGGCTCCCATCCCGCAAATATCGGTGGAAATAATCCAATTTTGCGAGAAGACGCTTCGTGGCGGTAGTGCCGTTCAAGGGTCAAAATGTCCAAATTGATCGAGCGAAGCGCCGGGTTCCGGAACGCGTTCGATGCGCTTGGCAGCCCGGTCGCTAACGCAACATGTGCGCGACCAGCTCGGCGCGTGTGCCGATGCCAAGCTTTGCGTATACGCCGGATAGGCGGTTTTTGACGGTGCCCGGCGATACTCCCATATGCCTGCGATTTCAGCGTTGGTCCATCCGCGGCAGGCGAGCATGGCCATGGTGAACTCTGTGGTCGTTAAATCGTCGGCAACGTCCTCGCCCGAATCGGGGTTGTGGATGCGCCGCCAGCCGTAGCTGAAGCGGTACGTGATCTCGATGATGCGTGCGAAGTCGTCAGGGTATTGCGTTTTTAGGCATGCTCGATGAGCCCCTGCAAAAGGCCGTGGTGCTCGCCAATGAGCTCGATAAGGCCGTCGGGGCGCGCAATGTCCCAAGCGGCTCCAAAATGCGCTTTTGCGGCGTCGTGTCCTTGAGGCTCATGCATGCCATGGAAGCTGCCAGGTGCAGGAACAGTTCGAGATGGGATAGCTTCCCTGTTTCATAATTAGGGCGTTTTCCGCCATGCCCAGGCTGCGGCCGTATTCGCCGCGCAGATACAAGGCGTGCGCCATCACGTAGCTGGCGAACAGTCGCAGGCCTTCGGTAGGTGCGCCGCAAGTGGATAAAACTCTTCGGCAGATACGGGGAAGGCAAGTGCAGCAGGACGCTCGCGGCCGAGGCGAACAGGATATGCGTGGCGTGGACGGCGGGCGATTCCTCGTCGGCCGGCGTATCGAGGATGCCCGCAAGGCACCGGCGGGCGTCGGCGATACGGTTGAGCGACAGACTGGCGTATCCGCAGATAAAGCATGCGGAATAGCGCAGCGCGGGATCGGTGACGTCAAGATAGGGGTGCGCCGTCTTGGCGGCGAGTGCGGCCTGTCCGCGAAAGTACAGCGCTTCTGCCGTGGCGATGGCGCGTGAATCGGGGTCGGAAATGCCTGCAACCGCAGCGTCAATCTGCCCCGGCACAAAGGCGGTGCACATCAACGGCATGGGAACGCATGGGTAGCCATCGCAGTCCATCTTCCATCTCCCAACAGCTGGCAACACTAGCAGCAATTGTACTCTTGTTGCTCGGGACTGGAATTTGTGGGTATCGCCTACGATTGTGCCGAACGTATAAAGGAAGAGTCTATTGGCGATGCTCCCAAGGTGGCTACCGAAGTCTAGCTGACCTTGGGATATAGAAAAACTGCCGCCCCTGCAAAAAGCTCTGTCGCAGCGATGGGAAACGTATCTCGTTCTGCATATAATGAGGTCATATGACGGTGCGTCTGCATACGCGCGGCGCATTTCCATCGAACCGAGAAGGAGCTCTGCATGGATCCCAACAAGCGTCCCGACGACATGGTACGTATCACCACTCCCGAACTTGCCCAGGCGTTCATCGAAGAGCAGGTCGCTGCAATCCGCGAGCAGATCGGCGACAAAAAGGTCCTGCTGGCTCTTTCCGGTGGTGTCGACAGTTCGGTTGTCGCGGCCCTGCTCATCAAGGCCATCGGCAAGCAGCTCATTTGCGTGCATGTTAACCACGGCCTGATGCGCAAGGGCGAGAGCGAGCAGGTCGTCGACGTCTTCAAGAATCAGATGGATGCCAACCTGGTTTACGTTGACGCCACAGATCGCTTCCTGGACAAGCTCGTGGACGTCGAGGATCCCGAGGCCAAGCATAAGATTATCGGCGCCGAGTTCATTCGCGTGTTCGAGGAGGAGGCCCGCAAGGTTGGCGATGAGGTCAGCTTCCTCGCCCAGGGCACCATCTATCCCGACATCCTGGAGTCCCAAGACGGCGTGAAGGCTCACCACAACGTGGGCGGTCTGCCCGAGGATCTGCAGTTTGAGCTCTGCGAGCCCGTCAAACTGCTGTACAAGGACGAGGTCCGCGTCGTGGGTCGCGAGCTCGGCCTGCCCGAGAATATGGTTGAGCGCCAGCCGTTCCCCGGTCCCGGCCTGGGCGTCCGCTGCCTTGGTGCCATCACCCGCGACCGTCTTGAGGCGCTGCGCGAAGCCGACGCCATCGTGCGCGAGGAGATCGACAAGGCCGGTCTGACCATCTGGCAGTATTTTGCCGTCGTGCCCGACTTCCGCGCAACCGGTGTGCGCGAGGGCAAGCGCGCCTACGATTGGCCCTGCATCATCCGCTGCATCAACACCGTCGATGTCATGACTGCCGAGGTTCCCGAGCTCGACTGGGCGCTACTCAAGCGCATTACCGCCCGCGTCACCGCCGAGGTCCCCGGTATTTGCCGCGTTTGCTACGACCTCACGCCGAAGCCCGTTGGCACGGTCGAGTGGGAGTAAGCTAACTCAGCTGGTAGGCGACGAGAACTAGCAGATGTGACAAAGGGACAGTCCCTTTGTCACATCCTCGATATTATGTGCGGGATGGTACGCCACGCGGCGTGCCATCCCGTTCGTTATTTTAATGAGCCGAGTGCGCGAGTGGGAAGAGTCACGAGCATGGTCGTTCCGCGCTCCGAGCTCTCTTCGACCTCGATGGAGCCGCCGTGGAGCGCGGCGATCTCCCAGACCAGCGCAAGCCCCAGCCCCACGCCGCCGTATGCCCTGCTGCGCGATTTGTCGACGCGAAAGAAGGACTGAAAGATGCTCGTCTGGTATTGCTCGGGAATGCCCGGCCCCTGGTCGCGCACGCGTAGCAGCACGCGGTCGCCTTCGGCGCAGGCGTTGATTTGCACGGTCGAGTTGGGCGCGCTATAGCGTATGGCGTTTTCGGTCAAGTTGAACAGCAACCGATAGATCAGCGTGTCGCTGCCGATCATTTGCGCGTCGCCCTCACTTGTAAGCGTGATGTCTTTTTGCTCGGCAAGGGGTGCCAGGTCCGTGAGCACTTCTTCGATCATCGGCGCTAGGTCAATCACATCGTTGCAAGGGACACTGCGCAGCTCGCTCATCTCGAGCAGGGTCTTTGTCATGTGCGTCATCCGCTCGGTCTGCTCCTGCAGCAGCCCGAGCAGGCTCGCTGTATCGGCGTCGACGTCGGGGTGCTCGGCGCAAAACAGCTCGACCTGGGCCTGCATGAGCGCAAGTGGCGTGCGCAGCTCGTGCGCCGCATTGCCCGTAAACTGTCTTTGTGCGGAAAATCCCTCGTCAAGGCGGGCAATCATGTCGTTAAACGACGCGCTGCAGCGCCTGAGTTCAGAGGGCACGTCCTCGCTGATTTTTGTGTCGGCGAGGTTGTCGGGCCGCACGCTCTCGACTTGCGTCGCAAAGAAGCGCAACGGCCGCAGCGCATGTCCGCTTACAAAGTAGGCCAGCACGCCGCCGAGCAGCGTCACCGCCGCAGTTATATACCAGCTCGTCGCGCCAAACGATTCTTGGGCGTCGTTCACGACGATGGTCAGCGCGTCGTCGAGCTCTTTGTTTGTCGGGTCAAATGAGCTGGGCGAGGCCGCCTCCACCTTGCTGTGCGCCGATAGTTCATTGCCGATCGAGTCCATGTAGCGCATGCCGGAGTAGCCAACCAGGCAATTCATAAGTACGCAGGTTGAACATATCAGCAGTGCCGTCATCAACGTGATGCGCCACTGCAGCGACAGCCGCTTCATTTGCCGTCCTCCATAACGTAGCCTTCGCCGATTCGGTTGCGGATGGGGTCGTGCCCCAACGCGCCGCGCAGCTTTTTGCGCAGCGACGAGATGTGCACGCGGGTTGCGTTGCTAAAGCTGTTGACGCTGCTGTCCCATACATGCTCGATAAGCTCTTCCTGGCTCACCGGCCGCCCCTGGTTAAGCATCAGGTATTCCAAGATGCCGGTCTCCTTGCGCGTGAGGGATAGGGTCTCGCCGCCCACGGAGGCGAGGCGCGCTTTGGTGTCAAAGCTCAGCGATCCACAGGTTAGAACAACGTCGCTTTGCGTAAAGCGCCTGAGCGTGAGGCTGCGTATACGTGCCGCCAGCTCGTCAAGATGGAACGGCTTGGTGAGGTAGTCGTTGGCGCCCGCATCGAGCCCCGCTACCTTGTCGGAGACCTCGCCACGTGCCGAGAGCACAAGCACCTTGGTCTCACAATCAGTTGTCCTGAGTTGCCTGAGCACGGTCATGCCGTCGACATGGGGGAGATTGAGGTCGAGCACGACAAGATCAAAGGTCTCGACATCGAGTAGATCGAGGGCCTGCTGCCCGTCGTAGCAGCAGTCGACGCTATAGGCCAAGTTGCGCAGGCTGCGTGCGATCGCATCGCACAGCGCCCGCTCGTCCTCGACGACCAAGATGCGCATAACGTTCTCCTTGCATAGTCATTCACGCTTAACACGGATTTTATAGTCGGTATGGTCCAATGGGTCGCGAAACGAAAGGAGTGGTCAGATTGTTCAAAGCGATTAAGCCTGTGGCGCAGGTGGCTTTGCTGATCGTTGGGGTAGCCATGGTTGGCTTTGGAATTATGCGCGGCGAGGCAGATGCCGTGCTGGCCAAGGCAATCAGGCTGTGCTTGGAGTGTATCGGAATTGGATAAAAGAAAAAACACTGCATCGCATCTTTTGGCGAGATTCCGCGGATTGATTCAGGCGGCGGCGACGCTTGCGACCAATATTCACCTGCCTAACTTTGCCAAGGGCGGTATCTACCAGGGAGCCGGCAAAGCCGTCTGCGTGCCGGGGCTTAACTGCTACTCGTGTCCAGCGGCCTCGGGTGCGTGCCCCATCGGGTCGTTTCAGTCGGTGGTGGGATCGTCTAAGTTCAGCTTTTCGTATTACGTCACCGGAACGCTCATTCTGATCGGCGTGCTACTGGGACGTTTTGTATGCGGCTTTTTGTGTCCGTTTGGATGGCTGCAAGAGCTTCTGCATAAGATTCCCAGCAAAAAGCTCTCCACGAAAAAGCTCAAGCCGCTCACGTACATCAAGTATGCCGTGCTACTGTTTGCCGTGGTGCTGCTGCCCGTCTTGGTGGTTAACGATGTGGGTATGGGCGACCCGTTCTTTTGCAAGTACATTTGCCCGCAGGGTGTGCTCGAGGGCGCGATTCCGCTGTCCATCATGAATACGGGAATCCGCTCCGCGCTGGGAAAGCTCTTTTCCTGGAAGCTCGCGATCCTCATTGCGGTTGCGGTGCTGAGCGTGCTGTTCTACCGCCCCTTCTGTAAATGGATTTGCCCCCTCGGCGCATTTTATGCACTCATGAACAAGGTGTCGTTGCTGGGGATTCAGGTCGATCATTGTAAATGCGTCTCGTGCGGCAAGTGCGCCAAGGTGTGCCAGATGGACGTGGACGTTACGCGTACGCCCGACCATGCCGAGTGCATTCGTTGCGGCAAATGCGTGGGCGCGTGCCCCGTCGATGCTATTAGCTTTCGCTACGGGCTGGGTGTGACTGGCGACAAACCCGCGCAGTCCACGCAAGCCTGCGAAAACAAATAGGTACCTATATAAGTTTCGATATAAACGGAGGAACCATGAAACTGTCAAAAATTGCGGCTCTGTTGATGCTGCCCGTGCTGGCGCTGACTCTCGCGGCGTGCTCTGCCCCCAAGGGCGACGCGAAGGATGCCACGAGCGGCGATGCGCAGATTGCCGAGCTTGTGGCACAAAAGCCGTCGAGCGCCGAGGAGGCGGCCAAGCTGTACCAGCAGCTGCTGCAAAAGGAAAACGAGATCTTTGCGAGCGATAACGCCCTATGGGAAAAGGTGTTCCTTGCGGCCAACAAAGACACTCCCATGATTGAGGACGGCAAGAACTACGGTGACTTCTTGCTCGATACCATCGAGGGCGCCAAGGATCAGTTTGCGGCTGACGAGCTTAAGACGCTTAAGGCCGGCGCGCAGCAGGTCAAGGAGATCGAGGACAAGCTCATGGCGCTGGAGAAGGAGTTCCCCGGATGCGGCAGCACGCCCGGCGAGGGGGAGAGCGTCGATGCCTCGACCGCAGGCATGACCAACGGCGAGAGCGGGGAGACGAAGTTCCCCAGCTTTAAGGGCAAGGACTTGGACGGCAACGATGTAAACAGCGACGAGCTGTTCTCCAAGAACAAGGTCACCGTCATGAACTTCTGGTTTACCACCTGCAAGCCGTGCGTGGGAGAGCTGGGCGATCTGGAGAAGCTCAACAAGGAGCTTGCCGAGAAGGGCGGCCAGGTCGTGGGCGTTAATTCCTTTACGCTCGATGGCAATAAAGACGAGGTGGCTGATGCCAAGGACGTGCTTTCCAAGAAGGGCGTGACGTATAAGAACATCTGGTTTAAGTCGGACAGCGAGGCCGGAAAGTTCACCTCCAACCTGTACTCGTTCCCGACCACCTACGTGATCGACCAGAACGGTAACATTGTGGGAGAGCCGATCATGGGCGGCATCAACTCCGCTGAGCAGCGCGAGGCGCTCAACAAACTGATCGATCAGGCACTCGCGAAGAGCGAACAGTAAGTCTGTGGGACAGACAACTGAAGGGGAGTCGCTGGAAACAGCGACTCTTTTTCTGCTTCGGGGTAGCATCATGGGTATACGTCGAAAGGGCACGCAGCTTTTCGTGCATTGCCTGAGCGGTGCGCGAAGCAACCAAGCTGTGAGTTTTCTTAAGCGTTCTGGGTATGGCAGTGTCAAGAATATCGGCGGCATAAGCGGCTACACGGGAAAGGTGGTGCGTTAGCTATGAAGGTGGTTATCGTTGGAGGCGTCGCGGGCGGCGCATCGGCGGCGGCACGTTTGCGCAGACTCGACGAGCAGGCCCAAATTGTCATCTTTGAGCGCACGGGTTTTGTATCGTATGCCAATTGTGGGCTTCCGTACTACATTGGCGGCGTGATAGAAGAAGAGAGCGCATTGACGCTGCAGTCTCCCAAGGGCTTTTGGGATCGCTTTCGCATTGCGGTCAAGACGAGTCACGAGGTGTTTGCCATCCATCCCGATTCGCATACGGTCGAGGTTCGCAATATGCTGACGGGCGAGGAATTTGTCGAGACGTATGACAAGCTCATCCTGTCGCCGGGTGCAAAGCCGATTCGCCCTGCGTTGCCGGGCATCGACTCGGATAAAATCTTTAGCCTACGCACCGTTGAGGACACGCTGCGTATTCACAGCTATGTTCGAGAGCGGCGACCGAGCAGTGCCGTCGTGATCGGCGGCGGCTTCATTGGCGTCGAGACGGCGGAGAATCTGTGCGAGCTGGGGCTCCAGGTGACCCTTCTGCAGCGTCCCGTCCAGCTTATGAACAACCTGGATTACGACATGGCGACCCTTTTGCATACCGAGGTGCGTGAGCACGGTATCGATCTGCGCCTCAAGGCCGATGTGACAGGTTTTGAGGAAGTTGATGGCCGCGTTGTCACCCATGTTGCGGGCGATGGCCCTATCGGAGCCGATATGGTACTGCTTGCCATTGGCGTGGCACCTGAGAGCCATCTGGCGCAAGAGGCGGGGCTCGAACTGGGCATCAAGGGGGCTATTGTGGTCAACGACCGCATGGAGACCTCTGCTGCCGACGTGTATGCCGTGGGCGATGCCGTGCAGGTCACGCATCAGGTGACCGGCGAGGACGCGGTCATTTCGCTCGCCGGCCCCGCCAACAAGCAGGGGCGTGTCGTCGCCGATGTCATAGCCGGCATGGACAGCTGCTACCTCGGATCGTTGGGCTCATCGGTTATCAAGGTATTCGACTTGACGGCGGCAAGCACGGGACTATCCGAAAAGGCAGCACACGCGGCGGGAATTGACTGCGACAGCGTGGTCCTGTCGCCCGGTTCGCATGCGGGTTATTATCCGGGTGCAACGCCCATGACCATGAAGGTTGTCTTCGAGAAGCAGGGATTGCGCCTGCTGGGTGCGCAAATCGTGGGCATCGATGGTGTGGACAAGCGTATCGACGTTCTGGCGACTGCCATCCAGGCAGGCATGCGCGGCGATAGGCTTAAGGATTTGGACCTAGCATACGCGCCGCCGTATTCATCGGCGAAGGATCCCGTCAATATGGCGGGCTTTATGATCGAGAACCTCAATCGCGGCATACTGGCGCAGTGGCATTGGGAGGATGAGCCAACTTGCCACGCGATGGCAGCGTGCAGCTGCTCGATGTTCGTACGGAAGGGGAGTATGAGCGCGGGCATATCGATGGTTTCGTAAACATTCCCGTCGATGATCTGCGCAATCGCCTGGGCGAGCTCGACCGGGCCAAGCCGGTTTACGTGATTTGCCAGAGCGGCATTCGCAGCTACATTGCTTGCCGCATTTTGGCGCAGCATGGCTTTGAGTGCTTTAACTTCTCGGGCGGCTATCGCTTCTTTGCAGCCTTGACTGAGGCTCGCCGCGGCAGCGCTAACGTTATGCCGTGCGGGCTCGAAAAGTAGCGCGCATTGGAATGTGACAAAGTGACAGCCTCTTTGTCGCATCGGGGATGTTATATGCGGGATGGTGCGCCATGCGGCGTGCTGTCCCGTTCGTTTTTTGGCGCGGTTCGTTACATTCCTCACTGGTATCGGCCAAAAATGAGGATAGAGTAGGACAAACGCGCCGAACGTGAACGGCGGGGGAGCGGGCGAGCGCGCCCGCGCGAGAGAGGTTGCCGTCCATGCTGGATCTCAGGGTTATTTGCAAAAGGTACGTTACGCAGTCGTTTACGCAGGTAGCGCTCGACAGCGTAAGCCTGTCTTTTCGCGATAACGAGTTCGTAGCCATTCTGGGTCCCTCGGGTTCGGGTAAGACTACGATGCTCAACGTCATCGGTGGACTCGATCATTTTGATTCGGGCGATCTGCTGATCGACGGCATCTCGACCAAGGACTTCAACGACCGCGATTGGGATGCCTATCGCAATAATCGCATCGGCTTTGTGTTCCAGAGCTATAACCTCATTCCGCATCAGAGCATTTTGGAAAACGTGGAGTTGGCGCTTACGCTCACGGGCGTGGGGCATGCCGAGCGCCGCCAACGTGCACGCAAGGCGCTCGAGGCAGTCGGTCTGGGCGAGCACGTTGACAAGCGCCCGAGCCAGCTTTCGGGCGGGCAGATGCAGCGCGTGGCCATTGCCCGCGCCCTGATCAATGACCCCGAGATTGTGCTGGCTGACGAGCCGACCGGCGCCTTGGATTCAACGACGTCCGTCCAGGTCATGGATTTGCTCAAGGACGTTGCGCGCGACCGTCTGGTCATCATGGTCACGCACAATCCCGAGCTGGCGTACAAGTACGCCACGCGCATTGTCAACCTGGCGGACGGCAAGGTCACCGACGATTCAGATCCCTTTGATGCTGCCGAGCCCGCGCGTCGCGAGGCCAAGCCCACGCGCAAAACCTCGATGAGCTTTGTGACAGCGCTGGGGCTTTCGGCGCGAAACCTTTTGACCAAGAAGGGCCGTACGGCTATGACGGCCTTTGCTGGTTCGATCGGCATTATTGGCATCGCGGCGATTCTGGCGCTCTCCAATGGCGTAAACGGCTACATCAAAAAGGTCGAGGAGGACACACTCTCGAGCTACCCGCTTACGATTTCCAAACAAGATTACGACCTGTCGTCCATGATGGGCGGGCATGGGGCCACGGATGACGATACGTCCAAGAACGAGGGTTCGTCCGACGACGGCACCGACGGCAAGGCTCAGGGGACCGATAAGATCCCTGTGGTCACGGCCGTAAAGGATATGTTCGCAAGCGTTAAGTCCAACGACATGACGAGCTTTAAGGCATGGCTCGATGCCGGTGGCGACGGCATCGATAAAGAGGTCAACGCCATTCAGTACGGCTACGGCGTGACGCCGGTTGTCTATCGTGCCGGCAAGGGCGATGAGAAGCCTGTCCGGCTGGTGCCCAACGCCATGACCGAGGCCATGAGCGGAGGCGCGAGCTCGGCGGCAACGGTGAGCATGGATTCCATGGGAACCTCGGTCTTTAACGAGATGATTGACGATCAGAGCCTGCTCGACAGCCAGTACGATGTCGTTGCCGGCCATTGGCCTACGTCCGCCAACGAGGCCGTGATGGTGCTTTCGAGCCGCGGAACGGTGGGCGACTACACGCTCTACAGTATCGGCGCGCTGGATATCGATGAGCTTAACGACCTGGTTAACAGTGCCATGACGGCCGACGGCAAGGTCAAGACGCCCAAGACCGGCAGCGACTTTACCTACGACGATGCACTGTCCACGACGTTTAAGGTGTTGTCGCCGGCCGATGCCTATCGCAAAAACGAAGAGACCGGCATGTGGACTGACATGTCTGGCGACGCCGACTTTATGAAAACCAAGGTTGCCGACGGTATTGACGTGCGCATTGTGGGCGTGGTGCGACCCAACGAGACGGCAAACGCGAGCGCATTGTCCCCGGGCATTGTCTATACGCATGCGCTGACTCGCCAGCTTATGGAGCGTGCTGCCGATTCGCAGATTGTGCAGGAGCAGCTTGCCCACCCCGAGACGGATGTCTTTACGGGCAAAACCTTCGACGAGCTGCAGGGCGAAGCCAAGCAGGGCGTGGATTTGGGCAGTATGTTCAGCGTAGACGAGGCGGCACTGAAGAGCGCGTTCTCTCTCGATGCATCTGCGCTCTCGGGCGCAGCCGGCGGTATGGACCTTTCTGGTCTCGACTTGTCCGGGCTGGACATTGACCTTTCGGGTGTTGGGAGGGACATCGACTTTAGTGACATCATGGCCAAAGCGCCGGCCCCAGATTTCTCGGGCATCTTTGACGGTCTGGAACTCACACCCGAGCAAATGCAGCAGGTGGGAGCACTTGCCAACCAGCTGTTTGAGGGCTTTATGCGCTCTGATCAGTTTAAGGCGCTGTCACCCGAAGACCTTAAAGACGCGTCAAAGCTCGCTGCCGCATTCTCGGCATATCTTGAGAATGATGCCGCAGCCCAGCAAATTTTGGCACAGCTCAAAGCGCTCGGCGGCGATGCCCTGGCCGAGCGTCTGCAGCAGGTGATGGGCGACTATGTGCAAAAGCAGCTGGCTCCGTATTTGCAGCAGTCTATGGATCAGGTGATGAAGGCGGTCAGCGAGCAGATTGCGACGACGGTATCAACCCAGCTCAAGGCGGGTGCGGCAGGGCTCATGGACCAAATGGCGACGCAGATGTCTTCGAGTTTTGCCAACCTGGCGAGCGCCATGCGCGTGGATGCGGGCGCCTTTGCTCGTGCCATCCACTTCAACATGGACGCCGAGGACCTGAGCTCGCTCATGATGAGCTATGCCAAGGCGTCGAAGCTCACCTACGACAACAATCTGACCACGTTGGGCTATGCGGACGAGGCGGACCCCATTTCGGTCAAGATTTTCCCGCGCGACTTTGAGGCCAAGGAGCGCGTGCTCGATCACATCGATGCGTACAACAAGCAGGTCAAAGCTGCTGGCCACGACGAGCAGGCAATCTCGTACACCGACTACATGGGCATCATCATGGGTTCGGTGACCGACATCGTGAACACCATCAGCTTGGTGCTCATCGCATTCGTGAGCATCAGCCTGGTCGTGAGCTCCATCATGATCGGCATCATCACCTACATCAGCGTACTGGAGCGCAAAAAGGAGATTGGCATCCTACGCGCGATCGGCGCGTCGAAGCGTAACGTGGCCAACGTATTCAATGCCGAGACCTTTATCGAAGGTCTCATTGCCGGCGTCTTTGCTATTGTCGTCGTGGTGGCCGTGAGCTTTCCGGTTAATGCCTGGGCGCTTGCGGCCAAACAGGTACCCAATCTGATGAGCCTGCCCGTGCAGGATGCGCTGATGCTCATTGCAATTTCTGTGTTGCTGACGGTTGTTGCCGGCCTGCTGCCGGCTCGCAGCGCATCCAAGAAAGACCCTGTGGAAGCCCTGCGTTCCGAATAATGTGACAAAGGGGCAGTCCCTTTGTCACATTGGGGGCCCAATTACCGTTCGGCACGTTAAGGGTCCCCGCTCCCCGCTTAACACTTGACGAAGAATCTCCATCTTTATATACCTATCGGTAGGCATATAGGTTGCATTGCCGATAGAAACGGAGTAACCATGACTCTCATCGCACCAGCCGAAAAGGACCGCCCCCGTGAGAGCGGCGCATTTGCTTGGATTGTCGTTATTGCGCTCGGTTTAATGTCTGCGGGAACAACCGGCACCTACAGCATCATTGCCGGCTCATTCATCGCTCCTGTATGTGAAGACCTGGGCTTTGACTACACTTCTTTCTCTTTCTATTTCACCGCGATTCTTCTTGGCCTTGCGCTTGGGCTTCCGCTTTTGAGTCGTTTCATTCCAAAAGTAATCGGCAAACCATGGCATATTTGCGTTGAACTCGTCCTTATTGCCGCCGGCGCCGCAATGGCGTTCTACACCGAGGTCTGGATGTTCATCGTCTCCGCCGCAGTGATCGGCATCTGCTTTTCGTTCACAACGGGTGTCTGCATGTCCGATGTCATTGACCAATGGTTCAGTAAATCGTCTGGTCTTGCCATCGGCCTTGCGTGGGGCGTTAATTCTCTCTGCACGCTGCTATTGAGTCCTGTCATTACACTGGTCATCGAGCAGCAAGGCTGGCGTACGGGTTACATCGTACTTGCGGCCGTTTCTGCAGCCATGATATTGCCCACAAGCGCATTTATCATTCGCCTTAAGCCTTCTGATCGCAATATGCTTCCGTACGGAGAGACTACCTCCGAAACCCATGAGAGCTACAGCGCCGATGAAAAGGAAGATGTCTCTTCGGGCATGGCGCTCCGCGATGCCGCGAAAACGCCATCTTTTATTCTCTGTGCCCTTCTGCTCTGCGTGGCGCAACTCACCTGCTGCATGAACCAGCTGTTCCCGACCTATGCAAGCGAGGTCGGCTTCAATCCCATCGTGGGAAGCCTAATGGTTTCGGCGGCCTCGCTCTCCGATATTTTCCTAAATCCCTTCGTAGGCAAAACATGCGACAAGCTCGGTGCTATTAAAGCAACGGTCGCATGGACGGGAGTCAGCATTCTTTCATTCCTACTTCTCATCTTTGGCGGAAGCAACGAGACCGTTTCCATCATCGCGGCCGGCGTAAACGACGTCATGTTCGCCATCGTTGGAACTGCAATGCCGATGATTCTCCTCTCGCTCTTCGGATCACGCGATTTTGGAAGGATCTATTCGATTATTTGCTCAGCGGGCTATGTTGTCGGAGCTTTCGGAATGCCAGTCATGATGAAGGTTTACGGTATGGCAGGGTCTTTCCAAGGAGTATTCGTCTTCTGTATCATCTGCAACCTTCTGATTGCGACATTTGCTTTAGTTTCCGGTCTCCTCAATAAGACTACCGCGAAATAACCTGACCAACGAACTGCCCTTCAGCCCTGTCATTTGTCTCCGCAAGTTAAAACGAAATTGGGGCCGATTCCAACATAGCTGGAATCGGCCCCAATTTCTATTCAACAACTTTTGCAATCATCGCGAACACGGGTTTCGAACCATTCCGCGACCCCGCAAGTCGTCGCATCGCGCTTGCCAAGGTGCCTCTGTTATTACGCGCCTATTTAAACATGAGTTCGACGATCCCTGCCCAAACAGCCTTTTCATCGATGTCTTCATCTTGGGCAACGGTATTGCTCGCTCCCTCAAGTACGGTGTAAAGAATCTGCACGTACAGCATGACGTCTGTTTCATCGGAAAACGCGCCAATTTCTAGGCCATGGAGAAGGATGTCTTTAAGCGCGTCCATAGTTCGGTTGATCGCCGTTGCCTGACGTTCCTGAACTGCAGGGATTCGATTTGCCTGAATACTGACCTCGGCCAGCACGCGACGGCGCTTTTCATCACTACGATAGCCACCTATAACCGAATTGCCGAGCTCGATAAGCGCCGCCTTGAATCCGTCCCTATCGACTATTAGCGAGTAGTCGCGCTGATAGTCGATAGTCGGAAACATACTATCTAAGAGCGTGGTGAAAATATCCTCTTTAGAGGGAAAGTAGTAGTACACCGATGGCTTGGATATACCGACACGGTCGCAGATTTTTCCAATGGACGCCTTGTCGTAACCGACTTCTGCCACAAGATCATACATTGCGTCCAATATTTTTCCCTTTGTGCTCACGCTTCACTTCTCCATTGCAAATCACTTCCGCATTGCCAACATTATTAAGAATGGCAACGGAACATCAATTCGTGTCCAAACACGACCACTATAAACGGTGAACGGTAGGTATCGACAGGCGAATGGCAATTATACAAAAACACCTACCGAACGGTAGGTATAGTAGTACTATAGCTGGTGTAACCCCGCTATTGTCGCGGCCGGACAGCATTGCGGGAAACCCGACGGAAGGACCAACCATGTACGAGAACTATCGTATGCCGGGCGAGTTTGAGAAGCGCTCCAACGTCTATGTGACATGGCTTCCCGATTACATTCGCGCAGAGGGCTTCGATAATCGCCAGCCCTGCGTTGACGTAATTAAGCTTTGCTTGAGTATGGCGATGTTACGGTCAACCTCAACTGTGGCACCCCCGGCTCCTACGAGGAAGCCTGCTCGCGCCTTAAAGAAGAAGGGGTGGATCTCGACCGTATCCAGATTACGCAGTTCGAAGACTCCAACTTCTACGTTCGCGACAACGGCCCCAGCATCATGGTCGACGACGAAGGCCATTCCTATATGGTCAACCCCGCTTGGACCTATTATGGCGTGTGGGACAAGAACTCCCCAGAGTGCCAGTCCGCACGCAGGGCAGCTGTTCACATGGCGGTTACGCTCGGGTGCTTCGATATCGTCAATTCCGAAATGGTTTCGGAGGGCGGCGACCGCGAGTTTGACGGTCACGGCACCCTGATCGCCATCGAGGACACGGAATGCCGCAAGCGCAATCCCGAGTTCTCAAAAGAGGAAGTGGAGGCCGAGTACAAGCGCATCTACAACCTCAACAAGGTTATCTGGCTGCCGCAGCCTATGCTTGAGGACGACGACTATCGACTGGGCATCCTCGACGAGAAGGAAGATGGAACTCCTGTCTTCGGCATGAGCTTCGCCGCCCACATCGATGAGATGTGCCGCTTTATCACCCCGAACAAGATTCTTCTTGCCGAGGTATCCGATGAGGAGGCCGCCTCGAGCAAGGCGGGCGCGGAATCGCGTCGTCGCATCGACGCCGCCTACGAGATTCTACGCGCCGAGACGGACTGGGAGGGCAAGCCCTTCGAAATCGTCCGCATGCCCACTGCCGAGCCGATCGAGGTTGTCATCGCCCCCGGCGACGAGGACTACGAGCTGTATAAGGGCTTCATCGACGAAATGGGCGGCAAGTTCATGGATGGCACCCCTTGGCCCGAAGGCCCCGTTCACTTTTATGCCGCAGCAAGCTACTGCAACTTCCTCATCTGCAACGGCGTCGTTCTTGGCCAGCGTTATTACCACGAAGGCATGAGCGAAGTCGTGAAGGAGAAGGACGAGCAGGCCAAGGCGGTTCTTGAGAGCTGCTTCCCCGATCGCAAGGTCATCATGATCGACTCTCTCGCGCTTAACCTGTCCGGCGGCGGCGTGCACTGCTGGACCAAGGACGTGGCCGCCAGCTGCTAGCAAGTTCTTAAACTTGCGCTGCCTGATCCAAGCGCCACATTTACAGTCCCCGAGGGATATCCGTGTTTCCCTCGGGGGCGCATTCGACACTTACCCATCAAACAATTGAAAGGAAATAGGCATGAACAACAGCCTTCGCGGTCGCGACTACCTCAACATCCACGATCTTTCCTCTGAGGATTTCCGTTACCTCATCGATCTTGCCTGGAACCTCAAGGCCCAGAAAAAGTCCGGTGTCGACCAGCGCTACTTCCCCGGCAAGAACGTTCTCGCCAACTTTGAGTGGGGCTCGACCCGCACTCGTTGCGCCTTTGAGACCTCTTGCAACGACCTGGGCATGGGCTTCACCTATCTGACCAACTCCCACATGGGCGATTGCGAGACCATCGAGGATGCCATGCGCGTCTTCAACGGCATGTATGATCTCATTGTCTATCGTGCACAAAAGGACGAGCAGTTCCTCTATGATGTCGCCGACTTGGTCGATATTCCAGTCATCAATGCCCTCACCCTCGGCGATCACCCGACCCAGATGCTCGCTGACGCTCTCACGATGGAGGAGCAGTGGGGTGGTCTGCGCACGAGCCGTGGCAAGAAGATGGCCTTCGTTGGCAACTGCGCCGGCGCCCCCGTGTGGTATGGCCGTCTGTGCGCGATGCTCGACATGGACTTCCTCGCCATCGGCCCCGACGACCTCCGTCACCAGATGTGCAAGGAAATGATCGAGGAGGTTGAGGCCTGCTACGCCAAGTACGCGCCTAACAGGACCTTCACCATCACCTCTGACCTTGATGCTCTGGACGGTGTCGACGTAATCGTTACCGAGGAGTGGCGCTACATCAACCCCGAGTGCGGCGACGAGGTTCTGGACCCCGACGACTACAACTCTTGGCTTGGCGACGCCGAGTCCCTGTACCCCTATCGCGTCACCAGTGAGCTGTGCAAGCGCACCAACAACCCCGACATCTTCTGCATGCACGAGCTCCCCTCTGTTCACAACGCAAATCACCGCGTTGGCAAGATGTTGCTCGACCAGTGCAAGAACGACCTGCATCGTGAAATCATCACCGAGGGCTTTGAGATTGCGGACGAGTGCTTTGAGGCCAACGCGTCGGTCATCTTCCGTGAGGCAGAGAACCGTCAGCACACCATTAAGGCCGTTATGTGCGCCCTTCTGGGTCTCTAGGAGCTGTATCAATGGAAAATGCAAAGTTAAAGAGCAGCAAGGTTTACGCATGGGTTCTCGTGATCGCGCTCGGCCTCATGTCTGCCGGTACGACCGGATCCTATAGCGTAATCGCTGGCTCCTTCGTCGCGCCCGTGTGCGAGGAGTTCGGATTTGACTACTCCATCTTCTCGTATTACTTCACTGCAACGCTCATTGGTCTTGCAGCGGCTCTTCCGTTTGTCGGAAAACTCATCCCCAAGGTTGTTGGCAAGTTTTGGCTCCCCGTCGTCGAGCTTATTCTGCTCGCCGCTGGCGCAGGCATGGCCTTCTACACCGAAGTCTGGATGTTCATCGCAGCTGGTGCTTTGATTGGCGTTTGCTTCGCCTTCACTACCGGCGTCGCCATGTCCGATGTTATTGACCAGTGGTTCAAAAAATCTGGCGGCCTGGCAATTGGTCTCGCTTGGGCAGTGAACTCGATTTACATGCTCATCATGAGTCCCGTCATCACCTCTGTCATTGAGGCTGCTGGCTGGAGGACTGGTTATCTGGTGCTCGCTGGCGTCTCCGCCGTGCTCATTCTTCCCGCTTCCATCCTGATTATCCGCTATAAGCCCCAGGACAAGGGCATGCTGCCCTATGGCTATGTCGAAGGCGAGACGGTCGCCGAGACCGAGGAGACGACCGAGGATAGTGCACGTGGCGTTAGCTACGCACGCGCTATTAAGTCGCCTGCATTCTTTTTCTGCATCGGCTTCCTCTGCCTCGTTCAGCTTACTTGCTGCATGAACCAGCTGTTCCCCACCTATGCCGCCGAGGTCGGCTTTAGCCCCATGGTGGGTGGCTTCATGGTTTCCGCCGCATCGCTGTTCGACCTGTTCCTCAACCCGATCGTCGGTACCACTTGCGATAAGTTTGGCAGCACCAAGGCCATTCTGAGCTGGCTCGCCGTCTCGATTCTCTCCTTTGTCATGCTCATGATGAGCAGCGGCAACTCGACGCTCAGCATTCTTGCTGCCGGTGTTAACGACGTCATGTACGTCATCGCCGGCACCGCTCTGACCGTTTTGGTGATGGACGTCTTTGGCTCCCGTGACTTTGGTCGCATCTTCGCGCTCATCTGCTCCGTGGGCTATATCGTCGGCGCCTTTGGCATGCCCGTCATGATGAAGGTATACGAGCTTGTCGGCTCCTTCCAGGGCGTTTTCATCTTCTGTATTGCATGCAACGTCATCATCGGTCTGTTCTTGCTGCTGGCAAAGAAGACTGGTAAGAGCCTCTCTTGGGACGAATAGTTCGATTCGTCTTAGTCATACGCTGTAGGAGTTAATCTGCAGCAGCTTTAGGGCATCGGCTAACGCCGGTGCCCTTTTTCATGGAATGTGACAAAGGGACAGTCCCTTTGTCACATTGGGCGCCTAGCTCGTTTTGCCCACCAACGTGATACGGATGCTTGGATGGGTGTACTCGTCAAACTCGTCCTCGGGCTCCGTGTCAAACGAATAGTACGTTTTGATGGGGTTGTCACTCGTCCTGATGGAGATTCTCTCGTAGAGCGAACCGTTCAAAAAAGCCTGCCTAAACTCTTCGGGGAGCTTTTGCGGTGCTAGGAGCTCGGGACTCATGGTCTTGACGTCTACGGTTTGGACGACAGAGGAAAGTTCGTCCAAGTCGAGCTCGATGCGGGCGAGGTTGTCCTCAAGGCTCGCGTCGGGGTCGATCTCTGCTATGTAACTCACTTCCTTGAGCGTTCCCTTGTTGTCAAAGTCCAGATACGTATAGGTCTTCTGGGCGTCGGAGTCGCCTTCGTGCAGATAGCCGCGGACATGATAGCCGTAATCTTGATATCGCTCGTAGGGGTCATCGGCGGACACGTACTCGCATGCGGGCTCTAGCGTCTTGCGGGCGATGGCGATCTGCTCGGCCGCGGCCGCGGCATTCTCCTGCATCTCGATGTTTCCCTGTGCCAGCTGCGGGATATAAGCACCGCACACGATTGCGAGGGGCAGCGCCACAAGTGCGATGATCCACTTTTTTGCACGGGGGATAGGCACGCTATAGGCCTCCGCCATGGCCTTTGCGTTGGCATAGCTTTCGGTAAGTACGTCCGCTGCGGTGGCGACGGCGCCTACGGCAGCGGCGACTTCTGCCGCGCCGCCCAGGTTGCGCACGGTCGCGTTATCGCTGTTCTTAAGCAGGCGCGCGGCAGCCTGCGTACCGATAACGCCTGCGATTTGTGCCGAGCGGTCTTTCTCGGTCTGCTCGACGACGAGTCGGTGCTGCATTTCCTTCCACTGCTTGCCGCGCATGCCAAAGCGCGGCGCGAGCGCGCAGTAGCAGAATATGACGAGCTCGATGGCAGTGAGCGCCAAGGCGGTCATCATGCCCGTCTCTTGGAAGCCTTCGTGATGGAAGACGATATCGTCGATCATTTCGAAGGGAATGATCAAAAAAGGCAGCACGAACGCCATGGCAAGCGCTGCACCGGCAATCTTGGGATAGATGCAGTATCGCTGGATACGCTTGCGTTCTTGTTCGGAAATTGTTGCCATGGCTGGTCCTTGGTGTCGTAACGGTCGTTGCGGCGCATGGGGCGCGGGGCGCATCAGTTTGAGCTAGCGCTGGATAAGAACATAGAGCAAGATGCTCATCGCGATGAGCAAGAAGCCTGCGATGTTAAACATCAGTGTGGCAAAGTTGCCCACGATGGGGCGTTCGACATAGCTTTTGTCTGGGTTGCTGGGGTTGTAGTACACGGTCATTTGGCTACCGAGGGGCCAAAGCTGCTCCGCGAGGGTGCCTAGGCGGGCGATGGGGCCTGTCTGCACGTGCAGCCAGCCCTTGGCGTCTTCGTAGGCGGTGGCTTGCGTGCGGATGGGGAGTCCCGACAAGCTTTTGGTCATTATGCCACGGAATTGTTTTTTCGCGCGGTATTGCGTGCCGTCGACGGCGTATTCCAAAACGGGATACATCCTGCCTTCGCCCATAAAGCGATGGTCGATGACCGTTCCCATGGTCACGGCGGTACAGGCCTTGGCTTTCTTGCGAGCGGCGGCTTTCATGAGCGCGCTCACTCCGATAAGCAGGATGCCGATGCCCCCAACCAAGATGAGCGCGAGCAGGGATATCTGCGACGTGGTCACGGCGTTCTCCTTTGGCGCGATACCGTCATATGTGACCCAGTATAGAGAATCCCGCCATCGATGAGCTATTGCGGGGGGGGGGTCAATTCTGAATGTGACAAATGGACTGTTCCTTTGTCACATCGGGGACTGCGGAATCGAGGTCTAATACTTTTCCCGAGAAGTGAACGAGTGAAAACGGACTCCCGAAGCATCGACACTTTTGGCGTGCAATTTCCTGCGGTTTTGCCAGTCAAATCCTGCGGTTTTGACGCCTAAAAATGTCAATGCTTCGGGGGTCCAAATAGAGCCGTTCACTTCTCGGGAAAAGTATTAGACCTCGAAATATGGGCGGCGTTCGCGAACGGCAACTAGCTTGCGTCCGGTAGCCGGCACTTGGGGCAAAGGGACTGCCCTTTTGCCCCTTCACCATTGCATCGTATCTGGTGTGGAAAAAATATCGCCTGCGTTCTCGCGCCTGCGAAGAGTTCCTGAACCGCTTGAATGGGATGTGACAAAGGGACTGTCCCTTTGTCACATTGATTTGAGAGTGGATGTTGATGAATTTATCGCTGGCCCCTATGGAGGGGATTACCGGGCATGTGTTCCGTCGCGTGCATGCGGAGTGCTTTGGCGCGCTCGATTGTTATTACACGCCGTTTTTGCCGCCGCCGCGGGTGGGCAACCGCTTTGGTGGCAAGGCGTTTAAAGAGGTCGATCCTGCCAATAACCAGGGGCTTAACGTAGTACCTCAGCTGATGTCCAAGAATGCGGACGAGTTTGTGTGGGCGGCGCAGGTGCTCGCCGAGATGGGGTACCGCGAGGTCAATCTCAACCTTGGCTGCCCCTCGGGTACGGTTGTTGCCAAAGGCAAGGGTTCGGGCTTTCTGCGCAACCTGGATGAGCTCGAGGTGTTCTTGAGCGACGTGTGCGAACGCTCACCCTTGCCGGTGTCGGTCAAGACCAGGCTGGGGTTGGAAAGCGATGACGAGTACGAACGCGTGCTCGACCTCTATTGCCGCATGCCGCTGGCAGAGCTGATCGTGCATCCGCGCGTGCAAAAGGACCGTTATACGGGCTCGCCGCGTAAAGAGTTTTACGGCGAGACGTTGGAGCGGGCGCCGTTTCCCGTGGCCTATAACGGCGACATCTTTGATCTTGAGGACATGGATGCGCTGGTGGGGGCCTATCCCGGAACACGCCACGTAATGTTGGGGCGCGGCTTGCTCGCGAACCCCGCGCTGGCTCGCATGGTTAAGGGCGGCCCTGCCGCCACGGCTGCCGAGTTGCAGCGCTTCCACGACACGCTGTTTGCGGCCTATGCGGACGAGATTGGGGGCAACGCGGTCTTTCGCATGAAGGAATGGTGGTTCTACGCCAAATGTGCCTTCGCCGATCCCGCTACCGTGCACAAGCTCGTGCGCAAGACCAAAAAGGTCGACGAATACCGCGCCGCCGTCGAGCGCGTCTTTCGCGAGCAGCCGCTCGCGCCTGTTGCCCGCTTTTGTGGCTACTAGTCGTTGGGGACGTTCTTTAACGACTAGTCATTCAAGAACGTCCCCAATGACTAGATTGAAAAGCTGTACGCCAGCATCCAAAGATGTCGAAAAATGTCGACTTTGGATGCTGACGTACATGTTTGGTTCGTATGGGTTTGTGCGTTGGGGCCGGCCGACCGCAATAGAACGCTAGAGCAAATTCTCCTGCACCCACGCGATGATGTCGCCCGACTCGTAGAGCGGCGCGCCGTCAATGAACAGGCAGGGAACCTGGCGCTTGCCGCCGACGGCGATGAGCGTCTGCTCGGCATCGGGGTCGGTCGAGATATTGCGCTCGGGGATGGTCACGCCGTTATCGGCCAAAAAGCGCTTGACCTTTATGCAATACGGGCAGCCGGTCATAACGTACAGCTCGAGCTTGTGATCAGTAGCCATAGGTCTCCAATCGGTTGAGGTTTCGATTGAGATACCCAATGCCGCCGCGGTCTATGCGCGAGTCAGCGATGACTCGATTGCCTGGACCAGAAACGCCGTGGCTCCGGTGCCGCAGGGCTTGTCGTAGTAGTCAACAAAGCGCTGGTCGGCGAGGTAGCCGTGGGCGAGCCCCAGGTATGCCTCGTCTTGGGGTTCGCTTCCCCAGTTGAGGCCAATCCAACGACGATGCATCGCAACAAGTTTTTGGGCCTTTCTGCTCTTTGGATCGCCGTCGCCCATGGCAATCGAGAGCTGACCCAGAATGGCACGCTCGAGTTCCTTCATGTCGTTCCATGTCTGGGGATCCATGTCCAGTAACGTTTCGTTTGCTGCATCGATAGCCTCATCGCCATAGCGCGCCCGTGCCTCGGCGCCGTAGCGCTCCTCGTTTTCCTGCACGGTACGCCAGCGCTCCAGTTGCGGCAGCACGGCACCCATGAGCGAGGCTGCCTCGTCGAGCGACATGCCGGTGTTTTGCGCCAGACGCGGGGCGCAGTCCTCGATCATTGCCTCCATCGTGGTCTCGTAGGTGTACTTGCCGTGGTCGTAGCACCACTTGCAGTAATGGTCGGTCGTTGCGCCGTGAGCATCGGTACCGCAGTCGTCGGGCGTGAGGATCATGCCGCAGCTCTGACAATAGTACTCGGGCATTTCGAGCAGATGAGACAGTGGCTCGCCGGTCACGGCGGCAATGAGCTTCATCATGTCGATGCCCGGTGTGACCTCGCCGCGCTCCCAACGGCTGACGGCTTGGCGTGTGACGAAGAGCTTGGCGGCGAGCTGCTCCTGAGTTAGGTGATGGGCGCGACGGACAGCAATGAGCTTTTCTGCGAAGGCCATAGCGGCTCCTTTCTGCTGGTTGATGGCATTAAACATACGCGGCGGCAGACGCCCTTCCAAGCAACCGTTGGTTGCACGACGGGGGACCGCGACAAAGAATTGCGCACGACGCCTCACACCTTCATGCCGTACAATGACCGGCATGGAACCTATTGCACACATACATACCGACCTGCCGCAGAAGTTCGGCATCCCACGCAACAGCTTTTTGGCGCCCCATCTGCAGGGGCGCATCGTCTTTGAGCCGGAATTTGCCTCCAACGCTGCAGTTGAGGGTCTGGACTCCTTCTCTCACCTATGGCTGCTATGGTGCTTCGAAAACGGAACGCCCGGTGGCACGGCTAAGGACATAGCCGCCGATGCCAAAACGCAGGACAGGTCCGGCACCAACGCAAAATGGTCGAAAACCGTGCGCCCGCCGCGTCTGGGTGGAGCCGAGCGTGTGGGCGTGTTTGCCACACGCAGTCCGTTTCGCCCTAATCCCATCGGGCTCACCTGCGTCAAGCTCAGCCGTGTTGAGCTCACCGATGATGGCCCGATCATCCATATACTGGGGGCCGACCTGCGCGACGGCACGCCCATCTACGACATCAAGCCCTACATTCCATTTGCCGACTGTCACCCGGATGCGACGGGCGGCTGGATTGAGGACGCGCCGTGGCAAGAGCTCGATGTTGAGTTCCCACAAGCGCTGAAAGATATGGTCCCGCCTGCAAAGCTCCCCGGCTTGGTCGAGGTCCTTCGCCAAGATCCGCGCCGTGCGGGTAGCAAGCACGAGCCCAACCGCGTTTACCACTTGGCCTACGCCGGGCTCGACATATCGTTTACGGTCGACGGAACAAGGCTGACGGTAACCGCCATCAACGACGCGCAAGACTAACCAGCCATTCGTCCGCACCCGTCAAATTAAGCGCCAAACCCCATGTCAAAACCGCCCACGCTGGTGGACAATAACGCCTACCAAAACAATCAACTTTGCACGGGAGTTCAGCATGAAATACGACTTTAGCTCGCTTATCGACCGCCACGGCATGGACTCCATCGCCGTTGACTCCTGGGGCGAGATCCCCGGTATGGCTCCGAACGCACCCGACGAGGGCTTCGACCGCATTCCCATGTGGGTGGCCGACATGAATTTTGCCACGGTGCCCACGGTCCAGGAGCATATCATTCAGCGCGCTCAGCATCCCATGTTTGGCTACTTTAACCCGCGCGCCGAGTACTTCGACCGCATCATCGAATGGCAGAGCCGCCGCAATGGCGTCGAGGGCCTGCGCCCTGAACATATCGGCTACGAAAACGGCGTGCTGGGCGGTGTCGTGTCGACGTTGCGCGCGTATGTCCAGCCGGGCGATGCGGTGCTGGTCCATAGCCCCACCTACATCGGCTTTACCAAATCCATCGAAGCCGCGGGCTATCGTATTGTCCACAGCCCGCTTAAGCTCGACGATCAAGGCGTGTGGCGTATGGACTTTGAGGACATGGAGCACAAGCTCGCCCAAAACCACATCCATGCCGCGGTGTTCTGCTCGCCGCACAATCCCTGCGGCCGCGTATGGGAGCGCGACGAGATCGAGCGCGCCATGGACATCTATCGCCAGCACGATTGCGTGGTGATCTCGGACGAGATTTGGTCCGATATCATCCTGCCGGGGCACAAGCATATCCCGACGCAGTCGGTGAGCGAGGATGCCCGCATGCGTACGGTTGCCCTCTACGCGCCCAGCAAGACGTTCAACCTGGCGGGCCTGGTCGGCAGCTACCACATTGTCTACAACGAGACGCTGCGTGACCGCATGTGCGCCGTGTCCGACAAGACTCACTACAACGAGATGAATGTCCTCTCCATGCATGCGCTTATCGGTGCCTATCAGCCGCAGGGCTACGAGTGGGTGGACGAGCTCAACCAGGTACTTGCCGGCAATATCGAGTACTTCTGCACGTATGCAGAAAAGCACTGGAAGGGCGTCGCGTTTTCACGTCCGCAGGGCACGTACATGGTGTTTCTGGACTGCACCGAGTGGTGCCGCGAGCATGGCCGCGATATTCAGTGGTTGCTCGACGAGGGGGCGCGCGTGGGCGTGGGGTATCAGGACGGCCGCCCGTTCCACGGGCCCTGCCACATTCGCGTGAATCTGGCGCTGCCGCTTTCGCGCGTGAGGGAAGCGTGCGACCGCCTGGACCGCTACGTTTTTAATGCACGGTAAGCGTGCGCTGCATGTGGGGCCTTCTGCCAAGTTGGCTAGAAGGCCCCGTGTGGTAAGGCATCTGTAACCATTGGGCGCAGACCTGCTGAGAGGCTTACTTTTCTTGAATCTGCTTGCCGCAAAGATGCTCAATTGTAATCTCGTAGAGCTGGACGCCCTTAATGTCCTTGGCGATTTCCTCTTCGACTTCTTCGGCAGAAGGGTAGTACTTAAGCGCGAGCTGGCGAACTTTATCTTCGATAAAAGCAGGGGTGTCATTCGCCAGGCGACAGCGGCCAAAGACCACGGTACTCATAACGTAGGGAGCCCAGTCACCGTCCTTGTACCACTCGTTGCCGTAAACGGTAAAGCAGACCTTGTCATCGCGCTTGAGTGAATCGACCTTGTGGCCAGCCTTGGCGCCATGGAAATAAATCTTGTCGTGCTCGGCGTCAAAGAAGTAGTTGACGGGAATGGCGTACGGGTAGCCATCGTCGCCGTTGACGGCAAAGACGCCGCGCTTGCAGGTAGCGAGCAGTTCGCGCGCTTCCTCGTCGGTGATGGCGCGTTTCTTTCGACGTAAGGGCCTAAACATCGTTGGCTTCCTTTCTGGTCGTGCGTGGTGGTTGAGCACAAACTATAGCGAAACGGATCCGTTTTTCTTGATGCGCGCGAGTATGTTTTTGAGCTTGTTAAAGTCGAGCGGTTTGGACAGATGGGCGTTCATGCCGGCATCGTGTGCCGCCTTGGCGTCCTCGGCAAAGGCGTTGGCGGTGAGCGCGATGATGGGGATATCGGCTGCATCGACCTTCTCGCTCAGACGAATCGCGCGGGTTGCCTCATAGCCGTCCATGCCCGGCATCATGATGTCCATCAGAATCGCATCGAAGCTGCCGGCGGGACGACCAGCGTATAGGTCGACCGTTTCGTTGCCGTCGGCGGCGCGAGTTACGACGATGCCCTCGCTTTCGAGTAGAGTCTGGGCAATCTCGGCATTGAGCTCGTTGTCTTCTGCCAAAAGGACGTTCATGCCGGCAAGCGAGCAGCTGTTTGTCTGCCTGCTCGCATCCTCTCTAGCCTGAGGGTTCTTGTCGATATCGAGCGGAATCTGGACGTTGAACGTACTCCCCACGCCAATCTCACTCGAAATCTCAATCGTACCGCCCATCAGTTCAATAAGCGACTTGACGATTGGCATGCCCATGCCGGTTCCTTGGAACTTACTGCGCGCATCGTCACCTTCTTGGGCAAACGGTTCATAGATATGCTTTAAAAACTCGGGAGCCATGCCAATGCCGGTATCCGAAACGCTAAAGCAAAAGAGCGCGCGCCCATCATCGAGTGGCTTGGTCTTTGAACTAAAGGTGACGGAGCCGCCGCGCTTGTTGTACTTGATGCTGTTGTCTAACAGGTTGATTATGATCTGTCGGATATGGGTGGGACTGCCGATCATGTATGGCCCCGTGGCGTACGGCAGACTATTGTCCTGCATTGTGATGCCGTTATCGGATGCGCGGAGCTTGCACAGCACCAGCGTATCGTCACAGAGCTCTTTGAGGTTAAAAGGCGCATGTTCCAGAGTTAGCTTGCGGTCTTCGATTTTGCCCATCTCGAGGATGTCGTTGATCAGCGAGAGTAGGTGATTGGCGGCAACACGCGCCTTGGCGCGGCTTTCGCGGGCGGCCTGCATGTCGCCGTCTTTCAATTCCTCAATTTCGATAAGACCCAGGATGCCGTTGAGTGGCGTACGGATGTCGTGGCTCATGCGCGTGAGGAATGCCGTCTTAGCGGCGTTGGCGGCATCGGCTTTCTGCTGTTCTTTCTGCGCGCGGTGAAGCGACCAGACAAGGATGACGATGCCGGTGAGCAAAATGCAGATGACGACTGCCGCAATGACGATGCGGTTGCGGTAGAGAAGTCGAAACGCATCCGATTCTTGCGCCGAGTACGATGTGGGGGAATAACTGCTTGCAGAGAGCGATTCGCCAGCATTGACGATGCCCTTATTAATGATTCCCAACAGCACGGGCTTGCCGCGCGAAATCAAACACGATAGCTGTGCCGTGTCGGTGAGCTCCTGTGTTTGGAAATCCTCGATATCGTAGGTGTCGCGGATGGTTTTCAAGCGCGTGCTGGGGACAATGATGCAACTTGCCTCCCCCTTATTGAGGGCTTCGCGTGCCTCGTTGTCATTCGGATACTCGGTTACCTTTGCGTCGGGGAATAGGTTTGCGAGCTCAAAACGGTTGACGATCGCGTCTGCTGTGCAAGCGATGTTCTTAAGGTCACTGTTCAGGTTGCTGCTGCTGTGAATGGCGGCTAGGGAAACCGTTCCCATCGGGTTTGACAGGATGACCCCTGCCTGCTCGGCAAGCCAGTAGTCGCGAAACAACGGTAGGGCGACATCGATGGTCCCTGTGGAAAGGGCTTTGGTCATTTGCTCGTTGTTCGAGAACGCTACTGTTGCAACCGTAATGCCAAACTTGTCGTGCAACGTCGTTGCAAGCGAGGCGAGCGACCCTTCCATTTCGCCGTCGTCATTTTGCGTGCAGTAGGGGAGTTTGTTTTAAGATAGCCGATCGTGATGGTGTTGTCGTTTGCTTTGAGCCAGGAGCGCTCGGGGCCGGTGAGCGATGATGAGCCGCTGTTTTGGGCCGAGTAATTCGCCTTGACCTCGTCGTTATAGCGTGGGTTGACGCGGGCGATTGCCGTCATGGCGGCATTGATATCGTTCATCAGGTCGGGGCGGCTTTTGGGGACGGCAAAATAGTAGTCACTCGAGCCAACGTAGAACATGGGCGACGCATCGGGCGACGAGATGGTGTCGTTCATGATGACGGCGTCGACTTCGTCGTTTGCGAGTGCGTCAAAGAGCATGGAGCCTCCGTCATACTCCCTGTATGTGCAGGTGATTCCTTCGTTGGCGAGCCACTGCTGGCCAACGAAGGTTTGCATAACACCGGAGTTGCAACCGATGGTAAGGCCCTGGAGCGCTTGGGGGTCACCCTTGGCCAGGTCGTCGCGATCGGGCTTGGCGTAGATGTAGTAGCGCTCGGCGCCCTCGGGGTTCGAGGAGAAGAGCAGCTTTTGGGCGCGTTCCTCGGAGTAGGAGATGTTGGGCATGAGGTCGATTTCGCCCGCCTCGAGCATGTCCATAAGCTCGGTGAAGGTGCCGGAGACGTATTCGTATTGCCAGCCCGGCGTGTAGTATGACAGCGTCTGCAGGTAGTCATAACCCCAGCCCGAGAGACGCTCGCCGGGGGTGCCGTCCTGGAAGCCTTCGTTGTTGATAAGCCAGCCAACGCGGACCGTCTTGACCTGCTGGTCAGAGTCGGCGGCAAAGGCGGGGACGGGTATGACGGCGCTCAGCACGGCGAACGCAGCAAGCGCGACGGCCAGGGTGCGACATATAACTGAACGAAGGACAGCGGAAGCTCTCACGTGCAATCCTAACGAATCGAGACAATACCGCATAAGGATACCAGCTCAGCCTGCCCAGTCGGCCGCCGCACCGCTAAACGGTCCCGTCCGGCAGTTGGGGACAGTCCCTTTCTGCCGGCACAAAAGGAACGTCCCTAACTGCCGGTTGCCTAACTGCCGGTTGTGGGACAATACCGAGCAAACGTGATTGGGCGTCTGGGGAAAAGGGGTCGCGATGAACAAGTTGAGGACGCTTGCCGATGTTTTGCGCCAGGCTGGCTTTGCGCGCATCACGGGCCTGTTTCTCGTCTTCTATCTGCTGTGCTCGACGGCCGTCTGGCTGTCCGAGCCCACGACCCTTACGTTTGGCGACGGCCTCTGGTTTAGCTTTGAAACCGTATCGACCATCGGCTTTGGCGATATCCCGGCCGAGACGCCGGTTGCCCGCGCTATCACTGTCGTTTTGAGCGTCATCAGCATCTTCTACATCGCCATGCTCACGGGCGTGGCGGTGAACTACTGCAATACGCTCATCAAGATGCGCCAAAAGGACACCATGGCGCGCTTTATGGACGATCTTGAGCATTTGGAAGAGCTCGATCGTGACGAGCTCGCTGACCTGTCGCGCCGCGTGCGCGAGTACCGTCGCCGGCAACGATAGAACGGGTGCCGCGCGTCACGACGAGGGGGATTGCATATGAACATCACGGTGTACCTGGGCGCGAGCGTCGGCAACGACCCGGCGTTTCTGCCTGCAGTGCGAGAGCTCGGCACGTGGATTGGCTCCAACGGCCACGCGCTGGTATACGGCGGCTCCAAGTCGGGCCTGATGGGCGCGCTTGCCGATAGCGTGCTCGAGGCGGGTGGACACGTGACGGGTGTTGAGCCGAGCTTTTTTATCGAGGCAGAGTTTCAACACGACGGTATTGACGACCTCATCGTGACGAGTGACATGGCCGAGCGTAAGGCCAAGATGATCGAGCTCGGCGACGCGTTCATCGCTTTCCCGGGCGGTACGGGCACGCTCGAGGAGATTGCCGAGGTCATGTCCGCCGTGTCGTTGGGGCACTTGAGTGCGCCGTGCATCCTGTGCAACCTCGGGGGCTACTACAACGATCTTAAGGCGCTGCTCGAGCACATGATTGATAAAGGACTTTCGAGCCCGCAGCGCCAGCACGGCATCTACTTTGCCGACGATTTGCGCGAGATTGCCTCGATTATTAATGGATGAGTCTTGAGCCTGCCCCACTATGACTCCCAATGGTGCCGTTTGCGGTGCAGACGGTTGGCTCGTTCGGGCAACGCTCGCTCTACAATAAAACGTATCTTTGTCGATTTTGACCACGGGAGGACCCGATGGATAACCTTGCCAAACCCACAAACCGCGCGCTGTTTTTGGTCAGCGTTGCCGTGACCGGTGCACTCGCGGGTGCTGCAGTCTGGCTATTCTTCTTTGCGATGGAGCACGGCATTGATTATTTGTGGACCGAGGTCCCGCATATGCTGGGTGTCTCTTCGCCCGAACTCGCCAGCGGTCCGTTTGGCTTTTTGCCGTACCCGTTTTTTGTCTGCCTGCTGGGCGGCTTGGTGATTGGCCTGTACGAAAAGATGACGGGCGCCAAGACCGACGACCTCAACCAGGTCATGACCAAGGTCAAGCAAGACGGTCGCTACCCGTACGACAATCTGGGCAAGCTGTCGATTGCGGCGCTGCTGCCGTTGCTGTTTGGCGGAAGTATTGGACCGGAGGCCGGCCTGACCGGCGTTATCGCGGGACTGTGCAGCTGGGTCGGCGATCGCATGCGTCGCTTTGGAGCTGAGTTTAGGGAGCTCACGCTGCTGGGCACCCAGGCTGCCCTGACGGCGCTCTTTACCGCGCCCGTGTTTGGCTTTGTGGCGCCGCTCGCCGGAAGTGCTGACGGTCAGGGTGCCAATGACGATGAGTCCGCGTCTGACGAGATCACCATCAAGCTTCCCAAGGCGCAAAAGACCGTGGTCTACGGTATCGCGATCGCTGGCGGTTTGGGCACCTACCTGCTGCTTGGCCAGCTTGTGGGCGGCGGCATGGGTATGCCGAGGTTCGAGGCCGCGCAGGTGGGCAACCTCGAGCTTGCTTGGCTTATTCCCCTGGCGCTCGTCGGCACGGCCTGTGGCTGGCTGTACTTTGTCTCGGAGCACGCGAGCGAGGCGTTGGCCCACGCCATAGGGGAGCGCCCTGTCGTCAAGGCCATGCTGGCCGGTTTGGCGCTCGCTATCTGCGGCACGGTCCTGCCCTACACCATGTTTGCTGGCGAGACGCAGGCCGACGTGCTCATGGAGACCTATATGACCATTCCCGCCGGTGTGCTCATTGCAACTGGTCTTATCAAGGCCATGCTGACGCCCGCCCTCATCAACCTGGGCTGGCGCGGCGGTCACTTCTTCCCCGTTATCTTCTCGGGCGTGAGCCTGGGCTACGGCCTTGCCGTCCTTACGGGCGCCGATCCGGTCTTTTGCGTCGCCGTCTGTACCGCCTCGACGATGGGTGCCGTCATGCGTCAGCCCGTCATGGTCGTGGGCCTGCTGCTCATGTGCTTCCCGCTCAAGGGCATTGTCTGCATGATCATCGCCGCCGTCATCGCGGCAGGCATTCCGCTGCCCAAGCCGCTGCGCAAGTAGCACGATAGCGCGTGCCGGGGATATGCCATTTGTCACGGATTTGCGGCGGGGGCGATCGCGTCCTCGTGGATTGAGACTCGCGTGCCTACAGGTCGTGTACTCGATAAACCTTGGTGCTGACGGTGCAGCTGATTGCGCATAGCGCGAGGGCCAGCACGGCAATTCCTGCGCACAGACAGCCCAGAACGGCAGGATCGGGATTCGCTCCGGCAATCGACATGAGCCAGTTGCTGATGGGGTTGGAGGAGCTCAGCGCTGCCATGGCAAGGCACCCGAGCAGGGCAAACAGGCCGACGGAAAGGCGCAGCGCCTCCATGTGTCCAAATCGAAAGAACAGCGGCTGTGCCAAAAACACCATCATGAGGGAGATGAGCATCGATGCGGCGGAGGCTATTGTGGTCTCAAAGACGGTCTGTCCCGTCGAGGGAATACCCGCGCTGTTGAAGAGCGGGATGGAGACGATGCTCAAAAGCGCGGCGGCGCACGCCATGACGGCCGAGAAGACAATGATGCTCAGGTAGCGTGCACAGATGATGTCTTTGCGCGAGATGGGCAGCGTTGCCCGATAGCGCTCCCATCCGTTTTGATTGTCGTAGCCGGCCAGCGAGTTCATGACCACGATGGGCGACATGGCGCTGACCGCGCAGGCGCCGGCACTCATGCCAGAGTCACCGTCCGATGCGTTGGCGAGGGTCAGTACGACGAAGATGAACAGGCCGACGCCCGCGATGCTCGGGACAAGCGTGCGGACGATGGCGAGCTCAGACATAAAGGCGCGTTTCATTTCGAAGCCCCTTTCAGCGTGAGGCGAAGATAGTCATCAATGGTTGCCCGGTCGCAGGGAATCTCGGGGAAGGCCTCGAGCACATCGCGACGGTTGGGCACGAGCACGTCCACGCTATAGGCGTGGTGGGCGGCACGGGCGCCTTCGACGCAAGCCATAAGCTCTGCGGCCTGTGCTTGGGTGCAGTGGGCGATGCCGGCTCGGTCGGTAATGTCCTCGCGCGGCAGGTCAAACACAATCGAGCCGTTATCGATGCAGATGACGCGGTCGGCAGTGCGATCGAGGTCGGATGTAATGTGGCTCGAGAGCAGCACGCTGTGCTGGCCGTCGGCGACAAAGGCAAGCAACTCGTCGAGCAGTTCCTCGCGCGCCATGGGATCGAGGCCCGCGGTGGCTTCGTCCAAAACGAGCAGCTTGGCATTGTGGCTGAGCGCACAGGCGAGCTGCAGCTTCATGCCCATGCCGCGGGAGAGGTCCTTGACCTCGTCTTGGGATCGAGGCCAAATCGGTCGATGAATCCGGCGAACGTTTCGCAGCTCCACGTGGGGTATGCCGGGCCTACGAGCTTCTCGACCTGGCCCACCTTGAGCGTGGAGGGGAAGGGACACGTGTCCAGGACAAGCCCGATGCGGGAGCGCAGGTGGCGCTGCGTCTCGTCGGGCGCGTTGGCGTCGCAGCGCTGTCCAAGCAGATGCACCTCGCCGGCATCGGGCTTTATAAGCCCAAGCGCGGCGCGAATGGTCGTCGTCTTGCCGGCGCCATTTGCGCCCACAAAGCCAACGATCTGGCCGGGCTCCACGGCAAGCGTGACGTCGCGCAGTGAAAAGCGGTCGCTCACGCGGCGCGATACACCTTTGAGTTCTAGCAACTTTTGCATGGTATAGCCTTTCTTGCAGATGGCTACTGCATGGTTTCGGGGGCTACGAGGTCGAGCATCTCGTGCAGCTTGTCGCGCGTGACGCCCAAGGCTTCGGCTTGGCTCGCCGCTTTCGCAAGCAGCTCTTCGATATGGCAGAGCTGATTTTCGCGCAAGAGTTCTTGGTTGCCCTCGGCGACAAAACAGCCCTTGCCCTGCACGGTGCAGATAAAGCCGAGTTGCTCCAGGTCGGCGTAGGCGCGCTTGGTGGTGATGACACTCACGCCAAGATCGCTCGCGAGTGCACGGATGCTGGGGAGTTTGGCTCCCGAAGCGAGCGCGCCCGAAAGGATCTGAGCTTTGACTTGCGAGGCTATTTGCTCGTAGATGGGCTTGTCGCTCGAATTGGATAGGATGATGTCCACAGCGGCTCCTTAGCTGTTGGGCTACACGTGTATATAACCGGTAAGCACAGTATATATACACTATGTACAGTTACGCAAGAGACAAATTCGGATTGGGCCGGCTACCCAGGCCCCAACTGATGAATTTGTCCTGATAGGCGCCCTAGAGCGGGATTTCGCGGCTACAATAGTGCGGTTACATCGACGTAATGCACTCAATGCAAGAAAGGATCCGCATGGCAAGCCTGTCGGATGAAATCTCGTCGCGCCGCACATTCGCGATCATCAGCCACCCGGACGCCGGTAAGACCACGCTTACCGAGAAGCTGCTGCTCTATACCGGCAGCATCCAGACTGCCGGTTCGGTCAAGGGCAAGAGCTCGGCCAAGCACGCCGTCTCGGACTGGATGGACATCGAGAAGGAGCGCGGCATTTCCGTTACCTCCTCGGTGCTGCAGTTCACCTATAATGGCGCCTGCGTCAACATCCTCGATACCCCCGGCCACCAGGACTTCTCGGAGGATACCTACCGTACCCTTATGGCCGCCGACGCCGCAGTCATGGTCATCGACGGCGCTAAGGGCGTCGAGGCCCAGACCAAAAAGCTCTTTAAGGTCTGTACGCTGCGCCACATTCCCATCTTCACCTTTGTGAATAAGCTCGACCACGAGGCTCGCGATCCGTTTGAGCTCATGGAAGAGATCGAGAACGTCCTGGGTATCAATACGTATCCCATGAACTGGCCGATCGGCAGTGGTCGCAACTTCCGCGGCGTGTTCGACCGTCAGACCCGTCGCGTCATTGCCTTTGAGGGCGACGGTCACGCCAACGCCACCAAGAAGGTCGCCGAGGTCGAGGCCGAGCTGGGCGATCCTTCCATGGACGAGCTCATCGGCGAGGAGAACCACAAGAACCTGATGGACGACATCGAGCTGCTCGATGGCGCCGGCGACGAGCTCGACTTGGATGCTGTGGCCTGCGGCAAGCTGAGCCCGGCGTTCTTTGGCTCGGCGCTCACCAACTTTGGTGTGGAGCCCTTCCTCAAGGAGTTCCTGCGCCTGGCCCCGACGCCGCGCGCCTATACCGATACGCTCACCAGTGAGCCGGTCGATCCCTGCCGCGACGACTTTAGCGGCTTTGTGTTTAAGATCCAGGCCAATATGGACAAGAACCACCGAGACCGTATCGCCTTTGTGCGCATTTGCTCGGGCAAGTTCGAGCGTGGCATGGACGCCTTCCACGTGCAGGGCAACCGTAAACTCAAGCTTGCAACGGGCACGTCGATGATGGCCGATGACCGCGCCATCGTGGACGAGGCGTACGCGGGCGATATCGTGGGCCTGTTCGACCCGGGTATCTTTAGCATCGGCGACACCGTGTGCTCCGGCAAGCGCCACGTGCAGTATCCGCAGATCCCGACGTTTGCCCCCGAGATGTTCGCTCGCATTACGCAGGTCGACACGCTCAAGCGCAAGCAGTTCGTCAAGGGTATGGAGGAGCTTGCCCAGGAGGGTGCCATCCAGATCTTCCGCGAGCTGGGTGCCGGCATGGAGAGCGTTATCGTGGGCGTGGTCGGTGTGCTGCAGTTTGAGGTACTCGAGCGCCGCCTCAAGGCCGAGTATCGTGTTGAGGTCCGTCGCCAGCCGCTGCCCTATACGGACATCCGCTGGATTCAGAACGACCCCGATACCATTGATATCCCGGGCCTTTCGCTCACGCGTGACACGCTGCGCGTCGAGGACATGCGCGGCGGTAAGCTGCTGCTGTTCACGAGCCCGTGGAACGTGGATTGGGCAACCGATCACAACCCCGATCTTATCCTGTCGGAGTTTGGCAACGTAGCCTTTTAATGCATCGGCGCGGTGGCCTGTGGGGCTGCCGCGCCGTTTGCTTGCCTGATGCCGTGTGAGCGGCTATTATACCCATCGTCGTCTCAAGACCGTGACGTCCGAGCAGTTCGGGTCCGATATCCTGCTCGTTAAACCTAAAACCAAAGGAGTACATAATGATCAAGAAGGTCATGGAGGACTACAAGGTCCTGTTGCGGAGCATTCCCGCGGCAACGGTTTCGCTGTTTTTCGTGAGTGTCATCATGATGAACCTGCTGGCCAACAAAGAGCTTATCAGCCTGCCGTATCTGGCACTCGATTGCGGCTTTGTGGTGAGCTGGGTTTCGTTTTTGTGCCAGGACATGATCTGCAAGCGCTTTGGCGCCAAGGCATCCATCAAAATCTCTATCCTCGCGCTGCTGGTCAATCTGGCCGTGAGTCTGTGCTTTTGGGCATGCTCGCTCACGCCCGGCATGTGGGGCGCCTACTACGACACGGGTATGATCGAGGTCAACACCGCCCTTAACGCCGCCATCGGCGGCACCTGGTACGTGGTGCTGGGCTCTTCGCTGGCAATGCTCGTTTCTGCCGTGGTTAACTCCACACTCAACCAGTCGCTCGGTCGTATGCTCAAAAAGAATAACTTTGCGAGCTTTGCCTTCCGCTCTTATGTGTCCACGGGTGTTGGCCAGTTTATCGACAACTTGGTCTTTGCCATTGTGGTGAGCCACACGTTCTTTGGTTGGACCTGGGTGCAGGTCCTTATGTGCTCGCTGACCGGCGCTGTTGCCGAGCTGCTGTGCGAGGTCTTCCTGAGCCCCGTGGGCTACAAGGTCGTGCGTGGCTGGGAGCGTGAGAATGTGGGCGCCGAGTACCTCGAGCGCCACGCAACCGCCTAAGGGGCAAGTATGCGGGTTTTGATCACGGGCGCTTCGGGCGGTATCGGAGCCGCGTGCGTGCAGCGCTTTTTGGACGAGGGCCACGAGGTCGTGGGCTTTGACCTGCTGCCGACGGCGGTCGAGCACGAGCGCTACCGCCATCTGATCGTTGATGTACGCGAGCCGGACTCGTTTCCGGGCAACCTTGAGCCTCAGGTAATCGTGAACGTTGCCGGTACGCAGGATTCGGCCGATGACATCGCCGCCAACCTGCGTGGCACCATCAACGTGACCGAGCGCTACGCCTTTGTGGGGGAGGGGCTTGCCGCCAAGCCGGCGCCGGCCATTACATCCGTGGTCAATGTGGGGTCGGCGAGTGGGCATACGGGATCGGAGTTTCCCGCCTATGCCGCCAGCAAGGGCGGCGTTATCGCCTACACCAAGAACCTTGCAAACCGCCTGGCGCCGCAGGCCATCGCCAACAGCGTGGACCCGGGCGGCGTTATCACGTCGCTCAACCGTTGCGTGATGGAAGACGAACACCTGTGGAACCAGATTATGGAGCTCACGCCGCTTAAACGCTGGGCCACCGCCCAAGAGATCGCCGAGTGGATCTACTTTGTGGGCGTGACCAACCGGTTTATGACCGGGCAGAGCCTGCTGATCGATGGCGGCGAGGCCGGCCGCACACAATTTATTTGGCCCGAATAGGAAACGCGCCCGATGGAAAGCCGTCGGGCGCGTTTTTGATGTATCGGTTTTTAGCCGAGGCAAGTCCAGTTGACGGGGGTCGAGCCGTGCTGTTCGAGTAGCCGATTGGCAGCGGAGAAGGGGCGCGACCCTATAAAGGCGGGGAGTTCTGCCGTGGCACGGTTGGCCGAAAGCGGCGAGGGGTGCGTAGAGGCCAGGCAGAACTTGCCGGTTGCCTTGCCCGCGCCGATCGCGTCGAGCTTGCCCTCAACCATTTGCTGGGCAAAGCGTCCCCATGCCAAAAAGACGACCGGCTGGGGCAGCTGGCAGCAGCGTTCGATAACGTAGTCGGTGAGTGTGCTCCAGCCCAGCTTGGCGTGCGAATTCGCGGCATGCTCACGCACGGTGAGCGTAGTGTTGAGGAGCAAGACGCCCTGCTGTGCCCATGGGGTTAGGTCTCCCGTGGCGGGAATGGGGCAGCCCAGATCGGCGTTGAGTTCCTTATAGATGTTGCGCAGGCTCGGCGGTAACTTGGTTTGCGACGCGGGGACCGAGAACGACAGCCCCATGGCCTGGTTGGGTCCGTGATAGGGGTCCTGACCCAAGATGACAACCTTGACCTGGTCGGCCGGCGTGTAGGCGAGGGCATTGAGGATGTCGTCTTGTGCCGGGTAGATGGTCTGCTCGGCACGCAAAAGGGCGATGCGCTCGAGCAGCCGGTTCGTCGTGTCGCGTACCGGCTGCGGCGCATCGCCCAACCAAGTTGCTATGTTGCGGTCGCGGGTCGCGGCGTCCATGGGGCTCCTTTACGTCTGATGCTCTGTTGGCATCTATTATAAAGGCGCACCGGTTGCCTTTATGCCGCGGCTGTATAAGGAGTGGGGTCTACGAGACGCGCTCGGGCGCTCCTGCCATGCGAGCGTGCCCGTGTGCACGAAGACGCGGGAGCTCGACGGTTGCCACCATGACGCCGGTGAGGATGAGGCGGCGCCAAAGAAGGCGATGGGGCTCAGGACCTCGCCGACCAGGAAGAACGAGAAGACAGCGGAGCAGACCGGCTCGAGCGAGAAGGCAAAGCCTGTGGTCTCGGCGGGCACGTGGGGCTGCGCGAGCGTTTGGGTGATAAAGCCGTAGGCAGAGCAGATGAGCGCGAGTGCGACGACGACCACGACCTCGCTCGGCGTGCTGGGAAGCGTGAAGCCGCCAAAGGTAAATGCGGCGATACCCGAGAACAAGCCGCCGAAGCCCAGCTGCCAAATGCCCAGAGCCAGCGGATCGACTTCTTCGACAAAGCGCTTGGCGATGATAATGTGGCCGGCATAGATAAAGGCCGAGAGCAGCATGATGATCGCGCCGGGATTCAGGCTAGTAAAGTCGGCGCCCGAGAGCAGCAACATGCCGCAGGTGACGATGGCGGTGCCGATGAGCACCTTGCGCTCGGGGGCGCGACGCAGCAGTGCCGCGTTGGCAAACGGCACGATTACGACCGTCAGGCTCTGCAAAAAGCCGGCGGTGGAGGCGGAAGTGAGGCTAGAGCCCAGGCACATGCAGGTGATCTCGGTTGCCATGATGGCGCCGATGATGGCGGCGCGGACCATCAGGTCACGGTTGATGCGCACCGCGTGCTTGTGGAAGAGCAGCAGGCAGGCCGCAAAGGCGATGATGCAGCGCAGCGCGACGATGCTCGTGGCGTTCATGCTGTCCATGCCGATCTTCATGAGGGGGTACGAAAAGCCCCATGCGACGGGAACGGAAAATGAGAGCGCGATTGCTTTTTTGCGATCCATGGGACTCCTTTTGTTACAGAACGGTTTCGCAAAAAGGATTCTGCTCCCAGATATGGATGTAGTAAAGCGAATGTATCTTCAGTATGATTAAGAAGTACTAATGTTGGAAGAAAAAACCCTGGCAAAACGTTTTACGGCTACATCGATGTGGAGGCACGATGGCATCGCGGTATCAGATTGTATGTATGGTGGTCGATTGCGGCAGCCTGAAACGTGCCGCCGACGAGCTGGGCTATACGCAAAGCGCGGTGAGCCAGGCCGTCAAGGCGCTCGAGCGCGAGCTGGGCACCACGATTATCGAGCGTGGCAAGCAGGGCGTCTCGCTTACGCGCGACGGCAAACAGTATCTGCCGTATCTGCGCCAGATCGTTACGGCCGAGGCCGAGCTTGAGGCAAGCGCCAGGAGTTGCTGGGGCTTTCGTCGACCGACATTCGCATTGCGACGTTTACCAACGTGAGTCGTACTGTGTTGCCGCGAGTGATCCGCGACTTTGGGGCCCTGCATCCGGGCGTGCGCTTTACCCTCAAGCAGGGCGATTACACGAGCAATGCCCAGTGGGTGCACGATGGCGTGGTCGACTTTTGCTTTACAGCGCGTGGATTTACCGAGGGGCTCGAGAAACGCGTGGTCTATCACGACGAGCTGGTGGCGCTGTTGCCAGCCGTCCATCCACTGGCGGCAAAGGAAAAGGTGACGCTTGCCGACCTGGCGTCCGAACCGTTTGTGCTGCTGGATGAGGGCGAACAGAGCCTGGTGCTCGATGCATTCGCGGCGCATGGGCTGTCGCCGCACGTGACGAGCGAGGTGACCGACGACTACACCATCATGGCGATGGTGGAGGAGGGCCTAGGCGTGAGCATGCTGTATCGCCGTACCGTCGAGGGCATGCAGGCCGATATTCGCGTACGTCCCATCGTGCATGCCCCCTCGCGCGACGTAGTGGCGGCCTGGCGCAGCTGGGACACCATGCCTATCGCCACGAGGCGCTTTATCGACTATATGAGCTCGCATATTGTCAATTAATGACTGGCGTGACGTTGCGCGTGGTGATTAGCGGGCTGTCGCTTTGGCTTGTGCTAGACGGTAGGTGCGTGCCGGGTGGCAGAGCAATACCGCCACGACCATAAAGAACGCCGTGGTGCCCAGGCTGATGGGGTAGACCATCATGATGTTCGCAAAGGTGCGGAAGTTCGGGAACACGCAGAAGACCCAATAGAAGCGAATACCGCAGACGCAGATCATGGTGATGAGGGCGGGCATGAGCGAGATGCCAAAGCCGCGCAGGTAACCGGACATGTTTTCGTAGAACATGCTAAAGGCGTATGCCGGGAAGATCGAGCACACGCGGATATAGCCGATCGAGACGATGCTGGGATCGCTGTTAAAGAGCGCCAGGATCTCGCGCCCCAGACCGACGATGATGACGATGGTGGTGAGCGCGACGATACCGCCTTCGACCAGGCAGACCTTGAGCGTCTTGGTGCAGCGGTCGATCTGGCGAGCGCCGTGGTTTTGTCCCACAAAGGTGGTGCAGGCCTGGCTAAAGCTGTTGAGTAGGTTGTAGCACACATACTCCAGGCTCATAGCGGCGCTGGATGCCGCCATGACCTCGGTACCCAGGCTGTTGATGGCGGACTGGATGATGATGTTGGCGACGGCAAAGACGGCGCTTTGGATGCCGGCGGGCAGGCCGATCTTGACGATGCGCTTGAGGGCGACGGGGTCTAAGCCTAAGTCGCGTGGGGTGACGCGGACGACGGAGTCGGTCTTGAGCAGGCGGATAAAGAGCGTAGCGGCGCTGACGGTGTAGGCGATGGCGGTGGCGATGGCGACGCCCGCGACGCCCCAGTGGAGTATGGGGACAAAGATGAGGTCCAGGCCAATGTTGAGGACGGTGGACACGGCAAGCGCCTGCAGCGGCGTACGGGTGATGCCGACGGAACGGAAGATCGCGGCCTCAAAGTTGTAGAGCAAGATCGAAGGCATGCTGAGCAAAAAGACGCGCAGGTAGAGCGAGGCGAGCGGCATGGTTTCGGCGGGGACGTTGAGCGCGGCGAGCATGGGTTCGGCAAAGATCTCGCCCAGCGCGATGACGACAAAGCCCACGAGTGCCATAAGAATCGAGGTATGGACGGCGCGTTTGACCATGTTCTGATCGTTGCGGCCGATAGCGTTGGCGATGACCACGTTGGAGCCAAGCGACAGGCCAATAAACAGGTTGAGCATAAGACTGGTAAGCGGAACGTTGGAGCCGACCGCCGCCATGGCGAGGGTTCCCTGGTCGCCCGAGAAATTACCGATGATGACCGTGGCGATGAGGTTCGACAGCTGCTCTAAGATGCTCGTGGCGGCCACGGGGAAGGCGAACAGGGGAATATTGCGCCACAGCGAGCCGGTGGTCATGTCAATGTGCTTAGATGCGGTGTCTGCCATACGCTCTCAATCTCTAATATGCGATTCGCTAGTTATTTGCGCAGACGATAATACTCCTAATGCATCCAGTCGGCACTTAGGGACGTTCCTTTTAATATGAGCAGGACATTGTCAAGAGGCAAAATCGGGCCTGGCCCCAACGATATGGGGTCAGGCCCTCTCCCTATATCAACCCGTCCGCGGTGACCTCGGCGTGTCTTACCGACGCTCGTCTTTGCAGTTTAATATCCGCCCGTGGCGATCTCTCGCTGGGCAATCCGTTGCTACGGCTGAGGCTTCTACGTCGAACCGACAGTCTGTGCACGCGTGTGGCGCCCTGGGCGCTCGCAGAAAAGGGGCCTGAGGTTCGCCTCAACGGCTTCGGATCGAACCGCTTCCGGGGTGATTGGCTTATGTGCGGGGGACCGCCCCCCTACGCCTCCTCGGCCATGAGCCGACCGCCCACACCCAGCAGGCGAGCTCGCGCGCCGTGGCCACGTTCGCCTTGTTGCCGTGGACCCCGCGCGCGAGCAGCGCCTCCCGCCTCTCGACCAGCCTCCGCACGCCCTTGGCGGCATGCCTCCGGCGCCCCGGTCCGGGGCCTGGCCCTTGGCGAGGTCCTTCGGCCGCCCGGAGCACGTCAGGTAGTGCCACGCGGCCTCGACCAGCGTCTTTCTCAGGTGCTTGTTGCCGGCCTTGGTGATCGCGCCCCTGCGGTCGCTCTCCCCGCTGGAGTGCTCGGAGGGCGTCAGGCCGACCCACGCGGCGAACGAGCGGGCATTCCTGAACCTCGAGAACTCGCCGGCCTCGAACACGAGGTCGGCGGCGGAAGCGGTGTCGACGCCCTTGAGGCAGCGCAGGGAGTCGACCCTCCTCCTCCACCTGGGCTTGCGGGCCTCGCCCTCGACGAGCCTCTCGAGCCTCGCCTTCCTCCTCCGCCGCCCGCCTGACCGCGTCGACGTAGTAGGCGAGCACCTCCTCGTCGGCCCCCTCCGCGAACCTTATCGACTCGATCCAGGACCAGTGGGCCCGGGTCCAGTTGCCCTTCCTGCGGCCGGTGGGCGTCCTCTCGTCGAAGACGAAGCCGTGCCTGAGCAGGAACTTGGAGAGCCGCTGCTTCGAGCGCGAGAGGTCGTCCCTCGCGTCCTCGAGCGCCCTGGTCAGGTCGCGGGCGGCCTCGCGCTCGTCGTCGGGGACCCACACCTCGACCACGTTGCCGACCGACAGCATGCGGGCGAGGAACTCGGCGTCGTTGCGGTCGTTCTTCCTGCGCCTGTCCGCGCTGGGCTTGATCATCTTCGAGACGGCGCCGACCACGCAGTCGACCCCCAGGCCGGAGAGCCTCTTCTGCAGGTCGAAGCCCGTGACCCCGGACTCGTACACGCACCTGGCCCTGGGGTCCACGGAGCGGACCCACTCCGCGACGGCGCGGGCGTAGTTAGCCGAAGGTCGCGGCGCGCACCTCCCCGGTCATGACGTCGAGGGAGACGGCCTTTATCGAGCGGGCGTGGACGTCGAGGCCGACGAAGGTGGTAGTATCGAGCATGGGAGCCCCTTCCATGAATGCGGCGTGGCCGCCGCGGCTGAATTAGACACTCACCATTGTCGGCCTAATCCGCGGTCTTTCATGCAGCAGGGGCTCTCAATGTTTTTATGTCCTGCTCATATCGTCTCTGCCGGCAGCTGGGGACACTCCTTCAGACTAGTCATTGGGGACGTTCTTAAATGACTAGTCGAACAAGAACGTCCATTACAGTCGAAATTGTCAGCCCGGGCCCGTCTCGGGCTACGATTGAGGCGCGCCCAGAACGGGCCGCCGACCGGGCGCCCGCGCACGGCCGAACGTCCCTGCCCCCGAGAGGGCCCGTTGGGTGCTGCCGGCGCGGGACGCGCCGCCCCCGACGGCTGATAGGAAAGTGCCGGGCAGAGGCCGCGGCTGGTAATGTGAGTGCCGAGGGGGAGGCCATCCGGTCGAACGACTACCGGAAGGATACCACCGTGAAAGCGACATCCACCAGACCCGCGGCCGTGCTCGGCCTGGACGTCGGCAAGTCATCGCACTGGGCCTGCCTGGTCGACCGCGACGGGGAGGTGCTGGC
>JAQCYU010000012.1 GCA_027682925.1 Coriobacteriaceae bacterium AF45-21
TGTCCGACATTGGCGAGGCGCGCCCCGAGCCGCCGCTGGTCGTGGACACGACCGCGCCCATCCCCTGTCTGCGCCACGGCATCCCCACCAACCGCCTGGCCTACGCCATGCAGTACTTCGACCTGAGCTGCGTCGCGTTTGAGGACCTGCCCTATGTGACGCTGCTCTGCCGCCTGCTCAAGCAGCTGCCCACGCGCGAGCATTCGGCCGAGGAACTCGACAACCTGATCGCCGGCAAGCTGGGCTTTTTGAGCTTTACGACCGAAGTTATGACGCAGCCCGACGTGGACGGCGCGCGCCCCTACCTGCTGGTGAGCGCCGGCGCCCTGTCCGAGAAGATCGACGCGCTGGCGAGCCTGCCGCGCGAGGTGTGGTCGAGCACGCTGCTGGCGGACGCCGACGCCGACCGCGTGCGCGACGTGCTCACACAGATTCGCATTGGTCTTGAGCAGGGATTTATCAACAACGGACACTCGGCGGCGCTCGGTCGCGCGATGAGCTACAGCTCGCCTTCGGCCGTGGTGCGCGAGCAACTTTCGGGCGTGGATTTCTACCTGTTCCTGCGCGATCTGCTCGACCACTTTGACGAGCGCCTGGACGACCTGCGCGCCAAGCTTGCCGAGCTGGCGGAGCGTATCTTTGTGGCTGATGGCTGCATGGCGAGCTTTACCGGCAGCGATGAGGACTTTGACGCGTACTGGGATGCCGCGGGCGACCTGGGGCTAGGCGCGGACGCTAGTGCCGTTGCCGGCCGCGATGCGCTCGTGGTGCCGACGCCGTGCAATCGCCACGAGGCTTTTGTCATCCCCAGCGACATCTGCTTTGCGGCAAGCGCGTGCGACCCGCGTCGCTAGGCATTGACGTGACAGGCGCTTGGGCCGTGGCTGCCAACGCGCTCTCCTACGATTACCTGTGGAACGAGATTCGCGTGAAGGGCGGTGCATACGGCTGCGGATTCCGCGCAGCCGGCGAGCGCCAGACGGCGTTCTACACCTACCGCGACCCGGCAATCGATCCCTCGATTGAGCGCGTGGCGCGCGCGGGCGAATGGCTCGGCAGCTTTGAGCCCGACGGGCCGCCTTTGAGGGCTTTATCGTGAGCTGCGTGAGCGGCATGGACGCGCCGGTAAAGCCGTACGCGCTCACCAAGCGCCGCAACACGACCTATCTGGCCGGGCTCGATCCGCATGCGCGCGAGGAGCGTCGCGCCAGATGCTCGCCGCCACGCCCGGTGAGCTGCGCGCGAGGAGCGTCGCGCCAGATGCTCGCCGCCACGCCCGGTGAGCTGCGCTCGCTCGGCGCCGACGTGACGCGCATTGCGGCCGAGTCGCCCACCTGCGTCTTTGGCGGCCGCGACGTCATCGCCAAGAGCAACGCCGGCTTTAACGTCGTCGACCTGATGGGCTAACCACAGCAAGCAAAACCACTACAAAGGGACAGGCCCCTTTGTAGTGGTTCGAACACTTGTTCTATACGTACACATGTTCTATAGTATGGGTGATTGCATCGGATCAAAATTGCAACTAGAATATAGTTGCAGAATGTGAGGCGGGATGACTCGAGCCGATAAACTCATCGCCCAACTGTTTAGCTGCCCTTCGACGTATCGGTATGCCGATTTTTTAAAAGTCATGGCCTCATATGGCTTTGAAATGGACAGCAAAGGCAAGACATCCGGATCGCGCATTCGCTTCTACAGGCCCTCAGATGGCAGGATGTTCGTGATGCACGCGCCTCATCCATCTGACGAATTGACAGCGGGGACAATTCGAAACATCGTTCGATTTCTGCAGGATGTCGGAGGCAGTCATGAGTAACGTTTTGGCATACAAGGGCTATTTCGCCCCAGTCGAGTTCGATGCCGAGCAGCATGTACTAACAGGTATGGTCGCCGGCATTAGGGACGCAATTGTATTTGAAGGCTCCAAGGCTGAAGAAGTGGAGCAATGCTTCCACGACGCCGTCGACGATTACCTTGAGTTTTGTGCCGAAAAGGGCAAGGAACCAGAGCGGGCTTTTAAGGGCTCGTTCAATGTGAGAACAGGCTCCGAGCTTCACAAGCAGGCAGCACTGGCGGCGGCAAAGAAGGGCGAGTCACTCAATAAGTTTGTGACCGAAGCAATCGCCGCGGCGTTATAGCGTTAACGCATGGGCCAAAACCACCACAAAGGGGACAGGCACCTTTGTGGTGGTTTCGACATTTGCCCAGATAAAACCTGCCAAAATAAACCTGTCCCTTTTTGGTAGGTTTGGGAGAGGAAGCCGGGATGGACAAGGCTGAGTTGCGGCGGGCGGTGATTGCTCGGCGCGATGCTCTTGATTTGGACTTGCGGGCGGCGAAGTCTGCTGATATCTGTGCGCGGCTGGTTGAGCTGCTGGGCCGCTTGGATGCCGCGGCGCCGCACACCGTTGCCGTCTATGCCGCGATGGGTTCCGAAGTCGACTCAGCCGCGTTTGCCGCAGCTGCCTCCAAACGTGGCTGGCGCGTGGCCTATCCGTGCATGCTCTCGGCAACAGACGCCGCAGCTTGTGGCCAGCGCATGTGTATGCGGGCAGTTGCTGCCGGCGACGCGGACGCGGCTACGTTTATCGCCCACCCCACGCGGGCCTTTGCGGCCACGGACATCGACAGCAGCCGCTTCCCTATCGTGCCTGCCGAAGCTCTCGACATGATCGTCGTGCCGCTCGTAGCATTCGACCGCACCGGCACGCGCCTAGGCTACGGCGGCGGCTGCTATGACCGCTACCTGCCCATGCTCTCGCCCGCATGCCAAATCATCGGCATCGCCTTTGACGAACAGCGCGTCGACCACATCCCCACCGATGCCCACGACCTGCCGCTGCCCAACATCATCAGCGCCTAACGGCTGGCACGCTGCACCCCACAAAAATGAGCGTGGAAAATTTCCCACTTTGGGCCTGTTCGGGGGCAAAAAACGGGAGATTATCCACGCTCATTATTCAAACGTCCGATAATCCACGCTCGTGTGTCCGAAAATCCACGCTCAACCAAATCGCGTCTAAATTCCCACGCTCATCCGTCCGGATTTCCACGCTCGTGCAGCCTAACGCCCTGCCACCGCCTCAGCATGCACGCGGCACGCCGGCAACCTTGAGCTTGCGATCGAGCTTTGTCGGGTCCCTTAGATCATCCCAGCACAAGCGCACAATCTTACAGTTATCGAGCAGCGAAAGCCTCGACTCGCGCTGGCGCTCATCAAATTGCGCCTTTGCAAGCTTGCCCTCCTCCGCCGCCTTCTCGCTTTTAACGAATCCGTCGAACTCCCCAATAATCAACCGGTCACCCACGCGCCACAAATAGTCAACGCGATACGGCCGTCCCGGCTCAACCGGGTCGAACAGCTCAATTTGCAGCTCCGGCGTCTGCCAGCCGCGCTCGATCATCAGGCGCGCGCCTTGGACTCGCCACCGCTTTCCGACAGGCCATCGGCATACCGTGCAACCCTGCGCGCCGTCACAACACCGCGACGATTTAAGCCAAGCTTGTTGACTGCCTCAACGAGATGCTCCTTCGACAACAGCTGCTCATGAAGCGCCGAGTCCGCAATGATCAGTCCCTCGACAAACGATGCATCGACCAGGCAATCCGTAATCGTTTGATCGATATCGGTCACGGCAATGTCCATCTGGGTGGCCCGTGTTTGACGAACATAACGATGGCGAACGACCTGAGAGCCCGGCGTCGTTGATTGTGCCGGTGCCACGGCGATATGGATGTGCGTCAAATTGGCATGCGAAACCGAAAGGCCATAGACAACGGCCGCCGTATAGGAGCAAAACGTCCAGTCGGGGTGCTTTTGCGCAAGCGCCCGCACCCGATGCAGATAACGCTGCCGAAACTTGAGCTCGGACCAGTATTCCGGACGCGCATACAACCCCGGCATGACCACCTTGAGACTTCCCGCCGCCACCCGCCGCTCAATCTGCTTTGCCTCCGCCGTCGTACGCGCGTACACGCAGCTCATCTGCTGCTCGCACGCTTTAATGTGGCCTGTGAGTCTTTGATTCGCCGTCGCGTTTGCCATGTCGCCTCCCAACTCTTGGAACGGCGCCAACGTACCAGACGGTTTCATGCGAAGTCTGACCAAATGCTGTCCAGCAGCTGACCAAATGCTTGACGGTTTTGGACGTTTTAGGTTAATGGCTTATATCTGCAGGTAGAACGGTTGTCGAGAGGTCCCTGTCTCCACATCTTTATGCCTCAAAAGCCGTCGATTTCCTTAAAAGAAAATATGCTGTGGCTCGAAACTACCTAGTTTGCGATGCTGTCCGTAAACACTCGACGCGTGGTGCTGCCGCCTACGACAGCCGCAGAAAAATCGAGCGTGGAAAATCTCCCACTTTGGGCCTGTTCCTCGACCAAAAGTGGGAGATTATCCACGCTCATTCAACATGCGTCCGATTATCCACGCTCGTCGCGTAGCGGCCACGATAACCGCCGCAGCCACAGCCACGACAGCGGCCTAGTGCTCCTCGCCGGCGCGGGCCAGGTCGTAGGGCGTGGTCTGGTAGACGTAGTAGTTGAGCCAGTTGGTGTAGAGCAGCTGAGCCTGGCTGCGCCAGACGTTGCGCGGCTCGGCGGTGGGATCGTCGCCCGGGAAGTAATGCGCCGGCACCTGAGGGTTGAGCCCGCGCTTCACGTCGCGCTCGTACTCCAGGCGCAGCGTGTCGGTATCGTACTCGGGATGGCCAAAGACAAAAAAGCGGCGGCTGTCGGTCGACTTGACGATATACAGGCCTACCTCGTCGGACACGGCCACGACTTCAAGCTGCGGCTCGGCCTCCACGTCCTCGCGGCGCACATCGGTGTTGCGCGAATGCACGGCATAGAAGCGGTCGTCAAAGCCGCGGACCAGCGGGCTTTGCGGCTTCACCAGATAATGCTCAAATACGCCGCTCGCCTTTGCCGGCAGGTCGTACTTCTGGATACCGTAATGATGGTAGAGCCCCGCCTGCGCGCCCCAACAAATGTGCAGCGTGGAGTGCACGTGCGTGGTGGACCAATCCATGATCTGGCAGAGCTCGGGCCAGTAGTCGACCTCCTCGAACGGCATCTGCTCCACCGGCGCGCCCGTGATGATCAGGCCGTCGTAGTGGATGTCGCGGATGTCGTCGAACGTGCGGTAGAACGTCTCCAGGTGGCCGGCGCTCACGTGCGTGGCCTCGTGCGTCTTGGTGCGCAGCAGGTCCACCTCCACCTGCAACGGCGTGTTGGAGAGTTTGCGCATAATCTGCGTCTCGGTGGCGATCTTGGTGGGCATGAGGTTGAGGATGAGCACACGCAGCGGACGGATGTCCTGGTGCAGCGCGCGGTACTCGGTCATGACAAAGATGTTCTCGCTCTCGAGCTGCGCGGCGGCAGGGAGGGCGTCGGGGATGCGAATGGGCATGGATGCTCCTTACGAGTCAGTTGCAGCTATGGTACAACGAGCGGCCCCATCCGCGCGAGCACATCGCCCGGCGATGTCGCCAGCGGCCCAAATCATTCCAAAAGTAGAGATTAAAGCATGTCCCAAAAATCTACTTCGCTTTAGCTTAGCAAAGTGACAGCAGGACGCTACAATGGTTCGATGCGAGAAACTCGGCCGAAAGGATACATATATGTACCAGACGCGTAAGATCGGTGTGGTCGGCCAGGGCCACGTAGGAGCACATGTCGCCAACAGCCTGCTCATGCAGGGCATTGCCGATGAGCTGTACCTGTGCGATATCAACGAGACCAAGGTGACATCCGAGGTCCAGGACCTGCGCGACTCCCTTTCGTTTGTCCCGTACAACACCAAGATCGTCAACTGCTACGACCACTACGAGGAGCTGGCCTGCTGCGACGTCATCGTCAACGCTGCCGGCAAGGTCGCGCTGGCCGCCGGCAACCGCGACGGTGAGCTGTTCTTTACCACCGACGCCGCCCGCACCTTTGCCAAGCGCATCGTCGACGCCGGCTTTGACGGCATCTTCGTGAGCATCTCCAACCCCTGCGACGTCGTGTGCACCGAGCTGTGGCACCTGACCGGCTACGATCCCAAGAAGATCATCGGCTCGGGCTGCGGTCTGGACTCCGCCCGCCTGCGCACCGAGATCTCCAAGAAGGTCGGTGTGAGCCCCAAGTCCATCGACGCCTACATGATCGGCGAGCATGGCTTTAGCCAGCTGGCCGCCTTTAAGGCCGCAACCATCGCCGGCAAGAGCCTCAACGAGCTTCAGGCCGAAAACCCCGACAAGTACGCCTTTGCCCACATGGAGGTCGAGGAGCTCGCGCGCAAGGGCGGCTATGTGACCTACCAGGGCAAGCAGTGCACCGAGTACGCCGTCGCCAACTCCGCTGCGCGTGTCTGCGCCGCCGTGCTGCACAACGAGCACGCCGTGCTTTCGGCCTCTACGCTCATGACTGGCCAGTATGGCGAAGAGGGCATCTTTACCTCCCTGCCGTGCGTGATCGGCGCCGAGGGCGTCGAGGAGGTCTACACGCTCGACCTTTCCGAGCACGAGCTCGAGGGCTTCCACAAGAGCTGCCAGCACATCCGCGACAACATCGCCCAGCTCGACTGGTGGGACGCCGAGGCGTACGACGCAAAGTAGGCCGCTGGCTACCGCAACCTTGCGAATCTAAGCGCGATACTAAGCGGGCCGCGCCGGAAATCCCCGGCGCGGCCCGCTTTTTTGACTCACGCAGTGCCCTTGCGAATCGAAAGTGAATGCTTTTCCCGTTACCTAGTACTGCTCGATGCCCATGTAGCGACGAATCTCGGGGCTGTGGTTGAACACCTTGCCGCGGGCGGCGCGCAGCTCGCAGCTCATGTTGTAGAAGAAGATCGGCTCCAGGTACGAACGCACGCTGGCGGGCACCTCGCCCACGCCGTACTCGAGCGCGTCGAGCACCATGATCGTGTCGGTGTGCGTGTTGAGGAACGCGAGCGCACGCTCCTCCATGGGGCGGCACTCGCCCGATCCGAGCTGCACAAAGTAGAACACGCCGGGCTCGGTAACCTCGAACGGGCCGTGGAAATACTCACCGGAGTGGATGTAGCAGCAGTGCTGCCACTGCATCTCCATGAGCGAGCAGATCGCCATGGCATAGGTCTGGCTAAAGTTGGGGCCGGAGCCCAGGATATAGAAGAACTTGTGCTGCTGGCAAAGCTCGGCAAAACGGGCGCCCAGCTCGGCATTGACCTTCTCGCGCGCGGCGGGCAGCAGCGCGTCCATCTGCTTAAGGCCTTCATACATGTCGGCGAGCGCCTCGTAACCCTCCTGCTGGTCGAGCAACTCGGCGGCGATCAGAGCGCCGATGCCCTGCGGCACCTCGGCCTGTGACACGCCCTCGCCCCACGGATAGACCCAGGTGGTCCACTTGCCGTTATCGATCTTGGAGCCCTCGCAGTCGGTGAGGGCAACGACCTCGGCACCGGCTGCCAGCGCCATCTCGCAGCCGTCAACGACCTCCTGCGTGTTGCCGCTGTGGCTGCAGGCAATAACGAGCGACTTCTCGCCAAGGCTCTTAGGAGCCATCAGGCAAAACTCGCGTGCAGTGTAGACCGTCGAGGTAAACGTGGTGGCCTCGCGCTTGAGCAGCTCGTTGGCCGGCATCAGGTCGATCATAGAACCGCCGCAAGCGATCCAAAAGACGTTCTCAATCTTGCCCTTGCGCTCGATGATTTCCTGAACCAGATCATGTGCGTTCATCCTGATTTTCCTCCTTGTGGGGCGGCTTTGAGCGACGGCAGCTCGTACCTGCTGTCGTTCTATGTTGTCCTATTTATAGCACGCACGACGACACTCGTGAAGCCATTTCGCCAAACTTGTTCTATGTTGTTCTATCTGTGGATGTTAGATGTCGAACACGTAGCGCGAGCCCACGATCTTTTGGCGTCCGAGCAGCAAGGGCCGCTCGTCCGCATCGGTAAAGTACGCCTCCATATAGAAGAGCGGCTCGCCGACCGGCACCTCCAGCAGCGGGGCCGTCTGAGCATCGGCAAGCGCAATCTCCACGGTGCAAGGGTCGGACTTGAGCGGTGCGCGGCCCGAATGCTCGGCAACGAGCGCAAAGATGGAATTGTCCGTGAGGTCCTTGTCGGCAAGCGTCTGCAGATAGGGATGGTCGATCAGCACAAAGGCGTTGTTCTCGAGCATGACAGGCACGCCGTCTGCCGTGCGCACGCGCTCGACAACGATGAGCTCGCAGCCGGGCTCTACGCCAAAGAACGCCGCATCCTCGTGCGTCGCCGCAACCACCGTGCGCGACACCAGGCGTGCTCCGGCCACCATGTCGTTGGCGGCGCAACCCTCGGAAAAGCTCTGAACGTCACCCTTCTGGACAATCTTGCGCTTGAGCTTGGGCGCGCACACGAACGTGCCCCTCCCCTGCTGGCGGTTGAGATACCCCGCGCGCGACAGCTCCTCGATGGCGCGGCGCACGGTGATGCGTCCCACGCCGTAGTACTTCGCGAGCTCCATCTCGGAAGGAATGCGCGAGCCGGATGCGTACACGCCACGCGCGATCTCGCCCTTTAGGTCGTCCATAACCTGCTGGTACAGCGGCACGGCGGATACCTCAGTGCGCTCGGTTTTATCGTCGAATGCCATCGTTACGCTCCATCCCGTGCATGCTCGGACTCAAACTCTTCAATCGCCGCCATAAACTGCTCGCCAAAGGCGTCGGCCTTTTTCTCGCCAATGCCGTTGACCTGGATAAGCTCGTCGCGCGTCTGCGGGCGTAGGCGGCACAGACCGCGCAGGGCCTTGTCGGAAAAGACCATGTACGGCGCCATCTCCAGCTCGGTCGAGATCTCCTTGCGCAGGGCACGCAGGCGTTCGAACAGTTCGGCATCGTCACCCACGCGCGGGCGCTGATCCAGCTCGGCCTCCTCGCGCAGCAGATCCACCGCACGGCGGGCACGGGCCGAGGCCTTGCGCTTGGACGCGCGACGCTTAACGGTAAAGGCAAACGCCTCGTCCTCGACCTCGCCGGCGCGCGGGCCCAGCCCCACGACCGGGTACTGCCCCTGCGAGGTAGCCAAATAGCCGCGGCCGCACAGCTGGCCGATGATGTCCTTGATGCGCCCAACCGATTCGCTCGACAGCTCACCGTAGCCGCGGTCCTCGTCCAGATGCATCTGGCGAATGCGCTCGGTGTTGCCGCCGTGAAGCACGTCGGCGATGAGCGACTTGCCAAAGCGCATAGGACGCGTGGCCACATAGCGCACAGCGGCGCGGGCCATATCGGTGACGTCCTCGACCTCGAACTGCGTGAGGCAGTTGCTGCAGTTACCACAGCCCTCGACGTCGTCCGTGGCGGTGCCGCCCGTACTGGCCGCGGCATGCTCGGCCGCGGCCTCGTCGCCAAAGTAGCGCAGCATGTATTCGCGCAGACAGCCGGTGGTATTGCAGTAGCCCTCCATCTGGCTGAGCAGGCGATAACGGTTCTGGAGCGCCCACGCGCGCTGCTCGTCGTCGAGCGCCTCGTCGGCCGCATCGCCGCGGTCGATCAAAAAGCGGCGCATGCGAAAATCGTTGCCGTTCCACAGCAGGTGACAGCTGGCCGGATCGCCATCGCGGCCGGCGCGGCCCGCCTCCTGGTAGTAGGCCTCGATGCTCTCGGGCACGTTGTTGTGAATCACGTAGCGCACGTTGGGCTTGTCGATGCCCATGCCAAAGGCGTTGGTGGCAACCATCACCTGAATGTCGTCGTCGATAAAGGCACGCTGGCTCTGGCGGCGGGCGTCGTTGCCCATGCCGGCATGGTAGCGGCCAACGCGAATGCCGCTGGGGCCCAGCGCCTCGGCAAGCTCGCCTGCCAGCGCATCGACCGTCTTGCGGGTCGAGCAATACACGATGCCGCTCTCGCTCGAATGCGCGATCACGTAGTCGCGCACCCACGCGGTCTTGGCCTTGTCGCCCATCTCCTCGCAGCCAAAGTAAAGGTTCTTGCGATCGAAGCCCGTCACCACCGTCGCGGGGTTTTGCAGGCCGAGCATCTGCTGAATGTCCGCACGTACACGCTCAGTCGCCGTAGCGGTAAAGGCCGCCACGATGGGGCGCTGCGGCAGGGAATCGATGAACTCGCGAATCTGCAGGTAGGCGGGGCGGAAATCCTGGCCCCACTGGCTTACGCAGTGCGCCTCGTCAATGGCCACGAGTGGCACGCCAATGCCGCCGTCCGCCGCGGCCTCCTGCGCAAAGGCTAAAAAGCGCGGCTCGAGCAGGCGCTCGGGCGCCACGTACATAAGCTGGTAGCGGCCCTCGCGCGCCCGCTTGAGCACGGTGTTTTGCTGGGCTGGAGTAAGGCTGGAGTTGAGATAGCTGGGTCGCGCACCCGCCGCGAGCAACGCGCGGGTCTGGTCCTCCATAAGCGACAGCAGCGGGCTCACCACAAAGGTGATGCCGGGCAGCATGAGCGCGGGCACCTGGTAACAAATGGACTTGCCGGCGCCCGTAGGCATAACACCCAGCGCATCACGGCCTGCAAGAATCGCATCCACCATGCGGTCCTGTCCCGGGCGAAACGAGGTGTAGCCAAAATAGGCGCCGAGCGTGTCAAGCGCCACCTGCTGCATGCTATCGGTCATGGTTTCCTAACGTCCAAGTCATCTGCCGCCGATTATACGCCGCTATGCGGACCAGCGTCGTACGGCTGCCGGCCACGCTCATTCTGCGACTAGTCATTGGGAACGTTCTTGAATGACTAGTCGTTTAAGAACGTCCCCAATGACTACCACGGCAACGCCGATGTTTTGGCGCAGACAGCGAAAGCCCGTCAGAGCGAGCAAGGTGCCTTGAAACAAGGCGGCATTGATCTTCTGATCATGCCGCCGAAGTTGAAAGGCAGATTGCCGCTCTGGCGGGCTTGCAGCGTCGAGCCGTTACGCGGTTTGGTAAAACCGCGTAACCAAAGGCGCAGCGTCGAGCCGTTACGCGGTTTGGTAAAACCGCGTAACTTACATCACCATAACGTAGCGCGATCCCACGTAGTACTGCTTACCCATCAGGACCGGCTCGCCATTGGGGCCGATAAAGCCGGCGCGCAGGTTGAGCAGCGGATCGTGCGGGGCAATGCCCAGCTCGGCGGCCTGCTCAGCATTGGCGCGAACGGCCTCGACCGTGCGGTAGCCAACCGAGACAATCGGCGTTCCGCCAACACGCTCGACCTCGGCAAAAATCGACTTGTCCTCAAGATCGGCCGTCAACAGCTCACGATATGCGTCAAAGGGCACAAAGATGTTCTCCTCAAAGATGGGCTCGCCGTCGGCCGTACGCACACGCTTGATATGCAGCAGCAGCGCATCCTTCTGCAGGCCAAAGAACTCCATCTCGTTTTGACGCGCCGGAACAATCTGGCGATCGACCACATGCGCACCGGCCTTCATGCCATTGTCGGCACACAGTGCAGTAAACGTCTGCAGCGTCGAGGCGTGAAACTGACGGTTGATGTGCGGCGTGGAAACAAAAGTGCCACGGCCCTGCTGCTTAACCAGGTAACCATCGGAGCACAGCTCCTCGACGGCTCGGCGCACCGTAATGCGGCTCACCTCGTACTGCTCGGCAAGCTCGAGCTCGGACGGAATACGCTCCTTGGGTGCATAAACACCTTTCTCGATCGCATCCTTGATTTCGTCATAAATCTGCTGGTAAAGCGGTGCATTTTTGGGCGCTGGCATATCTGATCACTCTTATCAAAATATCGAAATAACTAATACGTATATAACGTCTTTTTATATGTTACCTCAGTTGGATAAAACGATACACCACATACAGCAAATCCTTACTTGCCGTCGTCCTGCTGCAGACTGTCCTGCTCGCTGAGGCGCGCCTGCCTGCTGGCCATGCGTGCGGGCTTGTCGGGATCGGGAACGGCCGTGGGCATGGGCTCGTCGACATGACCACCCCACCAGCCGCCCACAAAGTTGAGCGTGTGGAACACGTTGATCACGGCGCCGGGATCAACGTCGCACACCAGCTTGATAATGTCCTGGCTCTCGTAGGTCGAGACAACGGTGTTCAGCAGGTACATCTTCTCGCGGCTGTATCCGCCGACGACCTCGGCGCAGCTAATGCCGTGCTGAAAATGGTTTACGTAGGCAGTCATGACCTCGTCTGCCTTACGCGTCGTGATCTGCAGCGTCACGCGATCGTAGCGACGATAGAAACTGTCGATGGTCTTGGTCGAAATAAACTGGAACACGATGGAATACGCCGCCTTGTCCCAGCCAAACAAAAAGCCAAAGATCGCCAGGATAAAGCAGTTGAAACCAAAGATGACGCCCCAGATGGTCTTGCCCGTGTGGTTGGAAACCCACAGCGCGATAAAGTCGGTGCCGCCGGTGGATGCGCCGGACTTTAGCGCGATGGCAGCGCCCAGACCCGAGACCACGCCGCCAAAAATGATTAGCATGATCTTGTCGCCCAAAAACGGCGCGAAGTGAAAGACGTTAAGGAACAGCGACGAGAGCACGACCTGCATCATCGAGAAGATGACGAAGCGCTTGCTAATGCCGCTCCAGCATAGGAGCGCCACGGGGATGTTGAGCGCCAGCATGCCGAGCGAGATGTCGATGTGAACGCCGCCGAGCGAGGTAACGCGATCGAGCAGGACCGCGACGCCGGTGAGACCGCTCGGAAGCAGGTCGGCGGGTTGAATGAACGCCTGGATTAGAAACGTCTGCAGCACGGCGGATATGGTGACCGCCACGGCAGTAATGGCGCGGCGGACGATGGTAAGGCGGCCGAGCACGAGCACGCGGTCCGTGAGCTGATCGATGGCGTTCGCCACGTAGGCTCCTTTCGAAGGCAGATGTAGTTGTGGGGCATGTCGGCGATTGTAGCATGGAGCGCGATAAGGCGCTTCAATTCACCCTCTCTCGACAACCAAAACGAACCAGCAGCTCCCCAACTAAAGAGCCAAATTCTAAGTGAGTAGACTTTTAGCGACCCACCGAGCACACCCAAAACGGCCACCTCTGCGACCTGCGGTTTTGCCAAGACAGATGCGCTTTGTGCTCGGCCTGCGCCAAAAAGTCTACTCACTTAGTTCGAGTCGAAGCCGAATGGATCAAAATCGAAACCAAATCGAGCCAGTCCACCGCAAAAAACGTTTGAACCAGTGCTTCTCGCGGCGGATTGACACTACAAAGCGGCCAAAATGTCGGTCAGATTATCGATAACGGCATCGGCTCGCGATTGATCGAGGTTGACGCCCTCGTGCGGACGCAGCGCCAGGACGCGGGCGCCGGAGCGCTTACCGGCCTCGATGCCCAAAGGCGAGTCCTCAATAACCAGGCACTCGGTAGGCTCCACCCCCAGTGCCTCCATGGCGCGCAGGTAGATCTCGGGGTCGGGCTTAAACGCGCTGCACTCGTGGCCGCTGATGGTGTAGTCCAGCACGTCGGCGATGCCGGCAATCTCCACCAGCTCGTCGATCAACTCGCGATAGGACGAGCTTGCGATGGCGCACTTCACGCCGCGCTCGTGCAGCTCACGCATCACCGGCTCCGTCTGCTCGTTGAGCAGCTCGGCATACGGAACGGGGTGGACCGGGCTGTAGACCTGCTTGTACTCCACGCGCAGCTGCTCACGCAGCTCGATATCGTCGGGCACCAGCGCCTTCCAAATGGCGGGCTCGTTAGACCCCGAAAGATCGGGGATCTCGTCAAAGTGGAACCCCTTCTCTTCCATAAATGCCACGCGACGACGGTTGTAGAACCACTCGGTATCGGCCAGCACGCCGTCCATATCAAACAGCACTGCCTTGATCATACGCATCTCCTCCCACCTGCCAAAAAGGAACAGGTTTATTTTGGTAGGTTTTATCTGGGGTCTTGTGACGCAACGGACACGCCCTCCCCAAAGCAAAAAAGGGGACGGGGCGCAAACCCCATCCCCTCTCAATCAACCCGTAAGGTCTACTTACTTGTGATTAGTAGGAAAGCTTCCACATGTAGCGACGCATGGTCAGCGGGTGCTGACGGGCCTCGGCGATCTGGTTGCCGTACTCGCGCATAACGGCGAGGTGCAGCAGCGGGTTGAAGTAGGTGACGACGCTCGCGGGCACGGCGTCAGCCAGGCCGTAGTCCTTGGAGTCGATCAGAGCGACCTTGGCGCCCATGCGCTCAAGGAAGGTGAGGGCGCGGGCGTCCATCGGACGGGTAGCGCCATCGGACATGAAGAAGACGTAGGGCTTACCCTCGGTGGAAACCTCGAACGGGCCGTGGAAGTACTCGCCGGTGTTGTAGGCGGCGGCGTCGATCCACTGCATCTCGGTGAACAGGAAGGCGGCGTGAGAATAAGCCATCTTCTCGGAGGCACCGGAAGCCATGAAGTAGATCATCTTGTCGTCCTTGAAGTCCTCGGCGAACTTCTTGGCGAGCTTCTTGCAGTGCTGAGCGGCGTTCTCGCAGAGATCGAAGACGTTGGTGAGGCCGGTGATCATGTCCTCGTAGTGGTCATAGCCCTCGGTCTGCTGAAGGATCTCGACAGCAAGAGCGATGGCGTAGCCGGGCTTCTCGCACTTGGCAGCGTAGTTGGCGTGGAAGCCGTGAACGATGACGTGGTCGGCGTCGACGGTCAGAGCGGAGCCAGCCTTGTTGGTGAGGGAGACGACCGGGCAGTTGTGCTTCTTGGCGGTCTTGTTGGCCTCGACGGTCTCGGGCGTGGAGCCACCCAGGGAGCAGGTGATCACGAAGGTGTGCTCGTTGACCCAGGAAGGCGTGTCGTAGTTGAACTCGTTAGCGGTGAAAATCTGAACGTTCAGCTTGTCCGTGTTGTTGGCCAGGAAGTACTTGGCGGGGTAAAGGTCGGACATGGAAGCACCGCAGCCAACGAAAGCGACGCTGTGGATCTCGTGGTTGGACAGGACGTCAGCGACGATCTGCTTAGGGAGGTTAAGGTCGATCTCGTACATCTGACACATTCCTTTCGATTTGTTGCGGCGTCACATTGCCGGACGCTCGCAGGGTTACCGTAGTTAGGACCGAGTCGCCGGCCCGTTGAGGATGTGACAAAGGGACTATCCCTTTGTCACATGTTAGGGATGGAAGCCTGCCTGGGGTATGGGATGCCAGGCAGGCCCCCGGGGGAAGCGCTGGGTCGCGACTAGGCCAGGATGCCGGCCGCGGAGAGGGCGATGCCGCCCACGATGGCGATCACGAGAAGCCAACCGGTGTTGACGTTCTTCTTGATGAGCCAGTACATAAGGCCGGTGAGGCCAAGGGAGATCATCTGGGGCATCATGCCGTCCAGGATGTCCTGGATAACGACGGTACCCTCAGCGAACTGCAGCGGGGTGGTGGCGCCGATCAGCGTAGCGATCATGCCGCCCACGGACATAAGACCCACGATGCCGCAGACATACATGAGCTTCTCCATGAGGTCGCCACCCTGGAGCTTGCTCAGGTACTCGTGGCCGCCCTGGTAGCCGATCTTGGCAGCGAACCACGTGATCAGCACGGAGGGCACGATGGAGATGAGCATTGCCAGGATCGGGCCCATGATGGAGCCCTGCTGAGCCAGCTGAACGCCCAGGCCAAAGGCGATAACGCGGATGGTGCCCTGGAAGAAGGAGTCACCGATGCCGGAAAGCGGGCCCATGAGGGAGGTCTTGACCGCGTTAATCGAATCGGGATCGAAGTTCTCGGGATCCTTGGCGTACTCCTCCTCCATGGAGGCGGCGAGGCCTAGGACAAAAGCGCTCGTCTGCGGGGTGCAGTTGTAGAACGCCATGTGACGGTGGTAAGCCTCTTTCTTAGCAGCGAGCTGCTTGGGATCGGACTCATCCGGATAGAGGCGATCGAGCGTGGGAACCATGCCGTAGAGGAAGCCCATGTTCATCTGACGCTCGTAGTTCCAAGAGGCCTGGATGGCCCAGGAGCGCCAGAAGAACTGGCTGACCTTCTTGTTCAGGGACACGTCCTTGGTTGCGGTTGCCATAGTGTGTTCCTCCTTAGTCTTCGTCGTCTTCGAGCGGATCGTAGTCGGAATCGACACCGGCGGCTGCATGGGAACCGTTGAACTTGAAGCCCATGAAGACGACAGCCAGGCACACACCGATCAAAGCGACCGCGATGACGGACAGGTTGAGGTAAGCGGCGAGCAGGAAACCGATGAACAGGAACGGAGTCATACCCTTCTTGATCATCATGGTGAGCAGCAGGGCCAAGCCGTAGGCGGTCATGATCTTGGTCGAAACGTTAAGACCAGTGGACAACCACTCGGGAACCATGTTGACGATGGCCTGAACCAGGTCGGTGCCAACAAAGACGGCCAGGAAGATCGGCAGGAAGTACATGACGGCGTACAGACCGGAGCCGGCGCAGATGTGCATGCGGTAGGCGGTCTTGAACTTTCCGTTATCGATCGCGCTATCTGCCACATGGGTGAGGGCGGCGATGATGGAACGGAACACGATGCCGAGGAGCTGGCCCAGGACGGCGACCGGGATGGCGATCGTCATGGCGGTCTCGGCGGAAGCATCGGTCAGGCACGCAAAGGCAGCGGCCACGATGCCGCCCAGGACCATATCGGGCGGAACGGCAGCGCCGACCTGCACCAGGCCCATGGACACGAGCTCGACGGCGGCACCGACGGCAAGGCCGGTGGGCACATCGCCCAGCAGCAAACCGACGAGCGTAGCGCCAACGAGGGGCTGCTCGAAGTTAAGACGACCGAGCAGGCGGGAGTCCCACATGCAGAACACGCCGACGAGGCCGACGAGCACCGCACTGATGAACGTATTCATACCCTTCTCCTTTCAGTCAGGCAAACGCCTGGTTGATTACAGCTTGGCGTCGATGTCGACGCTCTGATACGTAGGGGTCTGCTGGACGTAGAGCTTAATGCCCATGTCGAGCAGCTGGTTGACGTCGGCCTTCTGGGTGGCGTCGAAGAAGACGGAGCTGTCCTTGCCGCCGACCTGCTCGGCACCGTCGTGGTTGGCGGTGGCGCCCAGGTTGATGGCGTCGAGCTTGTAGCCCTGGCAGAACTGCAGCATCTCGGCAGTGTTGCCAAAGACGAACATGACGCGCTCGCCGAGGGTGTTGAGCTTGTCCATCTTGGCAAGGGCACGCTCAACGGTGAAGACGTTCAGGCGCACGCCCTGGGGCTTGGCCAGCTTAAGAGCGCCCTTCTTGATGTCATCGTTGGCGGCAGCGTTGTCGACGACGATGATGCGCTCGGCCTGAACCTTGGTGGTCCAGGTAAAGACGACCTGGCCGTGCAGCAGACGGTAGTCAAGACGTGCGAGGACGATCTTGGCGGGACCGGAGCTGTGACGGGACGCCTTGGCCTTCTTGGCGGGAGCCGCGGCGACCTCGACCGGTGCGTTGGGGTTGGTCAGACCGGTGCGGGCCTCGTTGATGAGGGCCGCGAGCTCGGTGCTTGACGGGGGCGGGGCTCATAGCAAGCGTGAGCGCCAGCGGGATGTTGAAACCGCTGACAACCGTGAACTTCGTGCCGTTCTTGGAAAGCTCGACCATGTTGTTGTTGACCGAGCTACCGAGCATATCGGTTAGCACATACACGGTGTCGTCCGCGTTGAACGTGGCGATCATGGCGTCCACCTTATTGGTGATGGGCTCCTTGTCGTCACGAGCAAGCGACACGACGTGGACGTTCGACACGTCGCCGAGAACCATCTCGAGCGTGTCTTTGGCGCCTGCGGCCAGGCCGCCATGAGATGCGAGAATGATCTGATTCATCTTGCCTCCTCCTTTTCGTTATTGTCATTATAACGTCTTATACGTTGCGGATATTGCTAATTAGTATAAAGACCGTTCGCGGGTGAAAATCGACCGTTGACGGGTTTAACGTACTTGAAACGTTGGGGCTGGGCAGGCCGGCACTGGCGGGATAACCCCAAGTCGGACCCTGCGCGCAATCCCCTATCGCACGAAGTACCAGGGGCTTTCCTGCACGGTGGGTTCCAGCGCGATGCCGGTGCGCTCCTTAAACAGATCCATGTCCTGCGTTTTCTCCGTCCACCACGCGTTGGGCTTAAAGGTCATGCTCTCAGCGACATGACCGACAAATACGCTGTTGCGCAGCTTGGAGAAGTCGGTGTTCATAATCAGGATGGACATGAGCACCAGCACAATACCCAGGACCTTGATCGCGCCGGCGGACTCGGCATAGACACCAATGCCCACCAGTACGGTGACGACCGTCTCGAAAGACATTACGACGGGAACTTTCGATGTCTCGAGCCCCATGGACAGACCCTGCATATATAAGATGTAAGCCACGGCTGTGGGGATGAGTCCAAAGCCAAGGAACAGCAGCAGCAGCCGTGGCGACATTGCCGCGGCGACATCCGGCCACGGAGCCGCGATAGCCGCCATAACCGCACCGCCAAAAACAAGGCCCCAAAACGTGACAGCCAGCGGGTGGACCGTCTTGGTTGCTATCCGGCTAAACACCGCGAGCGACGCCCCACAAAAGCCTGCAATCACGCCCGACGTGACGCCCCAAACCGAAAAATGGAAACCGGAAAGGTCGCCATTAGTTACTGCAAGTACACAGCCCCCTATGTTAAAAGCGATGGCAACGAGCTTGTTGGGGGTCACGTCCTCGCGATAAAGCACGCGGCCGAGCACGACGCCAAACACCGGCGAGGTATAGAGCAGCACCGAGGCCGTGGACATGCCCACCTCGCCCATACACTCGTAATAGCAAGTGTTGGCGGCGGCCAAACCGACGATACCGACAAGCGCGCAGGAAACAAGCTCTTTAGGGCTTGCCTTGAACAGGGCCAGCGGACCCTGAGCCACGGTAGACCCCTCACCCGGACGGCAGCCCATAAACATCAGGACCGGCGCCAAGATAAGCGCTCCGACCAACAAGCGAAAGGCAGCCATACTCTGGGACGTAACGCCCATGGCCGAGATGCCGTTTACAAAGATTCCGATGCTGCCCCACATAAGCGCGGCGATCAGCACCAGCACATAGCCCAGATTGCTTTTCTTCAACGCAGCCTCCTCGGTATTGTTTCCAATATGTTTCACACTACGTTATAGTCGTTATATACATTTTTCAAGGCACAAATCGGCAAACGGGAAATCTCTTGAAACAAGGAGTGTCGCAGGTGCCGGCAGAAAGGGAACGTCCCCAAGTGCCGCTCTAGCAGTTGCGGTGAAATAGTTCTCAAACAGAGGCTTCACGCTCCCAAACAGGAACTATTCCACCGCAACTCATGAGGGGTATTGGGCTGTTAGGCCGCTCTATCCCTTAGTAATCCAGCTTCCACATGTAACGGCGCGTCATGTAATCCTTGTGGGTGACGGCGGAGAGCGCACGCATGTAGACGTTGTTGAGGATCGGGGCAAAGATCAGGTGGTTGAAGTATTCGCTCACGCTGTCCTTGATGTCGTTGAGGCCAAGCTCCTTGGCGTCGAGCTGATAGACGCGATCGCCACCGTACTGGTTGACGAAACGGATGCCGCGCTCGTCGTTGCAGCGGCTGCGGCCGACGCTGATGAGCTGGAACAGCGAGGTGCGCTTGTCCAGGATCTCGAAGGGGCCGTGGAAGAAGTCGCAGGTGTTGATGGTGCAGGAGTCGATCTGCAGCATCTCCTGCACATTGCAGATGCTAAAGACGTAGGCGGCACCAAAGAGCGGGCCCTGAGCCATGACGTTGATGCAGGGCTTGTCGGCGTTCTGCTCGGCCCACTTGGCAGCGAGCGGACGGGTGTACTCGACGGCCTTGCGATAGATGGGGTCGACCAGGTCGAAAGCGGCCATAGCGGTCTCGTACTCGGCATAGCCCTCGGTCTGCTGCGTGAGCTCCATGGCGATCATGGTCACGACGGCGGAGTTGGTACGGCCCATGCAGGACTCGTCAACGGCCAGGCTGTCATACTGGATCTTGTAGTCGCAGACCTCGGTGAGGCCGGACTCGTCAACATAGATGGCGATGGTGCTGGCGCCGTGGTCCTTGGCGACCTGGGCGGCGACGATGGTCTCCTTGGTGCCGCGCATGGACACGACGACGGCCAGGGTGTTCTCGTTGACGTAGGCCGGGGTGGCATGCACGAACTCGTTGCTGGTGTAACTGGAGCTCACGACCTGCGTGGCCTCGTGCTCCATAAAGTACTGGGCAGGATAGTTGCCGCCGTTGGATCCGCCGGCGCCAATCCACACGACGCGCTTGATGCCGCCCTTGTCTGCCTTGTCAGCCAAAACCTGGGAGACGACGTCCTTAACCTGTTCCTGAGTAGTCATCGTGCATCAGCCTTTCTTCTCGTTTGATGCTCTCGATGGCATACAAGTTACATACACGTTTTGGTTATGTCGACTAGTTGTATGCTATATTTGTCTTAGAAATTTTGCTGGTAAAGTTTTCGACAATCCATTACCAGCGGTTTTGTTGTCATGTTGGATACATGCTTGGTTCAGTAAGCATACAAGTTAGATACAGGTTGTTCGCATGAGCACTTCGTCAAAAAAGAACTTGGCCCAATACGAGCGTCTGGCGAGTACGCTGCGTGACCGCATCGCCGCCGGCACCTACGCACGCGGAGACAAGCTGCCGTCCGAGATGGAGCTCATGGACGAATCGGGGCTGTCGCGCAGCACCGTGCGCCACGCGCTTAAGGTGTTAGTTGACGAGGGCCTGGTGCGCACCGAGCGCGGACGTGGCACCTTTGTGGCCGACACGCCCGCGCTCCACGAGAACAACCTGGTGTTTTCGAGCTATACCAAGCAGGTCGAAGGCCAGGGCATGAAGCCCACCACGCGCACGGTGGACTCGGGCTTTACCAAGGCGGCCGGCAGCATAGCTAAGTTCTTTGACGCCGCCGCGGGCAGCAAGCTCGTCAAACTTGTCCGCCTGCGCTACCTGGACGACGCGCCGCTGTGCCTGGAGACCACCTATCTGCCGCCAAGCTTTGGGTCGCTCATCGATCGCGATATCAACGGTTCGCTCTACGCCACGCTGCGCCAGGAGTTCCATCGTACGCCGGCGCAGGGGCATAAGACCTTTGAGGTGTGCTATGCCTCGCAAAACGAGGCGTTTTTGCTCAACGTCGAGCGCGGGCAGGCGCTGATCCTAATCACCGACTACGTCTACGACACCGACGGCCGCCCGCTCCATATCTCCAAGCGCATCCAGCGCACCGACCGCGCCAAATACACCGAGCCCATCGGCTAACCACCACAATGGGGATAGGCACCTTTGTGGTGGTTTTAGGCGAGGAGGTCGGGGAACCAGGTTGGTTTGGGCTGGTTGGGGGTGCGCTCGGCCAGGACCAGCTCCATCCAGCACATGTCGTACCAGCGGCCGAACTTTTGGGCACAGCGGTCGAAAGCACCCACCAAGCGATATCCCATATGGGCATGGAAGTCCTGGCTGTTGTGCGTTAGATACTCGTCGTCCTTGTCGTGCGGCACGGCGATGAGCGCGCACATGTTGGTGATGCCCATCGCGATCAGGCACTGCTTGAGCGCATCGTGCAGCTTGCGGCCCAGCCCGCCGTGGCGCACGTCGCGTGCCAGGTAAATCGACGTCTCGACCGACCAGTCGTATGCCTCGCGGCTGTTGAGCGGACTCGCATAGGCATAGCCTACCGGACGCCCGTCCAGCTCCATCACCAGATACGGATAGCGCTTGAGCGTACGCTCGATGCGCCCGGCGAACTCCTCAACGCTCGGCACCTCGTATTCGCAGGTAATCGCCGTCTGGCGCACATACGGCTCATAGATGGCAAGCAACGCCGGCGCGTCTTCGGGCGTCGCCAGGCGAATCGCCGGCTCGGACATCTCGGTCATACAACCCTTCTCTCTCAAAAACAAAGGCCGCCTTGCGCCAAACCCAGCGCAAGGCGGCCCCTCGTCATTACATCAGGCTACAGGACAGCCGCCAGCGCGTCGATGTCCTCCTGCGTCGTGGCCCAGCTGGTGCAAAAGCGCACCACCGTGTGGGTATCGTCGTACTTTTCCCAGTACTCGATCGCCGCATGCTCGCGAATGCGGGCCATGTCCTCGTTGGGCAAAATCACGAACTGCTGGTTTGTGGGCGTCTCCAAAAAGAACTGGTAGCCGCGCTCGTGCAGCACACGACGCAGCGCCTGGGCCGTCTGAATCGCCTGTCGACCAATCTCAAAATACAGGCCATCGGTAAAGAGCGCCTCAAACTGCACGCCCGTCAGGCGGCCCTTGGCCAACAGCGCGCCGTGCTGCTTAATACGCGGAATGGGATGCGCCGGAGCGTGCATGCCGCAGAACACCACAGCCTCGCCGCAAAGCGCGCCGCACTTGGTGCCGCCGATGTAGAACACGTCGCACAGCTGCGCCAGCTCGGGCAGGGTAATGTCGCACTCATCGGCTGCCAGCGCATAGGCCAGGCGGGCGCCATCCACAAACAGCGGAATCTCGCGCTTCTGGCACACCGCATAAATCTCGGCCAGCTCGGCCTTGGAGTACAGCGTGCCGTACTCGGTCGACAGGCTCACGTACACGGCGCCCGGAAACACCATGTGCTCGCAGCTCTCGTTTTCGTAGAACACCTGGATATAGTTTTCGAGATCCTCGGCGTGCATCTTGCCCTCGTAGCCGGGAATGGTGAGCACCTTGTGGCCGCCAAACTCGATGGCGCCCGCCTCGTGGCAGGCAACGTGGCCGGTCTCGGCGGCAACCACGCCTCGTACGGCGCGAGCAGCATGTCAATCACCGTCGCGTTGGTCTGCGTGCCGCCCACCAGCAAAAATACGTCGGCATCGGGAGCCTGACAGGCCTCGCGGATCAGCTGCTTGGCGCGCTCGGTATGCGCATCGGTGCCGTAGCCGGGCTGCGGCTCCATGTTGGTGTCGACGAGCGCCTGCAGTACCGCCGGGTGTGCGCCGTGGGAATAGTCGTTGTTGAACGCGAGCATGGCAATCCTCTCTTACCAGGTATCGTCCAGATGATTCAAACGGGGCTATTGTACGCCGTGAGGATAGGCAACGCGCGCGGCAAGGCACTCAAGTGCCAACACCAGGCAAAGCCGCAGCTCACGTCAGTCAAAAAGTGTGCACCGATCACGATACGGCCAAAGGCGACGAGCGCCGCGACGGCCGCCGCCACCCAAAAGACCACGCGACGACGCGAAGGCTTTTCCGTAAAGGCCGCCGCGGGAAGCCCCGCAAGCATAAGGCCGATTGCCGCATGCGCGGTGTGCCCGCTCGCGAACGACTTAAAGCCGTCCTTGATTACGCCGGCCGCAATATAGCTCCACTTGTCGGGGTTGCCGATTACCCACCACGGCTGAAAATTGAGCCCCGGCGTGACCTCGATCACGCGCATGCGCGGGCGCGACCACAGCGGCTTGACAACCACGTTGAGGATGATGGCCTGAGCGACCCACACGGCAAGCACCATCAGCGCCCAGCGCGCGAGCTCGTCGGAGTCGGTGTCGCGCGTGAGGCGATAGACGGCAAGGTTGGCAGCGATGACCAGCACAAACGTCAGCACCAACTGGACAGCGATGAGTTTGCCGCCAACCTTCAGGGACGAGACGATCTCGTAGCCGGCCAGGCCAACGTTGACGAGGATGCCGAGCACGGCGAGCCATTTGCTCCCCCTGGAGTCGGGACGCACCGCGCGCACGAGCATAACGCCCGCGACGCTCGCCGTCAGCTCAAACGGCAGCTCGCCGGCGGCCTCGATAAAGCGGCCGTACATGCTGCCGATGTTGAACAGCGCGCTCGAGATCTGATAATCGAAAAAGCTGCCCACGCCCAGACAAAGGCACAGGACAACCGCAATGGCAGCGGCGTCTTTCTTGTAGATGTACCCGAACATGCTTTCCTTTCCATCGGGCGAAGGGTCGACCCGCAACGTGGCGGGACAAAGCTATCAGTAGTTTTGTCCCAGGGTCGCTTGCGTTGACAGGCTCGATGCGACTATCGCACCTGGGACAAAAACTACTGATAACTTTGTCCCACCGACTTACTTGTTAGTCATCGTCAGTAGCACCCAGCTGCTGCAGCAGCATGAGCGCCGCGGCCACGGGGCCGGTGCCGTCGTTGGCGTCGAGACCGCGGCCCAGGCCGCTGCCCGCACCGGCGCCCGCCTTGTAAGGCACCGACAGCTTGCGGCTCTTGGGGAAGTTCACCGCGCCATAGCGATTCTTGAACTCAAAGGCCACCTTCTTGGGCACGTCGACGCCCAAAAACGTGATGCGCCCGCCGCTGAGCGTGACGCTCTCGAGCCCCAAGCGCTCGCCGCGGATACGGATACGCGCGCGGTTGAACAGATTGAGTCCCGCCAACGGCAGCTCGCCATGCGCGGCCTCGGTCTCTTCCTGTACCTCGTCGATGCTCTCCAGGTCCTCGGCCGCCGCGAGCTTGCGGTACACGAGCACGCGCTGGTCCACCGCCGGCAGGTACTCCTCGGACAAGAAGTAATCGGCCGGCAGGTTAATGCCCACGCTCGCCGCCTCCACGCCGGCATCGTCGTCACCGCGCGCCTCGGCCACGGCCTGACCCAGCATCTGCGTAAACAGGTCAAAGCCCACGCTCGATAGGTTACCGTGCTGTTCGGCACCCATGAGCGAGCCGGCGCCGCGAATCTCCAGGTCGCGCATGGCGATGCGCATGCCGCTGCCCAGGTCCTGGAACTCGGAAAGTGCAGTCAGGCGCGCCGTTGCCTCCTCGGTGAGCGGCAGCTCGCCCGGGAACATAAAGTATGCGTAGGCCTGCGTGGCCGAGCGGCCCACACGGCCCTTGAGCTGGTAGAGCTGTGCTAGGCCCAGGCGCTGCGAATCCTCGATGATGAGCGTGTTGGCGCACGCGTTGTCGATACCGCTCTCCACGATGGTCGTGGCAATGAGCACGTCGATCTTTTTGGTCGCAAACTCGATCATCACGTCCTCGACCTCGCGCGGGCTCATCTTGCCGTGCGCCACGCCCACGCGCGCCTCGGGCGCGGCCTCGTGCACGCGCGCCACGGCGTCGTCGATGGTCTTGACGCGGTTGGACACGTAGTACACCTGGCCGCCGCGACCCACCTCCAGGCGAATCGCCGCGCTCACCACGTCGGGGTCGTACTCCCCCACGTGCACAATCACGGGACGGCGCCCGGTCGGCGGCGTGGTGATCAGGCTCATGTCGCGCACGCCGCTCGTGGCCATCTGCATGGTACGCGGGATGGGCGTGGCCGAAAGCGTGAGCACGTCGATCTGCTCGCGCAGGTTCTTGAGCTGCTCCTTGTGCTGCACACCAAAGCGCTGTTCCTCGTCGATGATCACCAGGCCCAGGTTCTTGGGGTTCACGTCGGCCGAAAGCAGACGGTGTGTGCCGATCAGCACATCGATCGTGCCCTCGGCAAACGCCTTGAGCGCGCGCTTTTGCTGCGCCGGCGTGCGAAAGCGGCTGAGCACCTCGACCTCAAGGCCAAACGGGGCAAAGCGTTCAAAGAACGTCTCGTAGTGCTGCTGGGCAAGAATAGTCGTGGGGCAGAGTACCATGACCTGGCGGCCGGAGTCCACGCACTTAAACGCTGCGCGCAGGGCGACCTCGGTCTTGCCAAAGCCCACGTCGCCGCACAGCAGGCGGTCCATGGGCTTGGGTGCCTCCATGTCCGCCTTAATGTCGGCAATAGCCTCCAGCTGGTCGCGCGTCTCGTCGTAGGGGAAGCTCTCCTCCATCTCAATCTGCTCGGGCGTATCGGGCGGACAGGCGATACCGGTAATCGAAGAGCGGCGCGTATACAGGTCGACCAGGTCAAACGCCAGCTTTTTGGCATTCTTGCGCGCCTTGTTGGTGGCACGCGTCCAGTCGGCGGTGTTGAGCCTGGTCAAGCGCGGTTTATCGCCGTCGGGGCCAACATAGCGCGTGATGCGGTCGACCTGCTCGAGCGGCACATAGAGTTTGTCGCCGTCGGCGTATTCCAGCAAGAAGTAGTCGCGCTCCTTGCCGCCCACTTCCTGGCGCGCGATCTCGCTAAAGAGCGCGATGCCATGCGTTGCGTGCACCACGTAGTCGCCCGGCTTAAAGGGGAAGGTGATCTGCGTAATGTCGACCTTGCGGCGGCTGCGCGCGCGGTTGGCGTCCATGCGGGCGTTGAGGTCGGCGATCGAGAACACGGCCAGATTGGCATCGGGCACCACCACGCCCTGCGGTAGAGCGGCATCCACAAAGGTCACGCGTCCGCGCGAGATGGTGGGCACGGCGGCACCAGCGGCAGCCTGGTCACGCGTCCGCGCGAGATGGTGGGCACGGCGGCACCAGCGGCAGCCTGGGCCGCGCCCGCCTCGAGCGAGCGGGCGTTGAGCGCGTCGGCATGGCGCATCGCGAATCGAAGCATGGGCCGCCTGACGAGCAGCACGGTCGTCAGAATCCGCCGCCGCCACGCGCACGCGGTCGCGATAACGCCGGCGTTTTCGGGGGCGGCCGTCAGCGACTCCTCAAAGGTGATGCCCTCGTCGCCAAAGGTGAGCTCCATCGACTCGCGCGCACCGCGGTCGGGAATGGCAAACACGCAGGCATAGCGCTTGCCCACGACCTCCTGAATGCGCGTCATAAAGCGATTGTCCGAGCCCGCAATGGCCGGCTGCTCAATCTTGAGCTCGGCTGTAACCGCACCGCCGGCACGAATCAGGCTCACGTAGTTCAGGCGCTGCTGAGCACCAAAGTCGAGCTGTTGGGCACGCACGTACAGGCCGTCCAGACGGTCAATCCCCGCCTCGCCGGCACGGGCCTCGATATCCTCGTAGGCGCGCAGGCAGTCATCGAACAGCGAGCGCGGCTCGGACAGGACCACAAGCGCCTTGCCGCTCACGTGCGCCAACGGGCTCACGGTCTGGCCGTACATCACCGGCAAAAAGCGGTCGAGCTCGGGCGTGACGATGCGCGCGTCCACCATCTCGAGCAGCGCCGCCAGCTTGCTATCGCTCTGGCTGGCGCGATAGAGCGCCACATGCATGTTGTGGACGGCCTCGTCGGTGAGCGCCAGCTCGCGGCACGGGAAGATCTCGATGCTGTCCTCGTTGCCAATGGTTTGACCCGTAGAGCTCACCATGCGGCGGATGCGGTCGATCTCGTCGCCAAAGAACTCAATGCGCACGGGTGCTTTTTCCTGCGCGGGGAACACCTCGACGGTATCGCCGTGTACACGGAACAGGCCGGGCGCGTCGGCGGCACCTGCATTGGTGTAGCCCATGCCCACCAGGCGCTGCGGCACCTCGTCGAAGGGAATCTCCTCGCCCACCGCAAAGGTGGTGGACTCCCAATAGCGGCTCTCGACCGGCGGCACGCAACGCAGTAGCGCGCGGGCCGAGGCGACCATGATGCAGTTATCGCCGCGCACGATGCGCCCTAAAGCCTCGCAGCGTTGGGCCACCACGGCGTCGTCGGGCGCCTGCTCACGCCATGGATAGTCTTTGCGCTCGGGAAAGCGGCACACATGCGCCAGACCCACATAGGCGGCCAGGCTGCGCGCGGCGCGATCGGCCGCGTCCTCGCCGCTCACGATGTAGACCGTGGGACGCGGACGGCGCGCAAACTGAGCTGCCGCCATGAGCGTGCGGCCCGACTGCGACACGGCCAGCGTCACGTCCTCGCCGGCATCGAGTCCGGCCTCGACGGTCTGCAGTGCCTCGGCAGTGTAGAGCTGCGCGGCTATACGGTGAATGAGCATGTGGTCCTCCGGCATCGCAACGCCAAAAGCCCGCCGGGGCAGGCTCGGCGGGTCGTACATCAAACTATTGTTTGTCATGGTAACGCATGGGGCGGACGCGCCGGCGCGCACCGGGCAGCTACCCCAAAACGCGCACGCTGGGGCACAAATCTGCCAGCGGACACTCGTCACACTTGGGTTTGCGGGCGTCGCAGATCTCGCGGCCAAAGGTGATCCACTGATGGTTGACCGACTCCCAATACTCGTGCGGCAAAATCTTGAGCAGATCCTGCTCGGTCTTGAGCGGTTCCTTGGCATGCGTCTTGGGACTCAGCATCAGGCGGTGCGCAATGCGGTTGACGTGCGTGTCCACCGCAATACCCTCCACGATGCCATACCCCACGTTGAGCACGATGTTCGCCGTCTTGCGTCCCACGCCCGGCAGCTTCACGAGTTCCTTCATGTCGGCCGGCACCTCGCCGTCATAGTCGGCGACGATCATCTGCGCGGCCTCGACGGCATGCTTGGCTTTGCTCTTGTAGAAGCCGAGCGACTTGATGGTGTCTGCCACGTCAGCTACGCTCGCCCCGGCCATGGCCTCGGGCGTGGGCCACTGGGCAAACAGCCGCGGCGTCACCTTGTTGACCTGCGCATCGGTCGTTTGCGCCGAAAGCAGCACCGCGATCAGCAGGCGGAAGGGATTCTCGTGGTCCAAAAAGCACTCGACCGGGCCATAGCGACGGTTGAGGCGCTCACACACCTCGATGGCGCGCTCGCGCTTGGCGGCATTGGTCTCGCGTGGCATAACGACTCCTCGGCTCAACGGCACAATAAACTTATGGGCACAATTGTCCCACGTCCGAGACGTTTACGCCTCCAAGAATGCGCCGGTCTGACGGCTCCACAGGCTCGCGTACTCGCCGCCCGCCTCGACGAGCTGCACATGCGTGCCGTCCTCGACGATCTCGCCATCCGCCAGTACCACGATGCGGTCGAGCGCCGCCACGGTGGACAGGCGATGCGCCACCACAATGGAGGTGCGGCCGCGCATCAGGTTCTCGAGAGCTTCCTGCACCAACGCCTCGGACTCGCTATCGAGGGCAGACGTCGCCTCGTCGAGTACCAGAATCGGCGCGTCGGTGAGGATGGCACGGGCAATGGCCACGCGCTGGCGCTGGCCGCCCGAAAGCTTGACGCCGCGCTCGCCCACCATGGTGTCAAAGCCATGGGGTAGGCGGTCGATAAACTCCAGGGCATTGGCCAGGCGCGCCGCCTCGCGAATTTGCTCGTCGGTGGCGTCGGGGCGGCCGTAGGCGATATTCTCGCGAATGGAGCGGTGGAACAGCAGCGCCTCCTGCGGCACGTAGGCAACCTGGCGGCGCAGGCTCTGCTGCGTGCAGCGCGAGACATCCTGACCGTCCACGAGTACGCGGCCGCCCTGAACATCGTCCAGGCGCAGCAGCAGCTTGGTGAGCGTCGTCTTGCCCGAGCCCGATTTACCCACCAGGCCCACGCGCTGGCCCGCCGGCACATGGAGCGTCAGGTCGTCGAACACGCTATCGCCCGCCGCGGCGTCACGGTATGCAAAGCTCAAGTGCTCAAAATCGATCGCGCCCTCGGTCACTTTGAGCTCGGGAGCATGCTCGTCGTCCGCCACCAGGCGCGGCTCGTCCAGCACGCGCGTCATCTCGGCGGCGTCACCCAGCGCGCGGTTAATGCGCTGCATCATGGAACTCACGTAGTTCAGACGCATGGTGAGGTTATACGTGTAGGTAAAGATCATGACGAGCGAGCCGGCCGAGATGCCAAACCACGCGTTGCCGCCCGCCACGAACACACTCACCACGGCCATGGTGATGACGATAAGGCCCGAGGTCGTAAAGTTGCGCTGCATCATGGCGTGCATCGATACCGTTTCGGCATCGCGCGCGGCACGGTCGGCGGCATCGAACAGGTCGCGCTCAAAGTCCTCGCGCCCGCAGGTCTTGACAGCCAGGATGTTCGTGACCGCGTCGGACAGCACGCCCGAGAGCTTGTTTTGCGCGGCGGACGTCGCGGCCGAAAGCGGCATGATGTGCTTGTACATAAGCCAGACAAACGCGATGTAGACGACCATGATGCCCACCAGGATCACGGTAAATGTGGGCACCACCGGAGCGAGCGCCGTCACCGTGCAGACAACCGAGGTGATGGTGGGAATGAGCGAATACACCGTCACGTCGACCAGACCCGTGTAGCCGCTCATAAAACGGCTCGTCTGGCTCACGAGCGATCCGCCAAAGCGGCTGGTGTGGAATGTCATGGATTGATTGGAGAGCGTGTCAAAGCACAGGCGCGCCAGGTGATAGTTGCCCGCAATCTCGAGCTTGTAGACGGTGTAGTCCTGTAGCTTGGAGAGAATCTGACCCACCAGGTTGACGAGCACGAGCGCCAAAATGTAGGGACCGAAGACCTCAAACACCTGGTCGCCCGCTACGGGGCCGGCCTGGACACGATCGACGATGAGGGCCATAACGTAGGTGTTGGCAAACGTGAGCAAAAAGATGTAGCCCGCCGACGAGAACACCGAGAGAAAGACGATCAGCGGCTGCGTGCGCGTGACATCCCAAAAACGCTGCAGCGTGCGGCGCACGGTTGAGCGTTTGAGCGGGCTGGTGCTTCTCTGAGACATGGGCTTCCTTTCGCGTCTGATAGGCGAAAGGCCATTGTTGCACATTAAAGTGCGCTTTAGGCAAGTGCGTTGTGAAACACGGCGGGGCGCCTGCGCAGACGCCCCGCCGTCAAGTGCCGCTAGTCCTCGTCTTCTTGGTCTGCGAGCAGGCCCGCGGACGTAAGTCCCAAGATCTCGTCGGCCTCTTTGGCATCTTCCAGCGCGTCGATGTCCTTGAGCTTGCGCTCCATGACGTTGGTGCGCGTGGTAATGATGCCCTCGACCGTTTTGCCCGCGGTCTCGATCTGCTGCTGGGCGCGGCGCAGCGCCGCCTGATAGCGCGGCAGCTCGGCCTTGACGGCAGAAAGCACGCGCAGCACGTCGTCGGTGCGTTTTTGCAGCTTAAACGTTTGGTAACTCATCTGCAGGCTGTTGAGAATGGCCGCCATGGTGCTAGGGCCGGCAACGTTGACATGATAGTCGCGGCCCAGGGTCTCGATAAGCCCGGGGCGGCTGACGACCTCGGCGTACAGTCCCTCAAACGGAACGAACATAATGCCAAAGTTGGTGGTCGCGGGCACGCTCAGGTACTTCTCGCAGATGTCTTTAGCCTCGCGCTTCACCATCATATCGAGCGCCTTGCGCGCAGCGGCAACGGCCTCCGCGTCGCCCGACTCCTGGGCGTCGAGCAGGTGCTCGTACGCGTCGCCCGGAAACTTGGAGTCAATCGGCAGCAGCACGGGGTCACCCTCGTCCACCGGCAGCTTGACGGCAAACTCAACACGCTCCGAGGCGCCGGGCCTGGTGGCGACGTTTTCCAGATACTGGTCGGGTGTGAGGATGTCCGCCAAGATCGCACCCAGCTGCACCTCGCCCAAAATACCGCGCGCCTTCACATTGCCCAGTACGCGCTTAAGGTCGCCCACGCCAGTGGCGATGGATTGCATGTCGCCCAACCCCTTGTACACGGCCTCGAGCTGGTCGCTCACCTGCTTAAACGATGCCGACAGACGGTCGTTGAGCGTACGGGAAAGCTTCTCGTCCACCGTCGCGCGCATCTGCTCGAGCTGCACGTTGTTGTCTTTGCGGATAGCACCCAGCTGAACATCGACCGTCTCGCGCACCTTGTCCAAGCGATGCTCGATGCCCTCGCGGTTGGCGCCGAGCTGCTGGGCCGTCTCACGGCGCAGATCGTCCATACGGTCGCCAGCCTGCGAGAACTCGCGCGCAATGGTCAGGTAGCGCTGCTGCTCTACGGCGGCGTCGGTCGTCTGCTGCTGCGCGATGGCGTTTGCCGTGCGGCGGGTTTCAGCCAGCGCGACGTTCAGGGCATCGAGCGCGTTGTTGGCCTGCTCGAGTGCCGCCAGCGTTTCCATGTTACTGTCGCCACGCTCCCGCAACTCGACACGCAGGCTCTTGAGCTGGAGGGCGCAAGCCACAGCAACCCCCACCGCCACCAAGGCAATCACAACAAGCACAATATCAATAGCAGACATAAACTCCGCCCAACAAACCCAATCGAGCACCAATCAAAAACCGCGATTAATCTTACCCTGTCAAACGCAGCTCATGTCCAATCGAGCGCAGACAAGTTACCTTTGCGCTATGGGTGCTGGTCTGCTAGCTCTCCCAGCTGGCGCGGATAGTTGCTGCGACATCCCCCAAGCGCTGACCAAGAGCTGCCAAGTGCTGAAGTACCTCATTGGGCGAGGCGCCGTTGAGAATGCACGTGAGGGCATATGAGGCCAAGAAGATTGTCGCGAGCCCCAGCGGAATCAGCACGATCATCGCCAGCGTACGCAGGCGCTGGGCCCAGCGACGGTGACGCGCACGACGTTTATCGAACGCGAGCTCCTGTGCATATGAATCCTGCTGTACGGAATAGGCCTCTGGCGCCGATTCACACCCGGGCACAGCTGCAGGTACAGCAGCGGGCACGACATTTTGCGCAAAGGGCTGGGCTGCCGCCCCTTGCATTTGCATCTCCATGAGCCGTTGCTGCTGACGCAGCATGCGCTCAGCTTGTTGCTGCGGAGTCTCAAGAAACAGATCCATGCTGGCCTCCAAAATCGGAGCATTCGACGCTTACGACCAGCATCCCGCACCGCCATGACCGCGACAACGCAATCGCCGGCAATAGCCACAAAGTTTCTTTTGCTCAAAAGCCGTCGAAAAGCTCAACAACTCCCCTACCAGCACTTTCTCTGAGCTTTTTTCGCCAGCAATCTTTTGGCCTTCCACTCTTACGCCAACTGACCAAAATCTAACCAAAAACTTGACGAAAATTGTGAAGACCGGGACCCCACAAAAACGTGCCGCCCCAAAAAGGGGCGGCACACAACCTTTTTTATCAGCTTTTCTGTATCGAGCACGCGACGACCCAACGCCGGAGCGCAAGGCGGGGAAATACCTTTGCCTCGCGCGACCCTGCGGAGCCGTGAGCGAGAGGGAAAGGTATTTCCCCGCCCCGCGCTCCGCAGCAGCCAGCGCCAAGCGCTAGTAGTTCACCACCTGCTCCTCAAAGTACGCCTTCGGGTGGTTACACACCGGGCACACCTCAGGCGCCTCGGCACCAACGTGCAGGTGCCCGCAGTTCAGGCACTTCCACACCTTTACGCCCTCACGCTCAAACACCTCGCCCGACTCGATACGCTCGACGAGCTTGTTGTAGCGCTCCTCGTGGGCCTTCTCGACGGCGGCGACACCACGGAACTTTGCGGCAATCTCGGCAAAGCCTCTTCCTCGGCGGTCTTGGCAAACTCGTCGTACATCGTGGTCCACTCGTAGTTCTCACCCGCGGCGGCATCGCGCAGATTGTCCAGGGTATCGGGGACGGCGCCATCGTGCAGATACTTAAACCACAGTTTGGCGTGCTCGGACTCGTTGCCAGCCGTCTCGGCAAAGATGTTCGAGATCTGAACGTAGCCGTCCTTCTTGGCCTTGGAGGCATAGTAGCGATACTTGGTGTGTGCCTGGGACTCACCGGCAAAAGCGGTCTCGAGGTTCTTCTTGGTTTGAGAATTCTCAAAATCCATAGGTGTACTTCCCTTCAACGCATGCCGCCCGTAGGCTTCGAGCGGCCTCGTCTTTAGGATGCCCTCATGCCGAAAATCTAAACCTTACAATCCTGTTCTTCAGATTTGCACGGGCTAGATGCTCAGCCAGCGATCGCCCTCGGCTCGGCAAAAGCCCTCACGCTCCAGGTCGGCCAGAATGCCCGCGACAAGCTCGCGCTCGACCGGTCCACGCCCAGCCGCCGCTCCATCTCGTTAACGCCCACCACGGCATCAGCAAGCGTAATCCCCGCCGGCTGGCCATCGCGCGCTGCCAGCAACATGCGCACGATATGCGCGCGCTTTTGGCGACGTGAGCCCTCAAACTTTGATTGACGGCTATAGCCCGCCGAGCGCCTGGACGGATTGGGCAACGTCTTTTTTAGATATGCGCCGTAATCTAGCAACGCGTAATACCACGCGCGCGGCGTATCGGCATCATCGAGCGGCACGGCAAAGGGAGCGATCTCGTCGGTCGCCGCACCGGGGGCCGCCGGACAGGCCGCCTGAATCAGCGGCACCAGCTCGCGGTCGGGAACAGCCGGTACATCGGGAAAGAAGTGATGCAGAAAGACCGTGCGCACGTTGGTCTCCAGATACACGCCTGGAAGGTCAAACGCAAACGACCGGATACCTTGCGCCGTTGCCGGGCCAATACCAGGCAGAGCGACCAAGTCACGCGTCTCACGCGGAAACTCATCGTCCCAGTCCTCCACAACGCGCTGAGCGGCCTTGTGGAGCGCCAGAGCGCGTCGGTTGTAGCCCATGCCCTGCCAAGCGTCCAAAACATCGGAAGGCGCGGCTTGGGCAAGCGCCTGCACGGTCGGAAAGCGATCGAGCCACGCCGGCATACGCGTCTCCACGCGTGGCACCTGTGTTTGCTGCAACATGACCTCGGAAAGCCAAATGATGTACGGATCGCGCGTGCGGCGCCACGGAAGGTCGCGATAACGCAGGACCCCTTCCGAACGAATCATCGAACGAAAGGGGTCCTGAATCATATCTATGCTCCTTATGCGGCGCTATTCCTCCCGGCATGTATACGCACAGGTGGCGTACTCGGGAAACGCTTCGCGGTCGGCGAACTTGGGATCGACGGCCGGGAACTGGCGGTGAGCGACGATGTCGCCGAGCGAAACGGAATCGAGGTAGTCGCGCATCAATGCTTGAGCTCCGGCCCACAGGGGATGATAGCAGCACGTGCCCATGCGCGCACAGTCGCCATCGGGTGCGGTGCAATCATTCATAACCATAGGGCCCTGAACGGCCTCGACGACCTGACGAATGGTGACGTCGTCCGGACTGACCTTGAGACGCATGCCACCGTGGACGCCACGCAGGCTCTCCACAATACCGGCCTGGACCAAACCGTGCTGAATCGAGCGGGCAAACGAATACGGAACATTGACCTCTTCGGCAGCGGTGCGAACAGAAAGCAAACGCTCCGGATCCTCGGCAAGCATCGCCAGCATACGAAGGGCGTAATCAGTCTTCCTCGATATGTCCATTTTTCCCCTTTCAAGGAATACGAACAGCTCGAACGAGCTCCGGGGCCGAGCTTGTGTCGAGACGCTAAATGACCGCTAGGACATCCAAATGGTAAATCGGATATCCACTGAGTGCCGCGCTTGGAGCGAAATGCATCAGATGCGGCCTACAGTGCAATTTAGTATAACCTAACCCCCCTGTCTCGTTGAACAGGTGTTGCGCAACAAAGCTGTTGTTTAGACAGATATGCTTATTAGATTTTACTTGCGTTCCCGAAGGGGCGGGGATTCTGGGCGAAGATGCGCCAGGGCGATCGTTCTATCGAAACAAAGTGCATCAAACGCAAAATGCCACGTCCGAAGACGTGGCTTTAATTGCGTTGGCGGGAAGTACGGGGCTCGAACCCGCGACCTCCGACGTGACAGGCCGGCGCTCTAACCAAACTGAGCTAACTCCCCAGGCAGGCGTTCGCGTTTGTTTCCGCTCGCGTGCGCTGCGGGGATTAGTATACACAGAAGTCTGTCCGGCGCGCAACAACTTTTTTGAAAAATTTTTCGGTCCCTCCGGGAGGGTCTCCGGGGCGGGGTTGTCTAAGGTTTTTGTTGAAGCTCGGCCTTTGGCTCATAAAAAACGGGAGATGCAATCTGCATCCCCCGTTTTTGTTACGGTTAGTCTAGGTCAATAAACTTGGTGCTTAGGATCTTGCCGTCTTTAACGAGCATTCTGGCCATGGTGGGGCCTCGGGTGCCTCTGGGATAGCTGGCGCTGCCCGGGTTGAGGACTAGGCAGCGGCCCACTTGGGCTTCTTTGGTTACGTGGGTGTGGCCGTTGATGGCTACGTCTACGGATCCCACCGGAAGGTCTTCGCGGTAGTGGGCTACGGCGAATTTGAGGCCTTCGTAGGTAAAGAGCGCAAGACGGTCTACATCGGGGCCGTAGTCGCGGTAGTAATCGTTGTTGCCCAATACGGCCCGCACGGGGGCGATGGTGCATAGGTGCTCGTAGTCCATCTCTGACGTAAGGTCGCCGGCGTGGATGATCAGGTCTGCGCCCTCAAGCTCATCCAAGAGCGCAGGCGATAAATAGCCGTGGGTGTCCGAGATGATGTCGATGCGCTTGGCGCTTGCGCTGTTCATGGGATCCCTTCCGCAAAAAACGATTCGGCAGATACATACAAAAAAGGCCCCACGGCCCCGCAGACGATGGGTCTACAGGGCTGCGGGGCCAGTGTGCTAGAGACTCAGAGCCTTCTTGAGCGGCACGACGCGGCGGCGAGAAACCGGCACGCGTTCGTCGACGCCCGTAATGCCCAGCTGGATGGCGCCCGAGGGCACCGTCTCAACGTCCGTGACGCACGCTAGGTTGACGATATAGCGGCGGTGAACACGGAAGAAGCCAAAGTCGCAGAGCTTGGCCTCAAACTGCGCCAGCGAGGTCGTCGACAAAAAGCGATCATCGACGGTATAGATGCAGGAGTAATCGTCCTTTGCCATGATAAAGCGGATGTCATCCACGGGAATGAGCACCTTGCGGCCGCCCTTTTCCACCGGGATACGCTCGATGGTCACCTTGCTGTCCGTAACCGGCTTGGCGCGTTGCATGACCTTCTCGATCGCGCGATCCAAGCGAGCTTCCTCGACAGGCTTCATCAGATAATCGACGGCATCGACGTCGAATGCCTCGACCGCATGGTCGCTATACGCAGTCACAAACACGATCGCCGGCGGATTTTTGAGCTTATGCAGCGCCTCGGCAAGTTGCAGGCCCGAGGCACCGGGCATCGAGATATCGAGAAACACGACATCCACGCGACTTTCCATAAGCATCTCAATGGCGGAGCGGACGCTCGACGCCTCAGTGATCGTGCCGATCTTGCCCGTCTGCTCGAGCAAGAAGCGAAGTTCCGAACGGGCCGGGGCCTCATCATCCACAATCATCGCACGCAGCATAGGGATTAAACCTTTCGTCAACAAACTACGCCGGGCATCCGCCGCTTGGCGTTGAGCCCATAGCCTTTTATTTTACTCTTGAATGTCAAAGATGCTCTCCGACAAATCAAGGTGCAGGAGCACTTTGGTGCCCTTGCCCGGCGCCGATTCGACGCGCGTATAAGAGTGCGGTCCATAAAAGCGATGGATGCGCTCAGAAATATTGTGCATGGCCACACCGGCGCCGCCGCCTTGCGGGGAACTGGCATCGGGGCGGGCGGAGCGCTCATCAAACAGCCTGGCGGCGGTGCCCTCGTCCATGCCCACGCCGTTGTCGGCTACGGCAATCAGGATTGCGTCGTCGCCGTCTTGATGGACGGTCACGTCGATCCGCAGGGCATCGTCATCGCCCATGCCATGCCGCACGGCGTTCTCGACGATGGGCTGGATTACAAAGGCCGGGACCAACGTGTCCTCGACATCCTCGGAGACATCGAAGGTCGCCAGTACGCGGTCCTCGCCAAAGCGCGCCTTCTCAAACGTCAGGTAGCGCTTGGTCTGGGCAACCTCGCGCGAGACCGGGATAAGCGACCCCGAGTTGTCGAGCGTGGCGCGATAGAACGAGGAGAACTCGCGCAGCAGCTCGCGGGCACGCAGCGGATCGGTGCGTGTAAACGACGCGATGGTGTTGAGCGTGTTAAACAGAAAGTGCGGATTGATCTGCGCTTGCAGAGCACGAACCTCGGCACGGGCCGTGAGCTCCTTTTGCACCTCGAGCTCGTGGATGGCGAGCTGCGTGGACAGGATCTCGGCAAAACCCGAGGCGAGCGCATACTGGGTGCGGTCGACGGCACGCGGAGTCTTGTAGTAGAACTTGAGCGTGCCGACGGTGCGGTCGCCCACCTTGATGGGCGCGATGATACCGGCGGGAACATGGTTGTGCGAGCCATCCGAACCCACCACGTCCACCACGCGGTTGAACGACTGCACGATGCCGTGCTCAATGACGTAGCGCGTGGCAAGCGTGTGGATGGGCGAATCGGGCAGCAGCTTTTCCTCGAACTCGCCCGCGCAGGCCAGCACGTTGCCTCATCGGTGATGGCAACGGTCATGGCACGTGTCTCGGGCAGGATACGCCGGCACACCAAAAGTGCCGATTCCTGCGTCAGGCCGCCCTTAATGTCCTCGAGCATGGCCGAGGCAACCGAGAGCGTCTCCTCGGTGTACTGGGAGCGTACCGAATCGGGATTGAGCGTCAAAAAGATAAAGATGCACAGGAAGATGCACAGCAGCGCACAGGCAATCACCGTGGCAATCGGCTCAATGCCAGTCGCCAGGGCAAAGATAAAGTACGCCAACACGCAAACGGCGCAGACAACGGCGATGATACGAAAGATTGAAATTGAATTATCGCGCTGGGCGCGGCGGTCGATCATTCAGCCCCCTCCAGGATGCTAATCAGTTGTGCGTCGCGCCAAAGTTCGTCCATAATCTTGGGCCAGAAACTCTGAAAACGCAGGTAGCTTGCGGCGTTTTGGCGGGCATAGGTCTTGGCCTCGTCAATACCATGACGCCAGATGCGCAGATACCCCTCGTGCTCGCGGGTAAACATGCTGCGAACCATGGCGGTCTTGCGCACGCGGTCGTCGAGCTCGCGCGAAATCCACGGACCCGGATAGGGCATGAGTGATGCGGCCGTAACCGGAATGAGCTCCTTTTGGTGTGCAGCGAACGTCAGCTTGGCCCGCTCGTAGTACCAACGGTACACGTCCTGCATAAAGCGCGGCGAGCGCTTCTCGGACTCGGGCGGCAGGTGGCGCACGGTCCACTCGTTATCGAACCACACGTCATAGCCGAACATGCGCATGTTAAACAGGTAGTCCAGATCCTCGCCGCGGGTGATAAACGGGTCGAAGGCCACGCGCGTAAAGGCGCGGGCGTGCAGGGCCATCAGGCCGCCGCACACGTAATTGGAGCGCGAGATGCGGGTGCCCGAGAGCGCCTTTTTCATCCAGCGATTGAACTCGATACGCTTGGTCCACCAGCGATGGCAAATGCCCGCTTTGTCCGTGGGAGCCAGCGGCGACCCGTCGCGATCATAAAAGTATCCGCTCTTGACTAAAATCGGCAGGCTCTGACGCGTCTGCTGGCCCAGCGCATAGGTCGCACGCTTCATAAAGTCGGCATCGATGACGGTCTCGTCGTCATCCAAAAACACAACCGCGTCGTGCCCCAGCACCGCCGCGCAGGCAAGACCCATGTTGCGGATGGCGCCGTAGCCGCGCAGGCTCACGCACTCGCCCGAGCCTTTGGGCGCAATCTGTGCCACGCGGTCGGCAACACGCGAAGCCTGAGTATTGGTAACGACGGTGACCTTAAGTGTGGGATGCGCATTAACGATTTCGTGCACGCGATGGGATACGTCGGCCGTGGCAGAAACCGGACAGACCACCAAGAGAATGATGCGCGGAATGTCGCGCACCTGTTCGAGTGAAGTCAGGCAGCGATCGAGTTCCGGGTTGGCGGCGTTGAGCGACGTCGAGTGATCGTAGGTGCCGGGAGCGTTTGCTTGGGTATCATCGCCCGCCCAATATGTTGGGATCACAACCGTGGCGTTCATACCTTTACCCTCCTTGCAACACAAAAACGGGGCGCCGCCAAACACAGGCGACGCCCCGCGACCTAGCTGATTCCATCATACCCACTTGGGCTAAACATTGCTCGGAAGTCAGAATGATTTATGCGGCTACTTCCAAAAGAGTACTGCAGATAGGCACAATTGCTGTACTGAGCCCGGTTGCCTTACGCCGCCGCCTGAGTCATGCGGGACAGGCGGACCAGCAGCATAAAGCCAACAACCAGCAGCACGCCAATGGAAAGGACGCCCAGCGACGGGTTGCCGGTCAGCGAGGTGACGACCGACACTAGAAAGGTGCCCATGACGCTTGCATAACGACCAAAGATGTCAAAGAAGCCGTAGTACTCGTTGGATTTTTCCTTAGGGATAATGCGGCCAAAGTAGCTACGGCTGAGCGCCTGCACGCCGCCCTGGAACAGGCCGACCATAATGGCAAGCACCCAGAACTCAAAGGCGGTCTTTAGGAAGAACGCGGCGAACAGCACAATGCCCATGTAGGCGGCGACCGCCACCAGAATCATGTTGAGCGTGCCCACGCGTCCGGCGAGCTTGCCGTAGATGATGGCGGACGGAAAGGCCACAAACTGCGTGACGAGCAGCGCCAGCACCAGCTGGGTCGAATCGATACCCAGAGCCGAGCCGTAGCTGGTTGCCATGGAAATGACCGTGTGCACACCGTCGATGTAGAAGAAGAACGCGATCATGTAGACCAGCACGGTCTTGTTGTGGGCGATTTCGCGCATGGTGTGTCCGACCTCGGAGAACACGCCGCCCACGATGTGGCCGATGGTGTCCTGGGGACCGCGCTCGCGACCGTACTTTTGCTTATAGGTGCGAATGAGCGGCAGGGTAAAGATGAGCCACCAGGCACCGGTGATGATAAACGACAGACGCGTTGCCAGCATGGTGGGGACGCCGAGAGCGGGGCCACCCATGATAAGCGCCAGGCAGATGATGAACGGTACGGTGGAACCGATGTAACCCCAGGCATAGCCCGAGCTGGACACGGCGTCCATGCGCTCGTCGGTGGTAATGTCGGGCAGCATGGCGTCGTAGAACGTCATAGAAGAGTTAAGGCCGATGGTGCACAGCACGTACACGGTCAAAAATGCCATGGCGGACATTGGGATAGCCTGCGCCAGGCAAAGGACCAGGCCCGTGAGGAAGAAGCCCAAGAAGAACTTGATCTTGTGCCGGCGTAATCGGCAAGCGCGCCCAGAATGGGCATGAGCATGGCAATGACTAGCGAGGCGATCGTCTGCGCGTTGCCCCAAGCGACCACCAGGTCTGCCGAGGAAGCACCGGTATTGATGGCGTTAAAGTAGATGGGCACCACCGAGGTATTGAGCAGCACGAGGGCCGAGTTGCCCACATCGTACATAACCCAGTTACGCTCGAGCTTGGTGTATTTCATGGACAGGGCCCCTTCGTATTCGCCCGATATGCAGTTAGTTCATCGTACCCCAATTGTCCAGAGGCGCCGGTAAGGATTCGGCAAAGGGGCACGCACGAGCCCTACTCTTCGCGGTCGAACTCTTCGTCGACGTCGAGCACGCGACCGCTGTAATTGACGTGGTTGGTCACGGCTTCCATATCGCCGGTCTCGATAAAGCGGGCGACCGTGCACTCGTAATCGACCAGCGCGCGGTCAAAGACCTCGGGGAAACTCTCGTTCGAGACCTCGTCGGTAAAGGGGTTCTTCCATGCCAAGTGGCCCAGGTTGCCGGTACGCTCGGGCAGCTCGGTCGTCACACGGTGCGCAAGGCCGTCGAGCAGCGAATAATCGTGCACCAAGCCCTCGATCAGGGCAATCGCGCGCGTCTTGGCCGAACCGGCCGGCTCGATAGTGCGGTAGAGCAGCTGCATGTCGGCTACGGCGCCGGCGTACTCCCCCGCCGGGATATCGATACCGTACACGCGCCCGGCGACGTAGCTCATCAGCACGCCAGCAACACGATTGATGCGGTCGGTCGTGACGATCTCGCCCGCCGGCGGATAATCCTCGACCGTTGCCCCATCGCGCTTGAGCTGCAGCATCAGCACGTCCAGGTCGCTTTCGAGCACGGCGTGAACTTGGCTGCCCGAAGCCTCGAGCTCGGGATCGGAGTCCACAATGCCAAACTGCTGCTCGTAGACAAAGGGGTGGGCATTGCGGTCGAGCACATAGTGCGACAGCAGGCCCAGCGCAAAGGCGCGACCCAGGTTGGCATCGCGCGGTTGCAGGTGTGACACGCCGTCGCGCAGACACGAGAACTGGCGCGACATACGCGAGCGGTGCATGACCTGAGCAAGCAACGTGCAATCGGAAACGCGCGGCGTGAGCATGTGGAAGAAAAACGGGTCGGGGCCCTGGTTGCCCAGGATAAAGGCAATACGCTCCTCGTCGGACGTGATAACGCCCTGCGGAAGACGGTCGATGCTTTCCTCGCCAAACAGATGATGCGTAATGAGCGCAGGCATAATGATCCTTTCGATTTCATTCGATGCCACCCATTATGCCCACCGCGCGCCCGTGCCAAACCTGCGGCGGTAAACGGTGGCGTGCGGACCGCTTACGCAAGCCCCAGGTGCGTCTTAACCTCGGCGGCGCGACGGCGTGAAACGGGCACCGTCGAGCTCACACGGTCGAGCCTGAGCTCCATCAGGCCCGTGGAGCCGATCTCGACATTATGCACGTCTTCCAAATTAACCAGATAGCTGCGGTGGACGCGGATAAAGCCCTCGGAGGCCAGGCGACGCTCGAGCGAGGAAATCGACTCATTGATCAGGTACGTCCCCTCGGCGCAGACGGCGTTGCAAAAATCGGCGCGCGCCTCAAAGTAGCAGACATCCGCCACGGGAATGAACACCTTTTTGCCCCCGCGATCTACCGTCAGGCGCAAAGGCTGGCGCGGAGTATGGACGACACGGCGAGCGCCCAGGGCAGTCTCGATCTTGTCGAGCGCCTTTGACAGGCGGGCATCCTCAACCGGTTTGACGACATAATCGACAGCATCGAGGTTATAGGCATCGGCCGCATACTCGGCAAATGCCGTCACAAACACCACGACCGGCGGCCTCTTTAGGTTTTGCAGGGTCTCGGCAAGCTCAATTCCCGAGCGACCGGGCATGGTAATGTCTAAAAACAGCACGTCGGGCTTGTTCGACAGAATCAACTCCACGGCTTCGGTGACATTGCCCGCCTCGGCAATCTGACCCACACGCGTATCCTTTTCCAACAGATAGCGTAGCTCAGCCCTAATTGGGGGCTCGTCATCAACCACCAGGATGTTCCAGCCTTCAGACATATGCGCTTCCCCTCTTTTTCTCTCAATCCAACCGCGTGCTACACCGTTAGCGGCGCCGGCTCATGCGGCTCGCCGTTCAACTCAACGATGACCTGCGTTCCCACGCCCTCCTGGGACTTCACGCGCATGCCGGAATCTTCTCCGTAAAAGAAATGGATGCGCTGAAGCACGTTGAAGAGCGCCAGGCCGCAACCTCGCTTAACGGAGCCGTCGGCGGTAATGCTCTCGGGCTCCTCTCGGCGATGCTGCTCAAACAGATGCGCGCAGACTTCTTCGCTCATCCCGATGCCGTCATCTTCGACGATGATCTCCAAGCCGTCATCGGTCTCAAAAGCCCTAACACGAATAGAAAGCGGCTCGGTCTCGCGCTGCGCATGCTTGATGCAGTTTTCGAGCAGCGGCTGCAAGATAAACGGCGGTACCAGGCTGTCGCGCACCTCAAAGTCGATGTCGACCGAGACGCGCAGACGGCCGTCGCCATACCGGGCCTGCATAAGATTGATATAACGAGTGCCCTGTTCCACCTCGTGCTCGAGCGTGGTGAGCGTATCGGAGTCAGAAAGCGTCTGACGGTAATAATTGGAAAAATCGATCAGCAGCGATCGCGCCTTGTCGGGCTCGGTTCGAACGAGCGACACGATGGTGCTGATGGTATTGAATAGAAAATGCGGGTCGACCTGCGACTGCAGGGCGCGAAGCTCCACGCGGGCCGTGAGCTCGTCCTGGCGCTCGAGCTCGAAGCTGGCGAGCTGCGTGGAAATGAGATCGGCAAAGCCCGAGGCCAACGCCGTCTGGCGCATATCGATGCTGCTCAGGCGGGGGTAATACAGCTCGAGCGTGCCCACGCAATGCCCGCGCACGGTCAGCGGCGCGACAATGCCGGCGCGCAGACGGGGAAAATAGCCGCCCGTCTCATTGGAGGCGTCGCGCGAAAATACACTCTGTTCGCCGGACTCGATCACGTTGAGCGTGGTCTTGAGCACGACCGGGGTGCCGGCAGGGCACTTTGCCGAGTCCTCGCCCCAGCTTGCCAACACCTGTTTGCCATCGGTAAAGCAGATGGCAGAGGCGATGGTCTCGGACAGGATAATTTTAGAGGCGCCCAGGGCCGCTTCGGGCGTAAGGCCGCGCGACGTGTAGGCGAATATTTTTGATGCGATGGCGAGCGTACGGTCGGTTGCGCTCGATGTGAGGTCGTCGGGGACCACAAAGACATACGAGAAAAAGAAGCACAGCATGACCAGGCCGGCAATAACGACAACACCCGGAACGGGATTGGGATTATCGGTTAAATCCCAGATAAGCAGCAGGATAAGCGCCGGAACGACAATACCGAGCAGGATGGCCTGAACCACATGCTGGGCCGTACGAAAGACCTTGGTAGAGTTGTAGCTCTTGCCCAGAATCAGCCTGTTTAAATCCACCGTCATCCCCTCTTGTCCGTAGCACCCATAGCAATAAAGAGGGCCGCAAGCGACCCTCTCCATTGCATTATGCAATCAAAAACTGTGTTTTACATCAAGCCATCGACAAACGGTATCTTAGGCGCTGTATTTGTTAGCCTCACCAAAAGTGCCAGCCTCGACGATCCAGCCGTCCTTCATGATGACGTCCATGTTGTCGGTGTTGAGCACGTGGATGTCGGCGGCGACGTCACCGTTGACAACCAGCAGGTCGGCGCACTTGCCGGCCTCGATGGAACCGGTCTCGTCCTCGATGTGGCACATCTTGGCACCGTTGAGGGTGGCGCAGGTGATGGTCTCGACCGGAGTGAAGCCGATCTTGTCGACGAACTCGTACATCTCCTCGATGGAGCAGGTGCGTACGGGGTGACGAAGGAGAAGGAGTCGGAGCCGATCGTCATGACGACGCCGCGCTTCTTGGCCTCGCGCAGGCAGTCGTAGTTGCGCTGCAGCTCCTTCTCGACCAGGGTGCCCTCGTACTTGTCGTGCAGCTCGGGGACGTAGACGGGCGGATAGGTGGCGTACCAGGTGGGCAGGAAGGCGATCGTCGGGGTGAAGAAGGTGCCCTGCTCGGCCATGAGGTCCATGGTGCGCTCATCGATATCGAAGCCGTGAATCAGCTGCTCGCAGCCAAAGCGGACGGAATCGTAGGCGGCGGCGTGGTTGTTGTAGCAGTGACTCCACACGGGGATGCCGACCATCTTTGCCTCTTCGACCACGGCCTGGATCTCCTCGGAGCAATAGTGCTGGTCGCGACCGGAATCCCAACGCCAGATGCCGCCACCGGTAGCCCAGATCTTGATGGCATCGGGGTTCTCGCGCAGGCGACGACGGACGGCCTTGCGCAGATCCCAAGGACCATCGACCTGGTCGCCCCAGGGATGGGATTCCTTGTTGAGCTCCTGGGTGCAGTGGTGGGAGTCACCGTGGCCGGCAACGCGGCAGAAGCCAAGACCAGTGGCCAGAACGCGCGGGCCCTTAAAGACGCCCTTGTCGATGCAGTCGCGAATCTGGATACCAAAGCGGCCGATCTCGCAGACGGTGGTGAGGCCGTGGGTGAGGCAGTCGTAGGCCTGCTTGACGGCGACGGCCTGCTTCTCGAGGAGCGGCTGCATGACCCAATCGGTGTCATCGTCGGTCAGGTTGCCCGAGAAGTGCAGGTGGGTGTCGATCAGGCCGGGAAGGACGGTCTTGCCAGCGGCGTCGATAACCTCAACGCCCTCGGGAAGGTCTTGCATAGCACCGGCATACTCGATCTTGCCGTTGTCGTCGACGAGAACGAGGGAGTTCTCGACCGGCTCGGCACCGGTACCGTCGATGAGCTTGCCGCCAACGATTGCGTACTTAGTGGACATGGTTCCTCCTTATGGATCCATATAGTGGGCGAGGCCATGTTGGGTTATGACCTCACAAAGCTACCCAAGTGGTGCCGGGTTCGGTGCGCGGAAGAGAGGGGTCCGCGCACCCGATCCGCCCCGGCTAGGCGTTATTTTTTGCGGGAATTGGTGAAGGCCATGAGAGCCAGGCCAACGGCCAGCCAGCCGATCACGATGCTCCACTCCACCATGTTGAGGGAGGCGGGAGAGAACGGGACCACGAGCAGGCCGATGATGACGGCGCAGGCAGCGACAGCGAGGCTGATGCCAAACTTGCCGCCGGGCACCTCGTAGGGACGAGGCAGGTCGGGCTCGGTGAAGCGCATGCGCAGGCAAGCGAGGGCGACCATGCCGCAGGAGAAGATGAAGCGAGAGCCGACACGTTGGTCAGAGGGATGAGCATGTTCTTGCCCAGGAACGGGCCGATGACGGTGATGACGCCCAGAACGGCGCAGGCGAGCTTGGGAGCGCCGGACTTGGGATCGACCTCGGCGAACTTCTCGGGCAGCTGGCCCTTGCGGCCCATGGCGAGCATGATGCGGCTCGTGGCGCCGTAGAAGGAGTTCATCGGGCCCATGGGTCCAAGCGTGGCGATGACGAGCATGGCCAGGTACAGGAGCATGTTGATGCCCTTGAGGCAGGCCAGCGCGGGAACCGGGCTCTTAACAAACTCATGCCAGTCGAGGATGGTGCCGAACGAGTAGATGCAGACCATGTAGAAGCCGCCGGCGGCCAGCAGGGCCAGGGAGATGATCTTGCCGAACTTGTTCCAGTTGAGGCCCTCGGCTGCTTCCTCAGCCTGCTGAGGAATAGTATCGAAGCCGGCGTAGAAGAACGGGGTCAAAACCAGGACCGACACGATGCCGGCGAACAGGCTGGTGCCCTCGGTAGCGGGCTTGCCGCCGCCAGCACCGGTGACCTGGGAGAACACGGGCATGGCGTGTTCCGGCGAACCGGTGAACAGCGAGACACCCATGGCGAGCAGCATGCCGCAGAGCAGAGCCTTGGTCAGGAAGGCCTGGAGCTTGGCGGCCGAGCTGGCACCGCGGAAGTTGAGGAAGATGACGTAGACTGCAAAGCCGAGCGCGATTAGCGTCGGGAACAAGTAAACGTCGGCGCCCAAGATGGTGTAGAGCTTGACGGCGCGCAGCCACTCAAGACCGGGCAGGCTGCCGAACATCTCGGACACGAGGGTCGAAATGGCGATGGCCTCCCACGGGCACAGGATGCCGTTGCCCAGGGCCAGGAGCCAACCGGTGATGTAGCTCAGCGTACGGCCAAAGCTACGGTCGACATACTCGACGATGCCGCCCGAGATGGGGATAGCAGCCGTGAGCTCACCGAAAACAGCTCCGACGGGCACGAGGAAGATTGCACCCAAGAGGAATGCGATCATAGCGGGAACGGGACCACCGCCCACGACCATCCAGTCGCCGACCTGCAGGACCCAGCCAGTTCCGATGATGGCACCGAAACCGATGGTGAAGAAGTTCCAGAGCGAAAGCGTTTTCTTCATGCCGCCGTTACCTTCGACTGCAACTTCTGCGTTCTTGTCCGCCATTGTTCCCCTCCTTTCCTTATTGACGCCTCTTTGGCGTCACCCCTTGCGCGGTCTGTTTTACCGCGCGCTTTTATTTCGTGGCTTTAAGATACGGCCTTGGCACAGCAGCGCCGCTTGCGACTCGACCGAAGGCAGAACTGCAAAACGAGCGGCGCTGTTTTTGGGACGAACGGCGCGGTTTGCCACTCATTGTTGCCGCCCGTCCGACGGGCGTACGCTCATCGGACGCATATAGAGATGTTTTTGAAGCCGTGCGTTTTGCGCCTTTCGTACCGTTTACCGAGCTTTTGACGCGCAGACCCATTTGTTGCACATCTTTTTTGTAGGATAGACAGGTTATACATGAGACAAGGCGGTACGAATGGCATACGGATACAACGACGGTGATCAACGGCGACAAAGCGTTCGCCTTGCTGGCCGCACCACGCCGACGCCTAGAAGTGCCACGAGCAGCAATCCGCAACGCCCTCAAGAGCAACCCAGGCCTTCGTCTCGGCAGCAGACAAGCAGAACACGGCAGAGTGGCCGTCCGAGCACGGGCACAAGCGCGCAGCAAGATAGCCGCTTGGGCGCGCGCACTCGACAGCGCCAAGCCGAGGTTCCGCAACTGCGCCGCAACGGCGCACGTCAGCCCGGCATCCATATCAACCGCTTCTTTTCGCATCCCCAAGGCGGACGCGACGGCAAGCCCTACCGCTCGACATCGCACGTGAATGCCCCCGCCCTGCCGGCTCGTCGGCTTTGCCTCGCACTGTGCTCTATCCTCATCTGTCTGGTCTTTGTGCTTATGAGCTCCTGTATGTCCCACGGCTCGGCCGGTCTCGAGCCCACCGCCGAGGACAAGCTGCTCAAGGCCCCCGTCGCGCCCGGTTATTCTTTCGCCTTTTCGACCCCGCGCTCGCAATGGCAAGCCGGCACGATGCCGCATATCTATCAGATCGACCCTGCATGGTCGGAGCTGCCTTACGCCGGCGGTACCATCCGCCAAAATGCTTGCGGGCCTACGTGCCTCACTATGGTCTATATCTTTAAGACGGGACGCACCGATATGACTCCCGTCGATATGTGCGCGCTTTCCGAGGCAGGCAATTACGCCCCCACCGGTGCAACCGAATGGTCGTTTATGACGAGCGGTGCGTGGCAGTTGGGACTTAACGGAACGGAGCTTCATAACGATCGCGACTCGATGACTCAGGCGCTACGTTCGGGAGCGCCCGTCATCGCCGCCGTTCGGCCGGGCACCTTTACCAACGTGGGCCACTACATTGTGCTTTACGGTATTGACGACGCCGACCAGATTGAAGTCTTCGATCCCAACTCGGCCAGCCGCAGCGCCCGCCGCTGGGGCGTCGTAGAGGTCCTCAACGAAGTCGAAGCCATGTGGGCCTACTACTAGTCATTGGGGACAGACTTAAATGAGTGGTCGTCGGGGACAGTCTTACGGACGCCGGCCGAGAGCAGACGAAAAGGGCCATCCCGAACTGCTTGGAACTGCCAGCACGGAAAGCGCATCCTGCTTTGGGGCCCAATAGCGGGATGCGCTTTCCGTTAGCGGCCTGTTTGGGAAACTGGGGGCCATTTTTCGGGCAAATTCCGGGATGTATTTTCCGGTTGAGGGCCCCGGGGAAACTGTGCCCCATTTTGGACGCTCATTGTGGGATGCACTTTCCGCAGTTGATTGGTGCTACTCATTTAAGTCTGTCCCCAATGACTACCGATAGCAAAAGCCCCGCAGCCGGAGCGGACTGCGGGACTCATGAAGAGAGGCTAGTTTGTGGGCGTCTTGCCTGGCGCCCACGAGAGAGGCAACAGAGTAGAGGCTACTCGTGAATGCGGGTACCGGAGAGACCGGCCATGGTCTCGGCGGCCTTGTCCAGGGCACCGATGATGCAGGTGCGGCCCTTGCGGGAGCGGGCAAACTTGATGGCGGCGCGGACCTTGGGCTCCATGGAACCCTTGCCGAACTGACCCTCGTCGGCCAGGCGCTCGGCCTCGTCGGCGGTGATGTCCTCGAGCTCCTCCTGGTTGGGCTTGCCAAAGTTGATGGCGACATGCTCAACGGCGGTCAGCAGGAACAGAACGTCGGCGTCGCAGTCCTCGGCCAGCAGCTCGCCGCCCAGGTCCTTGTCGATGACGGCGGGAACGCCCTTGTAGCAGCCCTTGTTCTCGTAGTCGCGGACGACGGGGATGCCGCCGCCACCGCAGGCGATGACGATAAACTCGTTGTCGAGCAAGTTGAGGATGGAGTCAGCCTCGACGATCTTCTTGGGATCAGGGGAAGCGACAACGCGACGCCAGCCGCGGCCGGAATCCTCGACGAAGACCTTGGAAGGATCCTCGGCCATGAACTCCTTGGCCTGCTCCTCGGTGTAGAAGGGGCCGATCGGCTTGGTCGGGTTCTTGAACGCGGGATCGTCCGGGTCGCACTCGATCTGGGTGACGACGGTGGCGGCGTGCCAACGCTTATAGCGCTTGTGCATCTCGCGGCCGATGCCCTGCTGCAGGTGATAGCCAATGTAGCCCTGGGACATGGCGCCGCACTCGGGCAGCGGCATCTCGGGGGTGCCGATGGCGTCGTGGGCGGCGGCGAAGGCGTTCTGGATCATGCCGACCTGCGGGCCGTTGCCGTGGGTGATGATGATCTCGTTACCCTGCTCGATAAGACCAAGGAGAGCGTGGGCGGTGTTGCTCACGGCCTGGATCTGCTCGACGGGGTTGTTGCCGAGGGCGTTGCCGCCGAGGGCGACGACAATACGATCGGGCTTGCCAAGAGGCTTAGACATTGCTGGAATCCTTTCTGTAAAAGGCCTACAACCCATTAATAACCCGCGTCCGTGCAATACGCGAGTTTATTAAGGTTTATATTCTCTTTATCGCTCATTTTATTCATTTTGAAAATAGTTTAACGGTGAACGGTCGTTTTTACCCGCTCAGCGTAAAGAAGCCCAGCTCACACATGTTTACGTCATCTACGTGCGACTTTATTTAATTAGAGCAGAGATTAGGCTGGATTATGCAAACTATATCTTTGCTAAACACATAACCGACACTGCAATTATTTACTCGCACTATACGAGATTCTATGCACTTGCAAGACAAGTATGCACCCCTGCAATAACACGGGGCTTTTCATCCAACAAAAGGGATAGCCGAACGCGCTTCACTTTGCGGCAAGCGATTGTGAGTTCGCAGTATGGAACTTTACCGTCGGATACTGCATGAACGCCGCTGATGCCCTTTCGCTCCTGCCCACCCAAGCAGCCGAGAACGCTAACGGCGTCCCCAGCGTTTTCGCATGGCACCGCGCCGACTCGATGGCTTTGAGACCTAAGCGAATCTTTGCTATCTGCCAATTTTTGTACGATTTGGGTCAAATCTATTTGCCAATTTTTGTATGATTATGGGCAAATCTATTTGCCAATTTTTGTCAATGAGGTGTTTTAATGCTACGCCGTAAGGTCACTGACAGGCTTTTGAGCTGGAAGAACGACTCCGATAAAGCGTTGCTTGTTATCGGTGCGCGTCAGATTGGCAAGAGCTATGCGATTCGCGCGTTTGGTAAAGACAACTACGCGTCGTATTTTGAGGCCAATTTGCTGCTCGATGCCGAGGCAAGAGATGTGCTCATTGGCGCTAAGAACGCCGTTGACTTTATCAACCGCGTGGCCCTTCTTGCGGATGCACCGCTTGTTGAGGGAGATACGCTTATCTTTGTCGATGAAATACAGGAGTATCTGCAGATCGTCACGCTCATGAAGGCGTTGGTCGAGGACGGGCGCTTTAGCTATGTCTTCTCGGGGTCTATGCTTGGGACTGAGTTTAAGGGGATCTCTTCTTTCCCGGTGGGGTATGTCGAGCACATTGTTATGCGACCAATGGATTTTGAAGAGTTTTGTTGGGCAAACAGCATCAGCGAGAATGTGCTTGCAGACATCCGCAGCTGCCTTGTCGAGAGGCGTCCCGTCGAAAACTATATTCATGAGGCGATGCTCAAAAACTTTAGAGCTTATATCGTTTGCGGCGGCATGCCGGAGGTCGTACAGAACTATATTGATTCGGGTTATTCACTCGTGAGGACGCGTGAGCTTCAAATTCAGCTTGTCGATCAGTACAAAAGTGATATCTCTAAATATGCATCGACTCGAGCGTTTAACGTTCGCGCGATTTTCGAACAAATTCCCGTTCAGCTTGAGGCGGAGTCCCATCGCTTTGTTGTTTCATCCCTGGGCGAGGGGGCTCGCCTTCAAAAATACGAGCAGGATTTCCTATGGCTGGTGAACGCGGGCGTCGGTTTGATGGTCGCCCAGGTGACGGAGGCCCGAAGTCCTCTTAAGAGGACAGAAAAGGCGACCGCCTTTAAACTATACGAGTCTGATACAGGCATGCTCGCATCACGGTATCCCGGCAGCACGGCACGCGCTGTCTACCTTGATATGAAAACCCCCAACCTCGGCGGTCTCTATGAGAACGTGGTCGCGCAGGAGCTTGTCGCCCTTGGAACTGATGCATGGTACTACCAGACACGCGAGGTCGGCGAAGTTGACTTTGTGATCGAAGGCACCCGTGGGCACGTTGTCCCAATCGAGGTCAAATCGGGCAAGAAGGTTCGAGCCCATGCGGCCCTCGACCGTCTGATGAGCGTGAGCGAGTACAAAATCCCCGAGGCCGTTGTGCTAAGCCACGAGAACCTCAGCAAAGAGGGCAAGGTCCTGTACGTTCCAATCTATATGACATTCTGCCTCGATGAGTTTATGGAAAAGGACGACCCCAACAACGATTTCTCGTTTGCACCCATATCCCTCTAGGCCATCTGGGTCCGCAACTAGGTCCCCCTCTATGCCCAAAGCAGCGCGTGGTTTCGCGGCAAAGCCGCGAAACAGCGAAGGGGACAAAAGCCCCCCACAACCACGTCCTTCATCCGCCCACACAATCCGAGGACGTAGTCATAGCAGGATCTGAGGGCTAACCTTCGCGGACATTCCGCAGGACGAAAGAGCCCCCGCCGCACGTAGTGCGCAGCGGGGGTTCTTTCATGTCCGAGGACGTCCGCGAAGGTTAGCCCTCAGATCCTGCGGTGGGAGACCTAGGCCTCGTTGTACACCGTCTTGAGCTTCAGCAGGTGCTGATAGCGGTCCATAGCGGCCTGCTCATTCTCCTTGAAGAGCTCCTCGGCGCGCTCGGGGAAGGAACGCGTCAGCGAAGCGTAACGGGCCTCGTTCATCAGGAACTCCTGATAACCGCCCGCGGGCTCCTTGGAATCGAGCGAGAACTTCTTGCCGGCAGCAGCCTCGGGGTTGAAGCGGAAGAGGTTCCAGTAACCGCACTCGACAGCCTTCTTCATCTCGGCCTGGCAGTTCTGCATGCCGCCCTTCTTGATGGAGTGCATCTCGCAGGGGCTGTAGCCGATGATGAGGGACGGGCCGTCGTAGGCCTCGGCCTCGTGAATGGCCTTGAGGGTCTGAGCCGGGTTGGCGCCCATGGCAACCTGTGCCACGTAGACGTAGCCGTAGCTCATGGCGATCTCGGCCAGAGACTTCTTCTTGGTCACCTTACCGGCAGCGGCGAACTGAGCGACCTGGCCCAGGTTCGAGGCCTTGGAGGCCTGACCGCCGGTGTTGGAGTAGACCTCGGTGTCGAAGACGAAGACGTTGACGTTGTGGCCGGAAGCCAGGACGTGGTCCAGGCCACCGAAGCCGATGTCGTAGGCCCAGCCGTCGCCGCCGAAGATCCAGAAGGACTTCTTGGTGAGGTAAGCCTTGTCGGCGAGGATTGCCTTGGAAGCGTCGCAGCCGCACTTCTCGAGCTCGGCAACGTAGGCAGCGGCAGCGGTCTTGGAGGCCTCGGCGTCGTTGACGGAGTCGATCCAAGCCTGACCGGCGGCCTTGAGCTCATCGGACGGACCATCGGCAGCGATGATGTCCTGGGTAGCGGCGATCAGCTTGTGCTGAACGGCCTCATAGCCAACGGCCATGCCCAGACCGTGCTCGGCATTGTCCTCGAACAGGGAGTTGTTCCACGCCGGGCCGTGACCGTCCTTGTCCTTGCAGTAAGGAGCGGTGGCAGCGGGGTTACCCCAAATGGAGGAGCAGCCGGTGGCGTTGGAGATGAACATGCGGTCGCCGGCAACCTGGGTCACCAGACGTGCATAGGCGGTCTCGGCGCAGCGGCGCAGGAGCCGGAGAACTCCAGGTAGGGCTGCTTAAACTGGCTGCCCTTGACGTTGGCCGCGATGAGCTCCTTCTTCTCGGAGACGTTCTCGACCATGTAGTCCCAAACGGGCTGCTGGTCCATCTCCTGCTCGGTGGGAACCATCTCGAGGGCGCCCTTGGGGCAAACCTTGACGCAGTTGGTGCAGCCATGCAGTCGAGCGGGGACACGGCCATGGTGAACTTCATGCCCTTGGCCTTGGGGCCCATGGCGTCGAGCGTGCGGGTAGCCTCGGGCGCGGCGGCAGCCTCGTCCTCGGTCATCGCGAACGGACGGATGGTGGCATGCGGGCACACGTAGGCGCACTGGTTGCACTGAATGCACTTGGTCTCGTCCCAGTGGGGAACGACCACGGCGACGCCGCGCTTCTCGTATGCGGAGGCACCCAGCTCAAACTGGCCGTCGGCGCAATCGACGAAGGCGGAAACAGGCAGGCTGTCGCCGTCCATGCGATCGATGGGCTCGAGCAGGTTCTTGACCTGCTGGGCGATAGCGGACTTGGTCTCCTCGGAGAGCTCGACGGGAGCGGCGTCCTCGGCGGTAGCCAGTCGGCCGGAACCTCGAACTTACGGAAAGCGGTAGCGCCGGCATCGATGGCCTTGTGGTTGGCGTCGACGATAGCCTGGCCCTTCTTCATGTAGGACTTGGTGGCCGCGTCCTTCATGTACTGCAGGGCGTCCTCGGCGGGCAGGACCTTGGCCAGCGCAAAGAAGGCGGACTGGAGCACCGTGTTGGTGCGCTTGCCCATGCCGACCTTAGCGGCCAGGTCGATAGCGTCGATCAGGTAGACGTTGACGTTGTTGTTCGCGATGTAGCGCTTGGCCACGGCGGGCATGTGCTCGGCGAACTCCTCGTCGCTCCACTGGCAGTTGACCAGGAAGGTGCCGCCCGGCTTGACGTCGCGGACCATCTTGAAGCCCTTAACGATGTAGCTGGGGTTGTGGCAAGCGACAAAGTCGGCCTTGGTCACGTAGTACGGCGAACGGATCGGGGAATCACCAAAGCGCAGGTGCGAGACGGTGACGCCGCCGGTCTTCTTGGAGTCGTACTGGAAGTAGGCCTGGACGTACTTGTCGGTGTGGTCGCCGATGATCTTGATCGAGTTCTTGTTGGCGCCGACGGTACCGTCGCCACCCAGACCCCAGAACTTGCACTCGATGGTGCCGGGGGCTGCGGTATTGGGCGCATCCTCGGCCTCGGGCAGGCTCAGGTTGGTCACGTCATCGACAATGCCAATGGTGAACTCGCGCTTGGGCTCGTCCTTCTTGAGCTCCTCGAAGACAGCGAACGCGGACGCGGGAGGCGTGTCCTTGCTGCCCAGGCCATAACGGCCGCCGACGACCTTGATGCCCGTCTTGCCGGCCTCGTAGAGAGCGGAGACGACGTCCTGGTAGAGCGGCTCGCCGATGGAACCCGGCTCCTTGGTACGGTCCATGACGGCGATCTTCTGGACGGTCTCGGGGAGAACGTCGACGAAGTGCTTGATAGAGAACGGACGGAACAGACGAACCTTGACCAGGCCGACCTTCTCGCCGTGAGCGTTGAGGTAGTCGATGACTTCCTCGAGCACGTCGCAGAAGGAGCCCATGCACACGACGACGCGATCAGCATCGGGAGCGCCGTAGTAGTTGAACAGGCCGTAATCGGTGCCGAGCTTCTCGTTGATCTTCTTCATGTAGCCCTCGACGACGGCGGGAAGCTCGTCGTAGACCTTGTTGCAGGCCTCACGGTTCTGGAAGAAGATATCGCCGTTCTCATGGCTGCCGCGGGTGTGCGGGTGCTCAGGGTTGAGCGCATGGTCGCGGAAAGCCTGGACGGCGTCCATGTCGCACATCTCGGCAAGATCCTTGTAGTCCCACATGGCGACCTTCTGGATCTCGTGGCTGGTGCGGAAGCCGTCGAAGAAGTTAAGGAACGGGGTCTTACCCTCGATGGCGGCAAGGTGAGCCACCGGCGAGAGGTCCATGACCTCCTGGACGTTGCCCTCGGCGAGCATGGCGAAGCCGGTCTGACGACAGGCCATGACGTCGGAGTGATCGCCAAAAATGTTCAGGGCGTGGGAAGCGACGCAACGCGCGGAGACGTGGAAGACGCCCGGGAGCTGCTCGCCCGCGATCTTGTACATGTTCGGGATCATCAGGAGCAGACCCTGAGAAGCCGTGTAGGTGGTGGTCAGAGCACCGGCGCCCAGCGAACCGTGAACGGTACCGGCTGCACCTGCCTCGGACTCCATCTCGACGACCTTGACCGGGGTGCCGAAGATGTTCTTGCGACCCTGGGCCGCCCACTGGTCGACATGGTCGGCCATCGGGCTGGACGGCGTAATGGGATAGATTCCCGCTACCTCGGTGTACGCATACGAAACATATGCGGCCGCCTCGTTGCCGTCCATAGACTTAAACTTACGCGCCATATACCCCTCTCCTCTCATATAGGTATACAGGCCCCGGCGATCGCCGGGATGTTGGCGTGATGGGATTTACGCTGTTGCTTCCCAATCATCTGGCAGGCAGGCTCAGCAGCAGGTACGTGGCGTGGAGAGAAGACATGCCGAGGCGAGGGGCAACTGATGCGCCCCACAGACCCGACCGCCCGTCTTGCACATGACCGAGCGCCGCAAAGGCCGCATGCCGGATGCTCCCGGGCACGCCCCGGCGATGGGAAGCGCCCGCAACGGAAATCCGCATGCGGGTTTATTGTACCCCGCCGTCAAGTGTAATTTCGGCAAATATAGGCGGGCGGTAAAGGTTTACCTCGGGTGACTGCCGGGAGCAAAATGATCACTTGGGGACGGAGGGACCATTTGGCGGGACTGGCTAGAGGGCACCGAAGAGGATGGCGTAGGTAGTGGATTCGCCGAGCTTGAGCTCGTCGCCGGGATTGAGTTGGGCGGAACGGCCGGGCTCGACCTGAATGCAGACGCGCGTGGCCCCGTTTACCACCACGGTTCCGTTGGTAGACGACAAGTCCTCGACGTGCCAGATATTTTGAGCATCGCACCAGATATGGGCATGGCGGGCCGAGACATCGTCGCCGACGTCGGTAATATCGCCCTCACCAGTGGCCAGCGCGCCAATCTCAACACCCTGCTCACTCGGCTGAATCCAGCGCGGGGCGCTCACGACAAAACTGTTTTGCACGCGCAGCAAGCCCAAAGGGTGCGCCGGGGCGGGGTCGCGCTCGCCTGCGGTCATCGACATGCCAAGCGAACGCGGCGTGGAGGTGCCTCCGCCACAGGTCGCGTGCGCGTAGTCGATGGCATAGTTCACCGAGGACCGCACATCCGCCGAACAACCGACGGCGACAAACAGCACCAGCACGGCCTCGGCGCGCTCGGCGGGCATGAGTTCCGCCGCCTGGGACAGGCGATCGAGCGCGTTGCGATAGAGATTCGTGTCCTGGCGGCACTCTTCGAGCGCGCGTACCATCAGTTCACCTGCAGGACCGCACACCATATTGATCACAGCCGTGGAGTCCATGGGATTTCGCTGGCGCAGGGCCAGTTGCGACATAATACGCGCAGCCGAGGTACCGTATTCGGCAAAGTAGCGCTGCTGAAGCGTGCCGACCGGCGCGCGAACGATAAAGCGGGAAACCCAAGAGCGATCGGCGGCCCGGCTCTGCGGGCTGCGGCCGTCGGCGAGCGGACGGGACGAAAGCACCAAGCCGCACAGCTCGATATGGCTCAGATGCGCCGCGCGCTTAAAGATGTCAAACATGGCCCCGCATGGGGTGAGCTCAACTTGAGATGCCATGACCTAGGCCTCCTTGGTCGTAGAAATAGAATCGGACGATACTTCGACAGGTCCGCCAAAAGTACGGGCAGCTGCGGCTCCACCGGCAAGCGGAGTCGCCATCTGGACTTTTGTGCGTCGCGGTGCCGAAACGGGAAGTTCAAAGGCAAAGCCCATCGCAAGCAAAAACCACGTAAGCGTATAGGTTGCAACCAGAGCGGCAACAAGGCCGCCCATCACGGCGCGTTGGGAAAATACGCTACATGCAGCCACAACCAGCACCGGAACCTCGCAGGCAGAAAGCGCAAGCACACCCTGCAGGAAGCCCGAGCGCCGATTGCGCGCAAGTGCCCCCGCGACAACGCCGGCTATGCCTGGCAGCGCCAACGCCAGTGCGGCAATAATACCCGGTATCGACCCAGACCACACGAGCGATCCCAAAGTCGCCGTCACGCGAGCGCCCGACGCCAGCAGCGCGGCCGAAACCACGACCACAGCCCAAACCACGCCACAGACGACCGCCGCGCCGACCATCAGCGCGCGACGAACCGCGCGGCCAGACGCATCCATGGGGCACGGCGTGAGCGGCTCGCCGCGGAGCGAACGACCGACATTTTGCGCATAGTGGTCACAAAACGCCGAGAGCGCCGCCTCGACCGCCGCCGGCTCGGGACGATCTTTTTGATGGCTGGACAGACAGGCCATCACCACGTCGAACAGCTGGGCATCGACAAACGCCAGCGCATCGCGTAGCTCCTCGGAATCCGGCTCAAGCCCCAGCTGCTGGGCCTGCTCGGCCGCAGCGAGCGCCACATCGGGCTCACGACGAAGCAGCTGCGTCAAATCGCAACCGGGCGCATGGGCACCAATGGGATAGTCGGGCAGCGTGTCCATCTTGAGACGGTAGGGGCTGGCGATGTCGCGCGTCTTTTTGCGCGAACCCGAGGTGCCCGAAGTGCTCGGCGCGGCTTCGTATGGCGCGGCGCCGGCAATGAGCTCGTAAACCGTGCTTGCTGCGGCATAGACGTCGATCGCCGGCGACATACGCAAAGCGCGCAGGTCGGGAATATCGTCGGTGAGCATCTCGGGCGGGGCATAGGCAACCGTCGCGCGACGCAGCGTGGCATAGCGCTCCGTAAACGACGCCTTGCCGCCGGTACCGGCCACGGCCGACGCAGGCTCAAGCGCCAGCGACGAGCCAAAGTCGATCAGGCACAGGTCAAAGGTGCCCTCGGCAAGCTGCCGGTCAAGCGGTAGACGCGCCGTACGCACCATAATATTAGCGGGCGAGATATCGCGATGGACAAAGCCCTCGCCCACCAGGCTCATACGGCAGAGCAGATCGAACAGGTCGCGACCCAGACGCGCCGCCACAAGCGGCGATAGGCGGCCGGCATCGTCCACGGCAAAGCGCGAGCGCAAGCGGGCGAGCGTCTCGCCCTCGACCCATTCCATGACAATTGCAGGCACACCGTCGACCTCGCCCCAGCCATAGAGGCGGGGAAAGCCCTTAAGGCCCGAAAGGGCGCGATGGCATTCGTATTCCTCGCGAAACGCCGCTTTGAACTTGGCGACCAGCGCCTCATGGGCGGCGGCATCGTCAAACTCATCGCACGTTGGCAAGATGAGCTGCTTGAGTGCCACGGCCTCGCCTTGGGCGTTGACGGCACGCGTCACGCGGCCGATACCGCCACGGCGCATGATGGCATCGTCGGCAAACAGTATCGTAAAACGACGCAGATAGGCAGGCAGTTCGTCCTGACCGAGCGCAATGGCCGGCTCAAACCCGTCGACACGCGCCAGGCGCAGGCCGACCATGGGATCGCGACCGAGCGATTGTGGTGTGGTGGATGCAAGATCGGTCATCATAGGGCAAGCGCCGCCACGTTATTGTTGAAGTTACCGAGCGCGACGTCATCATCGCCGTAATGGCCGACCCATTGACATAGGTTGGTGTAACAGCCCCACAGATTGGCATACTGCTGATACCACTTTGACCGGGGCGAGAATGTCTGACGACCGAACTCGGCTCGAATGACAAACATCTCCCCGACCAGGCTGTCGCACGGCCTGGGATCTCCCGTAGAGTTATAGGTCGAGACCACGTCATTGGCACGAGAAACATAGCCGTCGAGCATGTTGTACTTGGTCACAAGCCAGCTGTGAATGCTCTCTTCCTCAGCAGCGGAAAGGCCACCGGAGTTTGCATCGTTGTCAGTGTTGCCGCCCGTCGAGCCGCCGTTTCCAGACCCTCCGGCAGAGGAACCCGACCCAGAGCCACCGCCCGAACTCGACGAATCCGAGCCGGAGCCAGAAGTATCCGAGCTACCGGGCTTTCCGGACTGCTGGGCGTCCTGCTCCTTCTGCTGCTCGACCTTATTCACCGTTGCCGCCACGCTATTGTTGGACAACCGATCGATGATCTTGGTGTTGGTGAGCACGATGGTTTTGCCATTGGCAAGCGTGACTTCGTTGTCCGGGGCCTCGGCGCCGTCCGCGTCGCCGGTGCCAAACACAATATGCGCGACCACACTTGCCCAAGCATATCCAGTCGTGGTCCCCAGGTCACTTTTGACCTCATGCCCCACGCGCGGTTCGCGTGCGGCATGTGCCTGCATCATGGACGGCACGGTCATGCCATAGGCAGAAACGCCAGCTATGACCAGCACCAGCGAGCACGACAGCAGCGCGTACGCCCGAGGCGCCAAGCCCAGTCGGCGTCGCATGCGCACCGCGGCGCCGCGCTTTGTCTGAGTGCCACCGGGCCGCATGCGTTCTCCTCCAACAAAAACACGCCGCTCGGGAGCGGCGCATTCATTCGAATCCATATTTGAGTGTATCAGCGAACCCAAAAGGTTGCGCAACGAATGAGCAAATTAAGGATGCGAATGGAAGCATCCATGCGATAAGCGGATACAAAGTATCTTTGTTGCACAACAAACTTACAGTCGCACGGGAAATTATGGCTACCCCGTGCGTCGCGATGAAGACATACGGCAGGAGCAGGTTCGCCACCTAAATCGTGCGACGGGCCTCGATGGCGCGCCCAAGCGTAAGCTCGTCGGCATACTCCAGGTCGCCGCCCACGGGAAGGCCGCTCGCCAGACGCGATACCTCAACGCCCAGCGGCTTGATAGTGCGGGCCAGGTAGCTCGCCGTGGTCTCGCCCTCAATATTGGGGTTGGTGGCGATGATGACCTCGTGGATGTCCTCGTGGCCCAAGCGTGCCAGCAGCTCGCGAATGTGCAGCTGCTCGGGGCCGATCTTGTCCATGGGACTGATCACGCCGCCCAATACGTGGTAGAGACCGTGGTAGCTGCCCGTGCGCTCGATCGCCTGGACATCGCGCGGCTCGCCCACCACGCAAATGCGAGTGGTATCGCGCATCGAATCCTGGCAGATGGAGCACTCGTCGGCCGTGGCGTAGTTAAAGCAGCGGCTGCAAAAGTGGACCTCCTGCTTAACCTCCAGGATGGCCTCGGCCAGGCGGCGCGCCTCCTCGGCATCGGCCTCGAGCAGGTAATAGGCGATGCGCTGGGCCGACTTGGGACCAATGCCCGGCAGACGGCCCAGCTCATCGAGCAATTTTTGCAGACTATGGTTGGCACTCATATATATGCGCGTCTTAGAACGGCATGCCCGGGATGTTGAGGCCGCCGGTGATGGCGCCCATCTGCTTGTTGGCGAGCTCGTTGACGCCGCGGACGGCCTCGTTGACGGCAGCCATGATCATGTCCTGCAGCATATCGACGTCCTCGGGATCGAGGGCATCGGGGTCAATAGTGAGGTTGACGAGCTCCATCTCGCCGTTAACGGTCACCTTGACCATGCCGCCGCCGGCAGAGGCGTCAACGGTCTGGGACTTAAGGTTTTCCTGCGCGGCGGCAAGCTGCTCCTGCATCTTGCGAGCCTGCTTCATCATTTGCTGCATGTTCATACCGGCCATGATGGCTCCTTTACGTGCGGCCGCGCGACAAGCTGCAAGGGCAGCCGGAGCGCGACGGGACTTTCAAACTCAAAAATCGTACCACGGCGCGGGGCAAGCGAGCGGGGTGGTCACGCTACCTCAGTCGATATACATGTCCTTGAGCGTGACGCACGCCCAAGATTATGCAAGGTCGAATTATGCAAGGTTGCATAATTATCTCAAGCTACATCTAGCAGAGCTGGAACCAGGCAGTTTATGCGTAGGGCTACAAGGCTACGTGGCAAAATGCCGAGCCGCTGCTCGAGGCGGCACGCATGGCGGCTGGGTATAATTTGATTGTCATAGATGACGATTTGGAGGTGCCCTCGTGAATGTCCCAGCCGTACTCCAAAACATCCGCTCAAAACACCCCGTTGCATATGTGGTTCTCTATCTCTTTGTCGTCTGGGTATTACTGGTTATCATCACCCATGCCATAGCTTTTGGAGCAGAACTGCTGATAGCCAGCTCGGACCAGCCCGTCGTCAAATGGGAGACGACCGATGAATGCACCGACGGAACCCGAACCATTTACTACAACAGCCCGTCCCTCTACCAAGAGTTCAAGGTCAAGATAAAGGACTCCAAGATTGTCGATGCCGAACTGGGCTCTTTATTTACAATCGGAGCAACCGTCAACGCCGAGCAAGTCGAGTACACGGACAGCCATGCGACGTATCGTATCGACCTCAGCATCCTAGGCCGACCGTCACGCGCCTGTCTGCTCGAATGCGATATACGCGGCACCACGTTGCACATGTCCGAAATACAGATGCGCCCGGGCAAGGGGTTCTCTTCTTGAGCAGTATACCCGCCTGCGCAGCTACTCCACCGGCTTGAAGATGGTGGACTGGCCGAAGACGCTGCGGATGAGGCTTTGGCCTCGTCCTCGGTCTGCGGGATGCTCGGGGCTGCACCCTGATGGCCGAAGGGGCCGCCCGCACCGGAGTTGGACTCCCAGGGAGCTGCAGGAGCGTCCTCCTCTTTGGGGGCAGTTGCAGCGACTTGGGCGCGGACGCCGCACCCGGCACGTCGAACGGAGGCAGATCGTCCCCACCAGCATCGGCAACAAAACCGCCAACCATGGCATCGTCGTAGGGAACCTGCTCGGATTCCCATGGCGCAGACGGCGCGGCGGGCTGAGCCTTGGGCGCAGACGGCGCGGCGGGCTGAGCCTTGGGAGCGGACGCGCGCTCGGGCG
>JAQCYU010000013.1 GCA_027682925.1 Coriobacteriaceae bacterium AF45-21
CGGCCGCACGCTGGCGGCCGACGGCACGTGGGATGCGGAGGGCAAGGCCACCGTCACCACGGGCGAGGACGGCCGCGTGACCGTCTCGGGCGTGGACTCGGGCAAGCTGGAGGTCCGCGAGCTCAAGGCGCCCAAGGGCTACACCGCCTTTGAGGGCACGCGCTCCGTGACGGTCAAGGCCGAGGGCCTGGACGTCGACCAGGTGGCCGCCGCCAAGCCCAAGCTCACCATCACGGCCGAGTCGCCCCTGCGCGCCGACAGCGCGGACGGGTCGACGGGCAGCCTGGAGGCGTCGCTCATCAACGTGCCCACCGGCACACCCCCTAGCATTACCACCGGAGGCTTTATGCCCTCGACTGGCGATATGGCAATGTACGCCGCGGCCGCCGCAGCGGTCGCCGGAGCCGCGCTCATCGTGGTCGCGCTCCTGGTCAAGCGGGGAGGTGGCAGCCATAAAGAGTAGCTGGCAGCCCCACAGAGAGCGGGGCGAGACGTAGCGAAGCAGATGCTAAGACACAGACAGACAGATTTAGATCAAATGGACTTCAAGCAGAAAGCAGAGGAAAAGAAGATGAGCATGAGCAAGAACATCGCACGCCTGGCAGTAACCGCAGGCCTCACAGCGGCGTTGAGCTTCGGCGGCGTCATGGCCCCGGTCACGATGGCGTTTGCTGATGGTACGCCTGTGGCTACGACGATTGGCAATGTGACGATCAAAGATGACGACTACGCGGGTACGACCTTTAAGGGCATCAAGATTTTCTCCGCTACGGTTACGCAGGATCAGACAAGCCCCAATGTTTGGGATTCTACCGATGAGAAGACGCTGTCCGATATTAAGTGGGCATCGGATGAAGTGAGGGATGCCGTGACCGGGGAATTTAACTCGGACACGACGGACCCTTCTAAACCGAACAACATCAATGATGCTGCCGCCTGGGCGAAGTGGATTAAGACTAAGACCGAGGCTGAGTATGAGGCTGGCACCAACCAGACTACCAATCTGAACGTGGGAACGACGCTCGACAGGATCGCCAAAGCCCTGGAGAAAGTGACTGCAACTAACGCGACCACTGGCTGGAAAACCTCTACCGATGGTAAATTCAACGATCTGCCCGCTGGTTACTGGCTCTTTGTGACCGATCAGCCCGGTTCGACTAAGAGTACCAATAAGACCAATGGTAATGACGATGCGTTCACCTCACCGATTTTCACCATCGTCGGCGGCGCCGATGTAAATGCGGAGCCCAAGAAGAGCGTCCCTAAAGTGACCAAGGCCGTCATGGATGACAAGGGCGATAAATTTGTTACGGACGTTAATAAAACCGTTTTCACTGCTGCCAACAAAGCTGCCGACTCTGCCTCCGAGCAGCTGATTAAATATCAGCTTGCCGGTACTGTTGCAAGCAACATTAATACGTACAAGAAGTACAGCTACACTTTCACCGACGAGCTTCCCTGCACGATGGTGCCGAATCTTAATGGAAATAACCCGGTCGTTGAGGTCAAGATTGACAATTCAGTCGTAGATCCCGCCTGCTACAGTGCGACCTATGTCCCGGGGAAAAGCACGAATACGCTCACTGTTTCCTTCGAAAACCTCAAAGAAGCAAAGGATACGCATGGCACTTCCATCAACGTTGACGGTAGTTCGACAGTCTATGTGAACTATGAGGCAAAACTGGATGCTGGCAAGATTAACGCGGATATGCTCGGCAAGGCCCAGGTGAACAATGTCATGTTGACCTATTCCAACAACCCGCACACCGACGGTACTGGCACCACGGTCGAGCACCCCGCCTACGATTACACCTACGGTATCGATGTCACCAAGGTCGGTTCTAATGATGAAACAAAGGGACTCAAAGGTGTTGAGTTTACGCTGCAAGAGCAGGGTGATACTAACAAGTTTATCATGGCAAATGGTGTCAAGACGACCGATGGAGCAAAGGCTAAGCTGACAACTGATGACTCCGGCAAGATTAATGTTGTCGGTCTCGACGAGGGCACCTACGTCCTCACGGAGGTTACGCCCGCCCCTGGTTACAACAACTCCGCAGCAAACGGTGTGACCTTTACCATCAAGCGCGATCTTAACCAGAATGGCGGTGACGTTATCCCTAGTGCGGATTCTGCAATCAATGCAGCGAGTGGTGTCGTGAAGAACAATTCGGCTACCGCGTCTACCGGTAAGCTCAGCTTCACTATTGTCGACCAGAAGGGCACCGGCCTCCCGCTGACCGGTCTTAACGGCGTGACCTTCACTTGGATCGCTGGTGGCGCGGTGCTGTGCATCGGCGTGGCGCACCTCATCCGCAGCCGTAAGCAGGCTGAGGAGTCCGAGCAGGAGTAACGCTCGCTCACCCATCCCTTTGGCAGGTGGGATGTGATGGCCATGAGACTTGCGGACACTTTTCTCGTCCATCCACGTTCTTGCTTTGCCATTCTCTTTTCGGGGCAGACTCCGCACTGGAGTCTGCCCCGTTTTTTTGGGACAACGCAGCCAGCCTCCATCGTCCGATGTGGGACGTTCGTCATCGCGTTTCTTGACTCGTATGAGGTTCGGTTTAAGGTCCGTAGGCGCACGCGCGGTGCGGACGGTAGAAGGCATTTGCGCCGCAACAAGCGCAAATAAGAATGCCCGGGGTTAGAGGCCCGGGCATTTAACAACGTCGGAAACTGGTCGCCCGCGCTCCTAAGTACTTACGCGGGGTGCGTCGTTTCCTGCAGCTATTGTATCCCGAATCGCTCCGCCGATTCGGGACATTTGAAAACGCAAACACGTTGGGCAAACCCGGACAATGCGGCCAGGCTCCGCTGGATGAGGAATCGTGTTTGTAACTATCGAACAAATGTTTGTCAAAATCGCGTTTACCAGCTGTGGGTGCATACACTCGCAGTAAAATGGCTTTGCGACGCATCCCGTGCGCGGGCGGCCGACGACTCGATCGGAGGTCCCCAAATGCTGAAATTCCTTAACGCGCTCGCCGCCCTCGCGGCGGTTGGCACGTTCGTCATCGCGTTTCTTGACTCGTATGAGGTTCGGTTTAAGGTCCGTAGGCGCACGCGCGATGCGGACGGTGGAAGGCATTTGCGCCGCAACAAGCGCAAATAAGAATGCCCGGGGGTAGGATCCCGGGCATTTAACAAAACCAGAAAACTAGGCCGCCCGCGCTCCCAAACATTTACGCGGGGTGCGTCGTTTTCTATTGATATTGTATCCCGAATCGCCCCGCCGATCCGGGACATTTTGAAAACTCAAATGCTGGCTTATCCTCGACTGGACGGTGCAGTCTAGCTGCGTTGTCCGGCGCGGAGGCTCGCTAATCGGCTATTATTTGTTTAGACAACCTGAGTTGTAGAGGAGTGACCGGCGATGGTGCAGGGCGCCAAACATATGAAGAGCAATAACGCCGCGGCCAACGGTGGCTCAAGCCCTCAGCCCAAACCTCAACCAAAGCCCAAGCGCCGTCGCAAGCGACTGCCGCGCTGGGCCGACCGGCTCATCACCATCGTCATCATCCTTATTGGCGTGGGCCTTATGACCTGGCCGTGGATCTTGGACCGGCTCGAGGCCTCGGGCGTGTTCAACCAGATCAGCACCGTGTCCAGCACCGTGGACGCGCTATCTGCCGAGGAGCGCGAGCGCATCCTGCTCCAGGCGCGCTCCTTTAACGAGCAGCTGGCGGGCGAGGCCACCGAGCTCCCCGCCGACCAGATCGAGCCCTACGCTCAGCAGCTCATTTTTGACCGCGACCCCATGATGAGCTGGGTCGAGATCCCCTCCATCGACGTGAGTATGCCCATCTACCACGGCACGAGCGAAGAAGTCCTTATGGCGGGCGTCGGCCACCTGGAGGGCACGAGCCTGCCGGTGGGCGGCACCTCGACGCATTGCGTGCTTACCGCGCACTCGGGCATGCGCAACCTGAGCATGTTCGACGACATTCACTCGCTGGAGCCCGGCGACCTGGTGCTGCTGCACACCATGAACAAGACGCTTGCCTACAAGATGGTGGATTCCGAGGTGGTGCTGCCCGAGGAGATGGAGTCGCTGACCATCGAGCCCGGCGCCGACAAGGTGACGCTCGTCACCTGCACGCCCTACGGCGTGAACGACCATCGCCTGCTGGTGCATTGCGTGCGCACCAAGTACAACAAGAAGGATGTCGACAAGCAAAAGTCGCTGGCCGGCCGCCACTGGGGCAAGCGCGAGTTTGCCGTGCTCATCGTGGTCGTAGCCATTGTGCTGTTGCTGCTGGACATCGTGATCCACGCGATCCGCAAGCGCCGCAAGACCAAGGCCTCGGCATAAGGCATTCTTCAGAACCACCACAAAGGGGACAGGCACTTTTGTGGTGCTCGTGGCTTTCAAACCATCACAACATTCGATGAAAATCTCGATTTTGGCGAAAAGCGTCGAATGTTGTGATGGTTTTCGTTGTGGACGAGATGGTTTTCGCTATGGACGGTGCGGTTTCGCTGCAGAACCGCCAGCCCGCCGCCTGCCAACCCGCCGTCCTCGTTACGTTTTCGCTGCATTTGGGTAAAGCACCTGCTCCAAGCGGCGTTGCCTTGTATACTAGAGCGGTTTATCTGTTATGCGGAAGGGAGCGCCTATGGCACTCAGCGAGAAAGACGTGCGCGACATCGCCGAGTACGCAAAGATCGCACTGACCGATGACGAGCTCACCCAGATGACGTCCTACATGAACGACGCCGTCCAGATGCTCGAGCCTGTCTTGCAATATGACTTACCCGACGTGGAGCCCACGTTCCATCCCATCGGAAGCCTGTCCAACGTGATGGGCGATGACCTGCGCGAGCCCGAGCGCGACCTGCCGCTCGACATTGCGCTCGAAAACGCCGGCAGCGCGCGCGACCGCTACTTCCGCGTGCCGTCCATTTTGGGAGAGGGGGAGAGCGAGTAATGGCGCAGAGCTTCGATTTCTTTACCGCCGCCCAGATCGCCGCAGGCGTTGCCGCCGGCGACTTTACCGCTACCGAGGTGGCCCAGGCCTCCCTTGCCGCCATCGAGGCGCGCGAGGGCGGGGTCCAGGCATTCCTGCAGGTGGCGCCCGAGCTTGCGCTCGAGGCCGCCGCGCGCGTGGATGCCGACCGTGTCGCAGGCAAGCCGCTGCCCCCGCTCGCGGGCGTGCCGCTGGCCATCAAGGACAACATGAACCTCGTGGGCACGCGCACCACCTGCGCTTCCCTCATGCTCGAGGACTACCAGAGCGTCTACACCGCCACCTGCGTCCAGCGCATGCTGGATGCCGGCTGCCTGCCATGGGCAAGGCCAACATGGACGAGTTTGCCTTTGGCAGCTCCACCGAGAGCTCGGCGTTCCACCGCACCAACAACCCCTGGGATACCGAGCGTGTGCCCGGCGGCTCCTCGGGCGGCTCCGCTGCAGCCGTCGCCGCGGGCGAGGTCGCGCTCTCGCTGGGCTCGGACACCGGCGGCTCCATTCGCCAGCCGGCGTCGCTGTGCGGCGTGGTGGGCTTTAAGCCCACGTATGGCGCCGTGAGCCGTTACGGCGTGGTTGCCTTTGGCTCGTCGCTCGACCAGGTGGGTCCCTTTGGCCGCACGGTCGAGGATGTCGCGCTGGCCATGAACGCGCTTACCGGCGCGGGGCACGATCCGTACGACTGCACCAGCCAGGACTGCGCCGTCGACTTTACCGAGCATCTCAACGACAGCATCGAGGGCAAGCGCGTGGGCATCATCCCCGCGTTTATGGAGGCCGAGGGCCTGACGCCCGAGGTCAAGGCCGCTGTTCAGCGCGCCGCCCAGGAGCTGCAGAACCAGGGTGCCGAGCTGGTCGAGGTCGACCTGCCGCACCTGGACGCCGCCATCGCCGCCTACTACGTCATCGGCCCGGCCGAGGCATTCTCCAACCTGGCCCGTTTCGACGGCATTCGCTACGGCTACCAGGAGGAGGGCTGCGCCAACCTGTCCGACCAGAGTTCGCTTTCGCGCGCCCACGGTTTTGGCGCCGAGGCCAAGCGCCGTCAGATGCTCGGCGCCTACCTGCTGAGCTCGGGCGTGTACGACAAGTACTACTACGCTGCGCAAAAGGCCCGCACGCTCATCACGCAGGACTACGACGCCGCGTATGCCAAGGTGGACACCATCCTCATGCCCGCCTCGCCGCGCACGGCCTTTAAGTTTGGCGAGATCAGCGACCCCACGCAGATGTACCTTTCGGACCTGTACACCATCTCGCTCAACATTTGCGGCAACGGCGGTATCTCGGTGCCGCTGGGCCTGGGCGAGGATACTCATCTGCCCGTTTCTGCCCAGCTGGTGGGTCCGGCCTTTAAGGACCGTCAGCTGCTCACGTTTGCCCGCGCCTTGGAGCGCGGCTTTGCCGATGCCGCCACGGGTGCGCCCGTGCTTTCCGTCGCGCCCGATTTTGCCGGGAAGGGAGGCGAGCTGTAATGAAGGAGCTTTCCGAGGTCCTGCAGGATTGGGAGGCCGTGATCGGCCTGGAGATCCACACCGAGCTCACCGCACTCGATACCAAGATGTTCTGCAATTGCAAGCTCAGCCACGATGACGAGCCCAACGCCAACGTGTGCCCGGTGTGTCTGGGCCTGCCCGGCGCCCTGCCGGTGCCCAACAAGCGCGCCATCGAGAGCATCGTCAAGGCCGGTCTCGCCACCAACTGCGAGATCCAGCGCCACTCGATGTTCTACCGCAAGCACTACTTCTATCCCGATATGGCCAAGAACTTCCAGACCACGCAGGGTCCGGTCGCCTTTGCCATGTATGGTCACCTGGATCTGGACGTGACCGGTCGCGGTGCCGCCGAGCGCCCCGACTGCGCGTTTGGCGAGGCCGAGGCCCAGAGCTTGGCGAGCGCCTCGGCCAACGCCGAGGGCCTGTCCACGTCCATGACGTCGACCATGCGCGAGGGCAATCAGCGCGCCGGTCACCTGGCCAGCTACGATGCGTCCAACCTGCAGATGCCCGAGCGCCGCGAGGACGGTTCCTACACGGTGCCCATCCGCATCCTGCGCATCCACATGGAGGAGGACGCCGCCAAGATGGTCCACGTGGGTGGCGCCGAGGGCCGCATTACCGCCGCGGCCGAGTCGCTCGTCGACTACAACCGCTGCGGCACGCCTTTGATTGAGCTCGTGACTGAGCCCGACCTGCGTACGCCCGAGGAAGCGCGCCTGTTTATGGAGAAGCTCCGCCGCATCTTTGTGACGCTGGGCATTTCGGACTGCTCCATGGAGAAAGGTTCCATGCGCTGCGACGGCAACGTGTCGCTGCGCCGCCGCGGCGAGACCAAGCTGGGTACCAAGACCGAGCTCAAGAACCTCAACTCGTTTAAGAGCCTGCACGATGGCCTTGCCTACGAGATTTGCCGCCAGGCCGAGGTGCTCGAGGAGGGCGGCATCATCTATCAGGAGACCCGCCACTGGGAGCCCAGCCGCAAGCGCACTGTGGTCATGCGTGTGAAGGAGACGGCCGACGACTATCGCCTGTTCCCCGATCCCGACCTGGCGCCGTTCGATCTGGATGACGAGTTCATCGACCGCTGCCGTGGCGAGATCCCCGAGCTGCCCGATGCCAAGCGCGCCCGCTTTGAGGCCGACTTTGGCATTAAGGCGGCCGACGCCGAGCAGATCGCCGGCGACCCGGAGTTTGCCGAGTTCTTTGAGGCGGCCGCTGCCGGTATGGCTGGCAAGGAGGCCCAGACGGTTGCAAACTTGCTGGTGAACGAGATGATTGCTTACCTTAAGGGCGCGGGCGTGTCGCTCGCCGAGTCCGGTATCGCGCCGGCTCAGGTGGCAGCACTCGCCAAGCTGCTGGCGACCGATGCCATCAGCTCCAACCAAGCGCACGAGGTCTTTGAGGCCATGGCCCAGACCGGTGACGATCCCAACAAGATCGTCGACGAGCGCGGCATGCGTCAGGTGAGCGATGCCGGCGCGCTGCAGCCGATCGTGGACGAGGTGCTGGCAAACTGTGCCGATCAGGCGCAGCAGTATCATGACGGCAACCAGAAGGTCATCGGCTTTTTGGTGGGCCAGTGCATGAAGGCGAGCCGCGGAAAGGGCAACCCGAAGCTCTTCAACGAGTTGCTGAGAACGTCGCTCTCGTAAACGGGAACCGAGGGGCCGGGCGCAGGGCCTTGCCTCTCAATTTCGGACAGTCCTGACTCACGACGGAGGCGCCACTGGCGCCTCCTGTTCGTGCGGAACTCATTGAGAGGCAAGGCCCTGCGCCCGGCCCCTCGGTTCCGTGACGACTCGGCCGTTCGGGTCAGGTGGGCTGAATGGAATCGAGTGAATGGGCGTGCCGTCGGCGCGCCCATTGTTTTGAAGGAAACTCATTTTGAGGAAGCACCCGCCTGCCGGGGCTCCCGGGTTCTGCTACGACTCGGCCGTTCGGGTCAGGTAGGCTGGATTGAATTTGGTGAATGAGGGCGCCGTTGGCGCCCTCATTCTTTATAAATGTTGGGAGCGCCAAGCGGTGGGGGTGGTGCCGGTGTGTTGCTTGAAGGCTTGGGCGAAGGCGGCCTGCTGAGGGTAGCCTAGACGCTCTGCCACCTGCGCTATCGTCAGCGAGCTGTCGGCCAAAAGGTCCTGTGCTCGCTCCATACGGCGTCTGCGAATGTAGGCGCCCAGGGACTCGCCAGTTTGGGCCTTAAAGGTGGCGCATAGTTTGGAGCGGCTTGTGTAGAGCCTCTCGGCCACCTCGTTGATACCCACGCGTCTGCCTTTGTCGAGCGTGCGCTCAATCATTGCCGTTGCTTCTTCGGCAATGGTCACGCTGACGCGTGTGTCTGCCGCCTGCTGCGCCTGCTTGTGGGCCGCGCGCGAACAGGCGAGCTCCGCGACCATGGTCTCCACGATGCCCTGCATATAGACGTGTCCGCCTGCGGTGCGGGCGCGGTCCTCGTTAATCCGGCGCAACGTGTGGCAGATGGCAGACGTCGCCTCCTCGTGCCATGGTTCGGCAAACGCCTCAAAGACCCCTGCGAACTCGGTGGGATAGCGGTGCTCCAGCTCGTCAAAATATCCAGGCAAAAAGAGCACCGAGCGCGAGTGATAGAGCCGCCCTGCAAACAGTGGGCTTAACTCCTCGCCACAGTTATCTTGGATAAAGCTGCACACGGCATTGTTTGGCCACGGTCCATGCAGGGGTTTAAGGTTCGCAGGCGTTATGCCGGCTTCGGGCATGCACATGAGCGTGGGCGCGCTGACCTCGCTCACGCACGCGTACGGTTCGGGTGTGTATTCGGCCAGGTACATATCGTGCGTCGGGGTAATGTAATGCTCCATAACGATGCAGGCGGGGGAGAGGGGCATGATCCATGCGCGTCCGTGCGCCCGATCGTTTGCCACCTCGCCGGTAAAGACGGCGCCCTTGCCGGTAAGCTCCAGGCCAAACTGCTCAAACTGCGGTGCGTAGAGCTCGGTTATGTCGGTCGCTGCCCGCCGTATTTGCAAAAGCGTCCCTTTCCTTTGCAGAAACGTCCACGCCTGGCTCGATTGTGAGCCATGGCTAACACATCAATGATAAGTTCATTACGGTTAACTCTCAAGCCGTTAGAAAGGAATCTCATGGCAAAGGGATCAAAAAGGGAAGGTGGAGGTATCGGCGAGCTACTTGCATATGCCGGCGACCGCAAATTCCTAACATATTTGGGCATGGCCCTCTCGGCGCTCTCGCAGCTGCTGAGCTTTGGCCCGTACGTGTGCATTTGGCTTGTCGCGCGCGATCTGATCGCCGTGGCGCCTAACTGGAGCGAAGCCTGCGGCATCGCGACGTATGGCTGGTGGGCCGTGGGGTTTGCGCTGGCAAGCATCGTGGTCTATTTCGTGGGGCTCATGTGCACGCACCTGTCTGCGTTTCGCTGCGCGTCCAATATTCGCAAGACTACGAGCGAGCACCTGCTTAAGCTGCCGCTTGGCTACTTTGACACACACGCCACCGGTGAGCTGCGCCGTATCGTAGACGGATGCGCCGCCTCCACCGAGACCCTGCTCGCGCACATGCTACCCGATATCGCCGGCGCCACCGCCATGGTCGCAGGTCTGCTCGTGCTGCTTTTCGCCCTCGATTGGCGCTTGGGCGCGGCATGCCTTATCTCGGTCGCCGTTTCGCTTGGCGCCATGGCCACCATGATGAGCGGCAAGGGCGCCGAGTTCATGAAGGCCTACATGGGCGCGCTGGTCAAGATGAACAAGACCGGTACCGAATACGTACGCGGCATTCCCGTGGTCAAGGTGTTTCAGCAGACGGTCTATTCCTTTAAGGCGTTCCACGACGCGATCGCCGAATACGCCGACATGGCACAAAGCTATGCGGGCACGTTTTGCCGAGGTCCGCAGGTACTCAACCTTGCCGCGCTCAATGGTCTTGTGACATTCCTGTTGCCCGTGGCGTTGCTGTTGGCGCCGGGCGAGACGGACTTCGCGCATTTTATGGCCAACTTCACGTTTTACGCGATGTTTTCGGCCGTGGTGCCGACGGCCATGACCAAGCTCATGTTTGTGGGCGAGGCCTCTCAGATGAGTGCCGATTCGCTGGCGCGCATCCGAAGCGTTATGGATTCCAAGCAGCTCTCCGTGCCTGCCCAGCCCAAGCACCCTGCTGGCAGCGATGTGCGCTTTGAGGACGTGAGCTTTACGTACGAGGGTGCCGAAGCACCTGCCGTCAACCATGTGAGCTTTAGCGTTTCTGCAGGTAGCACCCTCGCGTTGGTGGGTCCCTCTGGCGGCGGTAAGTCAACCTGTGCCAGTCTGATCCCGCGTTTTTGGGATGTTTCCGCAGGTCGTGTGCTCGTAGGCGGTGTAGACGTTCGCGACATGGATCCGCACGAGCTTATGGACCAGGTCGCCTTTGTGTTTCAGACCAACCAGCTGTTCCGGCAAACACTTGCCGATAACGTGCGTGCCTCCAAGCCTACAGCTACTGACGACGAAGTGCGCGCGGCCCTCTCCGCGGCCCAGTGCGACGATATCGTGGCCAAGCTCCCGCAGGGCATCGACACCATGCTCGGCGCCGGCGGGGCGTACCTTTCGGGCGGCGAGGTCCAGCGCGTGGCACTCGCCCGCGCAATCCTTAAGGACGCGCCCATCGTGGTGCTCGATGAGGCCACAGCGTTTGCCGACCCCGAGAACGAGGCGCTCATCCAGCGTGCCTTTAGCAAACTGGCGGCGGGTCGCACAGTCATTATGATCGCGCACCGGCTTTCGACCGTGGTGGGGGCCGACAAGATCGTGGTGCTCAACCAAGGTAGCGTGCAGGAGACTGGCACCCATGCCGAGTTGCTGTCCCAAGAGGGTCTGTATGCCAAGATGTGGGCCGAATACGAACAGGCCGCGAGCTGGAAGATCACCGCTGCCGCGGATGCCGCCGTCACGAAGGGAGGCGAGGCCTAAATGTTCGCCTCATTCCAAAAGAAGTATTTCCTATCCGATAAAGGCGTCGCCGGCGTAAAACGCGGCATTTTCTGGACCGCGCTCACCAATCTCATTACCATGGCCGGCATGGGCTTATTGTTCCTGGTCATGGCCGGTTTTGTCGAACATCTCGCCACCGGTGCCGACCTGCCGGATGCCCTGCCGATTGTGGGCGGCCTCCTGGTCTTTTTCGTGTTGCTCTTTGCCTCTAACTGGCAGCAGTATTACTACACCTACTGCATCTTTTACGAGGAGTGCGGCAAGCAGCGTATGGAGATCGCCGAGCGCTTGCGCAAGCTGCCGCTGTCGTTTTTTGGCCGTCGTGATCTGGCCGATTTAACCGAGACCATTATGGGCGACGTCCAGGCCATGGAGCACGCCTACAGCCACGTGCTGGGAGAGCTTTGGGGTGCCATCATCGCAAGCGTCATTGTGTTCGTGGCGTCGCTGTTCTTTTGCTGGCAGCTGGCGATTGCGGCGTTTTGGAGCGTTCCCGTGGCCTTTGCCGTGCTGTATCTGACGCGCGGCCCCATGATCCCGGTGTTCGACCATGTGCGTGCCGAGAAGGTCAAGGTTACCGAGGCGATCCAGGAGACGCTCGACTGCGTGCGCGAGATCCGCGCCACCAACCAGGAGGCTCATTATCTTGAGGGGCTCAACGCCGTGATCGATGCCGAGGAGCGCGAGACCACCAAGGGCGAGCTCGCCAATGGGCTTTTGGTCAACTCCGCCTTTGCCATCCTGCGCCTGGGGATTGCCACCACGTTGGTCACGGGCGCTGCGATGGTCGCCTCCGGCCAGGTCGACTTTTTGTTGATGTTTGCCTTCCTGCTTATGGTGAGCCGCATCTATGCGCCCTTTGATCAGGCGCTGATGCTGATGTCCGAGCTGTTTGCCGCCGAGTCGTCGGCCAAGCGCATGCGTTCCATCATGGAAGAGCCCGTGGCGCGGGGCAGCGAGCAGTTTGAGCCCGTAGGCCACGATGTGGTGTTCAATCACGTGGCATTTGGCTATGGTGCGGGCGAGGACGGCCGCGCCGGCGAGAAAGTTCTTACCGATGTGAGCTTTACCGCCAAGGAAGGCGAGGTCACGGCACTGGTCGGTCCTTCGGGCTCCGGTAAGTCTACGGTGAGCCGCCTGGCCGCGCGCTTTTGGGATGCCACCGCGGGCACGGTCACCGTGGGCGGCGTGGATGTTGCGAGCGTGGATCCCGAGGTGCTGCTGCGCGACTACGCCATTGTGTTCCAAGACGTGCTACTCTTTGACGACACGGTGATGGGAAACATCCGCCTCGGGCGTCGTGGCGCCACCGATGAGCAAGTGCTTGCGGCTGCGCGTGCCGCCAACTGCGACGAGTTTGTGAGCCGCATGCCGCAGGGCTACAACACCATGATCGGCGAGAACGGCTCCAAGCTGTCCGGCGGCGAGCGCCAGCGCATCTCCATCGCCCGTGCGCTGCTCAAAGATGCGCCGATCGTGCTGTTGGACGAGGCGACGGCGAGCTTGGATGTGGAGAACGAGACCGTGGTTCAGCAGGCGCTCTCCCGTCTGCTTGCAGGTAAGACGGTTATCGTTATTGCCCACCGTATGCGTACGGTGGAAAATGCCGACAAAATCGTTGTACTCATGGATGGTGTGGTTGCCGAGCAGGGCACTCCGGCGCAGCTCAAGGCGGCAGGTGGAGAATTCGCCCGCATGGTGGCGCTGCAAAAGGAAGCAGCTACCTGGCAGTTGTAAGAAGGGGCAAAGGGACAGTCCCTTTGTCACATTGACAATCGGTTACTCCGCATCGTTAATTTTCAAAAGGTTAGCCATGGCTGACCTAGATAGTTAGATAAAATTGAGATATTTCAAAAGCGTGCTCGAGCAAACTTGTTTACTCGGGTGCTGAGGCACCATGCCGCGTCCAATGCGGCAAAAGGGAGAGACATCATGAAGAAGTCCACGTTCAACACCCTGCTTGTTGGTGGCGGTTTTCTGCTTGGTACGGCTGGCATCAAGCTGCTTACCAGCGCTCCGGTAAAGAATGCCTGCGTGCAGGGTATCGCGTGCGGCATGCGCATCAAGAATGGCTACCAGGACATGGTCGAGCAGGCCAAGGCTAATGTCGACGACATGGTTGCCGAGGCGGCCTACATCACCCAGAGCGAGGCCGCTGCGGACAAGGCAGCCGAGTAGCACTCCCAGGCACAAACTATGAGATTCTCGATTATCAGCGAGATCCCCGGCAGGACCGCCTCCAGTTGGCGGGTCCTGTGCCAGAGAGCGATCTCGATGCGCTTCTAAAGCTCAGTGGCGAAATCGATGGCGTGCGCAAGGTGCGCGTCTACGGCCGCATCGGCCAGATGGCGCTCGAATATGACGAGCAGCGTCGTGCAGGCGTGCTCGATGCTCTGGGCGCACTCGACGCCCAGGCCATTGCCGACGCAAAGACGGGTTACGTGATGCAGCTTGAGCCACGCAAGCACAAGCTCGTTATGGATCTTGCCACACTCATCGGCGCCCACTATGCGCGCCGATGGTTTTTGCCCACGCCCCTGCGTGCGGTGTTTGTCGTAGCCGGTTACATGACCTTTTTGCGCGCCGCCCTTCATGAGCTGGCGCAGCCACGCCTGACCGTTCCTGTGCTCGACGCTTCGGCCATCGGCATTTCGTTCGTCAAACGCGACGTCGACACCGCGGGCCAGACGATGTTCCTGCTCAACGTGGGCGAGCTGCTCGAGGACTACACCCGCGCCATGAGCGAAAACGAGCTCATCAACTCGCTGCTCGACGTGCCCGACAAGGCGCAAAAGGTTGTCGGCGACACCGAGGTGAGCGTTCCCGCCACCGAGCTTGAGCCCGGCGATCTGGTCGCCGTGCGTACTGGCATGTCCATTTGTATCGATGGTGTTGTTGAGCAGGGGAGCGCTATGGTCAACCAGGCGACCCTGACCGGCGAGCCGCTTGCCGTCGAGCGCAGCGAAGGCGACGACGTGTTCGCCGGAACCGTCGTGGAAGACGGTAGCATCTTGGTGCGCGTGCGCGCCAACACGGCTCAGACCAAGCTCCGCTCAATCGTCTCGCTCGTGCAGGCGGCCGACTCGCTCAAGTCCGAGGGCCAGTCGCACATGGAAGACCTCGCCAACAAGATCGTCCCGTGGAACTTCCTGCTCGCGGGCTTGGTTGCGTTCACCACGCGAAGCCTCATCAAGACCTCGGCGGCGCTGATGGTCGACTACTCGTGCGCACTCAAGCTCACGGGTTCCGTTGCCGTCATGACCGCTATGAGCGATGCTGCCAAGATGGGCGTCATGGTCAAGGGCGCGAAGTACTTTGAGTCGTTTGCCAAGGCCGATACCATTGTCTTTGATAAGACCGGCACGCTCACCGAGGCGCAGCCGCGTCTTACCTGTGTGCTCACCACCGATGGCTGGAGCGAGGACGAGATCCTGCGCCTTTCCGCTTGCTTGGAGGAACATTTTCCGCATCCGGTGGCGCGTGCCGTGGTCAATGCGGCACGTGAGCGCGGGCTCGAGCACCGCGAGCGCCATGCTGCCGTCGAGTACATCGTGGCGCACGGCATCGCTTCGTCCATCGAAGGGCGTCGCGCCATCATCGGCTCGGCACACTTTGTGTTTGAGGACGAGAGCGCGCAGCTCGATTCCGACATTAAGGAGCAAATCGAGTCCCAGATGCAGGCCCTGTCGCCGCTGTATCTGGCGGTCGACGGCACCGTTGTGGGCGTGCTCGGTATCGAGGACCCGCTTAAGCCCGGGGTCCGCGAGGCCATCGCCGACCTGCATGCGCTGGGCGTCAAGCATGTCGTTATGCTCACGGGCGATTCCGAGCGCACGGCCGAGCGCATTGCGCGAGAGGCAGGGGTTGACGAGTTTAAGGCCGAGCTGCTGCCCGAGGACAAGTACGCGTATGTAGAGCGCATTAAGGGCGAGGGGCGCCACGTTGCCATGGTGGGCGACGGCGTTAACGATTCGCCGGCACTCGGTTTGGCTGACGTGGGCCTGGCGATGGGTGGCGGAAGCGACATTGCCAAGGAGGTCGCAGACATCATCCTGACCGACACGGATCTGGCCGCGATCGTGCGCCTGCGCCGCATGAGCCAGGGCCTCGTTGATCGTTTGACGAGCTCCTATTCTAAGGTGATGCTCACCAACTCAGCGCTCCTGGCGCTGGGCATTACCGGCGCGATTACCCCGCAGGCGTCGTCGCTGCTGCACAATGGCTCGACGATTGCCTACAGCCTGAGCAACGCGAAGGCATATCTGCGCTAGCGCTTTTACTTGAGTTTATGGCCTGCATTTGGACGGTGTTGCATCTGTCGGAATGCAGGCCTTTTGCGTTTGACCATGTGCTAGCAGCAATATATAGTGATGCTAGCAAAGATAGCAGAAGTCGAAGGTGAGGTTGAGATGGGTGCTGTTGGCAGCATGGCGCAGGTGAATGTTCGCGTCGATCGTCAGGTCAAGGACCATGCGGAGGAAGCGTTGCGGCTTTCGGGCGCCTCACTGCCCGAGCTCATCAAAAAGGTGGTGGCCAAGGTCGCGCAGGGTGGCGGGCAGTGCGAGGAAGTGCTTGCGGCCGTCGACGACCGGCAACAGGCCGTCGTGCCCGATACTCCGTTCGCCGCGTCGTGGGCAGCGGCAGACCGGCTTTACGCGGACCTGGGCATTGCTACGTCGCCCGTATCCGACGATCGCGATTGGGACACAATCTATTCCGAAGCCATGGACGAGCGCTATCGCCAAAAGGGGATGATCCTGTGAGCGGGGCTCCCCTCAAGATCATGGTGGACGCCAACGTATGGGTTGATTCATTTTGCGTCGACCATGCCGAGTCGCTTGCCGCGCGTGCGTTTATCGGACGGGCTGCGGAATCTGGCGCAACGTTGCTCTTTCCGGTGCATATCGCCAAGGATGTACTGTATGTTGTCCAGCACGAGCTCAAGCGCAGGGTTATTGCTAAAAAAGGCTCGGTCGACGAAGCATCGGCACGAGCGATAGGCGATGCGGCGCTGGCGTTTGTTCGAAATATGACCGAAAACGCCACCGCCGTGGGCGCAGACGCATCCGATTTGTGGTTGGCCGATAAGTATCTAACGCTTCATCATGATTACGAGGATAATTTGGTGTTGGCGGCATGCAGACGCGCTGGGGCAGATTACTTGGTAACTAACGATCGCAAACTGCTCGAACATGCCGATCTTGCAGCAAAGACACCTCGTCAAATGATGCCGATTCTTACTTTGGCCGAACGCGGCGGGCGGGTGTCCCGCTAACGTAAACCTATATGTGCGTCCCCTGGAGCTCCGTCACCCCAAAGGGTGCACACTATTTTGCCATGGACTGCCTAATTTCTTAAATACGCCGCCCCTCTAGAAGCCTTCTCAGCCCTGTCGACTCGATATTTTGGGTCAGATGGTCGGAAATCTGTTTCGGAGATGTGCTTTGTTGGGGGAGCCTCCGATGGATTGATGAGGCCAAGTGCTTCTAACCAAAGCGTTTATCTCGGCAAGTTCCAGGGACAGTTTACTTCTATCCTTTCGCCGGCTGGCTCCCAAATAACAAAGTTAGAGTGCTTGCGTACGGGTACATAAAGCGATACGCTAAAAGAAACATATGGAGGTTCATGATGCTATCAAGATTCGGAACCATATTTGGCAATAAGCGTCTTAGATGTGCTTAGTTGATGGAGCTGAATTTATTTTAGGAGCGAGCATTATGAACAAGCGCCTATCTTTACCTGTTGCATTACTACTGTTAGTGGCTGCCCTATCGCTGTTTACGCCCTCAATAGGGTTTGCGGATGATTTCCTGACTAATGACAATAGCGAATATCCAGTGAGTGTTTCATTTCAACTGAAAGATCGTGCGAGTCAGGAATATACCGTTATTTTGCCGGATGGAACTGAAGGCAAAATTGGAATTGAATATATTCCGACTATTGAGCCGTGTAACGCGTGGGATTCTTATTATCAAAACGCCTCTGGCACATGGAGGGTTTACTATAACTCGGTGATATTTCAGGAGTTCTACATTAAAATCGGCAATCATAAGATAACGAGTGCATGGGGTTCGAATTATTCTGTTCCCCTGGGAACGGCATCTGATTCCTTTACCTGGAATAGTACACGAGCGCTACAGCGCGTGAATGTGTCTATACCAGGTTTGTATACTGGAAATGTGTTCTTGGGCGCAGAAATGCAGGGAACGACTCTGCACACCTATGCATACTAGGGCGGTGGTTTTGTGCGCGGTCCCGAAATCGTCTTACTTGCGATACTAATTGCGCTTATCGTGCTCGGATTTAGGCTGGTACGTTGGATTGTGCGAAAAGCAAAGCGTTAATTAGCCTGGACAGATATCATTTTTAGTCGAAGAGCAAGCTGGATCTCTCAAATCTCTCATGTGACTATGTGCTGTATCTGGCTTGCTCTTCAATTATGGCTCGAAATGAGAACTAAGTCTTAAAGCCGCGTTTTTATGGCAGCGGCTTCGGCGAGCTTATCTGCTGCTGTGACATCGGATTGATTGAGGGCAGCGAGACTGCGGTAGAGCCATTCGTTGACCTGGGTGTTCTTGACGCCAGCGGTTTTGGTGAGGATGGCTATAGCGCTGATTTCGGCAAAGAGTTCGGCCTTTGCACCCGTGAGCTCGCCAAGCTCGATGTCGTGATGTGCGGTGACGCCGCGGTTTTCGCTTACGTGGTCGATGAAGCCGCGGACGGTTTCAACGTGCTCGGCGAGTGTGGCCTCATCGGCGCCGTCGGTGAGCGCGTTGAGGGCGCCCGTGACCACGAGGGCGGGATGTCCGCAGGGGACAAAGCCCTCGATGACATCCATAGCTTCGGTAATGGTTGAGCCCAGGCCTGCGAGGGCATTGACGAGTTGCTGCTTGGTATCCATAACGGTCCTTTCGAAGGGTCAATTGTGCTTGGCGAAAATATACGTGACGCGATCGGTAGCAAAAGTGCGAAGTGCAGCGCACATTGGGGTCTTCACAGCTCGTGCATAGAGCAGCTTTCTGCCTTTAGAACGTGGTAAGATAGCTATCCACGAGCGGGGTTCGCCCCGCGTGTTCCTTGAAAAGTCGACGGTTATCGGGTGTTTGCAGGCCCGATACCATCCAGACTTTCCCGACATTCGGGGGCGACTGGTTTCGACACGATAGCTCTGAGAGAGGAAGCAAGCCGAGGTCTCCTCGCCTCGTTAAACAGGGGTACCGTCAAATTGAATTGACAACAACTCTTCTTTTGAGCCTATGGCTCTCGCTGCTTAGTTTATAGCGGCGCGTCAACCCGGTGATTTCCCCGACACCGGTGCGACGTCATTTTAGGGGAATGCTCCTGCGCACGTAATCGGTATGGCGCAGGCTAAGACCGAACCGGTTAGGACGCCGCGAGCGTGTCGCTGCGCGCAAAGCGTCCGAGACAAAACCAGCGACTGAGCTTGGAGATGCCGATCAGGGGGCTTTCGTGGACCGGAGTTCGATTCTCCGCGCCTCCACCATAAGTAACAGGCAGGTAGATATTCGTATCTACCTGTCTTTTTATTTCTAGTCCGTACCGCGGAGAATCGAACTCTGTGCAGGGCGCGGGCGTTAGGAAAACGCGTAAGCTTTTTAGCCGCGGGCGAGGACGCCGGCAGGCGGCCGAAGCCGGTGCGTATTTGCGAAGCAAATACGCGGATTCTCCGCGCAATGCTTCAGCCAGATATAGATGCGATGCCGATTAAGCTCCGGCTGCCCATGCCCCGCTTCAACGCAAGCCTCGTACCGCGGAGAATCGAACTCTATGCAGGGCGCGAGCGTTAAGCAAACGCCTCAGTGACGCAGAGTGGGGCGTGCTTTCCCAATGGCAGCCCAGGCGGAAAGTGCGTCCCGGAATCCGCTCTCAGACTGGGATGCGGTTTCCGGATGACACATCAAGCGGAAAGCGCATCCCGGAATCTCGCCTCAAACTGGGACACACTTTCCGCTTCACCTGCCGCCTCGAAAAACCCATGCGCTCGCCATCCCAAAACTGGGTAGAAGAAGGCCAAAACGCAATCGCAGGAGGTCAATATGACTGCAGAAGATAAGGCAAAGAACGCCGGTAAGGTCGCGCTCGTCTTGGAGGGTGGTAGTTTTCGCGGGCAGTTTACCGCAGGCGTGCTCGACGTTCTTATGGAGGCCGGCGTCGAGATTCCGACTGTCTACGGTGTATCGGCCGGCGCCCTCAACGGCGTGAACTACAAGTCGCACCAGATCGGCCGTGCCAACCGCATCAACCTGGCTTTCTGCAACGACAGCCGCTTCATGGGCGCCGCATCGTTTGCGTCCACGGGCTCTATTGTGGGTTACGACTTTATCTTCAACGATGTCCAGGACCGCCTGGATCCCTTTGACAACGAGACGTTCGACGCGAGCCCCATCGAGATGTACGCCGTCGCGACGGACATGCTCTTTGGAACCGCCACGTACCTGCCGGTCAAAAGCGCCGTGCTCGATCTCGACGCCGTGCGCGCATCGACCTCGTTGCCGCTGGTGACGCCGCCGGTCGAGATTGACGGGCACAAATACGTCGACGGCGGCGTGGCCGATTCGGTCCCCATCGAGCACGTGCTGGAGGAGGCGGGCTTCGACCGTGCGGTCGTCATCGTCACGCAGGACCGTTCGTATGAGAAAAAGCCCTACGAGTTTTTGCCGGCCGCGCGTGCGCGTTATGCCGACTACCCCTATCTGCTCGAGGCTATCGAGACGCGCCACGACCGTTACAACATCCAGCGCATGCACCTGTGGAAGTATGAGCGCGAGGGCCGTGCGTTGGTCGTCGCTCCGCAAAAGCCGGTCGAGGTCGGCCATGTCGAGCACGATTCGGCAAAGCTTTTGGACCTGTATATCCAGGGCCGTCAGGAGGCAAAGCGCCTGCTCGCGGAAATCCAAGAGTTCGTTGAGCGCTAGCGACGGCGAGCCCTCAAAAAATGACAACAGCTAAAGAGCTGGAAAAATTACGGCTCGTGGATGACATGTGCAGAAACTCTGGTCGGAGCCAAAATACCTGTTGACTCGTACGGCGAGCGGGGTAATATGGACGGGTTACTTGCAGAGCCCCGTGAATCTCTGTAACAACACGTACTGTACATGGAGGAGTCTAAGTGATTTCGAAATCGACTCACTACGCCAAGCAGGGCGAGGTCCAGCGCAACTGGGTTCTCGTCGACGCCGATGGTGCTGTCCTGGGCCGTCTTGCCACCCAGATCGCAATGATCCTGCGCGGTAAGAACAAGCCTCAGTTCACGCCCAACAGCGACTGCGGCGACTTCGTTGTCGTCATCAACGCCGATAAGGTCCAGCTTACCGGTAACAAGGCCGACACGAAGACCTATTATCGCCACAGCGGCTACAACGGCGGCCTCAAGGCTGAGAGCTTCCGCCAGGCTATGGAGAAGCACCCGGAGAAGGTCATCGAGCGCGCCGTTCGCGGTATGCTGCCCAAGACCACCCTCGGCCGTGCCAGATGACCAAGCTTAAGGTCTACGCTGGTGCCGAGCATCCGCATGCTGCCCAGAACCCCACGAAGATTGAGCTGGAGGCTTAAAGATGGCTGAGAACACCGTTGTCTACCAGGGTACCGGCCGTCGTAAGAACGCCGTCGCCCGCGTCCGTCTCGTCCCCGGCACCGGCAAGGTGACCATCAACAAGCGTGACGCCGAGCAGTATTTCGGCCGTCATCAGCTCGTTGAGAACGCCCTTGCTCCCTTCAAGGTGACCGACACCGCCGGTCAGTTCGACGTTATCGCTCTGTGCGATGGCGGCGGCATCTCCGGTCAGTCCGGCGCTCTGCGCCTGGGCATCGCTCGCGCTCTTCTGAACGCTGGCGATTACCGTGCTGACCTCAAGAAGGCCGGTTTCCTTACGCGCGATGCTCGCGTGGTCGAGCGCAAGAAGTACGGCCTCAAGAAGGCCCGCCGCGCTCCCCAGTTCTCCAAGCGCTAAGGTTTTATCTCCTTTCGAGATACAATGTACAAGCGGGGCCTGCCGATTCCTCGGCGGGTCCCGCTTTTCTTTTTCGACTAGGGTGGGCGGTTGCATATCGCCTGCTAGGGAAGGAGCGATCCTATGCCCCAGAACATCTTCGGTACCGACGGCGTCCGTGGCGTCGCCAATGCCGACCTCTCGTGCGACCTCGCGTTTCGCCTGGGCCGCGCGGCGACCAAGTTCCTTGGTCCGGATATCTGCGTCGGCCGCGACACGCGTCTTTCGGGTACCATGCTCGAGAGCGCTCTGACTGCCGGCATCATGGCCGAGGGCGGCCGTCCGCACTGCTGCGGCGTCATCCCCACGCCTGCCGTGGCGCTGCTCACCGTCCAGAACGAGCTCGACGGCGGCATCGTCATCTCCGCTTCGCACAATCCGCCGGAGTTCAACGGCATCAAGTTCTTTAGCCGCAAGGGTATGAAGCTTCCCGATGCTGTCGAGGAGGAGATCAGCGCCTGGGTCATGTCCGAGGAAGCCATGGCTGCCGATACGCTGCCGACTGGCGCCGGCGTGGGCCACATTATTAAGATGAAGGACGCTCGCAAGGCATACGTCGACCACGCCATCGATACGCTTGATGGCCTGAGGCTTGATGGCCTGGTCGTTGCCGTTGACTGCGGTCACGGTGCTTCCTGCCAGACTACGCCCGCCGCGCTGCAGCGCCTGGGTGCCACGGTCCATGCCATCAACACCGATTACTGTGGCACCGACATTAACGTTGAGTGCGGCTCCACCCATCTTGAGCCCCTGCGCGAGCTCGTGCTGCGCACCCATGCTGACATCGGTCTGGCCCACGACGGCGACGCCGATCGCGTGCTGTTCGTGGACGGCGAGGGCAATGAGATCGACGGTGACTACATCCTGGCTATCTGCGGTTCTGACCTCGCCGCCCGCGGGAAGCTCGCCAACTCCGAGATTGTCTCGACCGTCATGTGCAACCTTGGCTTCTCCATCGCTATGAAGGAGCAGGGCTTCGAAATGGTTCAGACCGCCGTGGGCGATCGCTACGTTCTGGAGCGTATGCTCGCGGATGGCGCCGTCATCGGCGGCGAGCAGTCCGGCCACATCATCTTCCTGGAGCACAACACCACCGGTGACGGTCTGGTGACGGCTCTGCAGCTGCTGGCCGTGCTCAAGCGCACCGGTCGTACCCTCACCGATCTTGCCGGCATCATGAAGAAGTACCCGCAGGTACTCGTCAACGTGCATTCCGACAACAAGGCTGGTCTGGACGATTGCCAGCCCATCTGGGATGCCGTCGCTGCTGCCGAGAAGGAACTTGACGGCCGTGGTCGCATTCTGGTGCGTCCGAGCGGTACCGAGCCGCTGGTCCGCGTGATGGCCGAGGCCGAGACGCACGAGCTGACCCAGCGCGTTGTCGACGACATCGTCGAGGTTGTCAAGCGCGAACTTCCCTAATGGTCAAAAACGAGTGCCAAGTGGTAAACTGTTAAGGCTATTTTGGTCGATTGGTATGTCCGAGGGGGAGCATGTTCACTAAAGTCCTAAGGTCTTTTGGTATGCGTGGTCGAGTCCTTACGCTGGATGCTCCCATCTCGGGCGACGTCATTCCGCTTTCCGAGGTAAACGACCAGACATTTGCCACCGGCCTTTTGGGCCAGGGCGTGGCGATTCAGCCTACCGGCACGCGTGTGATTGCACCGGCTGATGCCAAGGTCGAGGCCATTTTTCCCACGGGTCACGCTGTTGCGCTTAACACGGTCGATGGTTTGGACGTGCTCATCCACGTTGGTTTGGACACTGTTCGGCTTGAGGGCAAGCACTTTACCGTACATGCGCAAGTGGGTGACATCGTCCATAAGGGCGATGTGCTCATTGAGTTCGATCGCGAGGCAATTGCTGCCGAGGGCTATGATGTGACGGTTCCCATCTTGGTGTGCAACTCCGTTGAGTTCTCGAGTATCAAGGGCTCCGTTGGCGTGCATGTCGAAGAGATGGACCAGCTCATCGTTGCTCGCGAGCGCTAGCAAGTGCACGTGGCCATTAGCCTACAATTCAAACACGTTTACGGAGGGCGCCCTTGAAAGAGGGCGCCCTCCGTGGCAAGATGGGATTTGTCCGAAGCTAAAAGGCTTCGGGTCACCGTGGACGGGCAGGGGCCTCGACGCGGCTAGACACGAGACACATACATTACGCGACCTCGCCCTGGTGGCCGCACACGTTGGTTGCGGCCGACGCGGGCCGCGGGCAAGTGCTTGTAAGGGGAGCCTTGCCTCTCTTGTACGAGAAAGGACGCGTAATGAAGATCATTAAAGCTAAAGACTACGAGGATATGAGCCGCAAGGCCGCCAATATCATCTCGGCGCAGGTTATCCTCAAGCCCGACTGTGTGCTGGGCCTTGCCACCGGCTCTACCCCGATCGGTGCCTACAAGCAGCTCGCTGTTGGTACGAGAAGGGCGACGTCGACTTTGCCGAGGTCAGCACATACAACCTGGACGAGTATCGCGGCCTTTCGCACGACGATCCCCAGAGCTATCACTACTTCATGCGTGAGAACTTCTTCGATCACATCAACATTGACCTGAACAACACGCATGTGCCCGACGGTTCCAACCCCGACGCCGCCGCTGCCTGCTCTGAGTACGACAAGATCGTCGCCGCCGCCGGTTACCCGGATCTGCAGCTGCTCGGCATTGGCAACAACGGCCACATCGGCTTCAACGAGCCCGATGACCACTTCTCCAAGGGCACGCACTGCGTCGACCTCACCGAGAGCACCATTCAGGCCAACAGCCGCCTGTTCGACAGCATCGACGACGTTCCCCGTCAGGCCTACACCATGGGTACCCAGACCATCATGTATGCCCGCATGATCCTGGTCGTCGCCAACGGCGAGGCCAAGGCTCAGGCCGTGCATGACATGTGCTATGGCCCGGTTACGCCCGCGTGCCCGGCTTCGATCCTGCAGCTGCACACCAACTGCGTTGTCGTTGCCGACGAGGCCGCCCTTTCGCTCTGCGAGTAGCGCGAATCCTGCACCTCGATATAGCCTTGCCTAAGGCCTCCGCTTTGCGGGGGCCTTTTTGTTATCCCTTTCCGCCCGCTTGACCAAAATCTTGCCGCAAGCCTGGCGAATGCCGGATGTCCAACAGCTTGATTCATTCCATACCAGATTCTATGCAAAAATGCCACTAAAAGGTCGTAGACGGTAGCGGGTGCTAGGCGAGTTGAATGACATGGCTGAACCTTGTTCATTTGCGTTACACTGCCGCTTAGATGGGACAAGCTGACAAGCTCATTTACCTGCTTAAAGACCGATTAGTCGGGGGATTAATAAGAATCGGCCCTCGCTGTACAAAAACTTGCCGCTTGCGTACCAAAAGACAACCTAAAACACAAGGTCGCTCTATTCATAGCGCGGCTTGTATGGTCTTGCGGCTACAGTGTCCATACGGTCGAGTTGAGGAGCGGGCATGGTAAACGATTTGAGCAGTATAGACGACCTCGAGCTGATGCCGTTAGGCGGAGGCTATATGGTGCGACGCGAACGCTTGATGAATGAGCTTATCGCCAAGGGCCGAAAGGCCGGCATCGTGGTTCTTTATGCGCCCGACGGGTTTGGGAAGACCTCGGTGCTGCTGCAGTACACCCATGAGGTTAAATGCGACCCGACGCGAGGCCCCGTGCGGATTATCGAGGCCGATCGCGCCACCGGGCGCGAGGTGTTTATGCAGCTCGAGGTGGTTACCGAAGAACTCAAAGACAAACCGCACTCCCTTATCGCGATTGATAATGTGCCAAACCTCGATCAGCACGATACCGAAGACCTCATCGACAGGATTCGCGGCCTGCGCGCTATGGGGGTAGGGGTCTTTATCTCCTGCCGTCCTTCAAATCGTCAGCTGATTCACGGGCTGGGCGATTCGGTTAAGATCAATGCGCAGATGCTCAAGGTGCATGCCTATGAGTATTCGGCGTGGGCATCGGCGTTTTCGATCAGCACATCGCTCGACTTTTATCAGCTCACGCAGGGCGTGCCCGAGCTCGTTTCGGCATTGCAGACGGGCCTGTATGGCCAAGGCGACGTAGCCGGTCTGCTCGAAAACGAGATTGTCAACGTATATGGCGCGGCACTTGTCGATCTGGCTTCGCTCGACAATAATGCGCTGTTTTGCGTGGCATGTCTCATGGTTTTGATGGGCGAGGGCAATATCTCAGAACTCGAGGCTTGCGGGGTGAGGCTGTCGATGGTCGACCAGTCCTACTTTGTACGCGACTACCCGATCTTTGGCTTGGATCCCGCCGAGCGGAGTTTTACGTGTCTGGGCACGGAGGATAACGGACGCTTGCGCTTGCGCAAGTTGGTGGCCGAGGTTCGCCCCGAACTTGTTCCGAGGGCGGCCCGGATTTTGCTTAAGGCGGGTAGATGCGATGCGGCGATGGGCCTGGCGGACGCCTTTTTGGACCGTGAGGCGGTCCTTGAACTTGCTGGGCAGTATGGGGTCGATCTGGCTCTGACGGGGCACGGGGCCGATATCTGCCGAGCAGCGCTGGGCACGATCGATGCCGACGATCCGGCTCCAGAGCCCACGCCTGCCGAGGCGCTCGGCGTATATCTGGCAGCGGTCAGCGTGTCCAACACAAAGCTCGCCCGCTATATGGCATCGGTCATCGAGCGCGAGGGCGAACGGGCGGCCTGCGAAATAGACCCTGTTTCATGGAGGGTGGCCCAGACACTGACGGCTGTTTGCTATGGGGACAACGGGCTTGGGCTCCCTACGAACCTGGCCGTGCCAGAAATCGAGACATCCCATACCGCACTCGATATGTTGTCTGCGCATATCGAGGTCAAGCGCTGCCTGACCGAACGGGGAGATGACGGCGGCGTTCTACAGCAGCTCAAAACGAGCAAGGCCTACGACTGCGAGCTCGACATCGCGGGGATTGTTATACGGGCCGATAGCATGCTGGTGGAGCTCTTTGACGGGTCGTTTGCGGGAACCGACGAGCGCGACGACGAGATGACGGTGATGCGGGAGGCGCTCGACGTATGTGGGCTTAAGGCGATGGCTATCTGGGTGCGCATGGTGTTGGCGGCACGGCGGCTCCTTTCCGGCTTGCCGGTAACCGACGACGCGGCGTTCAACGAGCTCGATCGTTTTGCCGTGCGCATGCGCGACAACCAGATTCAGCTGTTTGGCCTGTTGCTAGAAGGCTGGCAGTCGCTGGCAGAGGGACGGCCGGTTAATGCAAAGTTCCGTGCGGTCCAAGTGCTCAAACTTGCCGAGGAGTCGATTGCGTACATGCGCGATAACGCATTGCTGCTGGAGCGCGCGGCGTATCTGCGTAACACCTCGATGGTTTCGGTGCGTGAGGAAGCGGAGTTGCTCGATATAAGCCAGACGCAGGTTGGTGGAGCGGAGGCCTGGATGGTGGCGCTGCATTTGGCCTGTGCGGGCCGAGACAGCGATCTTGCGGCCTGGATGTCCATGAATCGTGCGGGGATTCTGGAGCCATCGTATCGGCTCTTTGCGCGCCTTGCCATGCATTGTCTGGGCGAGCCGGCGACCAGGATTCGCAAGAAGCTTCCCGTGCGCGAGCTGTCGCGGTACTCGCTGCGCGACGATTTGGAAGGGGAGGGCGAGCGCCTGTTCCAGGCCGGCGAGGTTGAAGCCGTTGATACCATCGACCATATCGAGATTCGCATGTTTGGTGCGTTTCGCGCCGAGCGCGACGGGTTTCCCATCACGGACAAAATGTGGCGCCGCAAGAAGGCGGCGACACTTGCCGAGCGGCTTGCACTGGGCATGGATGCGCTCGTCGATCGTGAGACGCTGGCCATGGAGCTGTGGCCCCATGCCGAGTTCAATAGCGCCCGCAATAACCTGTACTCGACGATATCGCGCTTGCGGTCGGCTTTGGGGCCGACGCCAGACGGCAAGTCGTGTGTGCTCATCCAAAACGAGTGCATCGGACTCAACGGCGACTACGTCAAGACCGATGTACGGCTGTTTGACCAGATAAGCCGCGAGGTTTTGGGAAATCGCACGGGTGCGCGCGGGCCCCATCTAGTTGAGCTGTGCCTTAAGATTGAGCAGCTTTATGCCGGACCGCTGTATGTTCCCAATGGCTGTAATCCCACCTACTTTTTGCGCATGCGACGCATTATGCAGTCAAAGTACATCGATTGCATGATTAGGGGAGCAAATGCCGCTCTAGAAGAAAACGATCTGCAATCGGCGATTTGGCTGGCGGAGTCGGGGCTTCGACAGGAAACGGCGCGTGAGGATATGGTGCGCTGCGCCATGCGCGTCTACAGTGCGGCGGGGCGGCGGCGCGATATCGTCGAGCTATACAGTGGGCATATGCACCATCTGAGGGAGCAGGTCAATGGCGTGCCCGAGCCCGAGACGCGGCGCCTATACGAGCGCTTGGTGGAGGGGCGGCTCAATCGCGTGCTGGTCGAGCGATAAAAAACGGGCGCCCGAAGTACTTGGGCACCCGTAAGCTTGCTATGTGTTGGCTCGCCGGATCATTGGCTCTTAGACGAGCTTGATCTTCTCGATGTCCTTGCGCGAGGACTCGCGATACAGCGAGAACTTGCGACCGATGACCTGGACGACCTCGGCGTGGCAACGCTCAGCGAGCTCTTCGGCGGCTTCGCGGGTGGAAAGGCTGGAGCCATCGAGCACGGAGCACTTAACGAGCTCGTGCTTCTCCAGGTAGGCGACCGTCTGCTCGACGGTGCCCTCGTTGACATCGGACTTACCGATGATGATGGCGGGGTTGAGGTGATGGGCCATGCTGCGAAGCTGCTTGACCTGGGCTCCTGTCAGTGCCATGGGTTCTCGCTTTCTATGTATGGGGGCGCCCCGCGACGGGGCCTTAATCTACGTGAGCTGTCCCACGATAGCGCAGGAACGGCGCGGTGTGGGGCGCGTTTGCCCAGTTCAAAAAGAATGCGGATGCCGAGTGGGTGGGCGGTGCGGGCTGCGAACAGGCTATGAGCTGGGCGCAGAGATTGGCTCCCATGCAATAAATGCCCAACGGACCTTGCGGACGTGGTCGAGCATGTAGCGTCCCTGCGGCACACCCTTGGAGCCCGGCTCACCGGCATAGGGGTTCTCGATCATGTGCTGGGCGATGTAATCGCGCAGGCGGTCGATCTTATCCTCGTTGCCATGTTCGAGCATACGGGAAAAATCCGCCACACCTGCCTCAAGGCTATCGAAGGTGTCGCGTCGAGGCGATTCAAAGTATGTAACCTGCGGCAGGGCACCCATCTGAATGAGGATATTAAAAGCATACACAAAGCCATTACTGCAGGTAACCGAGGCACCGATGGCGTTCATCAGGTGCAGATCATAGCGCGGGCTGGAGTTAGCGACCATCGTGACAGCACAACGCCGACGAGCCGTTCGATCAAGCTTGGCAAGCGCACCTTTTAGATTGGTCGTCGTAACCGACCGACTGGCAAAGGCAACATCCACCGCTTTTGCGACCGGTCCAACCAAATCCCAATCATCATCCCAAGCAAGCTCAAGCGGCGTAATGCGATCCTCGAGCCCATAGTACTCAATACCAGCATCAAGCGTGCCCAACATGGCAGGGGAAAAGTCAGCAGCAATCACAGGATGTCCGCCTTGCGCAAGCGGAATAGCAATCGACCCAGCCCCACACCCCATATCAAGCACGGATTCACCAGGCTTTAACGCCAACAGCTTCATAAAGTCCCGGGCATACGGAGCAGTCTCAAGCGGCCGAAAATGCCGAGCCCTTTTATCCCACTCAAAAGAATCATCAGCCCGTCGCCGATCAGCTTGCAGACGCATCCATTCGCCATTCCAATCAGCAGAAAGCAGCTCAGATTGAATTACACCATCAGCCACGGGCCATCCCCCTCACAACAAAAAAGCGACTCCTCCCAAAAGAAGAGCCGCAACCAGCATATATCAGAAAAAGAACCGTTCCAACGCCAAACCGCCGCACCAGCCAAGTGGTGCAGGAGCGAAGCAACTGCAATCGGGATAGAACCCAACTGAGGTCCCGTTGTGCGGGAGCCCCGGGGAGGGCAAATATATAAGGTCGATCGCGAGTTCCGCACGAGCCGGAGAGCACTTAATGTGCTCTCCGTGCGAGTCAGGACTGTCCGAGCAGGCGACCTTATATATTTGCCCTCCCCGGGGCTCCTCGCCAGTCCCCCTCAGCTAGTTCTTGAGCGAGTTCAGCGGCGCCGGGAAGCGTCCGCCACGGTGGGCAAGCACGGTGCCGGCGTTGGGGTTCACCGGCATGATGGGCGCACGGCCAAACAGGCCGCCGTACTCGACGCAGTCGCCCACGCCCTTGCCGATAGCGGGAATCACGCGGACGGCCGTGGTCTTGTTGTTGATAACGCCGATGGCCATCTCGTCGGCGATGATGCCGGCGATGGTCTCGACCGGAGTGTCGCCGGGGATGGCGATCATGTCCAGGCCGACGGAGCACACACAGGTCATGGCCTCGAGCTTCTCGAGCGAAAGCGCGCCGGCTTCGACGGCGGCGATCATGCCGGCGTCCTCGGACACGGGGATAAAGGCGCCGGAGAGACCGCCCACGCTGGAGCTGGCCATGACGCCGCCCTTCTTGACGGCATCGTTGAGCATGGCGAGCGCGCAGGTCGTACCGGGGCCACCGCAGGTGCCCACGCCGATGATCTCGAGGATGCGGGCAACGGAGTCGCCAATGGCAGGCGTGGGAGCCAGTGACAGGTCGACAATGCCCTTCTCGACACCCAGACGATGGGCGGCCTCGCGGCTCATGAGCTCGCCGGCGCGGGTGATCTTAAAGGCGGTCTGCTTGATCTTCTCGGCGACTTCCATCATCGATGCGGAATCGGGCAGCGTCTCCAGGCTGCGGCCATAACGCCGGGGCCCGAGACGCCAACGTTGATGACGGCGTCGGCCTCGCCACCGCCGTGGACGGCGCCCGCCATAAACGGGGAGTCCTCGACCATGTTGGCAAAGCAGACAAACTTGGAGGCGCCAACGGAATCCTGGTCGGCCGTGAGTTTAGCGGCATCGATGATGGTCTGGGCGGCCATAAGCACGGCGTCCATGTTGATGCCGGCACGCAGGCTGGCGACGTTGACGCTGGAGCAGACGCGGCTGGTGGTGGCGAGCGCCTGGGGGATGGACTGGATGACGCGGCGGTCGGCGTCGCCGATGCCCTTTTGGACGAGCGCGGAGAAGCCGCCCAGGTAGTCGATGCCGAGCGTCTCTGCCGCGCGGTCGAGGGCGTGCGCGATGGGGGTGAGGTCCTCATCCTTGCAGCATGCGGCAATCTGCGCCACCGGGGTGACGGAAACGCGCTTGTTGACGATGGGGATACCGTACTCGCGCTCGAGGTTCTCGGCGGTCTCGACCAGGTGCTCGGCCGTGTGCGTCACGTGGTCGTAGATCTTCGTGCACATGCGGTCGAGGTTCTCGTCACCGCAACCCATGAGCGAAACACCCATGGTGATGGTCCTGATGTCGAGGTTCTGCTCCTCAACCATGCCGCGGGTTTCCGCGATTTCTGCGGGCGTGATCGCCATCCTTGCGCTCCTATCTGCCAAAACGAGCATAGTCCCCTCTATTCTAACGTGCCGCACGTGCCAAGTGGCGCATGCGGCACGTTTTGGTGCGGGGTTGTTTCCGTTGTGTTACCGTCCAAAGACCTCTTCGGCGATACGGGCGCTTTCGGCGGCATCCTTGGCGTAGTAGTCTGCGCCGATCTGCTTGGCGTATTCGGGGGTGAGCACGGCGCCGCCCACGATAATCTTGACGCCCGGGACCTCGGCATGAAGCAGCTTGATGGTCTCCTCCATGGCGACGACCGTGGTGGTCATAAGCGCCGAGAGGCCGACGAGCTTAATGTCGCGCTCCTTGACGGTTTTGAGCACCTCCTGCGGATCGACGTCGCGGCCAAGGTCAAAGACGGTATAGCCGTAGTTATCGAGCAGCATCTTGACGATGTTCTTACCGATGTCGTGGATGTCGCCCTTGACGGTGGCCACGCAGATCTTACCCTTGTCGGCAATCTCGCCGGCGGGCATCAGGCGTTTGATGGTATCGAAGCCACGCGCGCGGCCTCGGCCGAGGCCATAAGCTGCGGCAAGAAGAACTTGCCCTGGTCAAAGAGGACGCCGACCTCGTCGAGGGCGGGGATAAAGTGATTGTTGATGAGGTCCATGGCGTCGTGGTCTGCCAGCAGACGCTCGGTCTCGGCAGCGATCTCGCCTTTGCGGCCCGAGACGACCATGCGACGAATCGGGTCGTCGTTGCCGTCGGTGCCGGCGGTGCCCGCGGCGGGCGCGGCATCACTCGATGCGGCCTGAGCCGCTGCCGGGTTTGCGGCGATCTTATACGGATCGGTCCAGCCGGCGTAGCGCTCGATGTATCCGGTCGAGCCTCATCCTCAACGCTCAGGACGCGATAGCTGTAGACGGTATCTATAAAGCGCTTGGAGCCCGGGTTCATGATGGGGGCATCGAGACCTGCGCCAAAAGCGGCGGCCAAAAAGACAGAGCCCAGCAGCGGGCGAGCGGGCAGGCCAAAGCTGATGTTCGATACGCCGAGCGCGCATTTGACGCCCAGACGCTCCTTGCACAGGGACATGGCGCGCAGGATCTGCTCGGCCTGGCGTTGATTGGTCGAGGCGGTCATGACCAGGCAGTCGATGAGGATGCGGTCCGGGCCGATGCCGTAGCGGGCGGCCTCGGCCACGATGCGCTCGGCGATGGCGAAGCGGGCCTCGGCGGTATCGGGGATGCCGCCTTCGTCGAGCGTAAGGCCGACAACGTTGGTGCCGTAGTGGGCGACCAGCGGAAAGATCTCATCCATGATCTGCTGCTTGCCGTTAACCGAGTTGATGATGGGCTTGCCGGCGTAGCGGCGCACGGCGGCCTCGACGGCTGCGGGGTCGGTGGAGTCGATCTGCAACGGCAGCAGCGTGGAGCCCTGGAGCTGTTCGGTCGCCTGTTGGATGATCTTGACCTCGTCGATCTCGGGCAGGCCCACGTTAACGTCCAAGATGTCGGCGCCCTGTTCCTGCTGGCTGATGCCCTGGCTCACGACGTAGTCCAGGTCGCCGTCGCGCAGGGCCTGCTGCAGGCGCTTTTTGCCGGTGGGGTTGATGCGCTCGCCTATGACGGCGATCTTGTGGCCGTCGCAGGGAAGGTCCACAACCGTCTGGGCGCTCGTGACCGACATGCTGGGCTTGCGGTGGCGCGGCCTGGGCGTGTGGTTGTCGATAAGCGTGCGCAGGGCCGCCATGTGCGCCGGCGTGGTGCCGCAGCAGCCGCCCACGACGCTCACGCCGTCGGCGATCATGCCGGCGACGGCCTCGGCGTATTCGGGGGCTTGGATATCAAAGACGGTGTTGCCGTCGTCGTCCACATGGGGGAGTCCCGCGTTGGCCTGCACCATAACGGGCTTGTCGGTAACGGTGAGCATACGTGCGGCGAGTCCCCGGAGCTCAGCCGGTCCTTGGCTGCAGTTGATGCCCAAAACGTCGGCGCCGATAGCGTCGAGCGTGATGGCGGCGACCTCGGGGCTCGTGCCCAGGAAGGTGCGCCCGTCTTCCTCAAAGGTCATGGTGGCAAAGACGGGCAGGTCGGAGTTCTCGCGGCAGGCGAGGACTGCCGCCTTGATCTCGGCAAGGTCGGTCATAGTCTCGATAATAAAGAGGTCCACACCCGCGGCGACGCCTGCGCGCACTTCCTCGGCAAAGAGGTCATAGGCCTCGTCGAAGCTGAGGGTACCCAAGGGGCGAAGCAACGCGCCGATGGGGCCGATGTCACCGGCGACGTAGCGGGCGCCGGCCTCGCGGGCACAGGCGACGGCCGCGGCAAAGACGTTTGCCACGGTGGCGGCACCGTCGAGCTTGTGGGCGTTGGCGCCAAAGGTGTTGGCGGTGATCACGTCGCAGCCAGCCTCGACGTACTGGTGCTGAATATCGGTAATGACCTGGGGCTCCTCAAAGTTGAGCAGCTCGGGCAGGGCGCCGGCCTTCATGCCGGCAGCCTGCAGCATGGTGCCCATCCCGCCGTCGAACAGCAGATGCCCCGTGCCCTCGATGGCGGCGCGCAGGCGATCGTCCTTAATGCGAAGGTCGTCGATCGTGCGCGTCTTGTACGTGGCACCGTTGCGACGTGCGGCATCAACGGGTGCCGCCAATGCAGTGCCGTCAGAATCATGAGTGATAAGCGGAGTAAACATCGGGGGCTCCTAATGGCTGGAATAGCAGGTGGTGTGGGCGGCGCGGAAGCGACAGCTCTCGCGCATGCGGCAGATATTGCAGGTGGGGCGGGTCTGGGCGTCGTGGACTTCGCCGTCGAACAGGCCGATCACCGCGGTCACGCTTTTGGTGGGCATAAGCAGACTGGTGGGCGTGACGGTAAGCCCGATGAGCCGCGTGGCGTTGAGCGCATTGACGATCGAGCGCTGGGCCGAGAGCGGGCAGTCGCCGTAGCCGGGACTAAAGCGCCAGTTGCCGGCGAGCCCATGAACGGCGGCGTCCGTCTTGACCTGCTGGTCCATTTGCTCGACGGCGGCTTCCACGTAAGCGGAGCACGCGGCGTCGAGCACGGCGCCCTCCAGGGGATGTTGGGCTCCCGTGATGCGCAGGCGACGCTCGGCGTCCATGCCGAGGGTGCATGCTATGAGCGCGGCAAAGCGGGCATCTTTGAGATGTCGATAGATATCGCGGCCTCGCAGCTCAACGTTGGTGCCAACCAGACGGATGCTGGGCTCTCCCTGCTCGTCCACGCTCGTGGCATCGATGGCAAATACGCGGCGCACGCCACGGGGCTCAATGTCCAGTTCCAGACGCTCGACCACAAGCTCAATACGTCGTGACAGTTCGGGCTCAATCTGCTGGCCGCCGTAACCCAGATACCGCAGCATCTCGGCACGGTCGACACGGGGATGGTGCGCAGCATCGACACGGTAAAGCGCCGGCGACGCAAGGTCGGTCGGCACCTCGACAGTGGTTGTATCGATGTGCGGTTTTTCCATTACCCTAGGCGCTCCATAATGGTCGCGGCGATTGCAGGACGGTTCATAGTGTACAGGTGCAGGCCGTCGGCGCCGTGCTCCTTGAGGTCGCAAAGCTGGCGGGCGGCATAATCTACACCGGCTGCCTGCAGGCTCTCGGGGTCGTTCTCGTACTTGGCGAGAATCTTGATGACGGGGGAGGGCAGCGACGCGCCGCACATAAAGACCATGCGGCTGATCTGCGACTTGCCCATAAACGGCATGATGCCCGCGGTAATGGGCACGGTGATACCGGCCTTGTCGGCAAGCTCGCGGAAGCGATAGAAGCACTCGTTATCAAAGAAGAGCTGCGTCACAAAGAAGCTTGCGCCGGCGTCCTGCTTTTGCTTGAGGTATTCGACCGAGAGGTTGAGATCCTCACAGGCAATGTGGCCCTCGGGGTAGGCCGCGGCGCCCACGCAAAAGCCGGCGTCGATGAGCTCGGGGATGAGGTCGCGGGCGTAGGCGTAGTCGGAGGCGGGCTTGTCGTCCTCGGTCGCGCCGGCAGGGAGATCTCCACGCAGGGCCAGGATGTTTTCCACGCCGGCGGTGCGATACTCGTCGATCTTGGCGGCGATATCGGCGTGCGACCGGCCCACGCAGGTAAGGTGCGCCACCGAGGGCGTATTGAATTCGCTCGTAATCATATGCGCGATGGGGGCGGTGGTGGCGCCATTGCCCGAGCCGCCGGCAGAGCAGGTGACCGAGACAAAGCTCGGCGAAAGCTTGCACAGATTGCCTGCCACCTCGCGAGCCGTGTTGAGGGTAAGCTCGCCCTTGGGCGGGAACATCTCAAACGAAACGGGTGCGGTGCCCTGGGATGCTGCCTGCTTAAAAACCTCGTCGACGCGCATATCGTGCTCCTTTAGATACGTAATAGTGTGATGTGTTGTAAGGATTCTACAGCACCACTGTGTCACGGTGGAGTTTCACTCGCTATTCGGGGATACCAATCAAAGATGCCTTGCTATCGACATTCCCTATAGCAGAGCGGTCAATCTAGGATGGGGCTATAAAGACTGGTATCTGATACGAAATACCAGTTAATAGAGCCCCATCCCAAATTGACTACCCTTAAACCATGGGGAGAGGTCTGCAATTTATACAGTTGATTGGCTGTTGAGGGCGGCAACGCCGCCGCGATGCGGTAACCTCATTGATTGGTTTCGCGACAGCAACATAACGGTAATGTCGCGGAAACACGGCGAGTCTAAGCTATGACTCGTTCGTTAGTAATCAACACCGCATCTCACGCGGTGCCGATACGAAGGGAGTTCCGTATGGCCGATCTTACTGACCGCTTCGGGACCATGGTGTTCTCTGAGGAAGTCATGAAGGACTACCTCCCCAAGGACATTTGGAAGCGCCTTGCTGCAACCCTCGAGGACGGTGAGCCGCTCGACTTGGATGTGGCCAACGCCGTTGCCCACGCCATGAAGGTCTGGGCCATCTCCAAGGGCGCGACGCACTACGCGCACTGGTTCCAGCCGCTTTCGGGCATTACTTCCGAGAAGCACGATAGCTTCCTCGAGCCCAACCACGACGGCACCGCCATTACCAAGTTTACGGGCAAGAACCTCATCCAGGGCGAGCCGGACGCCTCCAGCTTCCCCAACGGCGGCCTGCGTGCCACCTTCGAGGCCCGTGGCTACACCGCTTGGGATCCCACCAGCCCCGCCTTTATCAAGGACGATGTCCTGTGCATCCCCACAGCTTTCTGCTCCTACACGGGCGAGGCCCTGGACAAGAAGACCCCGCTGCTGCGTTCCATGACCGCGCTCTCGCGTGAGTCCAAGCGCGTTTTGGCGCTGTTTGGTAAGACCCCCAAGAAGGTCGTTCCTTCCGTGGGCGATGAGCAGGAGTACTTCCTGATCAAGAAGGACGCTTACCGCAAGCGCAGGGACCTGGTCATCACCGGTCGCACCCTCTTTGGCGCTGCTCCCTGCAAGGGCCAGGAGCTCGAGGAGCACTACTTTGGCGCTATCCGCCCCACCGTCTCGTCCTATATGAAGGACCTGGACGATGAACTGTGGGCGCTTGGCATTCCTGCCAAGACCAAGCACAACGAGGTCGCTCCCTGCCAGCATGAGCTCGCCCCTGTCTACGGCGAGGTCAACGAGGCCATAGACCAGAATCTGGTCATGATGGAGAAGATGAAGCTCATCGCCTCCCGTCACGACTTGGTCTGCCTGCTGCACGAGAAGCCCTTTGAGGGCATCAACGGTTCGGGCAAGCACAACAACTGGTCGCTTGGCACCGAGTCCGAGAACCTGCTCGACCCGGGCGACACCCCGCTCGACAACCTGCAGTTCATCGTCTTCCTCACCGCGGTGATCGAGGCCGTCGATAACTATCAGGAACTCCTGCGTGCCTCCGTTGCCTCGGCCGGCAACGATCATCGTCTGGGCGCCAACGAGGCTCCTCCGGCGATTATGTCCATCTTCCTGGGCGACCAGCTCACCGAGGTCGTCGAGAAGATCATCGATGGCAAGGCTTCCGTCCATGCCACGCGCGGCGTGCTTGACCTAGGCGCCGATACCCTGCCCAAGCTGATGCAGGACAACACCGACCGCAACCGTACCTCCCCGTTCGCCTTCACCGGCAACAAGTTCGAGTTCCGTGCCTGCGGCTCCGAGCAGAACGTCTCCGACTCCAACCTGGTGCTCGATGCTGCCGTGGCCAAGTCGCTCAAGTCTTTCGCCGACGCACTCGAGGGTACGCCCGAGGATAAGTTCCAGGACGCCGCGCTCGAGTACTGCAAGAAGGTGCTGACCGATCACCAGCGCATCCTGTTCTCCGGCGACGGTTACTCCGACGAGTGGCCCATCGAGGCCGAGAAGCGCGGCCTTGCCAACAACAAGACCACGGCCGACGCTCTTCCCGCCTTTGTTTCCGATAAGGCCATTGCGCTCTTTGAGGAGACGGGTGTCCTGACCCGCGCCGAGGCCCAGTGCCGCTATGACTGCAAGCTCGAGAAGTACAACAAGCTCATGAACATCGAGGCTACCACGATGGTTCGCGAGGCGCGTCGTACCTATCGCCCGGTCATTACCGCCTATGCCACCAAGGTCGCTAAGGGCCTTGAGACTATTCGTGCCGCCGGTGCTGAGGCCGCCATGCAGTGCGAGCAGAACACGCTCAACAAGCTCTGCAACGGTATCACCGCCATCAACGACTCCATCAAGCGCTCGACGCCGTACATCAGAAGGCCGAGGCTCTCGATGGCCAGGAGCAGGCCAACGTATACGCGCACGAGGTCGTTCCCGCTATGGATACGCTGCGTGCCGCCGTGGACGCAATGGAGGAGATCGTGGCCGCCGACTACTGGCCGGTTCCGACCTACGACGACATTCTGTTCTACGTGTAGAACGTAACCGACATATCGTCACGGTATTGAGCCGGGGTCCGCATCGCGCGGGCCCCGGCTATTTGTTTGCGAGGACGCTTTGGATCCCGCTTTGCAACTGATTCGCCCACGCAATAAGGGGTCGTGGGCAAAAAACGTCAAATATGAGTACTGTCACAAGCCCTGTAGCATTATCTTTTTGCAAAATATGCAGTGTTACGCAACATATGTCCAAGTACTTAGCTGATAAATGCCTGCAATTCCTCCGCCATAGGACGCCTTGTGTCCAAATCGCCTTCTGATGGCATGAAATCGCTGTTACTAAATTGGTAACAGTACTCATATTTGCTATTTTTTGTCCACGGGCCCTTGGATGACAGTGTGATTTTATGCCTTCGGGGTTCGAATCCCGGCGTTGGAGAAGAAAAAAGCCCGTCACCACAAGGGTAACGGGCTTTGCATTTCAAATGGTGCCCCCAGCGGGATTCAACCCGCGATATCCACCTTGAAAGGGTGGCGTCCTTGGCCGCTAGACGATGGGGACAGCGGGAAAGAGTATAGCAGACTTTTTTGCCGGCGCGTATATCGTTGGCAAACTGGAAAACCACCACAAAGGTGCCTGTCTCCTTTGTGGTGGTGGGGCGTTAGGGGAGGAGCTTCATGGCGGCGTCGTGAGCGGTGCGCTCGTAGGTGTCGTCGAGGGGCTTGAGCGGCAGCAGGGCTGTGGCCTGCGCATCGCCGCGGCGCTCGAGGGCGTGGGTGATGAGCCAGTCGGCGAGCTCGGGGTTCTTGGGGAGCGCCGGCCCGTGCAGGTACGTGCCGATGACACCCTTGTAGATGATGCCCTCAAAGCCATCGTCGCCGTTGTTGCCGGTGCCCGTGACGACGGACGTTCCGAGCGGCGTGGCATCGGCGTCCAAAAGCGTGCGGCCACCGTGGTTCTCGAATCCCACAAAGGGCTCGGGTGCCAGGTCGGTCTTGACGGCGACGTTGCCGATCAGGCGGTCGGAGCCGCGTACGGTCTCGGCGGCAATGACGCCCAGGCCCTCGATGCGATTTTCGCCCATATAGTACGAACGGCCGAGCAGCTGATAGCCGCCACAGATAGCAAGCAGTGTGCCGCCGTCCTCAACATAGGCCGCGACCTTGTCTTTTTGAGCGAGCAGTTCGTGTGCCACGGCCAGCTGGTCGCGATCGGAGCCGCCGCCCATCATAACGATGTCGGCGTCGGTCAAATCAAGCGTCTCGCCCATGTGGACTTCGTCCACACGCACGGGAATGCCGCGCCAGGCGCAGCGGCGTTCGAGCGCGATAACGTTGCCGCCGTCGGCGTAGAGGTTGAGCGCATCGGGATACAGGTAGACGATGCGCAGGGGGCGCGAAAGCTCGACCGGCGCAATATCGGTGGGGACAGCGCTACCATCGGCGCGCGTTACGGCGTGGGAGACAATCGAGCTTGCATCGTCGTCTTTAAGCCCGTCGAGCTCCTTGACTAACGGCGGGAAGGCCGTGTAGTTGGCGACGGCGTAGAAGGTGTCATCGGCGGCCTCGTCTGCCACGGCGCCGATCGCCTGCGCGACGTCCGAGATAATCGCGGCATCGATGCCGGCGTACTTGAGGCGTACCTGCATGTCGTGCGCACGCGTGCCTCCGGCAAAGGCGACAAGACCCGGCGTGTCGGCGATGCGCTCGAAGTCGACATCGTAGATCCACGAGACATCGTGGCCGTCGGCATCGTTATCGTTTAGGAAGAAGGCGCAGAGCCTGCCGCCTGCCGTTTTAATGGACTGGATCTGGCGATCGAAGCCACGGGATTCTTGGCCAGGTTTGCCTCGACGGTGCGACCGGCAATATCCCAGCGGCCCATGCGTCCGCCGGCAGGCACGTAGGCATCGAGCGTGGGCTGCAGGTGCGCCGCGTCCACGCCCAGCTCGTGCGCCGCAAAGAAGGCGGCGGCGACGTTATAGACCATGTACAGGCCGTTGTAGCGCGTGGCGATGTGCGTTGCGGGTGCGTCGGTATTGGGTCCAAAGACCAAGTCAAATTCGTAGCGTCGTAGGTAAGCTCAACGTCCGTCACGCGACGGACAAGCGCAGGGCGGGCCCAGCCGCACGAGGGGCAATGGTAGGCGCCGAGCTGGCCGTATTGCACGTAGTCATACTCCAGCGGCGCGTTGCACTGCGAGCAAAAACGCGAGTCGCTAATGCGATCGGACTCGGTGCCCGTGGCGCCGTCGATGCCAAAGGCGATGCTCGTGTTGGGAACGCGTGCGGCGATCGCGGCACACAGCGGGTCGTCTGCGTTGTAGATGAGCGTTGTTGCCGGAGAGAGCTCCAACGCATGGGCAATGACGTCTTGGGTATGGTCGATCTCGCCGTAGCGGTCTAGCTGGTCGCGGAACAGGTTGAGCAGCACGAAGTACGTCGGCTTGAGCTTGGGTAGGACGCGCACGGTGTAGAGCTCATCGCATTCAAAAACGCCCACGCGCTTGCCGCCGCCGGCTCGCTTGAGGCCGCTGCGCGCCTCGAGCAGTGCGCCCACCACGCCCGGCTCCATGTTGTTGCCGGCGCGGTTGCATACCACGGTGGCGCCGCTGGCGGCAACGGCGTCGGCGATGAGGTTGGAGGTGGTGGTCTTGCCATTAGTACCGGTGATCACCACGCTGCGGTCGACCAGGCTCGCGAGGTCGCTTAGCAGCTCGGGGTCGATCTTCATGGCGATGCGGCCGGGAAGCACGCCACCCTGGCGTTTGAGGACAGAGCGCAGTCCCCAGCGGGCGATATCGCTCGAGGTGCAGGCGAGAGATGAGCGGAGGTTCATGAAGCCGTTCCTAACATAGATGACATGGTCGGGGCGATCGCGTCGCTAAAAGCCGTAGCGGCGCGCAAATTCCTGGGCAAGCTGCGATACATCTTCGCAGGCGTTGGCCCAGGGGGCAAAGTCGGGGGTGTCCGAGATAATACCGTCGGCTTCCCAAACCGCCTGGTGCGAGAGGTCCCAGGGGTCGCGCGGCTCGGGTCGGCAGGGAAGATACGGCGTCTGGTACATGGGGTTCAGCAAGAAGAACGCGCCGCCCTCGCAACGGTTAGCGAACTCACGCAGCGCGCGCGTCGCCGGGCGCATCTTGTTCGTTTTGAACAGCAAGATCGTGCGGGCGAGCAGGTACCAAGGAGAGTTTTCGAGTGCGTCTGCCCCCATCTGCTCCTCGAGCTGGTGGGCCAGGGCAAAAAAGCCGTCCTGGTCTTCTAGGCGGGCGAGGGCGAGCAGCACGGTGCCGGCGGCCCGGGTAGGATAGCCTTCCGCCTTAAGAACGCGGCGAGCATAGTTGGCAGCGGCGCGGTAACGAGCGCTCGCCATGCACAGCTGCGAGATGGCCTCGAGTGTGTGAAGCCACCCGATAAGGGCCGGCTCGCTCACGGTAAGGTCCGCTGCGGTGACACCGTCGGCCAAAACATTATTGGCCCAGTAGTGCGGGGCCTCCATATCAAACCCGGGCACGCCCTGTTGCAAGTAGTCGGCCGTGCTCGTCTCGAGCTTCATCAGGTCGCCCAGGCAGGCGTCGACGGGCGTGTCCGCCAAAATGATGGCGAGCAGCTGGGCATCGACGGCCAGCGCATCGATGCGGACGATCTTGAGCAGCTCATCACGCATATCGTCGAACAGGCGGTTGCGCGTCTGCTCAAACTCCTCGTCGCTGCCCATGTCCTCGATGCGATGGAGCTCGTCGAGCAGGTGGCGATGAACACCGGCATAGGACAGCAGCGCCTGAGCATGCTCGGACTGCGCATACTTTTGGGGATTCGCGCTAATGTCGTTATGGACAAGCTCGCGTGCTGCATCGGTGAGCTCGGGGTGCGACGCCAGATAGGTGCGCTCCAGGTAGGCGGGGATGTAGACGCTCGGATCCATTAGAGGTCTCCTCCCTTAAACGGCAAGCCCTGCTCGGCCGCCCGCAGTATGCGCTCGTCGATCTGGGAGCGCACGATGTCGTTGGTGGCGACCCAGGCGGCAAAGCTGGCGTTGTCGGGCGCGCCCAGGCCCTCCTGCAGTACCGGCGTCGCTCGGAGAGTGCAAGGACGAGCTCGTCGGTGGAGCCTGCACCCACGTTGACGCGGGCATAGACGCCATCGGGAAACTCGGTTTGGAAGTAGAGCGCCTCGGCTGCGTGCGGGCACGAGCGCGCAAGGATACGCAGGTGGTGCTCGGCACCCTCGTAGTCCAGCTCGCGCCAGGCTGCGCTCATCAGCGCGATGAGCGTCCACGGGTCCAAGTCACGCTCCGCGTCCTTGGGACGACGGCGCAGCGGCGTGTTGGTGAGATAGGGGACGGAGTGGGCAGAGCGAAAGCGCTTGAGTTCCTCGGCGGGGTATTCGAGCTTTGCCATGGCGAGCATCGCGGTGTGGCGGACACCGGCGGGGTCGTTGGGCGCAAAGTCCAAGCTGCGATTTGCGGCTTGGAGCGACATGCGATAGCGGCCGCTAATGAGGGCGCGCGATGCCAAGGCGGCAAGCCAGCGCAGATAGGGGCGGCACGTAAGGTCGCCTGCGGCCTCGCGCTCGTAGGGGTCCTGCGCCGAGGCGATCTTGAGTGCCAGGTCGTGCTCCACCTCGTCGCACTTGGACACCAGATACTGCACGTATTCCTCGTTGGAGCTGGCGGTGAGGGCGGTCAGCATGCGCTGAGCGTCCCAGTTGGCCGGATCGAGCGCGGCTGCCTCGCGGAGCATGTTCTCGGCAGCTGCCTCTTCCTGCTCTGCCTGGGTATCGTCAGGGATAAAGGGGATGCGGTAGTCGACAGCCTCGACCACCTTGGCAATCAGATGCCCGGCGCGGTCGCGGTCGTGCACGATGAGCGGTGCGGGGTTGCGGGTGAATTGTTCCATCAGGCGCTCTACGGCGGCAGTGTCGGTGAGCGGGATATTGTCGCGGCGCAAGGCCTCAAGAACGAGGCGATGGCAATCCTCTTGAATGGGATCGAATGCCATGGGGCCTCCTTTGCTGCGGTTAGGGTTCAAATATCTCTATATAAGGTTCTAGTTTACCCGCATGTGGCACACCGGGGGTGCCGCACTTGGACATGCACCTTTGCACCACGAAGTCGGATGTCGCACAAATGTCGGCACCTTGGACGACCGAGTGGTATCACGGTGCCGCAAACGGTCGATTTTTGGCGGCGAACGGTGCATATTTTGGAGGGGCACAGTCCTGCCCAGGATATGTAGTCAACCTTGATAAAACGTTTGCCCAGCTTGGGAGTATGAATGCCGCACAAGGGTCTCGGGGATAGAAAAAACGTTTCATCATTGGCGGCTTTAGGTGAATAACTGACCAACCAGAACGGTAAAATAGTGTTTGTCTGAGCGTTGAGACGTTTAGACATCGCGCATTGTCATCGCCGGCAACGCGCAAACCGGTCCTAACGGAGCCAATTGGGTGCTCCGTTATATACGCAAGTCTAAGAGGGGCTTGTTTAGGAGGCACAGTATGGGACGTTTTACCAATCCTCGCGATCTGTACTTTGGTGAGGGCGCTCGCCACGAGGTGAAGAACCTCAAGGGCAAGAAGGCCATCATCGTTTCTGGCGGCAGCTCTATGCGCCGCGGCGGGTTCCTGCAGGACGTCGAGAACGACCTTAAGGAAGGCGGTTTCGAGGTCAAGCTGTTCGAGGGCGTCGAGTCCGACCCGTCCATCGAGACGGTCATGAAGGGCGCCGAGGCCATGCGCGAGTTCGAGCCCGACTGGATTATCGCCATCGGTGGCGGCTCGCCCATCGATGCCGCTAAGGCCATGTGGGTCTTCTACGAGTATCCCGAGGAGTCCTTCGATAACATCATCCAGCCGTTCAGCTTCCCGGAGCTGCGTCAGAAGGCTCATTTCTGCGCCATCTCCTCTACCTCCGGCACCGCTACCGAGGTCACCGCGTTCTCCGTCATTACCGACTACGCCAAGGGCATCAAGTACCCGCTGGCCGACTTCAACATCACCCCTGATGTCGCCATCGTCGACCCCGAGCTCACCTACACCATGCCCGCCAAGCTGTGCGCTCACACCGGCATGGATGCTCTGACCCACTGCATGGAGGCCTACGTTTCCACCTGCGCCTCTATGTTCACCGACGCCAACGCCCTGCACGGCATCCGCGAGATCGTCGAGTGGCTGCCCAAGTCCTATGCTGGCGACCATGAGGCCCGTCAGCACATGCACGAGGCTCAGTGCATCGCCGGTATCGCCTTCTCCTCGGGCCTGCTCGGCATCGTTCACTCCATGGCTCACAAGACCGGTGCTGCCTTCGAGAACGGCCACATCATCCACGGTGCCGCTAACGCCATGTACCTGGGCAAGGTTATCCAGTGGAACTCCAAGGACCCGCGTGCTGCTGAGCGTTACGCTTACGTGGCCAAGGAGATCCTGCACCTTCCCGGCGAGACCAACGAGGAGCTCATCGCTGCGCTCGTCCAGAAGATTCGCGACCTCAATGACCAGCTCAACATTCCGCAGTCCATCAAGGATTACGCGAATGGTGGCGTGAAGGTCGACGCCGAGAACCCGCAGATGGTTTCCGAGGAGGAGTTCCTCGCCAAGCTGCCCGAGATCGCTGCGAACGCCGAGACCGACGCCTGCACGCCCGAGAACCCGCGTGAGACCAAGGCTGCCGACTTCGAGAAGATCCTCAAGGCCTGCTACTACGACACCGACATCGATTTCTAATCGACTCTTGTTATCGTAACGAGGGGCTCCGCACGTATCCGTACGGAGCCCCTTTCTTTTTTCTTTTAGAGAATGGGATAGTTATGGCTGCAATTTTCAATAGCCCCAGCAAGTACATCCAGGGTCCGGACGAGCTCGCCAAGCTCGGCTCCTATGTCGAGCCGCTCGGCGCTAAGGCCCTCGTCATCGTGACGCCTCGGGCAAGAAGCGCGTCGGTGCCAAGATCGAGGGTGGTTTTGCCGAGCTAAGGCCGAGCTGCTGTTTGAGGACTTTAACGGCGAGTGCTCCAAGGGCGAGGTCGATCGCCTGGTTGCGCTCGCGCGCGACAACGGCTGCGACATCATCGTCGGCGTCGGTGGCGGCAAGATCCTCGACACCGCCAAGGCCGTCGCCTACTACCTGGAGTCCCCGGTCATCATTTGCCCCACCATCGCTTCGACCGATGCCCCGTGCTCGGCGCTCTCCGTGCTCTATACCGATGACGGCCAGTTCGATAAGTACCTGTTCCTTAAGGCGAACCCCAATATCGTTCTTATGGATACGACGGTTATCGCGGCGAGCCCGGTACGCCTGACGGTGGCAGGTATGGGCGATGCGCTCGCAACCTACTTTGAGGCCCAGGCGACGCACGATGCCGACGGTGGCACTTGCGCTGGCGGCAAGGGCGGCATGGCCGGCCTGGCGCTCGCCAAGCTCTGCTACGAGACGCTTATGGCCGATGGCGTCAAGGCCAAGGTTGCGCTGGAGAAGGGAGCGTTGACGCCTGCCGTCGAGCATATCATCGAGGCCAATACGCTGCTTTCGGGCATTGGCTTTGAGAGCTCGGGCCTTGCTGCTGCTCATGCCATCCACAATGGCCTGACGATGCTGCCCGAGTGCCACGGCATGTATCACGGCGAGAAGGTCGCCTTTGGCACTATCGTCCAGCTGGTACTCGAGGATGCCCCGACTGAGAAACTCGAGGAAGTCTTGGGCTTCTGCATTGAGCTGGGCCTGCCGGTCACGATGAAGGAACTTGGCGTTGCCGAGCTTACGCGCGAGCAGGCCATGATTGTTGCCGAGGCCGCCTGCGCGCCCGATGACACCATGTGCAACATGCCGTTTGAGGTGACGCCCGAGATGGTCGCAAACGCCATTCTGGGTGCAGACGCACTGGGCCACTACTATCTCATGGATGAGTAAATCAAGCTAAGGAAGGGGCAAAGCCAGCAGATGGCTTTGCCCCTTTTTTGCTAAGGTGCAAAGGGGTCAGGTTACTTTGCACCAATCGTTGTTTGATGAAGGGTGGATTCTCGTATGGCGCTTCCTATGGTTTACGGCGGTCCCGGCCGGTATGTTCAGGGGCCGGGGGAGCTTTCGCGTCAGGGCAGGTATTTGTCATGGTTGGGCTGCGCTGCCTATGTCTTGTTTGACCAGGGCACCGAGGATCGGCTGTGCAGGCAGATCGTCGATGGATTTCTGGATGAAGATCTGAGTGAGCCGTTCTTTAAGATTTATGACGGTCCGTGTACGGAAGAGGCCGTTGCCGAAATGGCTAAGGAGCCCAGGCTGAGTATTGCGACATGGTGGTGGGTATCGGCGGCGGCAAGATGCTCGATATCGCCAAGGCAGTAGCGTTTTATGCCGAGCTGCCGTTGTGCGTATGTCCCACGGCGGCCTCGATGGATGGTCCGTGCAGCGCGATTTCGGTGCTGTACCACGAGGATGGGTCGTTCGACCGCTACCTGATGCTCGAGAAGAATCCAGACCTGGTCGTGGTCGATACCAACGTGGTCGCGGCGGCCCCACTGCGTATGACGGTTGCTGGTATGGGCGATGCGCTGGCAACGTACTTCGAGGCGCGTTCGTGCGCCGCGGCGCACGGCGCCAACGAGCACGGTGCGCGCCGGGGCACTTGGCACTGGTCGCGGCACGTGCCTGCTACGACACGCTTATGGAATGCGGCGTCGCTGCCAAGCGCGATCTCAAAAAGGGATGTACGTCGCCAGCGGTTGAACGCCTGATCGAGTGCAATATTTTGCTCTCGGGTGTCGGCTTTGAGAGTGGCGGCTTGGCGTTGGCGCATGCCATCGCCAACGGCCTGACGATTCTGCCCGAGTGCAAGGCCATGCATGGTGAGGCCGTGGCATTTGGCCTGGTGGTGCAGCTGCGCTTGGAGCGCGCGCCCGAGCTTGATCAGGTGCTCGAGTTTTGCCGGCGCGTCGGTCTGCCGACGACGCTCGAGGAGCTGAGCCTTGGCGAGATTTCCGATGCCGATCTGCTGAGCGTTGCGGACGCAACTTTTAAGAACGAGCGTAACATGGCCAACGAGCAGGCCAAGGTGACCAAACAAAAGCTCGTGCAGCTCATGTGCGAGGCATAGTTTGGCGCTTGATTGGCCTTGTGCAACCGAGGCGGCGATAGGCCATGGGCTATTTGCCGCAAAGATGCTCCGCGTGTAATTTGCCCGAGGCGTGGGCCGATAGCGTATCATTATCTCTTGCTTGTTTGCACTGCTCAGGGAGGGGCCGCGCATGGCGCAGGAACACGATCTGTTTGATGACATTATCGAGATCAGCAAGGGTTTCGACTTTCTTAAAAACCCGCTTGGCGGTGTGACCGATGCGCTCGATCCGTCGGCGCCGCAGTGGAATCCTGCCGACTACAAGGAACGTCCGCGCGGTAACACCATTCCGTGCTTGACCTGCAAAAACGAAAAGAGCGGCTGCACCGCGTGCATGGACGTGTGCCCGGTCAACGCTATCGAGGTCGAGGAAGACGCCATCGAGATCCTCGACTCCTGCCGCAAGTGCGGCCTGTGTGCTGCTGCCTGTCCGACCGAGGCAATCATCTCGCCGCGCCTGGCGCCTAAAAACCTGTATGACGACATTGTCTCGGCGGCTACGAGTCACGAGACCGCCTACGTTACCTGCACGCGTGCCCTTAAGCGCATGCCGCGCGAGAACGAGGTCGTCGTTGCCTGCGTGGGCGATATTACTGCCGAGACTTGGTTCTCGGTGCTTGCCGACTATCCCAACGTGAGCGTCTACCTGCCACTGGGCGTGTGCGATAAGTGCCGCAACACCGGTGGCGAGGACATGCTGGGCGAGGCGATTGCGAAGGCCGAGGAATGGGCTGGTACGGGCATGGGCCTGGAGGTCGACCCCAAGAGCCTCAAATGCCATAAGCGCCGCGAGTACGAGCGCAAGGAGTACATGGAAAAGATTGCCCGCACCACGGGCCTTACCGTGACCAAGCTCAACCCGGCAACGGCGGCGCTGGCCTCGGTGACGCAGAAGCTCAAAGCCCATCGCCATCAGATCACCCAGCTGGAGCGCACACTCAACACCATGTGCGGTACCACGACGACCAAGCGTCGCCGTTCGCTCACGCACGGGCGACAGCTGGTGCTTTCGACGCTGCAGAACCATCCCGAGCTTGCCCAGAACATGCAGGTGAGCACGCCGGAGTGCGATTTTGACAAGTGTACGTCGTGCGACGAGTGCGTCAATGCGTGCCCCACATTCGCCTGCGATTTGGTGGGAAGCGGCCGCTTTGCGCTGGAGTCCACGTACTGCCTGGGCTGTGGCGCCTGCGTCAAGGTGTGTCCCGAGCATGCACTCAAGCTGGTCCAACACGATGCGTCCAACCTGGTCGTCGTCGATCCCGAAGCCGAGGAAAAGGCCGCCCAGAAGGCGAAGGCTCACGAGGAGGCCGAGAAGGTCAAGGCCGAGGCAAAGGCCAAGCTCGATAAGATGCTCGACCAGGTGGAGAAGCTCGCGGACTAGCTAAAAGAGCGTAAATGATGGCCGATGGGACAGGTACTGCCCCATCGGCCAAAAAAGTTGCGGTGGAACAGTTCCTGTTTTGCCCTTAAGCTGGCCATTCTAGGAACTATTCCACCGCAACTAATAGATGGTTAGTTCATGCTGCTTTGGTGGCCGGTTCGACCGCTACCGTTGCGCGTCACGGTTTCATGGAGCAAAAAGAACCCGGGGACCTGTTTGGTCTCGGTGTATTCCATAAGGATGCCGTCGGCGTTGTAGGTCTGCCCGCGTATAACGGCGAGTGCGTTAAAGTCGTCAAGATCGAGCACACGCGTATCCTCGGGCGTGGGATGCTCGATCGTTACATCGCGTTTGCCCGTGGCAATCTTAATGCCAAGATCTTCTTCGAGGTAACGATAGATCGAGTCGTTGACAATCTCGGGTGTCAGCCCCGGTACTTGTGAGCTTAGGTAATAGGAGTCGTCGGAGCACACGGCTTGTCCGTCTGCATAACGGATGCGTTTGGCGCGTGTGAGCTCACAGCCTTCGGGAAACCCAGTAATCTTGGAGAGCGCCTTGCTGCAGATGAGGAGCTCAAAGACGGTGGTGACAGTCTTGAGCTCAAAGCCTCGGTTGACCGCGATTTCCTTAAAGGTCTCGAGTCCGCCGCCACCACGACTCTTCTCGTCACTGATGTTGCGAATGACGCGCATGCCTTTGCCTTGCTGGGGGAGCACGTAACCATCTGCCGCAAGCATCGAGATGGCGCGACGGACCGTCATGCGCGAACAGTCAAACAGCTGCGTGAGCTCAGTCTCCGAAGGCAGATAACTCTGATAGGCGTATGTGCCGTCGTCAATCGACTGCTTCACGTTGTCATAAATAGTTTGGAAGATGGCTCGCGCCATGACGGTCTCCTAGAGCTGGGTGCGCGAACGACGGGTGAGGGCCGCCCGCGCAGGTGTCAATCGATTTACTTGCTGGGGTCGATTATATATTTACCCATGGCACGCAGGGCCGGGTCTGACAGGATGGCGCCGAGTTCGTCGAGGGAGGCCACTTTTGCGACCATCGAGGAAACGTCGATCCTGCCCGAGTCGATGAGCTCGAGCGCGCGACGCTGCGTATAAGGGTTGATGTAGGACGAGGTGAGCACAAGCTCCTTCTGGAAGACCTCGAAGGGCTTGACGGTGATTGTCTCATCGGGCTTGGTGAGGCCGAACATCATGACCGTAGCCTTGTGGCCGGCGATCTGGATGGCCTGCTCGATGGTGACGGGCTTGCCAACACACTCGATAACGACATTGACGTTGCCGACGCCTCCTGCTTCAGGCGGGCCGGGACGTCCTCGTGGATGGAATCAATTGCCAGATCGGCGCCGAGTTTGAGCGCAACCTCGCGCTTGCCCTCGACGGGCTCGAGCAAGACAACCTTGGTGGCGCCGGCGTTTTTGGCAAGCTGCATCATGAGCAGACCGATCATGCCACCGCCGATGACGACAACCGTGCTGCCGGGCTTGATGTTGCACATATCGATGCCGTGCAGGCAGCAGGCGACGGGCTCGGTCATAGCACCTTGCTCAAAGCTGGTGTGATCGCCCAACTTGTAGACTTGCTGCATATCGACGGAGCAGTACTCGGCAAAGCCGCCGTTAACGGTGGTGCCGTAACCGGTCATATGCTCGCAGTAGTGGTTGATTCCGTCGCGGCAGGGTTCGCAGCAGCCGCAGGGATGGTTTGGGTCGATGCACACGCGATCGCCCGGTTTAAAGCCAGCGACGTCGCTGCCCACGGCCTCGACAACCCCCGCAAACTCATGACCAAGGATCGTGGGCGGGGTAACGTCGGCTGCACCCTTGTCGCCTTCATAGATATGAACGTCGGTACCGCAGACGCCGCAAGCCTTGACGTTGATCAGAACGTCGCGCTTGCCCACGGCCGGCTTTGTCGAATCCTCGACCCTGAGATCGTGCTTTCCATAGAAGACCGCGCTTTTCATGGTGACTCCTTAACGTGGTGGTGAATGTTGTAATGAAGTATAGGTATGTCTGCAGATATAGACAAGCATATCTAGACAAGTAAAAAAGAAATATGAATTGCAGCTATCACCTATATCAGATTTAGCAGGCGAAATACTGGACATATACCGTTTACGGCCAATAATCAACCGTTTACCGACCGTAGTATTTATACTAACTTGTCTAGATAAGTGATATGATAAAAATAGAAGCGCAAGAAGTCAGGGAAGCGGGCCCACCCGTCCTATTGCACGAGGTACACGCAAACGGCGCGTCTGCGGTCTCGAGTGAAGCCAAAACCGCAGCGCTCCGAATGAAGAGAGGGGGATTCCCCGTCATGATGCAAAAGATACAACGTTTCGGCGGTGCAATGTACACGCCTGCAATTCTTTTCGCATTTTCCGGAATCGTCGTCGGCCTGGGTACGTTGTTTACCACCGAGGCGATCTTTGGCGAGATGGCCACAGCGGGTCATCTTTGGTTTGATTGCTGGAATGTGCTGCTCCAGGGTGGTTGGACGCTCTTTAACCAGATGCCGTTGCTGTTTTGCGTAGCGTTGCCAATCTCGCTCGCGAACAAGCAGAACGCTCGCTGCTGCATGGAGACTTTGGCCATCTACCTTACCTTCAACTACTTTGTAAGCACAATCTTGGGGCAGTGGGGCCCTGTCTTTGGTGTCGACTACTCTGTCGAGGCGGGCAGCGGTACTGGTCTTGCCACTATCGCAAGCATCAAAACGCTTGACATGGGCATCATGGGCGCGCTCATTATCTCTGGTATCGCCACGATGCTGCATAACAAGTTCTTCGACACCGAACTTCCTGAGTGGCTGGGCGTGTTCTCGGGCTCCGTGTTCATTTATATGATCGGTTTCTTCGTTATGGTTCCGGTCGCTCTTATTGCCTGCCTGGTGTGGCCGCATGTTCAGGCTGCTATCTCCGCCTTCCAGGGATTCATCCTTTCCGCCGGTACGTTTGGCGTGGGCGTCTTTGCTTTCTTCGAGCGCGTGCTGATCCCTACAGGCCTTCACCACTTTATCTATACGCCGTTCTATTACGACAACGCGGCGGTCAATGGCGGCATCTTTGCCGCTTGGGCTAACATCCTGCCCCAACTGGCTGCCGATCCGAGCATTGCTCTTAAGGATGCCGCACCCTGGGCTGCCTATACCTGCCCTGGATGGACTAAAGTCTTCGGCTCGCTTGGCGTTGCCATTGCGTTTTATATGACCGCCAAGCCCGAGCGCAAGCAGCGCGTCAAGGCTCTGCTCATCCCCGTCACCCTTACCGCTATGCTTTGCGGTATTACCGAGCCGCTTGACTTCACCTTCCTGTTCATCGCGCCCGGCCTGTTCGTCGTCCACTGCGTGCTCGGAGCGCTTGGCTGCATGGCTCAAAACCTCCTTGGCGTCGTGGGCATCTTCGACGGCGGCATCATCTCGATGCTCTCGTGGGACTGGCTGCCCCTTTGGGCCGCACACGGTCTGCAGTACACCATCTCCATCCTTGTCGGTCTGTGCTTTACCGCCCTTTGGGTCGTGGTCTTCCGTTTCCTGATCGTCAAGTTCGACTTTAAGACCCCCGGTCGCGAGGATGACGATGTTGAGGTCGAGCTCAAGTCCAAGGCCGACTACAAGCAAAAGCAGGGCGCTGCTGCTGGCAAATCGGTCGCCCAGAGTAAAGATGATGAGCGCTTGGTGCTTGCCGAGAACATCCTCGATCTACTCGGTGGCACGGATAACATCATCGATGTAACTAACTGCGCTACCCGTCTGCGCGTTAACGTCAAGGACAAGAGCGTCGTTGCACCCGAGGCTTCCTTCAAGGCGATCGGTACGCATGGCTTGGTGGTCCAAGGTCAGTCAATCCAGGTCATCATCGGCCTTACCGTCCCGCAGGTTCGCGAGAAGTTCGAGAGTCTTCTGAAGTTCGAGAGTCTTCTGTAAACCATCGTCCATCGAAACAATCGGCCTTGCAGAGCCGGTATGCACCGCAAGGCCGATTCTAGAGATAAAAAACTCCACTTCTAGGTAACAATTCCAAACCGTACAGGCCGCGTGCGGGGATGGATTGAGCAAGCGGCCAGAATGAGGAGGACATCATGTCCAAGAAAAACTATGCCGTGACCATTGCCGGCGGTGGCTCTACCTTCACTCCGGGCATTGCCCTGATGCTGCTTGAGGAGCGCGACCGCTTCCCGGTCAACAAGGTGACCTTCTACGACAACAACGCCGAGCGCCAGGAGACCGTGGCCAAGGCCTGCGAGATCTACTTCCACGAGAACGCCCCCGAGGTTGAGTTCAACTACACCACCGACCCCGAAACCGCATTCACCGGGACCGACTTCGTCCTTGCTCACATCCGCGTTGGCCTGTACGCTATGCGTGAGCTCGACGAGAAGATTCCTCTCAAGTACGGCTGCGTTGGCCAAGAGACCTGCGGCGCCGGCGGTATCGCCTACGGCATGCGCTCCATTGGTGGCGTCATCGAGATCCTCGACTACATGGAGAAGTACAGCCCCAACGCCTGGATGCTCAACTACTCCAACCCCGCGGCCATCGTCGCCGAGGCCTGCCGCGTGCTGCGCCCCAACAGCCGCATCATCAACATCTGCGACATGCCGATCGACCTTATGGATAAGATGAGCCGTATGTGCGGCATCAAGGATCGTCGCGAGCTGCAGTATAGCTACTACGGCCTCAACCACTTTGGTTGGTGGAGCAAAATCTACGACAAGGACGGCAACGACCTTATGCCGCAGATTAAGGAGCACATGGCTAAGAACGGCTACCTGGACGGCATCGAGCACGAGGCCGGTAAGGAGCAGCATGTCGAGGAGAGCTGGATTCACACCTTCGGCAAGGCCAAGGATGTCCATGCTGTCGATCCCGAGACGATTCCCAATACTTACCTCAAGTATTACCTGTACCCGGACTATGTCGTCGAGACGTCCGACCCCAACTATACTCGCGCCAATGAGGTTATGGACGGCCGCGAGAAGAAGGTCTTTGGCGCTTGCCGCGACATCATCGCCAAGGGTACGGCCAAAGACGGCGGCTTTGAGCCAGATGTACATGCCAACTACATCGTCGACCTTGCCTGCGCACTGGCCGAGAATACGCTCGAGCGCTTCCTGCTGATCGTCCCCAACGATGGCGCTGTGCCCAACTTCGACCCGACGGCCATGGTCGAGGTTCCTTGCATCGTCGGTTCCAACGGCTTTGAGAAGATCTGCCAGGGCCCGATCCCGCAGTTCCAGAAGGGCCTGATGGAGCAGCAGGTTTCCGTCGAGAAGCTCGTTGTCCAGGCTTGGGTCGAGGGCAGCTACCAGAAGCTCTGGCAGGCACTCACGCTCTCCAAGACCATTCCTTCGGCGAGCGTTGCCAAGCAGATCCTGGACGAGCTCATCGAGGCCAACAAGGATTTCTGGCCCGAGCTTAAGTAAGGACTACTGTCTCGAACCCTCACGCATCTCTGCTTCATTTGCGCCGTCGTGGTGTCCGGATTCGCCCGGATGCTGCGGCGGCGCTATACTTATGCAGTTTGAAGTACCTGTACCAAAAGGAGCTGTCGTGTCCCTTTCCATCGGTATCGTGGGCCTGCCCAACGTGGGCAAGTCGACGCTGTTCACCGCGCTTACCAAAAAGACCGGCCTTGCCGCCAACTACCCGTTCGCCACGATCGACCCCAACGTGGGTATCGTCGACGTGCCCGATAGCCGCCTGCAAAAGCTCGCCGACATCGTCAACCCGGGCCGCATTGTGCCGGCTACGGTCGAGTTCGTCGACATCGCAGGTCTGGTGAAGGGCGCTAACGAGGGCGAGGGTCTGGGCAACCAGTTCTTGGCAAACATCCGCGAGACCGATGCCATCTGCGAGGTCGTGCGCTACTTTAAGGACCCCAACGTCATGCGTGAGGTGGGCCGCACGGGCGAGTTCGTCGATCCCGCCGGCGATGCCGACACCATCATGACCGAGCTCATCCTGGCCGACATGGGCACGCTCGAGAAGCAGCTGCCCAAGCTCGAGAAGGAGGCCAAGCGCGACAAGGAGCTCATGCCCAAGTTTGAGGTGGCCAAGCGCCTGCTTGTCTGGCTCAACGAGGGCAAGCGCGCCGCATCCATGGAGATGACCGACGAGGAGCGTGCCGCCGCCAAGGGCCTGTTCCTGCTCACCATGAAGCCCATCCTGTATGTGGCCAACGTGGACGAGGATATGCTCAACGACGACCTGGCGCCCATCGACGGCGTCAAGCCGCTGCCCATCTGCGCCAAGATCGAGGCCGAGCTTTCCGAGCTCGATCCCGAGGACGCCGCCGACTACCTGGAGAGCCTGGGCTTGGAGCAGCCCGGTCTGGACGTGCTCGCGCAGGCAGCCTACAAGCTGCTCGGCCTGCAGTCGTTCTTTACGGCCGGCGAGATGGAGGTCAAGGCCTGGACGGTGCGTCAGGGCGCGACCGCCCCGCAGGCCGCCGGTGTCATCCACACCGACTTTGAGCGCGGCTTTATTAAGGCCGAGGTCATTGGCTATGACGACTACATCGAGCTCGGCGGCGAGCAGGGCGCCAAAGCCGCTGGCAAGCTGCGTATTGAGGGCAAGGACTATGTCATGGCCGATGGCGACGTCGTGCACTTCCGCTTTAACGTGTAAGGACGACGTGCATGTTTAAATATGGTAAAAAAGCCGGCTACATGGGTATCGCGCTGCTGGTGCTTGCGGTGCTTCCGCTGGTGGTAGCGGCGTTTGTGATCCCCAACATTGGTCCCGAGGTGGCAACGAAGTTTAACGCCGCCGGCGAGGTAACGCGCTGGGGCAAGAGCTACGAGCTGCTGGCACTGCCGGTGCTCAACCTGCTGCTGAGCGTGGCGACGTATTTTACTGCCGGTCGTCAAGCAAAGAACAACGAAGACTCCGCTGTGATGGCACGTCTTACGTGCGAGCGCTACCTGCGCAACGGTTGCATCACGGGTGTGTTCCTCAACGTGATCAACGTTTACTTTATGTACTCGGCGATTACCGGAACGGGTTTTGGCTTGGGCTTTTAGCTTGTCCTTTTAGGCAACGAGCCTGCACGCATATTCAATGGCTGCTGCGAGGCCGCCGCTCGATCGTGGTTTAAATACCATGTCGGCGGCGGCCTCGTTTTCGTATCCGGCGCCGCGAAGGGCGAGTGCAATGCCGGCTTCTAAAAGGAGCGGCAGGCCGCGTTGGCTGGTTGCGATTACGGCAGCCTGATTGAGCGAGCAGCTATGCGTTTGGCATTGGATGGCAAGTTCACCTTGCGCCGGGCAAGGGACCAGAATGGCGGCGACGCGACTTGATAGCAATGCAAATGCTGTGCGCTCATCGGGCGAAAGACATTCTGCTTCAACGACGACGAGCTTGGGCGGTGCGCTGTTTGTGCGAAGCGTGGCTCGGTACGTGCGGACCGAAGAACCCGACATAGAAAACTCCTGTGTATTCGGCAAAACGTAAACTATAGTTTACGTTTATGTTCGGCTCCATTTCAAACTCGTCTGCATGGACGAACGCGCGGAACAGATTCTTGGCAGGCGGGTCGAAGAGACACGCAGAGACCTTGGTATCTCCAAGGTTGATTTTTGTGTGGCGACAGGAATCAGCCGACCCTACCTCGACCGAATCGAAGATGGAACGGCAAATTTCACGCTCAAGGTTCTATTTAAGATCGCGCCCGCACTCGGCATGACGGTGTCAGAGCTTCTCGAGGGGATCGAATAGGGCGTTCCCCCGCTGCTATTTGACGCTCTTTGGGCGGGTCCCCCTGGTTGCGATGTGCAAAATCGCGAGTATTCAGCACCAGTTCGGCTGTAGACGGTAGCTTGAGCGGCTGGTTTTGCCTTTTTGGTAGTAGTTAATCCACACGTTAAATAAAAATGAGGAATAAATATTTACTAGACGGCCCCTTCGTCCTAAAAGTTCGTCTAACAATTGGCCGATTCTATGCCTCTGGCGGAGAAATTGCAGAATACTCCGTTATTTGCACGGCCCGAGGGGGACCACCTGTCGTTTGAGGCTGCGATAAGTGGAACTGCCTTAGGGATTAGGCCATCGGGATTCGGTCGTGGTTGACTTGGCTGTAGAACAGGCGCTGGATCTCGGCGGCATCGCGTGACTGGCCGAGTGCCCACATGGTCTTGGCCACGAGCGTCTCGGTGGTCATGTCGTCGCCGCGCAGAATGCCCGGATGATCGGCGTAAGCACGGCCAACCTCATAAACACCCAGGTCAAGGCCCTCTTCTGGGACCTGCGTGGTCATAACGACGGTGCGGCCCGAATCGACCCAGCGGAAAATTGCCTCTTGGAACGACTCGCCCGACTCGCCAAACTCGGGAATACCGCCAATGCCAAAGGTCTCAAGGATTACAGCATCGTAGCTGTCGGCAAGGGCGTCGAGGATGCCCGGGTTTACGCCGGGCGTAAGCTTGAGTACAAATACGCGCGGGTCGATGCTGTCGTAGAAACGCACCGGGTTTTCGCCCTGATGCGTGCCGTGAAGCCCGTTGTGCACGATGCGGTCATTGCGGATATAGGCGATGGGTGGATAGTTGACGCTAATGAACGCGTTAAAGCTCATGGTGCGCTGTTTGCGGGCGCGCGTGCCGGCAATGGCTACGCCGCCAAACACGATCGAGACATCGTGCGAGTGCTCGTCGAGCGCATAGAGCAGGCTCTGGTACAGATTGAGTTTGGCGTCAGTAAAGGGATTGCCCATGGGCTTTTGCGAGCCGGTGAGTACGATGGGCTTGGGGCTGTCCTGAATCAGATAGGAAAGCGCCGCCGCGGTGTAGCTCATGGTGTCGGTGCCGTGCAGAATCACGAAGCCGTCGTGGTCGGCATAACCCTCGACGATGACGTCGCGGATACGCATCCAGTCACTGGGGCGCATATTGGTGCTGTCGATGTTCATCGGCTGTACCACGTCGAGCTCGCAGAGGCCCGAGATCTCGGGGACGCTCTGGGCGAGCTCCTCACCGGTCAGGGCGGGGGAGAGGCCATTGCCGTCCTCGGTCGATGCGATGGTGCCGCCCGTGGCGATGAGAAGGATGCGCTTCATGCTGGTATTCCTATCGTATTTGCCGCCACAGAGGCGGAGTCGTTCGGCAGTATTGTGGCACAGGGCGACGAATGTTCAAACGTATTACATCATCTGTGACGTTTGGTAACACTTCAATCGCCGTCAAATAGGGCTCAGGTCGTGCGTTTGCCGTGCGCTGATGGCTGCGAGGGACGAGAAACCCCATATAACGTGTACACTATGGAGGTTATTTTCGTTTATTCGCGCGGGTGGGCACCGGCTCCCCGCCAACAAGAGGGGGAAACCATGGATCAAAAGGCTTCCGCAAAGGTCCTCGTACTCGACTTTGGTGCGCAGTACGGTCAGCTCATTGCCCGTCGCGTCCGCGACCTCAACGTGTATTCCGAGATTGTCCCCTGCGACATCTCGGCCGACGAGATTCGCGAGATGAACGCCTCTGCGCTCATCCTTTCCGGCGGCCCGGCCTCCGTGTACGCCGAGGACGCTCCGTCCATCGACCCCGCCATCTTTGACCTGGGTCTTCCTGTCCTGGGCTTCTGCTACGGTCATCAGATCACGGCCGTGACGCTCGGCGGCAAGGTCGGCCACTCCGAGGTGGGCGAGTACGGCCGCGCCACCATCACGCGCACGGCCGGCGCCAAGCTCTTTAACTCCACGCCTATGGAACAGACCGTGTGGATGAGCCACCGCGACGCCGTTTCCGAGGTGCCCGAGGGCTTTACCGTTACCGCCAGCACCGACGTGTGCCCGGTTGCTGCCATGGAGTGCGTCGAGCGCAAGATTTTCACCACGCAGTTCCATCCCGAGGTCAAGCATTCCGAGTATGGTCAGCAGCTGCTGAGCAACTTCCTGTTTGAGATTTGCGGCCTGGAGCCCAACTGGAGCATGGACAACCTGGTCGAGACCATGACGGCTGAGTTCCGCGAGAAGGTCGGCGACGACCGCGTGATTCTGGCCCTGTCCGGTGGCGTCGACTCCTCCGTCGTGGCTGCGCTGGGCGCTCGCGCCGTGGGCAAGCAGATGACCTGCGTGTTCATCAACCACGGCCTGCTGCGCAAGGGCGAGCCCGAGCAGGTGGAGGAGGTCTTCACCAAGCAGTTTGACGTCGACTTTATCCACGTCCACGCCGAGGACCGTTATGCCGAGCTTCTGGCCGGCGTGACCGAGCCCGAGGAGAAGCGCCGCATCATCGGTACGCAGTTCTGGAAAGAGTTCTTCGCGGTTGCTCAGCAGCTTGAGACCGATGGTAAACCCGTGAAGTACCTGGCTCAGGGCACCATCTACCCCGACATCATCGAGTCCGGCGCTCGCAAGACGGGCGGCAAGACGGCCACCATCAAGAGCCATCACAACCTGATCCCGTTCCCCGAGGGCGTGCACTTCGACCTCATTGAGCCGCTCGACCACTTCTTTAAGGACGAGGTCCGCGCGCTTGGTCTGGCGCTGGGTCTGCCGGGTCACATCGTGTTCCGTCAGCCTTTCCCGGGCCCGGGTCTTGCCATCCGCATCATCGGTGCGGTCGACAAAGAGAAGCTCGAGATCCTCAAGAACGCCGACGCTATCGTGCGCGAGGAGCTCGACGCCTACAACCAGCGCCTGTTTGAGCAGACCGGCGAGCGCAACTCCGAGCACAGCTGCTGGCAGTATTTCGCGGTCCTGCCCGATATTAAGTCCGTTGGCGTTATGGGCGACGAGCGCACCTATCAGCGCCCGATCATCCTGCGCGCCGTCGAGTCCAGCGACGCCATGACCGCCGACTGGGCCAAGCTGCCCTACGACGTGCTGGCCCGCATCTCCGGCCGCATCGTAGCCGAGGTTCCCGGCGCCAACCGCGTGTGCTACGACATCACGTCCAAGCCGCCCGCGACCATCGAGTGGGAGTAGTTGATAGGGATTTGACCTGTACTTTTGAGTGCCGCACTGTACCGCTGAGTTTCGTTTCGTACGTGAGTCACGGCAAAGCCGCCAGCGACGGCGGTGGGTAAAAACGACCATCGAGCCTCCGTTCCCGCGTTGGGACGGAGGCTTTTCTTTGGTCTTTCACTCCCTTTCGCCTGCGATTTCGCTATTTACTCCCAGTGTTTCAAGATGGCAAAGCACCGGGCGGTATTCGGAGGAATGGGAGCAAGGATTTATCCCAAGTGAGTAGACACGCGGTTTTTGTTCCCGGTGGCGAAGCGGGACCGTTTCGGAGCCCATGAAACTCAAATCGAACTCAACGGGCTTCACCTCGTGCAGCGAGCTGCGCACCGTGAGCGCGACCTCGTTCGACAACTCCAAGATCAAGAAGTACACGAGCGTTCTCCACAGGTGCAGCAGGCTTGTGGGCGGCACCGACGGCTTCGTGCCGTCTCAGACCTCCGGCGCCTCCGTCCTCAAGCTGGGGGCGGGCGGCGTTCTGACCGACCTCGAGTACGAAGTCCGCACCTGGCTCAACGCCATGCTGTTCGCCGACGGCGAGCTCAAGATCGGGTTCGCCAAGGCCGATGCGACAGGTCGCGAGGTGCTGGCCTCCGACACGCTTTGCGCCAACGCCAAGTACACTGCGATCCAGGCGACGCCCTGGGCTTCGTTCGGCAAGAGCGTGAAGCGCGTGACCATCGCCGCCGACACATCGAGGGTCGCCAACGTGAACCTGAACTACTGGTTCTACAGCTGCAACGCCCTGACCTCGGTCTCCGGCATGGCGAACCTGCGCGGCATGGCCTACATGAACCGTACGTTCAACTCGTGCTCCGCGCTCACCGAGCTCGATCTGCGGGGCATGAGCCCGGCGTCGCTTTGAGCATGCTCTATACGTTCGGCGCTTGCACCCCTTGAGCGCATCCTGGTCGATGCCGACTGGGAACTGCCGAGCGGGCGCACGGGCTCTTCCACGTTCTACAACTGCAAGGCCATCGTGGGCGGCAACGGCACGACCTACGACTCCAAGCAGACGTCGTACGCGATGTGCCACATCGACCGCGAGGGGCAGGCGGGCTACCTCACTGCCGGGTAGCGGCTTGGGACTGAGCATATGGAACCCCTGGCAGCAGCGCAGGCACCCTTCCTGCGCTGCTGCCAGGGGTGGGCGCGCCGCCCCTGTGGTGTGGGTTAGGCGATGGGATGTGGCGGCGTGTAGCGAGAACTGCTTTACTCCTCGATTTCGGAAGATGGGTGAACCTTCCCCTTTATTTGAGGCTTCTGCTTTTCGATCTGGCGATAAAGCTTGTTGTACTCGATAGCCCACGGCCTTTCGATTTTTCGCAGAGCCAGAAGGTTTATGTGGCTTGTCGTATATGCCCTTGCTTTTTCTTCGGAAAAGCCTTCGTACATTGTCAGGTATCTTGCGAAATTACGCTGGAAGAATCCTTCGTAGCGTTCCTGTGACAACAGCTGCTCCGCTTCTCCTCGAGGCAAATCCCAGTGTTTTTGCAACAGGCCCAGGATTGCTTCCGTGGATGCAGGAGTCTCGTTAAGAGCCGCTACAGCTCTCAAGAGACTTTCGTTGTACCCCTCCTCGTAAAGCCGGCTTCCCATTTCTACCTCCCGTTAGCGACTCTTTCGAACAATCGTTACTGTGCTTTTTCTTATTTTACCTCGCTTTTTATAGCAGCAATTCAGCTACCAGCTGATTTGTGACCGCAGCGGATGATGGGGCCGTTGAAGTTGGTCCATGTCCTGCTGGGAGGTCCTTGTGGAGTCTATTGCGGTGGCGCTCATCGGCATCGTGACGCTGGTCGGGGTGATCGCGTCGAACTCGCGAAGCCGCGCGGTGATGGAGCTCAAGATTGACGAGCTCACGCGGCGCGTTGAGAAGCACAACTGCCTCATCGAGCGCACCTACAAGCTCGAGCAGGACATGGCCGTGGTCAGGCGCGACGTTGACGCGCTTGAGGAGAGGAACGGCAGATGAACCGTTTTCTGACGAGCAACGAGCGGCGGTGGCACCTTATGCGCACGGTCGTCCAGGGCGTCCTGGGCGTCGTGGTGGCCAACGTCGACCTGCTCATGGGCGTGGCCGTGCTCGATCCCACGTGGCGCGTGCTGTGCGTGGCCATGGTGATGGCCGTGCTCTCGCCCGTTATTGCCGAGCTGGGAAAGGCGGGCGATTCCGATGAGTGAGTACGCAAGCGAGGAGGAGCGCTGGGAGGAGTTGCGCGAGCCCGGCTACGAGCCCGCCGCGCCCAGCGACTTCAAGCCCGAGGAGGGCGAGGACGCGGGATTCAAGGAGGTCAGCGCCAATGGGGCATAGCATCCTGTTCAAGCAGTGCGGCAGCGACCGCATGACGCGCAGGCGCTCGCACGCCATCGACCGCATCGTGATCCACTACACGGCGACCCTGACGTCGGCCCGCAACAACGCGATCTACTTCTCGCGCAACGAGCGGCAGGGGTCGTCCGCCCACTACTTCGTGGGCGACATCACCGACGAGATCTACCAGAGCGTGGCCGAGGGCGACACCGCCTGGCACGCCGGCAACTGGCTCATGAACTGCCGCAGCGTTGGCATCGAGGTCGTGAGCGCCGGCGAGGACTACAGCGAGGTCGAGGCGGGCAAGCTCGCCTGGCTCGTGCAGACCCTCATGAAGCGCTACGGCATCTCCGAGGGCGGCGTCATCCGCCACTACGACGTGACCGGCAAGATCTGCCCCGCACCCTACATCGCCGCCGGGCGCAGGGCAGCCCT
>JAQCYU010000014.1 GCA_027682925.1 Coriobacteriaceae bacterium AF45-21
GACGTTCTTAAACGACTAGTCATTCAAGAACGTCCCCAGCGACTACCCCAAATGTCAGAACCAAAGCAACGCCGCAGGCAGAGGACGGACAGCGAGCGGGCGCCAGAGCGAACAAATTGGCATGAAAAGAGGGCGGCATAGACCTTCTGGTCATGCCGCCCTCTTTGAATGACAAGTTGTCGCTCTGGTGCCCGCGCAGCGTCGGCCGGTCCGCCGTTCGGTAGAACGGCGGAACCTCCTAGCCACCGAGATAGGCCTTGCGGACGTTATCGTCGTGCAGGAGCTCTTGGCCGGTGCCGGTCATGGTGATCTTGCCGGTCTCGAGCACGTAGCCGCGTGTGGCGATCGAGAGCGCCATCTGCGCGTTCTGCTCGACCAGAAGCACCGTGGTGCCGGCCTTGTGCAGGTCCTCGACAATCTGGAAGATCTGCTCAATCAGAATCGGCGCCAGACCCATGGAAGGTTCGTCGAGCATAAGCAGTTTGGGGTTACTCATAAGGGCGCGGCCCATAACGAGCATCTGCTGCTCGCCACCCGAAAGGGTGCCGGCGACCTGGCGACGGCGCTCCTTCAGGCGCGGGAACTGCTCGTAGACGCGCTCAAGGCCCGGAGCAACCGTGGACTTGGGCTGCGTGTAGGCGCCCATCTCCAGGTTCTCCTCGACCGTCATCTGCAAAAAGGCGCGACGGCCCTCGGGCACCTGGGCCAGGCCCTTACCAACCAGCTTATCGGCGGGCGTATGAGTAATGTCCTCGCCCATAAACTTGATGGAGCCGGTCTTGGAGCGCAGCAGGCCCGAGACGGTCTTGAGCGTTGTGGACTTGCCGGCACCGTTCGCACCGATCAGAGCCACGATCTCGCCCTCGTTGACGTTAAAGGAGATGTCCTTGATGGCGTGGATGGCACCGTACCAGACGTTGATGTTGTAGACGGAAAGCATCGGCTCTGCCATTTAGTTCTCCCCCTTATCCTGCTTGCCCAGATACGCCTCGATAACGGCGTCGTTGTTCTGGATTTCCTCGGCCGTGCCCTTGGCGATGACCTTACCAAAGTTGAGCACGCAGATGCCCTCACAGATGTTCATAACGAGCGACATGTCGTGCTCGATAAGCATGATGCGATGCCGAAGGTGTCACGATCTTGACGATGTTCTCCATGAGCTCGGCGGTCTCGGACGGGTTCATGCCGGCGGCAGGCTCGTCGAGCAGCAGCAGCTTGGGGTTGGTGGCAAGCGCACGGACGATCTCCAGACGACGCTGAGCGCCGTAAGGCAGCGAGCCGGCCTGCTCATTTGCCAGATGCTCCATATCAAAGATGGACAGCAGCTCCATGGCGCGCTCGTGGGCGGCCTTCTCGTGCTTCCAATACGTCGGCAGGCGCAGCACGCCCTCAAAGCCGGAGTAACGCTCCTGGTTATGCAGGCCGACCTTAACGTTATCCTCCACCGTCATGGTGTTAAACAGGCGGATGTTTTGGAAGGTGCGGGCAATACCCATGCGGTTGACCTGGTAGACCGACTTGCCCGAGGTGTCCTCACCGTCGAGCAGGATGGTGCCGTGCGTGGGCTGGTACACCTTGGTGAGCAGGTTGAAGACCGTGGTCTTACCGGCACCATTGGGGCCGATCAGGCCGGCGATCTCGGTCTTGCCGATAGTCAGGCTAAAGTCGTCGACTGCCTTAAGGCCACCGAACTCAATGCCCAGGTGGATGCACTCGAGCGCCGGGCGCTGGCCCAGGTCGCGATCGGGAACGATGGCGCCAGAAGGATACGGGACCATCTTGCCCTTGTTGAACTCAAATTTACTGGGCATCGGCTGCCACCTCCTTCTTGGAAGCAAAACGGTCCTTGACGCGACCGAAGAACGCCTTGAGCTGCGGGTTGTTGGTAAAGATCATGACCAGGATCAGCACGATGGCGTAGATGAGCATGCGGTAGTCCGAGAACTGACGGAGCAGCTCAGGAAGCACCGTGAGCAACGCCGCCGCGATGACGGAGCCGCGCATGTTGCCCAGACCGCCCAGGACCACGAACACCAGGATGAGGATCGACGTGTTGAAGTCGAACTTGGTGGCGGAGAGCTGCGAGAAGTTACCGCCGAAGAGAGCTCCGGCAGCACCGGCGAGGGCAGCGGAAACCACGAAGGCGATCATGCGGTACTCGGTGACGGAGATGCCTACGGACTCGGCTGCAATCTTGTTATCGCGCACGGCCATGATGGCACGGCCGGTACGGCTGCGCACCAGGTTGAGTACAATCACGAGCGCGACCATGACCAGGATGGCACCGGCGAGGAAGGTCGAGTACGTCGACACGCCCGAGGCACCCTGGCGCCTTGATGATGGCGGTGCCGTCCTCGAGCAGGTGCAGGTCGTCGATCGTGGAGTTGCCCGTGATGTTAAAGATCACATGCAGGCCGCGGGAGTCGACACCCACAATGAGGCAGGTGACGATCTCTTTGATGATCTCGCCAAAAGCCAGGGTCACGATGGCCAGATAGTCGCCGCTCAGGCGCAGGACCGGGATACCGATCAAGAAGCCCAAGATGGCAGCGGCGATAGCGCCGACCACAATGCTGATGACAAGACGTATTGGATCGGAGGGGACGGCGCTCTCGAGGGCAACCGCGGTAACGATGCCCGTATAGGCGCCGACGCTCATAAAGCCCGCGTGGCCCAGCGACAAGTCGCCCGCGATGCCGACAACGAGGTTGAGCGAGATGGCCATAACGATGTAGGCCGTGATGGGAACCAACTGGCCGGCGATCATGCGCGGGATCATATGGTTGGACTGCATAAAGAACACGATGGCGAATGCCACGATGCACATGGCGTACGTGACAAAGTCGTGACGCGTCTGCTTGTCTTTAAGGAACTTCATAACGCTCACCTACACCTTCTCGGGGACGTACTTGCCCAAGAGGCCGGCAGGCTTGACGAGCAGGACGATGATCAAAACACCAAAGACGATGGAGTTGGCAAGGCTCGTGGAAATGTAAGCCTGCGCCATCGCTTCGATGATGCCGATGAGAATGCCACCGACAAAGGCACCGGGGATGGAGCCGATGCCGCCGAAGACGGCGGCGTCGAAGGCCTTAATGCCAGGCATGGCGCCCGTGGTGGGCTGCAGGACCGGCGAGTAGGAGCACAGGAGCACGCCGGCGATGGCGGCAAGGGCGGAGCCGATGGCAAAGGTCATCGAAATAGTGCGGTTGACGTTGATGCCCATGAGCTGAGCGGCGGACTTGTCCTCGGACACGGCGCGCATGGCCTTGCCCATCTTGGTCTTACCTGTAAAGAACATCAGACCGGCCATGATAACCAGGCAGGCGACGATGGTGACGAGCGAAACGGCGCTTACGTTGAACTTGGCCAAGAACTCCGGCACCGGGAAGGTGACGAGCGAAGTGAAGTTCTTGGGCGTGGCGCCCCACAGGAGCTGCGCGGCGTTCTGCAGGAAGTAGGACACGCCGATGGCCGTGATCAGAACGGCCAGCGGGCCCGCCTGACGCAGCGGCTTGTATGCCAGACCCTCGATGAGAACACCGAGAACCGTGCAGACCACACAAGAGAGAACTACAGATGCCCAGCCCGGGAGGCCGAGATACGACGTGGCGCAGAACGAGACATAGGCACCGACCATGATGACGTCGCCGTGAGCGAAGTTGAGCATCTTGGCGATACCGTAGACCATGGTGTAGCCCAACGCGATGATGGCGTAGACGCTGCCCATGGACAGGCCGTTGACCAGGTATTGGATAAAGACCGTCATGTTCCACATCCCCCTTTCGAATAGGTTTCCAGTTGATGTATGAAACAGGGACGTTACATCGTCCCTAGATACCAAGCAAGCAGGGAAGGCCAAAACCTCCCCTGCTTGGGATCAAAACCGCTCTATGTAAGGCGGCCTATTAGGCCTGTACGTACTTGCCGTCGGTAATGACGTACGCCGTCGGGTCCTTCTGGACCTGACCCTTGTCGTTCCAGGAGAGCTTGCCAGTCAGGCCGTCAACAGTAATCTTGAGCATAGCCTTAGGCAGCTTCTCGGCAACCTCGGTGGGGTCGGCGTCGACGCCCAGGCCGGCCTCCTTGAGAGCCTCGACCACAGCATGCACGCCGTCGTAGGCGTCGGCGGCAAACTGGTCGGGGGTATCACCGTACTTATCCTTGTAAGCGTTGACGAAGTCGGCGTTCTTCTCGTCGTCGGCGGAGAACGGGGTCATAAGCAGCAGGCCCTCGGCAAGAGAGGTGTCGAAGCCCTCAACGCCCAGGATGCCGTCCATGCCGTCGCAGCCCATCATCTTGACGTCGTAGCCCATGTCCTTGGCGTTCTTGAGCAGGACGGACGCCGGCGTGTAGTAGATCGGCGCAAAGATCATGGTGGCGCCTGCCTGCTTGGCCTTGGTCAGCTGGTTGGTAAAGCTCGTGGCGGAGTCGTCCTTAAAGGTCTCCTCGTCGACAATCTCAAGCTTAGACTTAGCGGCCTGGGCCTTAAAGGAATCTGCGATGCCCGAAGAATAGGCATCGCCGGAGTTATAGAACAGCACGAACTTCTCGTTCGCATACTTCTCTGCCAGGAACTTGGCAGCGTTGACACCTTGGTTGGGGTCGGTAAAGCAAACCTGGAAGACGCAATCCTTGCCCTTGGTAACGTCCTCGGAGGACGCGGACGGGGTGATCATGAACGTCTCGGGGTCGTTGCCGCACTCGGCGGCAACGGCGACCGACGCACCCGTGGTGGTCGGACCGACGAGGGCCTGCATGCCCCAGTCGAGCAGGGTGTTGAAGGCGTTGACGGCCTTCTCGCCGTCAGCCTGGTCGTCCTCGGCCTTGCTGACAAGCGGCAGCTCCTTGGTCGAGAAATCCTTGCAGCCAAGCTCGACAGCCTGTGTAACGGACTTGCCGTAGGACGCGTTGGCGCCGGTCAGCGGGCCGATGGTGCCGATCTTAAACGAAGCGTCGCCCGACGCGGAACCGCTGTCGCCGCCGTTGGAGGAGCAGCCAGCTAGAATGGACATCGCCCCCAGACCTGCTGCGCTCGCGATAACGCTCCTGCGATTCATAACAGGGTTCAATGACTTACCGGTGAGGCTCGACATGCGGCTCTCCTCTCAAATCTCGTCGGGTTTTGGTTGCCCGACAGGCCATCCTTCGCCGTGTTCGGCGTTCGCAAAATAGTAGACGCTTTAGTTAGGAAAAGTGGCGATTATTTCAACTTTTCTTTGGATTTGTTCATTTATCCATATTTCTGCGTATTTCTATTATTTTATGCAGTAATGCCACTTTATTGTGTAAAAGTAATGTTTCCATTCTGTTACAGGCGTCCCCGCCCTGAATAAAACAGCCTCACCGGTAGCGTTTTATGCGCACTTAGGCGGCGATGTACTTGCCGTCCTGGATCACATAGGCCGTAGCGGGCTTTTCGACCTGGCCCTCGTCATTCCACGTCAGCTCGCCCGTCAGGCCCTCGATCTTGATCTTGCGCATGGCGCGGGCAAGGTCGTCGGCAATGTCGGCACCGTCAGCCGTAATGTCGATGCCCGCTTTATCGATAGCCTCGGCAATCGCATGGACGCAGTCATAGGCATCGGCGGCAAACTGATTGGGCGTCTCGTCGTAGGCGTCCTTATAGGCCTTGACGAAGTCGGCGTTCTTCTCATCGTCAGCAGAGAACGGGGTCATGAGCAGCACGCCCTCGGCAAGAGAGGTATCGAAGCCCTCAACGGAGAGCAGGCCGTCCATGCCGTCGGTGCCCATAAGCGTCATGTCGTACCCCATGTCCTTGGCGTTCTTGAGCAGGACGGACGCCGGCGTGTAATAGATCGGAGCAAAAATAAGCGTGGCGCCGGCCTCCTTGGCCTTGGTGAGCTGGTTGGTAAAGCTCGTGGAAGAGTCGTCCTTAAAGGTCTCGGTATCGACGACATCGAGCTTGGATGCCTTGGCCTGCTCGGCAAAGGCGTCGGCAACGCCCGAGCTGTACGTATCGCCGGAGTTGTAGAACAGGGCGATCTTGGCGTCCGCGTACTTCTCGGCCAAGAACTTCGCGGCGCTGGCGCCCATGGTGGGGTCGGTGAAGCAAACCTGAAAGACCGTGGTCTTTCCCTTGGTGACATCGAGCGACGAGGCCGAAGGCGTGACCATGAGCATATCGTCGGCGATCTCGCCCGAGACGGCGACGGCGGCGCCGGTGGTAACGGGGCCGACAAGCGCCTGCATGCCCCAGTCGCACAAGGTATTGAAGGCGTTGATGGCCTTCTCGCCGTCGGCGACGTCGTCCTCGGACTTAAGCGAGAGTTTGAGGTCCTTGGTCGAGAAATCCTCGGCGGCGAGCTTGGCACCCTTCTCGGCCGAAACGCCATAGGTTGCCGCGGCGCCGGTCAGAGGGCCGATAACACCGATCTTGAAGGTCTTGCCGTCATCGGCGGAGCCGCCGTCAGAGCCACTCGAAGAGCAGCCAGCGAGCGCGGCGGTGCTGCCGAGCGCCGCGGCTCCTGCCAAGAAACTCCTACGGCTCAGTGCGTTGTTGATACTAAACATGGTGTCCCCCTTTTCGCTGGCCGCGGTGCGGCTGTTTTGCGGTACGGGGCAAACCTTATGGCGCAAACGTTGACAGTTTGTTACGGAAGTTCATTTGTAGCGAGCATGTTTCCAATGTTTCCGCAGCGTTTCGGGGGTGCCGTTTTGTGCGACTCCTGTTGCCTGGCGAGCATGCGCCCTCGGTTCACGCTAGAATGCACTCAACCTTTAAGCGGTTAATCCATCCATAAGATGCACGAAGGAGCTATCTATGAGCGAATCCCTGCGCACCGTGAACGTCGGTCTGATCGGTCTGGGGACCGTCGGCGGCGGCGTGGCCCGTCTGATCAAGAGCCACCACGATGAGTACCTGGCCGCCTACGGCATCGACCTTAAGCTGACCCGCGCCTGCGCGCTTGCCTGGGAGCAGGCCGAGGCAGCCGGTATTGAGCGCGAGGCCTTTACGAGTGACTGGCACGATGTCGTCACCGACCCCGCCGTCGACATCGTCGTCGAGCTGATCGGCGGCGAGCATCCCGCAACCGAGATCTTCACCACCGCCTTTGAGCACGGCAAGCATGTCGTCTCTGCCAACAAGGCTCTGCTGGGCCGTCACGTCGAGACGCTTGCCGAGAAGGCGCGCGCGTGTGGCGTGCAGATTAAGTGCGAGGCCAGCTGCGGCGGCGGCATCCCCATCGTGAGCACGCTTGAGCACGACCTGGTGGGCAACAAGATCCTGACCATCGCTGGCATTCTCAACGGCACCACCAACTACATCCTGTCGCGCATGGACGCCGAGGGCGCCGATTACGCTGACGTGCTCGCCGACGCCCAGGCAAAGGGCTATGCCGAGGCCGACCCGTCCGCCGACGTCGACGGCTTCGACGCCGCCAGCAAGACGGCCATCCTCGCTTCCATCGGCTTTGGCACCCGCGTGACCACCGACGATGTCTACCAGCAGGGTATCCGTACCATCGGCGCCGAGGACATTGCCCAGGCCCGCGAGCTCGGCTACACCATCAAGCTGCTGGGCATCGCACGCAACACCGACGCCGGCGTCGACGTCCGGGTGCATCCCACGCTGATCCCCGCCGACCACATGCTTGCCAAGGTCAACGGCGCCATGAACGCTGTCTACGTGGTGGGCGACGCCGTGGGCGAGACCATGTTCTACGGTGCCGGCGCAGGCTCCTTCCCCACCGCGAGCGCCGTCGTGGGCGATATCCTGTCGCTCTCCGAGCAGATCAGCCGCGGCGTGGCTCCGCTGCCCGAGATTGAGCCCTATGGCCACAACCTCGCCTTTAAGCCCATGGACGAGCTCCAGACCAAGTACTATGTGCGCCTGAAGGTCGCCGACCGCGTGGGCGCCCTGTCCGAGACGGTCGACATCTTTGCCAAGCACAACATCTCGATCTCGCTCATCAACCAGGTCGAGGACGGCAAGTCGGGCGTCAGCGATGCCTGCTCGGTCATCTTCCTGACGCACCGCGCACTCGAGAAGGACGTCCAGGCTGCCGCCGCCGAGCTTGCCAGCGTCGACTGCGTGGCCGAGGTCGCCAACGTCCTGCGCATCGAGGACGTCGAGGCCTGGACCGAAGGCGTCATGGCGAACTAGTCCAGTCCTTGGCACACAACATAGCACCTGAGGGGCTCCCGTCCGTTTGGATGGGAGCCCCTTTGTTTGAAACCGCCCATTGCGTTCATCAAGCAAAAGTTTGAACAACTTGGCCATTCGCTGACAACCGAGGGTGCCGTTTACCGATATGCGAACGAAGTTGATTTTGCGCGCCGTTATGCTGTGCTGCGTATGTCCACCCCCGAAGAATGGAGGCACCATGTTGCTCGAGGGTAAGAAAGCAATCATCACCGGAGGCACGCGCGGTATCGGCTATGCCATCGCCTGCCGTTTTATCGAGGAAGGCGCCGCCGTCACCGTCTTTGGTTCGCGTCAGGAAACCGCCGACGCGGCCGTTGAGAAGCTCGCCGCCGCCTATCCCGAGGCAAAGATCTGGGGGCGTTCGTGCAACCTCACCTCACTCGAGGCCGTAACCGAGGCCTTTACGCAGGCCGCAGCCGACATGGGCGGTCTCGACACGGTCGTCAACAATGCCGGTATCTCCCAGCGCTCGCCCCTTTTGGACTACACGGCCGAGGAGTTCGCCAAGGTCATGGACCTCAACGTCGTCGCCGTCTTTAATGGTCACCAGGCCGCTGCCAAGATCATGACCGAAGCCGGCCACGGTGGCACCATCACCACCACGAGCTCGATGGTCGCTAAGTACGGTCAGCCCTCCGGCGTTGGCTATCCCACGTCCAAGTTCGCCGTCAACGGCATGGTCCAGTCGCTCTCACGCGAGCTCGCCCCCGTGGGCATTCGCGTCAATGCCGTCGCCCCCGGCGTAACCAGGACCGACATGGTCGCCAACCTGCCCGAAGAAGTCATCAAGCCCATCATCGCTACCATTCCGCTCGGCCGCATGGGCGAGCCCGAGGATGTCGCCAACGCCTTTGTCTTCCTAGCGAGCGACATGGCCGCCTACGTTACGGGCGCTGTGCTCCCCGTCGACGGAGCTGCCCGCTCTTAAGGGACCACAAGCCTCAGCTCCCAGCCTCAACATTGCTCAACTAAAAGGCGCGCTTCCTGCATCAACTGCAGGCGGCGCGTCTTTGTTCTGTTTGTATGGGAAACTGCGTCCCGGTATTTCAGCTCAGAACGGGGCGCAGCTTCCCCCAGAGCCTTCTTTCGGAAACTATGTCCCATTCTGGGTCCGGATTCCGGGATGCGCTTTCCGCAACGGACTTCTCGTGGAAAGCGCATCCCACTCTAGACGCCAATTCCGGGATGCATTTTCCGCGGCGACGTTGGCTACCTGCCGTCGTCGTCCTGGGCCTCTTCGTGTGCGTAAAGCTCCAGCATGCGGCGGCGGTATTCGCGCACGGCGAGCTTGGCGCGCTCCAGGCGGCGGCGCTCACGCGGGGTGAGCTTGCCGGGGTCGATCTCGTCGCCGTAAGTCTTTTCGGCCAGCAAATGGGCGGCGTCCACGATACGGGCATCGATGTGCCCGCTTGCCGCCTCGGCCGAGAGGCGGTCGGCAATGGAATCAAGGGTAGGTATGCCGTCGAGCGTGCGACCGTGACCATGCGAGGTCAGCAGCTCGTGCTCGCGTGCGAGCAGGCTCGCCAAATCGTGATGGGCACGCAGGATGTCGAGCGCATCGGATGGATGCTCGGCAACCTCTGCCACGGCGGCAACCGGCGCGGCATCGACCACGCGGTAGAAGAGCTGCGCGAGCAGTGGCATCAGGAACACCGTGATGGCGCCGGCCGCCACCATAACCGAAGCGACGCCCTGTGATAATGCGCCGGCGTTGACAGCGACGCTCGTCACGGCGACGATAATCGGCAGCGCCGTGGTGCAGTACAGGGCCACGGTAATGCGGCCATACGCCGACACATCGCGCGTCGCAGGACAAATGCTCATAGAAATAAGAATGGGCACGGCGCGGATAACCAGCAACGCCACGATAAAGCCCACGAGCAGGCCAGGGCGCGATGCTACAGCCGTCAGGTCGATCTTGGCACCCGACACGGTAAAGAACACCGGGATTAAAAAGCCATAGGCAAGGCCATCGAGTTTAAGCTCGAGCGTATGGTTGCCTCGGGGATGATATAGCGCAGGACAAAGCCCGCCGCAAAAGCGCCCAGCACGATATCGAGGCTAAATATGGCGGAAAACGCCACGAGCGTGACCAAGATGAGCACCGTAAGGCGCACGAACGTTTGGGAAGTCGTATCGGCGCGCTCCTGAATAAAGGCAAAGAAGCGGCTGCCGATACGCTTGGAGCGGCTGGGGACCACGGCAAGCAGCACACACACCACGGCGAACAGGCCCAAGATCAGCAACGTCTCGATACCCGCACGGGCAGACAGCAGCACCGACATGGCGAGCACGGGGCCAAGCTCACCCCACGTACCGTAGGCAAGAATCGAATCGCCGACGCGCGTCCCGGCAAGCGACCGCTCGCGCAAGATGGGCATGAGCGCCCCAAGCGCCGTCGAGGTCAACGCCAGCGTCACGGCGATGCCATCAAAATGACTGACCGAAAACCACGGGGTAAAGCGCACGGCAAGCCAGGCGATGCCAAACGTGACGACCCACGTCGCCATGCCGTAACGCCCCTCGATGCCCGTGATGTTCTTGGGATCGATCTCAAAGCCGGCAAGCAGGAACAAAAAGGCCAGGCCGAGCTCGGACACGAGCGAGACCTCGGCATCCACATGGATAATGCCGAGCATATGAGGTCCCAGCACCGCGCCAAACACGAGCAAAAAGACCGTCTCGGGAACGGGTTTTCCGGGAATCGCCGAGGCGATGAAGGGGCTTGCAAAGGCCACGAGTGCGATGATGGCGAGCGAAACAAATGCCATGTGATGCCTTTCTCTTGTTTGCGCTCCACTGTAGCACCCTCGCCGTCCTCAACGCGCCACGAGCTGTCGTATCATAGTGAGGTTTAAAAGTATGCGGCTCAAGGCGACCGCGAGGCTTGCCCCGCAAACCGACCGCTGCCGCATACCGCACCGTACGCCCAACCGATCAGGAAGGCAGGAACCAATGGTCTCTCGTATCTACGTGGAGAAGAAACCCGGGTTCGACGTCGAGGCTCAGCAGCTCAAGGGCGAGCTGACCGAGATTCTCGGCATCAAGGGCATCGAGGCCCTGAGGATTATCAACCGCTACGACGTCGAGGGCATCGATGAGGAGCTGTTCCGCTCCTGCGTGCCGACCGTCTTTAGCGAGCCCCAGGTCGATGTGACCTACAACGAGCTCCCCGCAAGCGACGGCGCCGTCTTTGCCGTCGAATTCCTGCCTGGCCAGTTTGACCAGCGCGCCGACTCCGCCAGCGAGTGTGTGCAGCTCATCAGCCAGGGCGAGCGCCCCGCCGTACGCTCCGCCAAGGTCTATATGATCTCGGGCGCCCTGGACGAGGCCGCCATCGAGGCCATCAAGCACTACGTGGTGAACCCCGTCGAGGCGCGCATCGCCTCGCTCGACCTGCCCGAGACGCTGCACATGGAGACCCCCGAGCCTGCGCCCGTCGAGGTGCTTGACGGCTTCCGCGAGCTCGACGAGGCCGGTCTTGCCGCCTTTATCTCCGATCGCGGTCTTGCCATGGACGAGGCGGACATCGCCTTCTGCCAGCAGTACTTCCGCGATGAAGATCGCGACCCCACCATCACCGAGATCCGCGTGATCGACACCTATTGGTCCGACCACTGCCGCCACACCACCTTCGGCACCGTCCTGGACGACGTGACGATCGACGACGCCGTGGTGCAGCAGGCCTTCGACCGCTACATGGAGATGCGCCACGAACTCGGTCGCGACACCAAGCCCGTCTGCCTCATGGACATGGGCACCATCGGCGCCAAGTACCTCAAGAAGACCGGCGTCATGACCGATGTCGACGAGTCCGAGGAGATTAACGCCTGCACCGTCAAGGTGAAGGTCGATGTCGACGGCGAGGACCAGGACTGGCTGTTCCTCTTTAAGAACGAGACCCACAACCACCCGACCGAGATCGAGCCCTTCGGCGGTGCCGCCACCTGCGTGGGCGGTGCCATCCGCGACCCGCTGTCGGGCCGCAGCTACGTGTACCAGGCCATGCGTGTCACCGGCGCCGGCGACCCCACCGTCCCCGTGTCCGAGACGCTCGAGGGCAAGCTGCCGCAGCGTAAGCTCGTGACCACTGCTGCCGCCGGCTACTCCAGCTACGGCAACCAGATCGGCCTTGCCACCGGTCAGGTCAACGAACTCTATCACCCCGGCTACGTCGCCAAGCGCATGGAGGTCGGCGCCGTCGTGGGCGCTACCCCGGCAAACCACGTGCGTCGCGAGTGCCCCGCCCCCACCGACAAGATCATCCTTTTGGGTGGCCGCACCGGCCGTGACGGCATCGGCGGTGCCACCGGCTCCTCCAAGACCCAGAACACCGAGTCCATCGAGACATCGGGCGCCGAGGTCCAGAAGGGCAACGCCCCGGTCGAGCGCAAGCTGCAGCGCCTGTTCCGCCGCGGCGATGCCTGCCGTCTGATCAAGCGCTGCAACGACTTTGGCGCTGGCGGTGTCTCGGTCGCCGTAGGCGAGCTTGCCGACGGCCTGTATGTCGACCTTGATACCGTGACCAAAAAGTACGACGGTCTTGACGGCACCGAGCTCGCCATCTCTGAATCCCAGGAGCGCATGGCCTGCGCCGTCGCCGACGGTGACGTCGAGGAGTTCATGGGCTACGCCGCCGAGGAGAACCTGGAGGCGACCGTTATCGCCGAGGTTACCGCCGAGCCGCGCATGCGCATGGCCTGGAACGGCGTCGCCATCGTCGATCTGTCCCGCGAGTTCCTCAACTCCAACGGTGCGCCCAAGCACCAGGTCGTCCACGTCTGCGCCCGCAGTGTGTGGCAGCCCAGCTGGCCGGTACCACGCTCGCCGAGCGCATGACCTCGCTCGTCACCGACCTCAACGTCGCTTCTAACAAGGGCCTTTCCGAGCGCTTCGACTCCACCATCGGCGCCGCGACCGTGCTCATGCCCTTTGGCGGCAAGACGCAGCTCACCCCCAGCTCGGCCATGGTCGCCAAGTTCCCCGTGGACGGCGAGACCACCACGGCGAGTGCCATGCATGGGGCTTCAACCCTTATCTGATGGAGGCCGACCAGTTTGCGGGCGCCTACCTGTCCGTGGTCGAGTCCATCGCCAAGCTCGTGGCTGCCGGCTTTGAGCACAAGCGCGCCTATCTCTCCTTCCAGGAGTACTTCGAGCGTCTGCGCACCGAGGCCGAGCGCTGGGGCAAGCCCACGGCAGCCGTCCTGGGCGCCCTCATGGCCCAAGTCGACCTGGGTGCCGGCGCCATCGGCGGCAAGGACTCCATGAGCGGCTCGTTTGAGGACGAGGCCGGCGAGCTCAACGTTCCGCCGACCCTGATCAGCTTCGCTGTCGCCGTGGGCAAGGCGGCCCGCGCTGTCTCCCCCGAGTTCAAGGGCCTGACGCACCGCGTCGTCCGCATCGCCCCCGCCACCTATGGCCAGGACTACCGTCCCGATGCCCAGCAGCTGCTCGCCGCATTTGACGCCGTCGAGGCGCTCACCGCCGCCGGCGACGCCCTGGCCGTCTCCACGCCCGGCTACGGCTGCGGCGCCGAGAGCCTCTTTAAGATGTGTGTCGGCAACCAGATCGGTATCGAGCTTGCCGAGGACGTGGACGTGGAGAGCCTCTTCGCCCCGCTCTACGGCAGCTTTATCGTCGAGCTCGCCGAGGATGCCGAGCTGCCCGAGGTCGCCAACGGCGTTGTCGTCGAGCCCCTGGGCACCACCGTCGAGGGCTATGTCATCGACACCGGCTCCGAAGTCATCGAGCTCTCCGAGCTCCAGGAAGCCTGGGAGAGCGGCATCGAGGGCGTCTTTGCCTACCGCAGCGCCGGCGAGTCCGCCGAGGTCGAGACCATCGACTTCCGTGCCAAGGATATCCACGTGTACGGCGGCGCAAGATCGCCGCCCGCGCGTGGTAATCCCCGTGTTCCCCGGCAACAACTGCGAGTACGATAGCGCCCGCGCTTTCCGCGCCGCCGGCGCCGAGGCCGACACCTTCGTGATCAACAACCTCACGCCCGAGGCCGTCGCCGAGAGCACCCACGAGCTTGCCCGCCGCATCCGTGCAAGCCAGATCGTCATGATCCCCGGCGGCTTCTCGGGCGGCGACGAGCCCGATGCTCCGCCAAGTTCATCACGGCGTTCTTCCGCGCTCCCGAGGTCACCGAGGCAGTCCGCGACCTGCTCAAGGCCCGCGACGGCCTGATGCTGGGCATCTGCAACGGCTTCCAGGCCCTGATCAAGCTCGGTCTGGTGCCCTACGGCGACATCGTCGACGCCACGCCTGATGCGCCCACGCTTACGTTCAACACCATCGGTCGCCATCAGAGCCGTCTGGTGCGCACCCGTATCTCGTCCAACCTGTCCCCGTGGCTGTCGCAGTGCAGCCTGGACGACCCCTACACCGTCGCCATCAGCCACGGCGAGGGCCGCTTTGTCGCCAATGACGAAGTGCTCACCCAGCTGATCGCCAACGGCCAGGTCGCCACGCAGTACGTGGGCGAGAACGGCAAGCCCAGCATGGATCTCTCCGTCAACCCCAACGGCTCCGCACTCGCCATCGAGGGCATCACGAGCCCCGACGGCCGCGTCCTGGGCAAGATGGGCCATGCCGAGCGTCGCGGCGACAACCTGTACCGTAACGTGCCCGAGCATGTCCCCGGCGATAAGTTCATGCCGATCTTTGAGAGCGGCGTGGCCTACTTCGCTTAAACCTTTCCCATCAGGTACAATCCCTTCGGGTAACAACACCCGCCACCGACACATCCGGTGGCGTGGTTCTTTTTACTTCGCGCATGTAGGAAGGACATCATGGAAAGCCGCAAGCCGTATCTCGCCACCCTGCCCGGACTCATCCTGGGCTGTCTTGTTTGCTGTGCACTCTGGGGATCGGCCTTTCCCTGCATCAAGATCGGCTACGCACTCTTTGGTATCCCGGCGCACGATAGCGCCTCGCAACTGCTCTTTGCAGGTTTGCGCTTCACGCTTGCCGGTATCCTGGTTATCGCCGGTATGAGTGCGGCCCAGCGCCGCCCGCTCGTCCCACAGGTACGCGATATCAAGCCCATCTTTATCTTGTCGCTCTTTCAGACCATCGGTCAATACTTCTTTTTCTATCTGGGCCTCTCGCGCGCCAGCGCCATGTCGAGCTCCATCATCGAGGCCAGCGCCAACTTCCTAGCCATCCTCTTTGCCGCCCTGGCGTTTCGCACCGAAAAGCTCGATGCGGCCAAAGTGCTCGGCTGCGTACTGGGCTTTGCCGGTGTCGCGCTCGTCAACCTTTCGGGCGCGGATGGCACCTTTGGCTTTACGCTCGACGGCGAGGGATTTATCTTGGCCTCCACTGTTGCGGGCGCCCTGTCGACCTGCCTCATTGGCATCTTCTCGCGCGAGCATGACGGCGTCTTGCTCGCCGGCTGGCAGTTTTTAGTCGGTGGCGTGGTCCTTACCGCCATCGGGTTTTTGATGGGCGGCACGTTGTCCCCCACCGAAATCGCCCCCGCCATCGCGCTCATCATCTACATGGCGCTTATCTCCGCGGTCGCCTACTCGCTGTGGTCCCGCCTGCTCGCCGTCAACCCCGTCAGCCGCGTGTCGGTCTTTGGCTTTATGAACCCGGTCTTTGGCGTGCTGTTGAGCGCACTGCTGCTCGGCGAGGGCGCTGGCACGAGCCCCGTTACCGTCATCGTTGCCCTGTTGTTGGTCTGCGGCGGCATCATCATCGTCAACAAACCCAAAAAAGCCTAGCAAGCTCGCCTTTTTAGGGAGGGCGTTCGCACACTTTAGCTTAATGGAATACATCGATGAGCTGAGGGCCGCCACGCACGCAAGCGTGCGACCCTTTTCCTAGCGTATCTGGACGCCGGCCTTCTTTTTCTCGGCCTTGACGCGGTAGAGCTCCGCGTCGGCAGCGCGAAGCAAGTCTTGCCAGGTATCGACGCCGTCACCGACCCGTGCGTAGCCGATGGACATCCGCAACAGATACGGCACCTCGGCGCGCGCGAGCTCGTCGTTGATTGCCGCGCACAGACGTATGATGTCCTGTTCCGCCGCTGCCTTTTGGAGCACCACGAACTCATCGCCACCATAACGCGCGATAAAGCCACCAGACGCCGAGCAGACCTCTTTGAGCGCAGCGGATATTACCTGAAGAGCATGGTCACCCTCCACATGTCCATAGCGATCGTTAATCTGCTTAAAGCCGTCAGCGTCCATCATAAGCAGATATACATCTTCGGCCTGATCCACATTTGAGAAGAGCGACAGCATATAGGTCTCAAAACGGTTGCGATTGTTGAGGCCAGTCAACGGGTCGGTCGAGATGAGCTGCTCCTGGCAGATGATATAGAGCAGCAACATGCTAATCATTATGCCGACACAAAGGCCAGGCACCGAGTATACGATCTGAAAGGTACCGCCCACCAGAGCGGGAACCGCAAAAAAGGCGAGGGTGCGATAAATGGCCTTCTTTTGCAGGCTTTCGACTTTTCGAGCCTGAATAAAGGCATGCAAGGACGTATATATGACGTAGCAGTAGCTAACGATAGGCTGAATCATATAAAGCGCTCCGCGACGATATACGCCCCGCGCATCGATATAGAACATAGCGTGCGTCCAGTAGCTGGTAAATGCCAGAACGACCACCAATGCGGTTGGCAACGTTAAAAGTACCACCCTATAGGGCGTGGTCAGGAGCCGTGAGCCCTGCATCGTCTCGGAATAGAAAAACCAAATGAGGCACGCGATGGCGAACAGCGAAAACGAAACCGCGTTGGAAATCCAGTTGGCCGTGATGCCTACAGGAGTGCTCACGCCGTCCGAGAGCGTCCAGATCATATCGAAGAAAATGTAGGCAGCAGACGTGTAGCCCAGCATGCTAAACAAAAGCTGCTGGGTGCTCGAGAACAGGGAGCGACGGCTTCGTACGGCAAGTCCGATAAGAATAATCATGCACAGCAGGAATATCTCGATCTTGAGTGCCTTTACCACTAGACGCCCTCCCTTCAATATCCAAGTGGCCAGAATCGCCCAATTCGAATCTGGCAACAAACACCCCCTACTCCGCAGGGGTAAGGGGAATAATAGCAGAGCGCCCGAACGTCACTGCAAGACAGCTCTCGTTCGGGCGCTCAAACGGCGCGAGTTGCACGCCGGAATCATTGATGGATATCGATTGCTACTCGCCATCGATGTCGGTCGCGACAGCCTCTTCGATGGCCTCGACACCGGCAGGCGACAGGTCTTCCTTGCTCTGGCAGAACTTCTTATCGACCCAGCCGGTCAGAATCGGGGCCATGATTGCCGTGATGATGACGGCAGTGGCGATCTGCGCATACGCGGTGGGCGCAAGCTCGGCGTAGCGCGGTGCGACCTCGGCGAGGGCAACCGGTGTGGTCATAGCCGTGCCGGCAATGGTGGAGCAAGCCACAGCGGCCTTGCCATTGCCGCCGCACAGACGCTCGAACGCAAAGGTGATGGGACCGACGACAAACAGCGTGACAAGGCCCAGCAAGATGCCGGAAATACCGCCGGTGATAAAGCTCGACAGGCTCATGGACGCACCGAGCTGAAATCCGATGACGGCAATCGCGGGATTGGCACCGGGAACCAGCAGGTTCTTGATAAACGGGAACAGGTTGCCCAGAACCATGCCAATAACGAGTGGCAAGATGGAGCCGATAATGGTGCCAATGGGAATGTTGGCGAGGCCGGAAACACCGAGGATGATCATCGTGACGGCGGGGCCGGCCGTAAAGAACAGGATACCGACGGCGCCCTGCTCAGACTCATCACCGAACTCGCCCATGATGCCCGTATAGAGCGCCATGTTGCAAAACGTGATGCCGCCGATGATAGACACGGAGCTCAGACCCAGGAAGTTGTCGTTAAAGAAATATGCCACGCCCAGGCCGAGAGCCGCTGCGACGACCAGCTTGGGAATCAGCACGACGATGCCGGTCTTGATAGCGCCCGGCGTGGACTTAAAGCTGATGCCGGCGCCCACAAACAGCAGGATCGCGGCGACGATGGTATTGGAGCCACCGCGGCAGGCAGCCGTAAAGAATCCGCCGATCTCAAAAACCTGCGGGCAGAAGGTGTTGAGCAAAAGACCGACGATCATCGGATAAATCATGATGTCGCCCGGGATGCGCGGGACCTTGAATTTCTTTTGCTCGTTGGCGGTTGCTTCCTGTGCCATGAAACCCCCATTTCCGCTGACGGGGTACAAAAGCCCACGTCACGCTTTGCTACAGTAAAGTTTGACCATGGTACCAGAAGAAATAGACCAGCTCGGTGAAAAACTCGACAAGTTGGGATGGAACGAGATTCGGCGCCCGCGACGCCACCCCTATATAAGGCTCAAGACGATATAGAGTACGATGCCCGAGACGCAGCACCACAGCATCGATTTTGTCTTGACCGCCACGACCACGACGCCGGCGGCCGCAATCCAGGGAACCAAGGCAGGCCAGAGCCCCGCGTCGAACGCGCCGGGACTCACCAAGCGTTGGCGACCAGCGCGGCAAAGGCAGCGGGCGGGATATAGCCCAGGGCCTCGGTAATACGGGGCGACAGGGTCCGCCCGCGCAAGGCGAACGCCGGCGCGATGCGAAAGAACGCGATAGCAGCCCACGACGACAGCCACAGAACCAAGAACTCGTTAACGGGCATCGCGGGCACCTCTTCCGTCAAATACAGCATCGCACGCCAGCGCAATGGTAATGCCGACCACGACGCTTGCCGGCACGGCAATATTCACGAGGCCCAAGAACTTGCATACGGCGACGGACACCGCGCCCGAAACCGCCGCGACAACGTTGCCGCGCGACAGCCGCTGCGAAAAGAGCAGGCAGATAAAGAGCGAGGTGCAGACAAAGGCTGCAATGGCGGTGGGAACATCGACAACGGCGCCGACGATGGCGCCCGTCGTACACGATACGCCCCATGTTGCGATAAGGATCACGTTGAGCACAAAGGACTCGCGCGGGCCCCAATCCTCCCCTTCAACCAACTTGGCAAGCGAGATGCCATATGCCTCCTCGGTAAGTGTCGCGGCAACAGCCAGCGTCTGACTCTTCGAGGCACCCGTCAGATGCGACGTGATCGATGCCGAGTAAAGCGCAAAGCGCGAGGAGATGGCAGCAACGCTCGCGACGATCGACGCCGCAGGCACACCTGCCAGCCACAGGTTGCAGATCATAAACTGGCCGCTGCCCGTCACAAACGTGCTGCTCAGGGCAAAGACCATCCAGGGTTCCATTCCCGTCTGCCCCATGATCATTCCGCACGGCGCGCCTATTGCAACATAGGTAAGCATCACCGGCCAGACGGTTTTAAAGATCCTAAGGACCATGCCACTCCCATTCTGGTAAGTCGTCTGCAGCGCACCTCGCAACGCAGCAGAAATATCAACCGGTGGCAATAAAGTTCGCCTACAATTGCCACCGGATCGAAAGACACAACTTTTTAGGAAGTCATTATGACAGCTATCGATCGAGACCGGGCGCGCGCAGCCTTCAAAAGCTACACCGATGCCTACGACGCCACCAACCCACGCATCGCGCTCAAAATCGAGCATACGTACACGTGGCCGAGGCATGCGATGCCGTAGCGCGCGAGCAGGGCTGGTCGTCAGATGATATTGACTTGGCATGGCTTTGCGGCCTGCTGCACGATATAGGCCGCTTTGAGCAGCTGCGACGCTGGGACACCTTTAAGGACGCCGAGAGCATGGGCCATGCAGCGCTGGGCATCGAGGTCCTCTTTGGCGAGAATCCCGCCGATGCACCCGCCGTGACGAGCGTCCGCGACTTTATCGATGACCCGGCAGAAGATGAGCTCATCCGAGCGAGCATTGCCTATCACAGCGATTTCCGTCTACCCGCGCAGCTCGACGAGCGCACGCGGCGCTTCTGCGATATCGTGCGCGATGGCGACAAGATCGACATTATGCGCACCATCGCCGACAGCACCGTCGACACCATCCTCAAGGTGGATGAGGACACGTTTCTCGCCAGCCACTTCTCGACACCGGCGCTTACCGCCTTTGACGAGCATCGCTGCGTCGCGCGTGACGAGCGCAACGAGCCGGCGGACTACCTGGTGGGGCTCATCTGCATTATGTTTGAGCTCGTCCATCCGGCAAGCCGTGCACTGGCGCGCGAGCAAGGCGATATCTATCGCCTGCTCGACGCGCCCTTTGGCATTACGCGACCCTTTACCGACCCCGCCGCGCAGGCAACCTGGAGCCGCCTTAAGGACGAGCTGCGCCGCTGGCTGGCAAGCGCTTAGCACTCGAGCTGAGCCAGCAGTTCCTCAACGATCTCAACGGCATCGCCGACGACCTTGTACCGGGCGGCACCGAAGATGGGGGCATCCGGGTCCTCATTGATGGCGACAATGCACTCCGCCCCACCAATGCCGGCGAGATGCTGGATAGCGCCCGAGACACCGATGCTCACGAGGAGCTTGGGCGAGACCGATACACCCGTCTGGCCAATTTGGTGGCGATACTCCAGCCAGCCGGCCTCCACCACGGGGCGCGTGCAGCCAAGCTCGGCACCCAGAGCCTCGGCAAGCTTTCGCATCAGCGGTAGGTTTTTCTTGGAGCCGATGCCGCGGCCCACCACGACTAGACGCTCGGCATCGGCAATTGAGGCCTGCTGTCCCCACTCCTCGGCGGGAATCGAGATCTCGACACGGGCCTTAACGTCATCCGCTAGCACTACCTGGGCAATCGTGCCGGAGCGGCTATAGTCAAACTCGGGCGCCTTAAAGATGCCGGGGCGCACCGTTGCCATCTGAGGACGGTGGTTGGGGCAGATAATGGTGGCCATCAGGTTGCCGCCAAACGCCGGGCGCGTCTGCTGCAGCAGACCCGTCTCCGTATCCATCGAAAGCACCGTGCAATCGGCCGTAAGGCCCGTCTGCAAGCGCACGGCCACACTGGGCGCCAGCTCGCGACCAAAGGCGGTCGCGCCGTACAGAATGGCCTCGGGCTTGCGCTCGGCTACCAAATCGCAGATCAAGCGGGCGTAGACCTCCGCGTCGTTCTGACGCAGGCGCTCGTCACGACAGACCAGAACTTCGTCCGCACCGGCGCAAATCAGATGCTCCAGGTCCCCGAGTGAGCCCTCGGGGCTCATGCCGACCAGTGCCACCAGACGGCAGCCGCGGGCATCGGCAAGCTCGCGCCCCTTGCCCATGAGCTCGAAGGCCACGGATGCAACGGCATCGTGCTCGTCAGTCTGCACGAAGATCCAGATGTCTCGATATGCGTCAAGGTCTGCCGCGCCGGCGGCCCCGTCGCGCTCAATCGAGATGGCGTTGACGGGGCAGGCGTCGACGCACCCACCGCACAGGATACAGCCGTCGGTTACGCGGGCACAGCGATTGGGGCGCTCACCCTCCACCACAATGCCGCCCGAGGCGCAGGCGCGAACGCAGCGACCGCAGCCGATACAGGCTTCGCTATCGATAATCAGCCCGCTCATCTATGCCATACCCTCGATAATCTTGGCAAGTTTTACCGCCTGCTCGGACGCCGTTCCCTCGACGGCCTCGCACGTTTGGTCACGGTCGGGCACAAACGAGCGCACGACTTGCGTCGGTGATCCGGCAAGGCCGCAACGCGAGGGGTCGGCGTTTACGTCGGCAGCGCTGGCCACGCGCACGTCTGCATCCTCGGCCGCGCGAATACCGGCAATACTCGGCATGCGCAGCTGGCCAATCTCCTTGGCAGTCGTCATCGCACACGGCATCTCCAGGTACACCGTCTCCTCGCCGGCATCGCAGCCGTGAACGAGCGCCAGCGAGCCACACGTCGTAAATCCCGCGCTCTGCACACAGCTCACGTCGGTCACGCAGGGGACCCCAAAGGCGCCGGCCAGCTCGGGGCCGATCTGGGCCGTATCGCCGTCCACCGCCATCTTGCCGCAGATGAGCAGGTCAAAGTCCTCATCGAGTGCCTCGATGCCGCATTTGAGGGCATAGGTGGTGGCTAGGGTATCGGCGCCCGCAAAGGCGCGATCGGTCAGCAGCAGCGCGTCGTCGGCACCGCGGGCGATGCAGTCGCGCAGCAGCGATTCGGTCGCGGGGATGCCCATCGACACCACCGTCACACGCACGTCCATGCCAAAGCCGATAAAGTCGTCCTTCAGCGCTAGCGCACATTCGAGGGCACTTGCATCGAAGGGATTAATGACCGCCTGCTTGCCATCACGCACGATAGTATTGGTCTTGGGGTCCATCTTGACCTCGGTGCTTCCGGGCACCGCCTTGACGCACACCACCATATGGAAATCACTCATCTTCACGCGCCCCCTTTCTGGACGAGTTCATCCAAGAGCTTCTCCGTAAACAGGTTGCCGCGACCCAACTGGCCGGCAGGATCGAGCTGGAGTTTGAGGCGCGCCGACTCGACCATGGCCTCGTGGCCGTACATCGTCTCCAAGAAGCCCGCCTTGATCTTGCCGACGCCGTGTTCGGCAGAAACGGCACCGCCCATGGCCGTGACCTCGGAAGCCCACTGGGCAAAGAGCTCTCCACCACGACGGTAGTCTTGCGCATCGCGCGGCAGGATGTTCACATGCAGATGGTTGTTCCCGATGTGTCCCCAGGCAGCAGACTCAAGCCCGCTTTCGGCCAGCGTGCGGCGATAGAGGGCCATGACATCGGCAAGGCGTGCATTGGGCACCGACATATCCGATCCCAGCTTGGTAATGGTGGGGTCGGTGCGGCGACGCTCGTCAATGAGCATGTTGACGCTCTCGGGCACCGCGTGGCGGAAGAACCGCTGGCACTCGCGATCGACTTCGGTGCGGGCGACCCATGTCGCATCGTCGCGGCCGCCCGCAAACTCCAGCACCCATCCAAGGTGGTACAGCTCCTCGGTCGCCTGCGCCTCGTCATCGCAGTCGAGCTCCACGTAGACACAGACCTTTGCCTCGTCGTCGAGCGCCGGCAGCGAGGCAAACGCTGTCGACTGCTCGCGCTGGCGACGCAGGATATCCAGGGCGCCAGCATCGAAATACTCAATAGCGGCGGCATGGGACAGCACGGGACGCACGGAATCGGTAAAGGACACGGCCTTGTCTTCGCTATCGAAAAAGCAACTCACACCCCATACGACCGAAGGTGCCGCCTGCAGGGCGATCTCGAGCTCGGTAATGACGCCGAGCGTGCCGCACGCACCGATAAAAAGATCGATGGCGTCCATATCGTCCGCAACAAAATACCCCGAGGCATTTTTGGTCTTGGGCATGGTGTAGTCAGGAAGATCAAGCTCGAATGTATGACCCTCTGCCGTCACGAGCGACAGGTGGCGGCCCTGGGCAAAAGCCTCGCCGCGCTGAAGCTCAAGCAAATCGCCATCAGCCAGCGCGACGTGGAGTCCCGTGATATGCGGGCGCATGGGGCCGTAAGCGTAGCTGCGGGCGCCGGAGGCGTTGCATGCCGCCATGCCACCCAGACAGGCAGATGCCTCGGTGGGATCGGTGGGAAAGAACTGCTCGGGGGACTCTTGGAACTCCTCGTAGGCCTCAAGCGATGCCTGGTCCCAACCAGCGGTCGGCAGTACCTTCTTGCTCAGCTGCTTACGCAGCTCCGAGAGCACAACGCCCGGCTCCACGCGCAGCAGAAATTGGCCTTGTTCATCGCGGCGAAGGCCCAAGTAGCGATTCATACGGGAAGTATTGAGGATATGCCCACCGTGGGGCACGGCACCGGCGGCAAGGCCGGTTCGGGCGCCCTGAACCGTTACCGGGACACGCTCGGCATGGAGCGTTTCCAAAATGGCACGGACCTCGTCTTCCGTTGTCGGAAACGAGATGCTCGATGCTTCGCCCGATGCACGAGATTCATCGCGGCCATACTCTTCGAACTCATCGGTGAAGGGTTTAATGGTTGCAGACACGCGAACTCCCCCTTTAGCTAACTACAGTGTTTGCAGGGAGATGTTACCGCATCGTTTCGTCGACGTGTTCGAGACCGTCTCCATAATTGGCGATTTTTACGTTTGTGCAATTCGGCGAACGGCAAGGCTTCCTCGGCAGACGATGCTTTTGACACATATCGCCCCGCCGTCGCCGACCGCTCGATTGTCGCTCGAAAAAAGTTGAAGTAATTTTTCCACCTTTTACCTGCGGAGATGTCAATCCGTCAAGCATTTGGTCAGAAATTGGTCAAGTAGCGGCTGATACGGTCGGCGTCGACAGCCAAAACCGATAGAAGTTTTGGCCCCAGAAGCAGGGAGGTTCCCATGGCATATTACTGGCCCCAGTACGGCGTCGCCATCGAGGTCGACGACGATCCCTATCTCCTGCCTTTCGACGAAGAGGCGTTCCCCGATACGGCGGTCTACCACGTCACCACCGATGTTATCTGCGACCCCGAGTCGTTCTCGGCGCTCGCCCACCACATCGCGCGTATCCACGACATCGAGCTCCCTCACGACTTTGACGAGCTCATCTACTCGCGCCGCCTGATGCTTCACATGCTCTTTGGAGCGGACCCGTCCACGTTCGCACGTGTCTACACCACCAAGGACGCCGCATGAGTGCGAAGAAGCCGCCCCGCCTCGCAGGACTGGGGCGTCGCAAGAAACTCGTCGTTGTCTGCCTGGCTATCGCCTGCGCCCTCATCGCCGTAGGGCTATACGCCTGGCAGTCGCAGCCCGTGCCCGAAGCGGGCGCCTCAGTCACGACGGCAGAGGGTAAATCGCGACAAGAAATCCAAGATGAGCTCGATGCCATCGTCCGCGACAACATGATGACGATTTCGGTCGCGCCGGTCGCTCAGCTACAGGAGGACGGCAAGCTGCGCGTCAACGTGCAAAACGTCCAAGACAATAAATTTCCCCAGCGATTCCGCGTCATCCAAAACGACGAGACCATGTACGAATCCGGTGTGGTCGAGACCGGCAAGACAATCGAGACGTGCCCCGCCGGCGACATCAAAGAAGGAGAGGCATACATCGAGATCCAGGCACTCGATGCCAAGACCCTCGACAGCCACGGCAATCCGACACGTGTCAAGGTACGGGTTGAGCAAGCCGAGAACTAGCTTTTTCGGCCGACGCGACACCGCACGCAATTCACCAGCATTCGTCCAATCATCGCGGGGACGGCCCGCGGCGAATAGAAAGGAACGACCATGGACATCACCAGGAACATGAACGGAGCCAGAGCGCTCGTCGTGGGCGCAGGGCTCGCGCTCGCGCTCGCAATGGGCGCCGCCCCGACGCCAGCTCTGGCAGCCGGGCGCGTTGGAACCACGAAAGTAATGGTCAGGACCGAGATCGACAACGTAGAGTTCAAAGTTCCGACGGTTATTCCCTTCGTCGCCAAGGCCGACGGCACGCTTCAGGGCCCCTCAGAAGACGCGACCACCATCGACAATCATTCGGCCTACGGCATCCATGTCACCAACATGAAGATCGACGCCATGAACACCTGGACCATTGCCGCTGACGCCAAGGCCGGAACCGCGCAGAATTCCATCGACTTTAAGGTCGGCCCCGACGGCGCACTCCAGAACGCCAGCGCCGCAATGCAGGAGACGGGCCTCGATCTTTCCAAGAATGCAGCCTTCGACATGGGCTACCAGGGCATTGCCGGCGGCACGGACAAAATTAAGCTCAAGACAAGCGGAAACGTCGCCCGCGTCACGCGCGACATCTTCCGCGTAACCGGCGAAGGCGATCAGGTTGCAACGATCACCTGGACGGTCGAGCCCGGTGCGCACACGGCATAAGGCCGTCGCCCTGGCCGCCGTCAGTATCCTAGCGTTTGGGCCAGCCATGGCCTTTGCCCAGCAAGAACAGGCGCAGGCCGCCACGCAAGTGACGGTCGACCTCTCGGAGCTCGACCGCGGCAACTGCAAGGAACCGTTGGCACAGACAGACGACAGACGATGGCTCTTGGCAGCAGGCGCCACGGCAGCAGGTGCGGGAACCGCCGGCCTCGGTCTGCACATCAAACGCAGCCAGAAACGAAACACGGACAGGCCGCACCAAATTAGCTAAGGAGACCCCATGGCATCGAAGAACCTTTTGCCCGTCGTCGCACTCTGCGGCGCGCTCGCAACCGGAACGCCTGTCGCCGCTTGGGCGACTCCCGTCATGGCAGACTCCTTACCAGCAGCCCTAAGCTCCGCACCAAATCCGTCGAGCGCCATTGCGTGCAAGCGTTTTTCGTTCGCACAGGCCGCAATCTCAACCTCGGGATGCCTTCGTCGTAATACGGACGGCTCGATAGTCGTGGATATCAATCGTTCGAACAAGGCAAACGGCTCCCAGGCGGGGTGCGCCGTCTGCACATGGCGCTCGATTGTGCTCGATGCAGATGGCGATCCGTGCGATTTGGGGTTGCGCATCGATATCGCTTCGGTCGATGACTCGGCGAACGGAGCGAAGGTCGCCTTCGACGGTGCGTTTTTCGAGAAAGGAGGCGGTATATGTCTGGGCTGCGCCGCCGCGAATGCAGACGATGTGCAGCCCACCCTCTCATTCACGGCATCGCTGCGGCTGACCAAGGCGGGCACCGATGCCATCGCGGCGGGAGAAGCATCCCTGCTGTTCTACGCCGCCAGTACCGAAGACACAGACATTCATTTCGAGAAGCCGGCCGGATCGCTCAGCCTTACGCGCGGGACGGAGGCAGGCCCTATTGCGATCGATACCCACACGCTAGGCAGGCAACGCATTCTTGCCGACCCGGCGCTTCTCGAGATGGAGTGGAACGGATCCGGAGCCATCGGGATTGTCCCCTCCGCGCTTGACGCCAAGACGCTCCCCTCAAACGACGAACCCATCAACGCAACCATACAAGAAGAGAGCACGGACAAAGAAGCAGGTGCGGGCGACACGCCGTCGCCGACAAACAGCGTCCCAGCTTCTTTCGAAGCACCGAATGAGCCCGCTACCGGTCCAAACGATCCCGAGCTCGCGGACAGTCTGGGACTTGCTGATCCTCAGGAGATCGATGAAGGTAACTGCTGCGTGCTTGCCGCCCTCGACCACACAGAGGTCATCGATGCTGCAAACATCGAAGTTGCCGCCGCCAATCAGCCCGTCCGCAAGTCGGCCATCATCGCATTTCCCGAATCCATCGAAGTCGTCTTTTTGCCATCGGGCGAGGTCGTGGCCCCAACACTGCTCACCTTGTTGGGCGCCAAGAATACTCGAAACGAAATTAAAAAGGTCACGGTTGTCGACCCTGCAACCACCGCTAAACTGCGTCTATACGCCGTTGCCCCAGACGGAGGCAAGACCTTGGAATTCGATGGCGACACACTTCTAGCCTGGCGACGTCTGGACATTATGCAAGACGTCTCGTATCAGATCGAACTCGAAGGGTTTGATCGTGCCCGCGATGCCAATATCATCGCCGCGGCTATTGAATCCCCGCAGCGGCTTATGACACTGCGCTTTGACTACTACCCCTATGTCCCGACAACCACCTGAGGCTTAAATGCTGCGCATCATTCCTAATACCACTTATATAACGTATTAGATGAGTCGCGATGTGCCTCGCATTTCGTTCTGCTACGATTGCCACGTTGGCATCAATACAGGAGGGCTCATGCCGGGCTTGGGAACAATCATCAACGTTGCGCTTTTAGTTGCGGGCGGTCTTTTGGGATTAGCGGGCGGCCGCTTCATTACACCGCGCATCCAAGACACGCTCATGAAAGCATCGGGGCTGTGCGTCCTGTTTATCGGCCTGGGCGGCACCATGCAAAAGATGCTCATCATCGATGGAAAGGCGCTAGCGACCACCGGTACCACCATGCTCATCGTCTCATTTGCGCTCGGTTCGCTCATCGGCGAGGCCATCAACTTGGAGGCCGCCATCGAGAACCTTGGCGAATGGCTCAAGCGCAAGACTGGCAGTGAGGGCGATAACGAGTTCACCAACGCTTTTGTCTCGACTTCACTCACCGTGTGCATCGGCGCCATGGCCATTGTGGGATCGATCCAGGACGGCCTGCTCGGCGACTGGTCAACGCTTGCCCTCAAGGGCGCACTGGACTGCATCATCGTCTGCACCATGACGGCCTCGCTTGGCCGCGGCTGCATCTTCTCCGCCCTGCCCGTCGCCGTGTTCCAGGGGACGATCACGTTGTTTGCCGGCGCGCTCTCCCCCATCATGACCACAGCAGCCCTCAACAGCCTTTCGCTCGTAGGCTCCATGCTCATCTTCTGCGTCGGCGTCAACCTCATCCGTCCTCAGACCTTCCGCACGGCCAATATGCTTCCCTCCGTCGTCATCGCCGTCATATACGCCCTCCTGTTCTAAATCTAGCAACGCAGCGGTATCTCGAACATCTGTTTGATGCTGTGCTATGATATGAGGTCACCGTAGCTGCGTTCGAGAGGAGGAGCGGTGGCCGACCAGGACATCAAGATGCTCATCGAGCGCATTATGGCCGAGGCCCGGACCCATCAGTCCGCCCGCTTCTCAAACGAAACCTACGCAGACGAGCCGATTCTCAAAACCGGCCGACAGATGCAGAATTTCCTCCCCGACCAGTACCGTAAAATGCGCGAGATATCGCGCTGGCAGGATGACCCCAAGGGCGGTGCGGGCCGCTGGCTTTCGGAAGCCGAGCTTTTTTACCGCCAGGGCCTGCTGATGGCCGACTTTGAGGACGACTGTCCCTACAACGGCACCTTTAAGTCGTACTTTCCCACCTACAACGCCATGAGCGACCGGCAACTGCGCGGCTACTTTACCTGGCGTGCCCAAGTGCGCCGCGGAACCGTCGAGGAAACGTCTACGTCCTTTGCCTTTCTGTATCTCTATGAGCTGATCTGCGGCATTGGCGTAGATAATCCACTCGATGGTTTTAACAAGATCAAGGCTTTTTGGGATGTCTATCGCGCCTTCGAGCCCGGCATCGACCGGTTTGCGCGCGTGTGGCTGCAAGATTACGCCGTGTTCCACGGGCTCGACCCCAAGCTGCTTCGCGACTCTAAAACCGTCATGTTCGATAACGCCCTTATCGAACTGCGGCGCGCGGCACGAGACCTTGTACCGGCACCGTCCGGCCAGACCCCTAAGCGTCGCAAAACCTCCGAGCCCACGCTCCCCCTTCCGCCCGATGAGGTGCGCGAGGAGCGACTCATGGCCGCCATCAACGCCCTCTCCACGTACAACCTAAGTAGCTCGCGGCTCGACCGCAGCCACCACCGTGATCTGCGCCACGTGGCGTGCGCCGTGTATGTCCGCATGGCGCGCTACTATGACACGCACCGAAAGACCGGCATCGTGGCAAGTTTATTTGGGGAGGAGACGGCCATGCCCTACACCATGTTTGCCTCGGCCGTATTCTTTGCGCCCGAGCGCCACGAGGACTGCGAATACCGTCTGGACCCCATCCATATCTACCGTTGCCAAAACGGTTTTTGGGAATGCATGCGGATTCACGGTAGCAGGCAAAAGAGCAGCAAGCTCGGTGAAATGATGCGCGCCTGCGACCAACGCCTGCGCCTGGCGCTGGACCCCGCCCATCCCCTTAAGGAAGAAAAGGTCCCCAAATATCTGGCCAAGATTATCGATGACGAGATTGTGGCATGGCTTTCGTGGGACGCCGCACACCAGCCCGTCAAGATCGATATCGATTTGAGCCAGCTGGGGCACATTCGGAGCGCTGCCGCACAAACGCGCGAAGCGCTTTTGATCGACGAGGAACGCGAGGACGGCACGCTTGCGGATGCCGAGGTGACAGTTGCCGAACGACGGGAAGCCAAGCCCGTGGCCGGCACGATCGCCGAACCAGTCGCGACGACCATGCAGCAGGACGAGGCTAGCGAGCCGACCATCTCCACCGAGCAGTTTGGCGTCGTGGCCCCGCTCCTCGCACCAGCACCCACGTCCGCTGACACCGCGTCCGCACTCGATCCCGCCGCAGACGCCTATCTTCGAGCACTACTCGAGCAAAACGCAGCGCAGACGGCATCGGCGGTGGCGCAGTCGGGCAAGAGTGAGGACATGCTTGTCGATACCATCAACGAGGCGCTCTTTGACCTGGTGGGAGACACCGTTATCGAATTCGGCGCGGCAGGGCCGCAGATTATCGAGGACTACGAAGCAGACGTGAGAGGATACCTAGACCATGAGTGATACCGCATCCGCAGCACCCCGCGTGCCCAAGCGCGTCGCTGCCGTCATTCTCAACTCGCTCAAGGGCGGCGTGGTCCCGCGCATCGGCCTTCCTTACATCACCGTAGGGCGCGAGGTCGAGATCCGCGCCCTGCTCACCGATTTAAGTCTCATCGCCGATGGCGGCGCGAGCTTCCGCTTTTTAGTCGGTCGCTACGGCGCCGGTAAGAGCTTTTTGCTCCAGACCATCCGCACGCACGCCATGGGCGAGGGATTCGTCGTCGCCGATGCCGACTTGTCGCCCGAGCGACGCCTGCAGGGCGGTCAGGGGCAGGGCCTTGCCACCTACCGCGAGCTCATCCGCAATATATCGACCAAGACGCGCCCCGAGGGCGGTGCGCTCAACCTTATTCTGGATCGCTGGGTCGCCTCGTGTGCCAACGTCGACGAGTCGGTCGTCAATGCCCAACTGACCCCGCTCGAGGAGATGGTCCACGGCTTCGACTTCACCCGCATGCTTCGCCGCTATCGCACGGCCGTATCCGAGGGCGACGAAGAGGCCATGAGCCGCGTGACCAAATGGATCCGCGGCGAATACCGCACCAAGAGCGAGGCTCGCGCCGAACTGGGGTCCTCAACCATCATCAGCGACGATGACTGGTACGACTACGTCAAACTCATCGCGCGTTTTTTGGTTTGCAGCGGCTACAAGGGCATGCTGGTGCTCATCGACGAGCTCGTGAATCTGTATAAGATTCCCAACGCCATCACGCGCCAGTACAACTACGAGAAGATCCTGACCATGTACAACGACACACTTCAGGGCAAGGCGCAGTACCTGGGCATGATCATGGGTGGCACGCCGACCTCCATCGAGGACCGCCGCCGCGGTGTGTTTTCCTACGAGGCCCTACGCAGCCGACTCGCCCAGGGCCGCTTTGCGCGCGAGGACCTTAAGGACATGCTTGCGCCCATCATCCGCCTGCAACCACTCACCTACGAGGAGTTGCTGGTGCTGATCGAAAAACTCATGCAAATTCACGCCGGCTACTTTGGCTGGACGCCCACGCTGACCGAAAACGACTTGGTTGACTTCCTCAAGATTGAGTTCGGTCGTGTGGGAGCCGACACGCACCTGACGCCGCGCGAGGTCATTCGTGACTTTATCGAGTTGCTCGACATCCTATGCCAAAACCCCGACGCCAACGTGGCCGAGCTGCTGCAAAGCGTCGGCGGCGACGCGCTGGCGCCGGCAGCCGCAACAGGCGACACCGGCACCGCAGGCGGCGACCGCAACTTCGCCGAGTTCACCATCTAACCTACCAAAAAGGGACAGGTTTATTTTGGCAGGTTTTATCTGGGCAAACGTTGAAGCAGTAATGCAGCAAGCCGTTGCCAGCCGCGTTGAGAAATTCGTTGTTGAAAGGAGGCCCCGTGAACGCCTTTGACCGCTACGCCCCGTTTATCCAAGGCTTCATCTACTCCCACGATTGGGAGAGCTTGCGCTCTATCCAGGTTGCGGCGGCAGATGCCATCTTCAACACACAGGACAATGTGCTCCTGACGGCGTCAACGGCTTCCGGCAAAACCGAGGCAGCCTTCTTTCCCATCCTGACCGAGTTTTGGGAGAACCCGCCCGCAAGCGTGGGCGCCCTCTACATTGGCCCCCTCAAGGCGCTCATCAACGACCAATTCGTCCGCCTCAACGACCTGTGCGAAGAAGCCGATATCCCCGTCTGGCACTGGCATGGCGATGTCTCACAATCACACAAGGCCAAACTCATCAAAAAGCCGAGCGGTATCCTACAGATTACGCCCGAATCGCTCGAGGCGCTCCTGATCCATAAGCACATGGCAATCCCGCGCATGTTTTGCGACCTGCGCTATGTGGTTATCGACGAGGTTCATTCGCTCATGCGCGGCGACCGCGGCGGTCAGACGCTCTGTCTTATCGAGCGACTCTCGCGCATGGCCGGCGTGCAGCCTCGCCGCATTGGCCTTTCTGCCACCATCGGCGACCCCGAGCGCACGGGCGCCTTTCTCTCACAGGGAACGGGACGCGGTTGCATCATCCCCCGCTTTGAGGAACCGCGCCGCGTGTGGCGCATCTCCATGGAGCACTTCTACAACTCGGGCCCCCAGGCTCAGCAGCGAGGATTCGTAGGCACAGGTCCACAAGAAGCCGAGGTGCTTGCTTGCGAGCGTATTGAGACGGCGGCGCCCGCGGCGCTGCCCGCATCCGGACAAGACATGTGCCACAGCGGACAGCTTACACAGGAAGAACACCGTCAACGTCGTGAGCAGGCGCGGGGCAAGGCCGCTCCCAAAGACCGTCGCACTTCCTCGGCCCCCGAGGGCGAAGTCGACATCCCACGTGCGACCGAGCAGGCGCTTCTCAACCCCACCGACACGGCGCCCGACAACGCCGACCCCGGCATGGGTTATATCTTTGAGCATACGCGCGGCCGCAAATGCCTGGTCTTTGCCAACTCGCGCGAGGAGGCAGAGGCCGTGTGCTCCATGCTGCGCAGCTACTGCGAGAGCCGGCACGAACCCGACCGTTTCCTCATCCACCATGGCAATCTTTCGGCATCGCTGCGCGAGACGGCCGAGGAACTCATGCGCGATGAGGAGCAGGCACAGACAACCGTCACCACCTCTACGCTGGAACTCGGCATCGATATCGGCCGTCTGGAGCGCGCGTTCCAGATCGATGCGCCGTTTACCGTCAGCTCCTTTTTGCAGCGTATGGGCCGCACGGGACGCCGCGATCTTCCGCCCGAGATGTGGTTCGTCATGCGCGAGGAAGAACCCGAGCCGCGCACGATGATGCCCGAGACCATTCCCTGGAGCTCCTCCAGGGCATCGCACTCGTACAACTCTATCGCGAGGAAAAGTGGGTCGAGCCGCCCGAGCTCGATCGACTCCCCTACAGTCTGCTCTATCACCAGACTATGTCGACGCTTGCCAGCACCGGCGAACTCACGCCGGCAGAGCTTGCCCAGCGCGTGCTCACACTCAGCTATTTCCATCGCATCTCGGCCGATGACTATCGCGTGTTGCTGCGTCACCTCATTACCATCGACCATATCCAAGTCACCGAGGGTGGCGGGCTCATCGTGGGTCTCGCGGGCGAGCGCATCATTAACAACTTTAAGTTCTACGCCGTATTCCAGGAAAACGAAGAGTTCACCGTTCGCAGCGAGTCGGCCGAGTTGGGCACGATCGTCAATCCGCCACCGCCCGGTGAGCGCATCGCCATCGCCGGACACTGCTGGATTGTCGAGGAAGTGGACTGGAAGCGTCATACCGTCTTTGCCACGCAGGTCAAGGGCCGGGTGCCGGCCTACTTTGGCGACTGCCCCGGTGACATCAATACACACGTACTCGAGCGCATGCGCAAGGCGCTCAACGAGCACGCGACATATCCGTACCTTATGGGCAACGCGAGAGCCCGCTTGGCGCAGGCTCGTCATACGGCCGATATTTCGGGTGCGGGAACTAAGCCGCTCATCAACCTGGGCGGCGATACCTGGGCACTTTTCCCCTGGCTGGGCAGCTACGCCTTTTTGGCGCTCGAGCGCATGCTCAAAATTAAGTGTGCCGCGGAACTGGGCCTTCGCGGACTTGACCCGTCACGCCCGTACTTTATGCAGTTTAAGATGAAGGCCGACGAGGAGACGTTCTTTGAGGTGCTCGCCGCCGAGGCCGAGAAGGACTTCGATCCCATCGAGCTCGTCTATCCCGGCGAAGTGCCTTACTTTGATCGTTACGATGAGTTCGTTCCCGAAGAGCTCGTGCGTAAGGGCTTTGCCGAAGGCGTGCTCGACATCGAAGGCATGAAGCAGCGCGTTCTCGGCTGGTGCGACCACACATAAAACCAGTCTTTTTGGTACGGGGAGACTTACTTGTCGTGAAGGACGGTGCCGAGGAAGTCGGCGTTAAAAGGCACGGCTTCGGCGAAGACATAGTCGCCGTCGCTGGCGATGAGCAGGTAGTTCTCCTCGCCGCCAAATTCCGCGTCGCCGCAGGGAACCACCCAGGCATGCGCAAACACCTCGAGCGCCGTGGCAACGCAACCGCGCAGGAACGTCACATCGCTCCCCTCGTTCGCACTCACGATATTGGCCGCATAGATACCGCCGGGGTTCAGGCTGCCCCGCACCAAACGCAGCGCCTCAATCGTCGCCAGCTCGCGCACGGGCTCGGCACCGCCAAAGCAATCGCTCACGACCGCATCGTAGCGACGATGCCCCACACTCGTCACGCCCAGATACGAGCGAGCCTCAGCGGTAATCACCCGCAGGCGATCGCCCACCGCGTGCTCCAGCTCGTCTAGGTAGAACCAACGACGCGCCAGACGTGTAATCTCGGCGTCGTACTCAATGACGTCCATGCGCAAACTCTCGTGCGACATCAGCGCGAACTTGGGATAGGCAAACCCTCCGCCGCCCAGCATAAGCATGCGGTCGATGCCATGACCATAAGCATCGCGCATGGCATCCTCGGCCTCAAACACATCGTCAAACGCACGATAGTACGCAAAGACGGGCTCTGCCCAACGCTCGCCAACGTAGGTCGCGCTTTGGTAGACGCTGCCTTGCACCAACACGCGGACTTCCTCACCGCTCTCATCGTGCACGCGCTTCACACGCGCCAACCCATTGCGGGTCCTCGCGACCTGCAGGCAGGCGGCGCGAACAGCGACGGCGGCCGCACCAAGCGCCGCGGCTCCCAGAGCAACGCCGGCAACGACGCCGGCAGAAACACTCGGCTTGTTCATCTAGAGCTCCTTTTGCAGATAGAGTCCATGGTCGTAAAAACCCAAATGGCGATAGTACTCACGCGTGCCGATCGCACTGATCACGTTGATGCGTGCATAACCCGCATCCCGGGCAATCTCGCACGCACGCTCTACGAGCAAACGCCCCAATCCATGGTGCTGGGCTGCCTGGCCTTGATCCCCCACGCGCGCCGCCATGCCATACACGTGTACCTCGCGAATCATCGCCTCGTCCGGCGTCGTCGGCAACTCGTCCGCATGCGCGGCAACAAATGCGCGATCGGGCAGCGACAGCCGCAAAAAGCCCGCAATCTTGCCCTGCGGCGTCACCCACTGCAAAAAGCGCTCGTGCGTCACCGGCGTCTCGTACGTCACTTCTTCGTCAAGGGCCAACTCGTTCAGGTCGGCACCCGCCGTGCTGATCTCGCGATAGCGAATCTCACGCACCGTCGCACCGTCACCCCGAGCAGCCAGGCGGTTCTCAACGAGCTGACGCAGGTTGGGCTTCTTGTTGCCCACCATAATGTCGTCGGAGCTAAAGTCGCGAATCATGCGGCTGATGCGGCAGAACGCCGGCGTCACCACGATGTCATCGGCCAGTACGTCGAGCAGCTCTTCCTCGGTATAGGGGCGCCACTCGCCACGCTCGTAACAGCCCACCAGGCGCGAACCCTCGATGAGCGCACACGGGTAGACCTTGACCTCGTCGGGCATAAAGGCGCCCTCGGTCATAAAGCGCTCGTAGTCGCGCTTGTCACCCTCGGGCGTGGCGCCCAGCAAGTTGAGCATAAAGTGCGCGTGAATCTTAAAGCCAAACAGGCGCGCAAGCGAAAACGCTCGCTCGATCTGTGCCACCGTAATACGGCGCTCGTTGATATCGAGCAGGTGCTGGTCGAGGCTCTGGATACCCATCTGAATCTTGGTGCAGCCCAGGCGGCGGATAAGCGTAAGCGCCTGCGGCGTTACGGCATCGGGGCGCGTCTCGATAACGAGTCCCACCACGCGATGCTTCGCCGTCTCGTTGATGCGCTGCTGTTGCTCAAGCTCCTCCATCGTTGCCGTCTGCCACTCGGCGACTGCGCCCCAAGGCGTGCCGGGGCCGTACAGACGACGCACCGCGCGGTTATAGCCACCCTCGGCAGCATCCACACGCCCTTGCACGCCGGCAACGCCGGCGGCAAGCTCGGCCTCATCGGTCGCAATACCGGCAGCCTATAGCGCTCGCGACGCTCCGCCACCACCGGCGGCAGGGCATCGGCGGGAGCGTCATCGAGCAGGCGCCCCGCCTCGGCACGGCTGATGCCCGGACGTGCCAGCATGGGGTTAGCCGCCACGCCCGCCACGGCGTCTTCATTGAGCGCACGGAAGAGCTCCGACATAAACCATGCCTGATACCCCTGCGGATAGTCGCTCCAGGTACCACCGAGCACAATGAGCTCGATCTTATCGGTCGCATGCCCCATCTGCGAAAGCGCGGTCAAACGAGCGCTCACCTGCAAATACGGGTCGAAGCAGTTTTGCTCCGCACGGGCGCATGCCGGCTCGGCGTGCAGATAGCTCTTGGGCATGCGCAGGTCGTTGGGGCAAAACAGGCAATCGCCCGAACAGGGCCACGGCTTGGTAATGACGGTAATGGTCGCCACGCCCGAGGCCGTTCGGCGCGGCTTCATACGCAGCACCTGCAGCAGTCGACGTTCCAGCTCGGCATCGACATTCCACCCAGCCCAACGAGCCGGCTCCTCACGCTTCACCCGCTGGTAGAACGGCAGCAGACGGCGCTTGGCCAAATCGCGTTTGTCGGCACCCTCGCGGCGCGCCTCGGCATGTATCAACTTGACGAGCGCCTTGTCGTCCACGGTCTCACCGCGACGCAGAGCCTCGAGTATGTTCAAAATAATCTGTTCCATGCCCCCATTGTAAAGGCAAAGGCGCCGGAGCCCGTCACGGCCCCGGCGCCTCCATCAAAGAGCATGCCTATATGCACCGATCTCCGAAAACCGCATGTCACTCCGGATCAAACGACATGTCGCCCGAACCGACCTCAAAACGATACGTAGCAGACTTATCGCCGTTATCGAATTCAAGATTCAAAATGGTCTCGCCGTCGTAGTCAAGCGGAAGGAAATCGCTCTCGAAGTCGCCGCTGCCCAAGGTGAGGCTCGCCTTAAAGCCCGTCGAGTTCGGAACCGTCATCTCCACATCGCCCGAGCCCACACTCACGTCCATCGACTTCGCGGGGGCCTGGTAAAGCTCGAACGTCACATCGCCCGAACCGACCTCAGCGCTGAGCGCATCAGTCACGCTGCCCGTAAACTCTACATCTCCCGCACCCAGGAAAAGGTCGAAACCATCACAGATGACACCGGCAATCTGCAGATCGCCCGAGCCCACGTGCGCGTTGACTCCCTTCAGATGTTCGGCAACACGGCGCGGCAGCTCGACCGTAACTGAGCGATCGATTGCCTTACCGTCGTCACTTCCAAACTGGGAAACCTTGAGCGTCGAGTCCTCGACGGATGCGATGTTTTGCGTCGCGGCCTTGGAGGCATCCATACCCTCGGCAACGCGCCCCCGCTCGATAACGCGAGCCTTGTTGCCATCAACAACCTTGACGTCCACCGAAGCCGCATTGATTTCGAAATCGAGGTAGCGGAACTCATCGGCATCAAAAGTCGTGCTCGAAAGCTGCTGAGGCTGAGCGGAATACTTACCGCCATCGTTCAAAACATCGGCGTCAACCGCATCGTCCCTACCGGACAAGCCGGATGCAATAGTGCCGAGATCCCACGGACCATCAAAATGAATCCATGTCCGCGAAGCGCCAAAGACAAGCCCAACAATAAGCACAAACGCTCCGATGCCAACGCCCAGACGCACCTTCGATTCATGCGAGAGTTTCATTATTCATCACCTTCTTTGGCGCTCGGATCAACGGGGGTCGCGGTAGCCACGTCGGTATCAACCGCAGGGGAATCATCCTGAGCCCTGGATGCCACCGGCGCCGGACCAACCTGAATATTCCCGCGCGCCCAATCGCCGTCGAGCGCACGCGCCACCCAGTGATAGATGGGGATCGTAAAGAAGATCAGTGCGGCAAAGGGGGCACCACCAAACAGGAACATCAGTAAAAAGAACAGCAGCCAGCACACGGCCCAATACGGAAACGACTGGAACGGACCTTTCACTGGAGTCGGATTGACCGCGCCAGCGCTCGTCGCTTGCGCCGTCGCGGCGTTAGCCGCCTGTGCGCTCCAACTTGCAGCTTGCGCCGCCTTGGCCGCAGCATCACTCGCCTGTGTTGCCGCCTCGGTAGCGCGCGCTGCCGCCTCGTGGGTACGGGCGCGCTCGGCCGCCTCGGCCTCGCGCTGGCGAGCACGGTCCTCGTTCTCAAACTCGATATCGTCCTCGATCTCGTCGCTCGGATTGAGTAGCTCGTCCAGACTCACACCATAGAGCTTGGCAAGCGAGATCAGGTTCTCGGTATCAGGCGAGCTCTCCGCGCGCTCCCATTTACTGACCGCCTGGCGCGACAGTCCCAGCTTTCGCGCCAATCCTTCTTGGCTAAAGCCCTTGCTGCGGCGAAGGTCGGCGAGCCGCTGAGCAGTTTCTACATTCATGGTTCCTCCTATGCGATGCCAGCCGTGCCGCCGGACCGTTTTTGTTCTTAAGGCGCCTTGCACAGTTAAAAATCTATCCGCCACCGCCAAAAGCATGCCACCTATTCTAGTGAGATTTTTGACAACCGGAGGTTGCGGGCGCATATGAGCTGCGGAAATGTGTCCAAACAAAGCAATGACCCGCAGCTCGGTTGTCCCCGTTGCGGCGTTAACGGTAGTATGGTCGTACTGTTTATTCCGCACCGCCAACGGAGGGAGTTCCGCGCCGTGAACCGCGATTTCGCATCATCGCTCATCCAGCTCAACAATACGTTCTATCGCGAGCACTCCGCTTCCTTTTCCGATACGCGCCAGGCCCCGTGGCCCGGCTGGGTGCGCACCATGGACATCGCGCTTGATCAGCTCGATGTGGCCACGATCGAGCATCCCGTCCGCGTCTTCGACCTTGCCTGCGGCAATATGCGATTCGAGAACTTTGCCGCCGGCGGGGCACTTGCCGCCAAGGGCGTCGACGGCGCAAACCCCTCGGCAGATGCCAGCTGCCCGTTTGAGTTCTATGGTGTCGACTCGTGCCAAGATCTGGCAATAGACGCCCACGGCCACGCCCTGCGCATTCCCAACCTGCACTTCCAGGAACTCGACGTGCTCGACGCCCTCATGAAGCTCAACCCCGCCGAGACACCCGACGTGCTTTTCGACGCCCCGCTCGCCGACATCTCGGTCTGCTTTGGCTTTATGCACCACGTGCCGTCATGCGAGTACCGCGTACGCGTGCTCGACGCCCTGGTGCGCCAGACGCACCCGGGCGGCATCATCGCCATCAGCTTTTGGGAGTTTATGAATGACGAGCGCATGGCGCGCAAGGCCGTTCGAGCCGAAGCCCGCGCCGAGCTCACCCCGCCGTTTGAGGGTTACGATTCCGCGCAGTTTGAAGCCGGCGACCACCTCATTGGCTGGCAAAACGACCGCCACGCCTACCGCTATTGCCATCACTTTGACGATCAGCAGATCACCGACTTGGTGCGCGGCGTCCGTACGTTCTACAAGAGCGGCGAGGTTCCCGTACGCGAGCTCGAGCGTTTCCACGCCGACGGTCGCAGCGGCGAGCTCAACCGCTATGTGATTCTCAAGCGTCTGTAGGCACCGACGACTCGCCGCCGAGCCGCACCGCAGCGTTCGGGCAAATCGCCCCCTTCTAACCCATCGCCGGAACGCGCAGCCATGCGTTCCATACTTATGACCAAGGAGCCTCATGGGAGCCGTCCACGCTCGCACCCCTAAGAACTTTGTGCTCGAGGAGCGCTTGGAGCGCTATGCCGATGCGATTGAGACGAACCCCGAGGCCTATGCCGGAGATTGGCGCAAGGCCTGTGCGCCCGCAGGCAGCAAGCCTTTCGAACACCTTCACCTGGACCTTGGCTGTGGCAAGGGAACGTACCTTGTAGAGCGCGCGGCCCACGAGCCCGACACGCTCTTTATCGGTATGGACCAGGAGCCCATCTGCATCGCCTATGCCGCACAGAAAATCTGCGAGCAGGGGCTGTCCAACGCACTCGTCCTGCCCCGAGGTGCCGCATCGCTGTCGCAGCTATTTGCCGCAGGCGAGCTCGATGCCATCACCATCAACTTTCCCACGCCGCAGCCCAAGGCCAAGTACGCCAAAAAGCGACTCGTCCATGTCGACCACCTAATGCTGTACCGTCCGCTCTTTTCAGCCGGTGCCACCGTCACACTGCGAACCGACAGTAAGCCATTGCGCGACTACGCCTTGGGGCAGTTTGCTGCGGCAGGCTACGACACGCTTTGGGTAAGCGACGACGTCCGCCGCGACCATCCCGAGCACCCCGAGACCGAATACGAGCGCCGCACGCGCGAGATGGGTGCCGTCGTCTATGGCATTTGCGCCACACCCGGCGCACATCCCAGTGACGATGTGCTCACGGCGGGTCACATGCAGGAGCAAAGTCTTGCCCGCTACCTGCCCGATAACCTCGATGAGCTCACCTATGTGCCTCTGGGCATGGAAGAAGCCGTCGAGAACTTTAGAAACCGCGCCCGCAAGGGCAAGAAGCGCTTACCGCAGGAGTCCTAGGGGCTTCTGATGGTCGCGGCATCGGCAAACAAGCGCAAATAAGCGCCAGCGAACGGTCCTCAAACCTAAGTGAGTAGACTATTTAGCAATAGCCAAGCACAACCCGCATAGCGAAAACTAAAACCGCAGGTAGAGCCCTTGCGCAAAAGCCATGTGCTCGCGATATCGCAAAAAGTCTACTCACTTAGCTGGCTACTGCACCAAACGGCTGGGCAGAACGCCCATTTCCTGCATTTTCTCGCGCGCTGGCACCCCGCGCCGCCGCTACGCCATAATAGTTGGCGGACAATCGCGAGAGAAAGCAACCACACATGGCACAGACCACGACAGATACCGCCGCCAGCACCGTCTCGGGCGCCGGCGCCGCCAGCTCATTCTCGGGCGGCACGGGAACCGAGGCCGAGTTCGGCTCGCTCGGCGCGCTCTCCCCCACCTGGTGGGAGCCCGAAGACGGCAGTGAGCCCGAACCGTGGCTCACGGCCGATCAGCCTCGAACGCTTCTTTGAATGGACGAGCGACCGCGGCATCGAGCTGTGGGATCACCAAGAAGAGGCCCTCATGGACCTGGCTGCCGGCGATCACGTCATTTTGGGCACACCGACCGGATCGGGCAAATCGCTCGTCGCGCTGGGCATGCTCTTTATGGGCATGGCGCAGGGCAAGCGCTGCTATTACACGGCCCCCATCAAAGCCTTGGTCAGCGAAAAGTTCTTCGACCTGGTACAGGTGCTCGGCCGCGATAACGTCGGTATGATCACCGGCGACACGCATATCAATACTAAAGCGCCCGTCATCTGCTGCACGGCAGAGATCCTTGCTAACGACGCACTGCGCGAGGGCGAAGATGCCGATGTGGGCTGCGTCGCCATGGACGAGTTCCACTACTTTGCCGACCCCGATCGCGGTTGGGCATGGCAGGTACCGCTGCTCACCCTGCCTCACACACAATTCATGCTCATGAGCGCCACGCTCGGCGATGTCACCGCGATCGCCGCCTCACTCGAGGAGCACACCGGCGCCGCGTGCGATCTGGTCGTCGATGCCCCACGCCCCGTGCCGCTGAGCTACGACTACGTGACGACCTCCCTCGAGGGCACGGTCGAGCTCGCAATGCGCCGCGGCGAGGCCCCGCTCTACATCGTGCACTTTAGCCAGGACGCCGCACTTGCGACGGCGCAATCCCTCGCCAACTTTGGTATTGCCAGCAAGGAGCAGCGTGGGGCCATCAAGGAGGCGGCCAAGGGCACGAGCTTCTCGACGGCCTTTGGCAAGATTCTTAAGCGCTTGCTCGGATGCGGCGTCGGCGTGCACCATGCTGGCATGTTGCCGCGCTATCGTCTGCTGGTCGAGCGCTTGGCACAACAGGGCCTGTTGCCCGTCATCTGCGGCACCGATACGCTCGGCGTCGGTATCAACGTGCCCATCCATACCGTGGTGCTCACCGCGCTCACCAAGTTCGACGGCTACAAGATGCGTCGTCTGCGCGCCCGCGAGTTTCATCAGATTGCCGGTCGCGCCGGCCGCTCGGGCTTCGATACCGAGGGCATGGTGATTGCCGAGGCACCCGAGCACGAGATCGAGAACGCCAAGCTCATGGCCAAGGCGGGCGACGACCCCAAGAGCTCCGCAAGATTAAAAAGAAGAAGGCCCCCGAGGGCTTTGTCACCTGGAACAAGCAGACCTTTGAGCGCCTGATCGAGACGCAGCCCGAAACGCTCAAGCCGCGCCTTCGCATCACACACTCCATGGTGATTAGCGTGGTCGAGCAGGGCGGCGACGCCCGCGCCCGCGTACACGACCTCATCGAGACGAGCCTGCAGACTCCCGAAGAAAAGGCTAAGCTCGAGGTTCGCGCCGACGAAATCTTCGCCACGCTCATCGACTCCGGCGTCGTCGTGCGCACCGAGGTACCGCCCGCACCCGACGCTCCGGCTGATGCCGCGCCGGACATCGACTACGCGCTGACGGTCGACCTGCCCGAGGACTTTGCGCTCGACCAGCCGCTCTCACCGTTTTTGCTTGCCGCGCTGGAGCTGCTCGATCCCGAGAGCGAGACCTATACCATGGATCTGATCTCGATGGTCGAGGCCACGCTCGAGGACCCCAAACAGGTGCTGCGCGCACAGGAGCGTGCCGCGCGCGATCGCGCTATGGCCGAGATGAAGGCCGACGGCATCGAGTATGAGGAGCGCCTGGAGCGTATTCAGGACGTCACGTACGAAAAGCCGCTTGAGGACCTGCTCGACGCCGCCTTTGACAAGTACTGCCAGGAAGTACCCTGGGCAAACGACTACCAACTCTCTCCCAAGAGCGTTCTGCGCGATATGCTGGAGAGCGCGAGCGATTTTAAGGGCTACATTCAAAAGCTCGGCATCGCCCGCTCCGAGGGCATTTTGCTGCGCTACCTGGCAGAGGCTTACCGTTCGCTCGACCGCACCGTACCCATCGAGAAGCGCGACGAGCGCCTGCGCGACATTATCTCGTGGCTGGGCTTTGTGGTGCGCTCGGTCGACTCGAGCTTGGTAGACGAGTGGGAGAACGCTGGCAACCCGGCAGCCCTCGACGCCACGCCGCCGCAGGGCATCGACGAGGTCGTGGCGGACCGTCGCGGCTGCACGCTGTTGGTGCGCAACGCGCTCTTCCGCCGCGTGACTCTTGCCGCCCGCGAGCATGTGCGCGACCTGGGCGAACTCGACGACGACTGGGGCATGAGCGAGATCCGCTGGCAAAAAGCACTCGACGCTTACCACGAGCAGCACGAGGAGATTCTCACCGACGGCGACGCGCGCTCCTCTGCTATGTTCTCGATCGACGAGTCCGACGAGAAGGCGCTCCACGTGTGGCACGTGCACCAGATTTTTGCCGACGAGGACGGCGACCACGACTTTGGCATCATGGGCGATGTCGATCTGGACGCCACGCAAGACGGTGGCGAGGTCATCTTCAAGAACTACCGCGTCGGTTTTATCGAGGATTTGCTCGAGGATTAGCCAAGCATATTGGGACGAAACGAAGCGGGGCTGTTGGCAACATCGCCAGCAGCCCCGCTTTTTCACTATCCGCTATGCCTTACTCGGCATCCTCGACCTCATACGAATCCGCCTCGGCTGGCTCCTCGTTTGTCTCTGGCGCAGCCTCGCGCGCCTCGTCAAACGCTGCCTTCATGGTCTTGTTGCCCCATGTGAGCTTGCGAATGGTAAGCTCATCGGCCTTGTTGTGGGCCAAGCGTAGGTTCTCGGTGCTGCGGCGCAAGTCGTCCTTGGTCTTCTCGAGCTGCTTAATGGCGGCATCGATCTCCTTGATTGCCGACTCGAATTGCTTGCTCGCCAGGTTGTAGTTGCGCGAGAAGCCATCCTTGAACTTCTCCATCTTGGCTTCGAAGTTCGTGACATCGATATTCTGCTGTTTGTACTCCGCCAGTTCCTGCTTATAGCGAAGCGAACCCATAGCGGCGTTGCGAAGGAGCGTAATCATGGGGATGAAGAACTGCGGGCGGATCACGTACATCTTCTCATAGCGGTAACTCACGTCGACGATACCCGCGTTATAGAGGTCACTCTCGGGCTCCAGCAGGGTGCAGAGCACCGCATACTCGCAGCCTTTCTGGCGGCGATCGTGATCGAGTTTCTTAAAGAAATCCTCGTTCTTGTGTTTGGTCGCGGTCTCGTCGTTCTCGTTTTTCATCTCGAACATGATCGAAATGATCTCGTTGCCGCTCGCGTCGCACTCGCGGAAGATAAAGTCGCCCTTGGTGCCCTCGGACGCATCGTTATCTTTCTCGAAGTACGCGTTGGGAAACGCCGTCATGCGCAGACGATTAAACTCGGTCTCGCAGTGCTGCTCGAGCGACTCGCCCACCATCTTGGTGGACAGGCGGACCTTCATGTCCTTAAGGCGCTCAATCTCTTCATCCTTGTAGCGAATCAGTTCCTCGTTCGCGCGCTTGGTCTGCGCAAGTTCGAGCTCGTGTGCCGCCTTGGCCTGCTCCTCGCGTGAATCGCGCACCGCCAGCTCACTCGTGAGCTTGGCGCGGGCCTCGTCACGCTCACGCTCCGCCGCGGCGACCGCCTCCGATAGGTTCATCTTGGCCGTCAGTTCCTGTTCGCGCAGCTGAGCACGCAGACCCTCGGCCTCCTGCTCGGACTGAGCCTTTGCGACGGAAAACTTCTCCTGAACCTTCGCGCGATAGTCAGCAAGCGTACGTTCGGCCTCGCTGCGAGCGGCCTCGAGCTCACGCTGCGATTCGGCCGCAGCAGCAGCAAGCGCCATCTCCTGGGCCTTGTCCGCCGCGGCGAGCCTGGCTTGCAGCTCGGCAATCTGGGCATCACGTGCGGACAGGTCGTTTTGAGCAGCATTGCGTGCCGCTGCCTCGGCAAGCTTGGCTTCATCATCTTTGCGCCCCAACTGCGCACGCAGGTTGTCGATCTCGCGCTGCAGTTCGGCATTCTCCTTTTGAGCATCGGCGCGGGCCTCAACCGCCGCGCGCTGGCTTGCACTCTCGCGCTCTGCAGTAGCGCCTTCGAGCTTGGCGCGCAGCTCGGCAAGCTCGGCATCGCGCTTGGCGACTTCTTGCGCCAGCTGTTGAGCCGCAGCGTTCTTCTGCTCTACGAGCTCAGCGTCGCGCTGAGACTCTGCCTTTTGCAAGGCAGCCGTCGAACGCGAACGCTCAAGCTCCAGCGCCTGCTCGCCCTCGCGCTGGACCGCCTTCACACGCTCATCAAGATCGCGCGAGAACTCGGCATCGCGCACCTGTTTGACGATATCTGCATAGCCGGACGCATCGCCCTTAAACACTTCGCCGCAATGCGGGCACTTGATCTCGTTCATGGCAGCTCCTCGATGGACGCAAATTTCAACCGCCTACACTCTACCGCGCCGCACGGACAAAAAAGACGCCGCCGCCATAATGGCAACGGCGCCAGAACCACCACAAAGGCGACTGTCCCCTTTGTGGTGACTTGGGTCCTTACAGGTCGCGGTAGTCGATCAGGCGAAGATCAGGTTGAGACTCAAGCCAAGTGCGAAGCTCGGGGTCGATCAGCGCATCGACTTCCTTGGTGCGGTCGGTCGTGAGCGAGCTGTTCTCCAGGATAAAACGATCGAGATAGCCCGGATGGCACACAAAGACGACCGTCTCGCCGTCCACCATCTCGCGAACCGTCTGCATGATTGCCTCTTTGGGCTCGTAGCCCGGCTCCATCGAGCGCATCACCATGCGCAGATCAGTATCTCCGCAATGCACCACAGCCGCGGGGTCGAAGCTCGCCTTTTGCTCCTTAAGGCCCAGCTCCTGAGCAACCGCCGAGATCGCTCGGTTAAGGTTTTTGCTCATGACGGCATGGGCCTCAAAGTAATCGGGCTCGCGGCCCACGATCTCGACAAAGCGGTCATGCTGCGCGCGGATCTCGATGCAGGCCTCGTCGAAGTCTATCAACTCCTCGCCGCGCTTAAAATGATCGCGGAAGGTACGGCTGCTATGGAACTCGCCGTTCTCGTTGAGCATGCTCGGAATGAGCGCCGGGTCGGCACACGGCTTGCCCAGGCACACGTTGGTGTGCTGACCCACCGCAATGCCGACATCCGCCACGAGCGACCAGCCACGCTCGGCCTCGGGCATATTGGGCATAAGTCCCGCCGAGCGCACCAGGCCCTCATTGATACTGCGGGCAATCCCCAGGTTAACGGCATACGAATAACCGATATCGTCGGCACGAATGAGCAATTGCTTCATATTGACCCCCATCTACGGAAAGGGACACTTGAAGCGCAGCCAAGTGCCCCAGATAATTGTCCTACCGAACGGATGCTTTAGGCTTTGGCGGCAGCAGCGTCTTCGTCGAGCTGCTCCTTGGTAAAGCCAAAGAAGTAGGCGATGGCAGCGGCGGCAACAAATGCAGTGCCCGATGCAACGCAGCCCCATACGAGATTAGCAGTTCCGCCTGCAACATAACCTGTAATACCAAGGATATTAGTTGCGCCCAAAACATACGTGGTCACATTAGTGAGAGCCGCGATCAGGCCGCCGATAGCGCCGCCCGCGACCATGGCACCCAGGCAGCGAGTATACTTAAAGCCGCAGCCATACAGCGCGGGCTCCGTCACGCCACCGACAATGCCGGAGAGCGAGAAACCAAGCATAGCGCCCTTTTCGTCGACCTCCTTAAGGCGCAGGAAGGCACCGAAGGCCATGCCCCACGTGGCGAACTGAGCGATAGCACCCGCGACCATAACGCAGGAGTCAGACCCTGAGGTGAGCACCTGCACAATGCCGAGGGCAATCAGAACCTGGTGCATACCGGTCATAACCAGGAACTCCCAAAGCGCAGCAATGGCGACGAGGGAGAGGATCGTGACGATGCCGCCAGCGTTTCCGAGGCCGAACATAAAGTTGCCGACCAGGTCGCCCAGAATGGAACCAATCGGAGCTAGGGCGCACAGGGAAACGGGGGTCATCACAGCCATGGTGCACACGGGCACAAACACCGTGGAGAGCATGTCGGGGATGATCTTCTTCATGAACTTCTCGACGACCATCAGCACCGGCATAGACAGCAGCATGGGGAGCACGGTCGCAGAATAGTTGTTCAGCTGAGCCGGGAGCGCGCCGTAAACCATCGTGGTCGTAGCACCCGAATCCGCCGCAGCGTTGACCAGCGTCATGAACTCAGGGGCAATGAGCACGCCGCCGAGCATCATGCCGAGCGGCTGGCTGCAGCCGAGCTGCTTTGCGGCAGCCCAACCCAGATAAACAGGGAGGAAATAATAGCCTGCGTTGTAAATCCAGTTGTAGAAGAAGTTGTAGATGTCGGAATCAGCAGACCAGATACCGAGCATGCCGTCGCCGCAAAGTACGGCAAGTGTGCGGAACATGGCGGCGCCCATGATAATGGGGATCGTCATGCACATTGTCTTGGACAGGTAGTTAAGGGCCTTCTTGCCCGCAGTCTTGACCGTCAGTGGCTCCTTGATGCCGTCATCGAGGTTCTCGTCAATGGAGCCTTCGCCCTTGACGCCCAGCGCAATGGCGGCGTCATAGACCTTCGGCACGTTCTGGCCAATGATGACCTGATACTGGCCGCCAGACCACTGTGCACCCAGCACGCCCTTGATCTTCTTTACTTCATCGTCATTGGGAATGGACTGATCCTTGAGGTTCAGACGCAGGCGGGTCATGCAGTGCGTCGCGTTCGTCACATTGGAGGCGCCGCCGACGGCAGCAAGCACGTCCTCGGCAATCTTCTTGTTATCGACAGCCATGTCGAATCCCTTCTCTTCCAACTAAAGGCCGTGGGACTTCACGGCACCAAGACGCACAATTCCGCTCGCGCCTGCGCAGCGCGCGACATCAGTTGGCAAGAGATTGATTTGCATGTGATTCCCGGGTGGATCGACATGAAAAAGCCCCGCGCACAACCGACAGAGACCCAATTATGGCCTCGGCAGAATCGGTAGTGCCTCTCGGAGCTGCGCCGTGAGTAACACCCAACACACGGCGAGTATATGCGGCAGATGCGTTCGTTGCGGCTCAGATTACCGACGAACGGTAGCAAACGACCCGCGAACGGTCGCCATGACGGAAAGGAAATACCAGAGAGCCTATTTATCCGAGTGGACAGAAGCCACGCGATTCACATGCATGATCAGATAGACGAGCTCCTCTTGGGCCAATGGCTCGCCAAAGGTCTCTTGAATCAGATCGTCGACACGGTGAGCGCAACGCGATGCCGCCGGATACTGCTCCACGAGCACGTCGTAAAGACCGGAGTTCTCGGTATCGATCGGCTCTTTCTTTGCCACGCGGTCGAGCAGATAGCGCACATGAGTGGCAAAGCGGGCAAAGGCGAACGACGAGCGATCGACCGTCACACCCAACTCTTCTTGAATAATCGCGACCGTCATATCGAGCAGTCGCTCCTCGTGCTGCTCGGCAAGCACGCGCCGCTCGCTCGGCTTAACCGATGCGTTGACAATCGACATGGCAATGCCCGCGGCCTCGCTTCGGGGCATGCGCACATGAAAGCTCTTCTGGATACCGCGAACAGCCAGCTCGCCCAAGCGGTATTCGATGGGATGCAGCTGCTCAAGATCGCGCTCAAGCGGCAACGACACCACCATGTGTTCGCGGGCACGCTTAATGGCAAACTGAATATGGTCTGCCAATGTAATGGGAAGGTTAGGACTCAATTCGTACGAAAGCTGTCCGGTCGCGATATCGGCCAGCTGAGCAGAAAACTCCAGCACCTCGGGATCGACCTCATCGATAAACGCCAGGTACTTTGAATCAATGCCGTAAAAGGTACGCGTGATGACATCCAGGTCGACCTCATGCGGCATATCGCCAAAGCCGATACCACGACCCAGCGCGATAAGCTGACGCCCCGCGCCGTCTTCGCAGATGGCAGCGTTATGGTTAATGCGCTGGATAGCCCTCATGGATTCATCGCTCCTACTGAAACGCGCCGCACAGACCATCCGCGCGGCGCGTTCATTCTACCTGCACTTACAGCTACAGTCCAAAGAAGCCTAGGATTTGGTCACGGCTTACGGGCTTGTACTCGTTGGCATCGAGGCCGACATCATAGCGAAAGATGGGGCGCTCGCGATCGCGGTTGCGCGCGTTGGTGCGGTCTCCCCTGCTGTGGATATGCCCGTGCAACATGATGGCGCCACGCGCCTTGCCGTTCCAGCTGAGCATGGGGTAATGGCTCATTACCAGGCGATGGCCCTTAGCGTAACCGGGGGCGACCTCCAGATAATCGCGCACCTCATCCCAAATGTGCGGCGCGTCTGGATCTTCCCAGTCGCCGTCATGGTTACCGCAGATGAGCGTTACGTTCTGACATTCGATGCGCTCGCGCAGGCGCACCGCCTCCACCATGGGCAATCGATACGTAAAGTCTCCCAGGACATAAAGGCGGTCGTCCACAGCCACGCACTCGTTGATGGCATCGATGACACGGCGGTTCATCTCCTCGACCGAGTCAAACGGTCGATCCATGTCGTGCAGGATATTCGTATCGCCCAGGTGCAGGTCGGCGGTAAACCACATCATCGTCTCTGTCCTCATTTCGCAACGCGTATAAGACCTGTCTAGTATACAGACGCAGCGATGCGACAATTACCCAAAGAGCCCACCGAACAGACCTCGGCGGCGCTTGTCCTTTTTATTCGAACCTTTACCCCGGGCGTTCTTATCCTTTTGCTTTTTGCGGTCCTGCTCCAACTCATCGTCATCGAGCAGCGAATCCCACTCAAACGGATCGTCTACCAGATTGAACAGGTCATCGTCATCAAACATGACCGCCTCCATCACCGATTAGCGAGTATCCACCACATAGTTGAGAAGTCTACGGGTTCGTGCGGACACAAATTCACCCCGTCCGTGTCTTTCAATCGTTTGCCGCAACGCTTGCGCAACGGAACGCTTGCAGATAAGATAGGAACACGGATGGCACCCGTGACAGCGGGTCTTGCCAACTCCGATACACGTTTTCATCGTGAGAAATGGCCGTCTTCGCTTACGCGGGGACGGCCACTTTGTTTATCCCTATGTCATCTGATTCTAATGCACAAACATGCGCACGAACTTGTGCTTCCAGCTTGCGTAAGGAGCATAGCGGATGGCACGTCGAGCCAGGTTGCCTTGTTCACGATGCTCTTCTTGTGACTAAACGTATCGAAGCTCTCGCGGCCATGGTACTGCCCCATACCGCTCGCGCCCATGCCGCCAAAGCCCATATGGCTCGTAGCCAGATGCATGATCGTGTCGTTGACGCAGCCGCCGCCAAAGGGCACGTAACGCACAAAGCGTTGCTGAGCCGCATGGTCCTGGCTAAAGATATACAGAGCTAGCGGCGTCGGACGATCCGCAATAAACGTCTCTGCCTCGTCTAGGCTCTCAAACGTCAGCACCGGCAAGATGGGGCCGAAAATCTCCTCCTGCATTACGGCGTCATCGGGGGTCACGCCGTCTAGAATCGTCGGCTCAATCTTGAGCGACGACTCGCGCGCGGTACCTCCAAGCACAACCTTATAGGGATCGATCAGCCCGCGCACGCGCGCAAAATGCTTGGCGTTGACGATATGACCGTAATCCTCGTTGTCGAGCGGATGCTCGCCAAACATGCGACGGGTCTCCTCCCTGATGAGGCCCAACAGCTCATCGTGTACGCGCGTATCGACCAGCAGGTAGTCGGGCGCCACGCAGGTCTGCCCCACGTTGAGCCATTTACCAAAGGCGATGCGCCGTGCCGCGACTTTTAAGTTTGCCGTGGCATCCACAATGCAGGGGCTCTTTCCGCCCAGCTCAAGCGTCACGGGCGTCAGGTTTTTACTTGCGCGCTCCATGACGAGCTTGCCGACCGGAACGCTACCGGTAAAGAAAATCTTGTCCCAGCACTCATCGAGCAGTGCTTCGTTCTCGGCACGGCCGCCTTCTACAACCGTCACCAGGCGCGGATCAAATGCTTCCTCGCAAATCTGCCTGAGCACCGCGCTCGATGCCGGAGCATAGGCACTCGGCTTGATGACCACGGTATTGCCCGCGGCAAGGGCGCCGGCAAGCGGCTCGAGCGTTAGCAAAAACGGGTAGTTCCACGGAGCCATGATGAGTGTGACGCCATAGGGCACGGACTGCGTCTTGCACACACTCACGGCGTTGGCGAGGTCACACGGACGCAGGCGCGAGCGACTCCATCGAGCCACATGCACAATCTGATAACGAATCTCGGAAAGCGAGGTGCCGATCTCGCACATATACGCCTCGTCATGCGACTTTCCCAAATCGGTCTTGAGCGCATGGGCAATATCGGCCTCGTGGGCCCGCACCGCATCGCGTAAACTCACGAGCGCACGACGTCGAGCATCGACATCAAACGTGGCGTGTGTCTTAAAGTAGGCGCGCTGATCGCCGACGATGCGCGCAATTTCCTCGGTGTTCATGGACCCTCCTAATTCTCGCCCTCAAACATACCACCCGCGACGACCTCGTACATACGCTCGAGCTCCAAACGGTCCATTAGAAGCGGAACGGGGTATAGCGGATTGGCCTCGGCATCGGCATGGGCCGCCATTTGTGGAATATCGGAGCGGCGAATGCCCGTCACATATTTGGGTATGCCCAAGGCGGCGTTCATGCGGTCGACCCAATCGATAAAGGCCTCAGCAGCCACGTTGTCCAGCGCATTAGCCGGCGCAATGCCGGCCATGCGGGCGAGATCGGCGAGCTTGGGAGCAGCAGCTTCGCCATAGGCGCGAAGCATGTGCGGCAGGATGATGGCGTTGGCCAAGCCGTGGGGAATCCCGTAACGCCCGCCCAGGCTGTGCGCGATGGCATGGACGTATCCAACATAAGAGCGCGTAAAGGCAACGCCCGCTTTATACGCCGCCGAAAGCATATTGCGGCGCGCACGCATGTTGCCACCGCACTCATAGGCCTCGAGCAAATTGTCGTGGATGAGCTGCACCGCCTGGCGCGCCATCTTGCGCGTATAGGGCGTGGTGCTGCGCCCGATAAAGGCCTCGACGGCATGCGTCAGGGCGTCCATGCCCGTTTGCCCCGTAATGGAGGCGGGCAGGCCGCGCGTAACTCGGGGTCGTGCACCGCAAAGCGCGGGATCAGCACAAAGTCGTTAATGGGATACTTGTAGTGCGTCTCGTCGTCGGTAATTACCGCTGCAAGCGTGACCTCGCTTCCCGTGCCCGCCGTGGTGGGAACGGCGATGAGCAGCGGCAGGCGACGATGGATACGCAACAGGCCGCGCATCTTGTTGATGGGCTTCTTTGGCTGCGCGATGCGCGCGCCCACGCCCTTGGCGCAGTCCATGGCCGAACCGCCGCCAAAGCCGATAATGGCCTGGCAGGTGCTCTCTCGATACAGAGATGCCGCTTCCTCCACGTTTGAGACCGTGGGGTTCGCACGTGTTTCGGCATAGACCGCAGCGCTAATTCCCTTGGACGCGAGCGCTGTCTCGAGCGGTGCCGTGAGCCCCAGACGGGCAATGCCGGGATCTGTCACGATAAGAACATGGTGTATTGAACGCTTTTGAAGCACTGCGGGCACTTCCTCAGCGTGCTCTAAAATGCGTGGCTCGGTATAGGGCAGCACCGGCAATGCGATGCGAAAAACCGTTTGATACGTTCGGCACCAGGCGCGGCGGGCTAGATGCATAAAGGAAGCTCCTTCATTTGTTGATTGGTCAACATTTGCTCGACCGATTGTACTCATCGGAGGTCGCACGAGGTCTAGCAATCGTTAATCAATCAACATCTACACATGCTTAAATTGTTTTATTAAAAATCATTCCTAATAGGCTTCACATTCGGTCTCATTTATGGATAATAGAACTCGTCAAGACGCACGTCCGGAGAGGGCCCTTACGGGACCGGACGAGCGCACCATCGCCATCGATCGAAAGGATCGAATCATGAAGTTTGTTTGCCCCGTTTGCGGTTATGTGGAAGAGTTCGACGGCGACCAGCTGCCCGAGGATTTCAAGTGCCCCCAGTGCGGCGTTCCCGGCTCTCGCTTCCTGAAGCAGGAGGAGGGCCAGCTCGAGTGGCTGCCGAGCACGTCGTGGGCGTCGCCAAGATGGAGGCGTCTCCGAGGACATCGTTGCCGACCTGCGCGCCAACTTTGAGGGCGAGTGCTCTGAGGTCGGCATGTACCTGGCCATGGCTCGCGTCGCCCATCGCGAGGGCTATCCCGAGATCGGCCTGTACTGGGAGAAGGCTGCCCACGAGGAGGCCGAGCACGCCGCCAAGTTCGCCGAGCTTCTGGGCGAGGTCGTGACCGACTCCACCAAGAAGAACCTCGAGATGCGCGTTGAGGCCGAGAACGGCGCCACCGCCGGCAAGACCGATCTTGCCAAGCGCGCCAAGGCCGCTGGCCTCGATGCCATCCACGACACCGTGCACGAGATGGCTCGCGACGAGGCTCGCCACGGCAAGGCTTTCGCTGGCCTGCTCAAGCGCTACTTTGGCTAAGCCAACTGCCTGAGACATAACCTCTAGCTCGAAGAAGGCCCGGACCGTATTGGTTCGGGCCTTTTCGTTGGCTTATTGCAGTTGCTCCTGAAGAACACTGAGCGACTGAGAGCTCAGGTCGTCGTATTGTATGAGGACGCGAGATGGAGCGTTCTTAGTCGATGCCCGATCACCCGTCCACAGGCAATCGGCGATGTTGACATAGGAAATACGAGCGTCAGCGAGAGCTTCGCGAAACTCTCCCCTGCCTTGTCCTCGGCCAGGGCAACAGTGCAGTAAAGGCCCGCGTCTGCATGCTCGATCGAGACCTCCCCTGCCGGAAACGCTTTCCGTACAAGCGCTGCCAGGCCATCGCGTGCCTCGCGAGCACGCACGCGCACGCGGTTCACATGCCGCTCGTAATCACCCGATTCCAGCAAGCGCGCTAAAGCGACCTGGTCAACAGAACTTACCGACGAGGCGTAGAAACCAAGGTTGCGTTTAAACCTCTCCATTAGTTCATCGGGCAGCACCATGTACGCCAAACGTAACGCCGATGAAAGGCTCTTCGAAAACGTGTTGGTGTAGATGACCGATTGGGCGGCATCGATCGACGCGAGCGCGGGAATCGGCTTGCCGGCAAGGCGAAACTCACAATCAAAGTCATCTTCGATGAGATACCGGTCCGGCTGCTCGGCGGCCCAGCTCAGCAGGGCATAGCGACGCGCAATGCTCGTCACAAGGCCGGTCGGATATTGGTGAGACGGCATCAGGTGAAGGACATCCGCCCCAGTTTTCTGCAGAGCGCTCAAGTCCACGCCCTCACCGTCCAACGGGATATGCCGCACTTCGCAACCCATGGCCTGATAGATGCGCGTCAGGCGCAGATAGCCCGGATCCTCAACGGCATACACCTTGTCGGCTCCAAGCAACTGAACCAACATGGTATCGAGCAACTGGGCGCCCGCACCGATAACGATGTTGTCGGGGTCGACATTCATGCCCCTTGTCCCACGCAAATGGTGAGCGATAGCGCGTCGTAGCCGAGCGGTGCCCTGTGCCGGCGCGGTCGAAAAGATTTCACGTTCATCTTCGGATGTCAGCGTCGCCCGTAGCGCGCTTTGCCAAAGCCGCGCCGCCTCCAAGGCGGAAGGAGAAAGTGCGTCGAATCGCTCGACTTGTCCGTTGACATCATGCGCGCTGGGGCCCACGGAGGCGTCATCTCGGTCGATGCCCTCCGCAGCCGAAGCCAAAACCGGTGCATCGGGAAGCTCGCACGCGTAGTAACCACGGCGCGGCTTTGAGCAAATATAGCCCTCGGCAAGCAACTGGCTATATGCATTTTCGATTGTAATGACACTAATTCCCAGATGACTGGCAAAGGCTCGCTTAGACGGCAGATGTTCCCCCGCCGCAATGCGTCCAGCTACGATATCATCTCGAATTTGCTGGTAAACATACTCATAGAGCGATGCTTCGCCGCGTTTTTCCAAATTGTAGTCAAGCACGAGCCTATCACCTGACCTTATCGAATCATTCAATCTGGTATTAGTCTGGTCTTGTTATTATCTCGAAAACTGAGTATTTCGCCATACCCAGCTCCCCGATAGGATGTTCCGTCAAGCAATGCACATGCCAACCAAGGGAGCAACAATGGCAGAACAGACCAGCAAGGCCGATCGCGTCAAACTCAATCGCGAGCTCGCGCAGATGCTCAAGGGCGGCGTCATCATGGACGTCACCACGCCCGAGCAGGCACGTATCGCCGAGGAGGCAGGCGCCTGCGCCGTCATGGCTCTCGAGCGCATCCCGGCCGACATCCGCGCCGCCGGCGGCGTGTCGCGCATGAGTGACCCCAAGATGATCAAGGGCATTCAAGAGGCCGTCTCCATCCCCGTCATGGCCAAGTGCCGCATCGGTCACATCGTCGAGGCGCAGGTCCTTCAGGCCATCGAGATCGACTACATCGATGAGTCCGAGGTTCTCTCCCCCGCCGACGATGTCTACCACATCGATAAGACCCAGTTTGACGTCCCGTTTGTCTGCGGTGCCCGCGATCTGGGCGAAGCGTTGCGCCGTGTTGCCGAGGGCGCCACAATGATTCGCACCAAGGGCGAGCCGGGCACGGGCGACGTCGTCCAAGCCGTGCGCCACATGCGCAAGATTCAAAAGCAAATCCGCGACGTTGCTGCTCTGCGCGATGACGAGCTCTTTGAGGCAGCTAAGCAACTGCAAGTTCCAGTCGAGCTTGTGCGCGAGGTCCATGCCACGGGCAAGCTTCCCGTGGTGAACTTTGCCGCCGGCGGTGTAGCAACCCCCGCGGACGCCGCGCTGATGATGCAGCTGGGTGCCGAGGGCGTCTTTGTCGGCTCGGGCATCTTTAAGAGCGGCAACCCCGCCAAACGCGCCGCCGCCATCGTTAAGGCTGTGGCAAACTTCACCGACGCCAAGCTCATTGCCGAGCTTTCTGAGGACCTGGGCGAGGCCATGGTCGGTATCAACGCTGACGAGATCGAGATCATCATGGAGGAGCGCGGACGCTAGTCCAGCAGAAAGGATCGCACATGAGCGATTATGCAGGCCAGACGGTCGCCGTGCTGGCGGTCCAAGGCGCTTTTGCCGAGCACGAGACAAGACTATCCGAGCTGGGCGCACGTTGTATTGAGCTGAGGCAGGCGGCTGATTTGATGCAGGACTTTGACCGTCTGGTACTTCCCGGCGGCGAGTCCACCGTTCAAGGGAAGCTGCTTGATGAGCTGGGCATGCTCGAGGAGCTTCGCGCCCGTATCGCTGAAGGCATGCCCGTCCTGGGCACCTGCGCCGGCTTGATTCTACTGGCTCACGACCTTGCCGCCCATGACGATAAAGGCACGCCGCGTTTGGCAACCATGGATGTACTTGTCGAGCGCAATGCCTACGGCAGGCAGCTCGGCAGCTTTCGAACCAAGGGGCAAGTAGCCGGCATCGACGGCGAAGCGCCGCTGACGTTTATCCGCGCGCCCCGCATCGTCGAGGTCCACGGCGACGCCAAGGCCCTGGCCGAAGTCGATGGCCGCATCGTCGCTGCCCGCCAAGACAATCAGCTCGGCGTAACCTTCCACCCCGAACTCGACGAAGACACCCGCCTCCACGAACTGTTCCTACAAATGTAGGCGGAATCGAAACGAGCGCGGATTTTCGGACACTTAATAGACGAGAGTGGATAATCTCCCACTTTGAGCTCGAATACAGGCCCAAACCGGGAAATTATCCACTCTCACGTTATGCAGTCGTTGGGGACGTCCTTAAACGACTAGTTATTTAAGAACGTCCATTACAGTCGAAATTGTCAGCCCGGGCCCGTCTCGGGCTACGATTGAGGCGCGCCCAGAACGGGCCGCCGACCGGGCGCCCGCGCACGGCCGAACGTCC
>JAQCYU010000015.1 GCA_027682925.1 Coriobacteriaceae bacterium AF45-21
TCGAGGGCGTTTGGGCTGCCGGTGACTGCCGTCGCGGTCCGGCCACCGTGGTCGAGGCTATCGCCGACGCCGCCGAGGTCGCCCGTGCCATCGCCGGCGTGGACTTTAACAAGTACGTCGACTGCAACGAGCAGGCCGGCCGCGAGGACACCTGCTACGAGCGCAAGGGGTCGCTGTGCCGTGACAAGCGCAACTGCACCAAGACCCGCTGCCTGGCTGCGGCTCGGTGTGCGAGGTCTGCTGCGACGTGTGCCCCAACCGCGCCAACGTGGCAATTAAGGTGCCGGGCCTGGCCAAGCATCAGGTCGTCCATGTCGACGGCATGTGCAACGAGTGCGGCAACTGCGCCGTGTTCTGCCCCTACCAGGAGGGTCGTCCCTACAAGGACAAGCTCACCCTGTTCTGGAGCGATCAGGACATGGAGAACTCCGAGAACGAGGGCTTCCTGGCCGTGGACGAGGACCACTTTAAGGTTCGCATCGCCGGCACGGTTCGCACCGTCTCGGTCGATGCCGTCAACACCGGTCTGCCCGAGGCCGTCCGCCTGACCATCAAGGCCGTGCGCGACAGCTATCCGTATCTCCTTAAGAAATAGGCGAGTCTCTTATGGCCAAATCCATTCAACATAACGTGGCCTACGTTGCCTGCGGAAGCGGCTGTGCCTCCGCAGGCGGCGACGCCCGCTGCAGCGAAGGCTGCATTGGCTGTGGCGCCTGCGTCACGGCCTGCCCCCACGGCGCCATTGCGCTGGTCGATGGCATCGCCCGCGTTGATCGCTCCAAGTGCACGGGCTGTGGCCTGTGCGGCATGGCGTGCCCGCAGCGCGTGATTGCCTTCGTTCCCGGCTACCAGAACATTCTGGTGCGCTGCAACAACACCGATAAGGGCGCCATTGCGCGCAAGATCTGCGACACGAGCTGCATCGGTTGCGGTATGTGCGCCAAAAAGTGCCCTGCCGGCGCTATCCGCATCGAGGACAACTGCGCCCATATCGACGGCGCGGACTGCCTGTCGTGCGGCATGTGCGCCGTCATCTGCCCGCATGGCGCCATTCACGACCGCACCGGCATCGCCGCCGGCGTGTAGAAGGGAATCACCATGGCACAGGAATTCACTTTTACCGTTAACGGCGTGGAGCGCACAACGACCCAAAACAAACCGCTGCTGCGCTACCTGCGCGACGACCTGCATATCCATTCCGCCAAGGACGGCTGCTCCGAGGGCGCCTGCGGTACCTGCACCATCCATGTGGACGGCGCGGCCGTCAAGGCCTGCGTGCTGACCACCGCCCTTGCCGCCGGCCGCAACATCGTGACCGTCGAGGGCCTGCCCGAGGACGTGCGCGAGGCGTTTGTGTACGCCTTTGGCGCCGTGGGCGCCGTGCAGTGCGGCTTTTGCATCCCCGGCATGGTCATGGCGGGCGCGGCGCTCATCGCCGAGGACCCCGAGCCCACCGAGGAGCAGATCAAGTACGCCATCCGCGGCAACGTCTGCCGCTGCACCGGCTACAAGAAGATTATCGAGGGCATTTCGCTGGCCGCTGCGGTGCTCCGCGGCGAAAAGCAGATCGACGAGGATCTGGAGCGCGGCGATGACTACGGCGTGGGCAAGCGCGCCTTCCGTATCGACGTGCGCAAGAAGGTGCTCGGCGAGGGCAAGTATCCCGACGACATCGACGAGCTCGATCAGCCGGGCCTGATCTATGCCAGCGCCGTGCGCTCCAAGTATCCGCGCGCCCGCGTGCTCTCCATCGACACCTCCAAGGCCGAGGCCCTGCCCGGTGTGGTGGGCATCCTGCGCGCCGAGGACGTGCCGGTCAACCAGGTCGGCCACCTTATCCAGGACTGGGACGTCATGATCGCCCAGGGCGATATCACCCGCTGCGTGGGCGATGCCATCGTGCTGGTGGTTGCCGAGGACGAGGCGACGCTCGAGAAGGCCAAGAAGCTCGTAAAGATCGATTACGAGCCGCTGGAGCCCGTGCGCAACATTGTCGAGGCCAAGGCCGCCGACGCCCCACGCCTGCATGACAGCTTCTTTGCCTTTGGCAACACGGTGGAGCTTAAGGACAACGTGTGCCAGAGCCGCCATGTGACGCGCGGCGACGCCGCCAAGGCGCTGGCAGAGAGCGCGTTCACCGTGACGCAGCGCTTTACCACGCCCTTTACCGAGCATGCCTTCTTGGAGCCTGAGTGCGCCGTCGCCTTCCCGTACAAGAACGGCGTCAAGGTGCAGTCGACCGACCAGGGCGCCTACGACACGCGCAAAGAGTGTGCCCACATGTTTGGCTGGGACAACGAGCCCGAGCGTGTGGTCGTCGAGACCATGCTCGTGGGTGGCGGCTTTGGCGGTAAGGAGGACGTTTCGATCCAGCACCTGGCCGCGCTTGCTGCCTATAAGCTCCAGCGTCCTGTGAAGTGCAAGCTCACGCGCGCTGAGTCGCTCGCCTTCCATCCCAAGCGCCATGCCATGGATGGCACCTTTACACTGGGCTGCGACGCCGAGGGCAACTTTACCGGCCTGGACTGCGAGATCAACTTTGACACCGGCGCCTACGCGTCGCTGTGCGGCCCGGTGCTCGAGCGCGCCTGCACGCATGCGGTCGGCCCCTACAAGTACCAGAACACCGACATTCGCGGTTTTGGCTACTACACCAACAACCCGCCCGCCGGCGCGTACCGCGGCTTTGGCGTCTGTCAGTCCGAGTTTGCACTCGAGAGCCTGATCGACTTGCTGGCAGAGAAGGTCGGCCTGGATCCGTGGGAGATTCGCTACCGAAACGCCATCGAGCCGGGCGAGGTTTTGCCCAACGGCCAGATTGCCGACTGCTCCACGGCGCTTAAGGAGACGCTGCTCGAGGTCAAAGATGCCTACTATGCGCATCCCGGACACGCCGGTATCGCCTGCGCCATGAAGAATGCAGGCGTGGGCGTGGGTCTGCCTGATGCCGGCCGCTGCAAGATTCGCATCGAGGACGGCGTGGCCGTGGTCTATGCCGCCACGTCCGACATCGGCCAGGGCTGCAACACCGTCTTTTTGCAGGACGTTGCCGAGGCCTGCGGTCTGCCGCTTCGCTGCATTGCCAACGGCGAGTGCTCCACCGAGAACGCTCCCGACTCCGGCACCACGTCTGGTTCGCGTCAGACGGTCGTGACCGGCGAGGCTGTGCGCGGCGCCGCTTTCCTGCTGCGCGATGCCATGGTTGGCATCGAGGCCGGCAAGCCTGCGCCCGCCGCTCCCGTGAGCGCGCATGGCGACGGCGTCAAGATCGAGTACAACGACGGTCGCGCCTATCAGCTGCGCGCGCAGGAGCTCGTCGCTGGTCAGGGTATGCATCCTCAGGACCCCGCGACCGCCATCAAGGCGCTCGAGGGATGCGAGTTTGGCTACGTGTATCTGGAGCCGACCGACAAACTGGGCGCCGACGTCCCCAATCCCAAGAGCCACATCTGCTACGGCTTTGCCACGCACGTGGTCATTCTGGATGATGACGGCCGCGTGAGCGAGGTCTATGCCGCGCACGATTCCGGCAAGGTGGTCAACCCCATCTCGATCCAAGGTCAGATTGAAGGCGGCGTGCTCATGGGTATGGGCTATGCGCTCACCGAGGACTGGCCGCTTAAGGACTGCGTACCCCAGGCAAGGTACGGCACGCTCGGGCTGTTCCGTGCGCCCGAGATTCCGGATATCCACGCCATCTACGTGGAGAAGGACGAACTGCTGCCCGTGGCATACGGCGGCAAGGGCATCGGCGAGATCGCAACGATCCCCACGGCGCCCGCCGTGCAGAATGCCTACCGCGCGTTTGACGGCAAGCTGCGTCCAAATCTGCCATGGTGGATACGCCGTACAGCCGCGCTCGTCACCGCGGGTAGGGTAGAACGCGGACGCCCATTGCTGACGGGCTGTTCGCGCTCAACATCAACTGTATATGCTGCGCCTTTGGCCCCGGCTCCATCGCGAGCCGGGGCTTTTTGTTTGGAGCGCCTCCGCATACGGAAACTGCGTCCCGGAATCGTGCCCCAGAATGGGATGCGGTTTCCGCTGAAGGACTCAACCGGAAAGCACAACCCGTTCTGAGGCCGGATTCCGGGATACGCTTTCCGCTAGGCCCGCCATCCGGAAAGTGCATCCCGTTTTGAGCGTCCAAGCTGGGACGCGCTTTCCGTTGGCGTGGCCGTTGGGAAAACGCGGCCCAGATAGGGGGGATGCGATCCGGCGATGCGCGGCCTAGCAGCTCCTACAGCTCCACGTCGTTGAGCCATGTCGGCAGCGCGGTCTGCCGGATGCCTGCCGTCTGCAGCTTTTTGGCGAGCATTCCTGCCGAGCGGACCTCGTTCATGGTAAAGCGCAGCAGAGGGTGACCGTAGAGCGATAGGTGCGCCTCGCGCTGTCGTTCGGCAACGAGCGCTTCGGCGGTGGTGCGTCCGGCCAGCATGGTCTGGTCGGTATATTTGATGAGCCCGTCGAGCTCGCCCAGTGTGAGTTCCCGCGCCTGGCGCTCCCAGGCAAAGTCCGTTCGTATGGGCTTGGTCGAATTGAAGGGGCCCGTCAGCTCGTATTGAAGCCAGTCGGGCGCAAAGCCCGTCTCGATCATGACGGCTCGGGCGACCGATTCCCCGCCGCTCTCGGCGCGGGCGTCGGCATATCGAAGCGTTGTGAGGGCGGTGCGAATCGCGCGACCATTGCGGGCAGTCGCTCGTTGCTCAACGGCCTCCATCAGCTGTTCCCGTGCAAGGCCGAGCTTTAAGATCGCCGAATCGGCAATGGGCATGCCGTCGGCAAAACCAGTTTGCAGCAGGCAATCTGTGACCGTTTGGATGGGCGGCGTTACCGATATGCCGGCTCTGCGTATTGCTCCGGCCGGCTCAATCTGGTGCCGCTGAATATGTGCGCCCGGACGAGCCGACGGCTTTGTCGAGCTGCAAACATGCACGACGTTCAGGTGTCGCCACGAGACCTCGAGCCCAAGCAGACAGGCGGCCGAAAACGAGCAGAACGTCCAATCGGGGTGGATGATCGCAAGGGTGCGGATAATCTCGCAATGACGTTGCGCTCGGTTGAGTTCATCCCAGCGCATTTTGCGTGCGAACAGTCCCGGCATGGGCGAGACGATCGCGCTGCCGATGCGCCGAAGGAGCGCTTTTCGGATCGCCGCGCTTGGGGGAATCAGACAACGCCCCTCTTGTTCGGCTTGAGTGAGCAGTTGGTCGATGAGTTGGTCATTGCAATGGGTCATGAGCTACCGCCTCCTTTTGGGTAGCAAAAACGTATCAGCTGGAACTTGCCGCTCAGCTGACCAAAAGCTGACCAAAATCTAACCATGCAGGTAGATGGCCTGTTTTCGGCGACATTTTTACATTCGAATCGGTGGGCGGTAATCGGCGACCGTGAACGGTAGCTAGATATGAAACCTTGGTAAGTTTAGGGACGTGTACTTTTTTGAAAAAGAGCATTCTATCTGCTGTTTTGTGTTTCTGGATCGCATATTTGAAGGCATGTGATAAGGGCTGCGGATCGTCGTCTGTGTCGGCGGAAACCGTGACCCGGAATTGCCGCTCGGAATGGGGCGCGCTTTCCGGGACGCCCCTCAACCGGAAACTGCGTCCCAGACTTCGGCCCCAGAGTGGGATGTATTTTCCGGTAGAAGTTTCAGTGGAAACCGCATCCCAGAATTTAGGCTCAGAACGGGACGCGCTTACCTGATAGCATGCTTGGCGGAAGCTACGGCCCAGTATTTGGCTCCAGAACGGGATGCGTTTGCCGGGACGGTCCGCGTGCGGTGGTGTAACGTCCCTTTTGCGTGGCCCGCTTGTCGAATTACGTTATAGCTAGCTATATTATAGGAAGGTATAATATAGCTAGCTATAACGTAAAGGAAGGATAGCCTATGTTTATCGGAAGAACAGCGGAAATGTCCGAGCTCAATCGACTGTATGGCACGGGCTCCTTTGAGATGCCTGTGATTTACGGCCGCCGTCGCGTAGGTAAAACGCGCCTTATCACGGAGTTCATCCAAGGCAAGAAGGCTATTTACTTTCAAGCACGTCGTACCAATGCAGAGGCAAACCTGCACGGCTTTAGCCAGGCGATACTTGCAGGCTCGGTTGGTGCTGCAGGCGTGTCGTTTCGTAGTTTTGACGAGGCGTTCGATGCATTGGCCACCATGGCCCGCACGGAATGTTTGATTGTCGTGATTGACGAGTATCCCTATCTCGCCCAATCGAATCCCGAGATCAGCTCGTTGTTGCAAGATAAGATCGATCACTTGTACAAAAAGACCAAGCTCATGCTTATCCTGTGCGGGTCGTCTCTTTCGTTTATGGAAGAACAGGTGCTGGGCTACGAGAGCCCGCTATACGGTAGGCGTACGGCTCAGTTTAAGATCATGCCGCTCGATTTTACGACGACCCTCGGTCTGTGGCAGGGCATGGAGCGCGAAGATGCAGCGGTTTGCTACGGCATGACGGGCGGCATTCCCGCATATATCGAGAAAGTCGATCCTGCCGCACCGCTCAAGGACAACATCAAACGTCTTTTTCTTACTCCTACGGGCTATCTCTTTGAGGAGCCGAGCAACCTGCTAATGCAAGAGTGCCGCAATCCCGAGCAATATGATGCGATCGTGCAAGCAATTGCTCAGGGGCGCTCGAAGATCTCAGAGATTGCGAGCTCTACGGGAATTCCTGCGAGCAACGTAAAGAGCTATGTGGATAAGCTGGCGTCGCTTGGGATTGTCGAGCGCGAGCTGCCCCTAAACGAGACGAGCAATAAGCGAGCCGTGTATCTGCTGAGCGACCAGATGTTTAGGTTCTGGTACAAGTTTGTGCCGCAGAACATTGGGCTGATTCAAAACGATATGGCCGAGATGTCGTATAAGCGCATTGAGCCGCACGTATCGGATTACATGGGTACGGTCTTTGAGCTTATATGCAGACAATACGTGTACGAACTCGCGCGCGCGGGCCAGCTCGATGTGGTTCCGGCGATCGTCGGGCGCTGGTGGGGGACGGACAATCGCACACATACGCAGGAAGAAATCGACTTGATTGTTGACGATGGCGAGGGCACTGCGCTGTTTGTGGAGTGCAAATGGCGCAATGAGCCGGTGGGCGAAGACGTGCTGCAAAAGCTCGTGCACCGAAGCGAGCTCTTTAGACGGCAACGAAAAAGCTATGCACTTTTCTCAAAAAGCGGCTTTACGCAGGGATGTCGGGACGCCGCAGAGAGTAGGGGAGACGTCAAGCTGATCTCGTTTGCCGAGATGTGCGAGCGGAGATAACCAAGCGCGCTCTGATGTAATGCTCGGAATGGGTTGCGCTTTCCTTTTGCGACCTTTGGCGGAAAGTGCGTTCCAGATTTCGGCTTCAGAATGGGATGCCGTTTCCGGATCGGCCCTCAGGCGGAAACTACGACCCGGAATTTGGCTCCAAACCGGGATGCGCTTTCCCGGCGGAGTCTCTGGCGGAAATTGCACCCCGGAATGAGCGCTCAGAGTGGACATGCTTTCCTAACGAGGCCGCATGCGGAAACTACGTCCCGGATTCGATGCTCAGGACGGGATACCGTTTCCGATAGAGGCATGGGGTGGAAAGCCTCCCAGTTCTAATGTTCAAGAAATGGGAGGCAGCTCATCGCGAGCCGGGGCCTTTTGTTTGGAGCGGAGGCAGCATCCCGGAATTCGGGCAATCCGGTGGTCAGGGGTTGAGCGAGCGTCGCGCTAAGGATGTCAAGCGTAAAACCTTCAATGAAAACAGCGTAAAAACTACATCTGTAACGGCGTAAAAACTACATCTGTAACGGCGTAAAAACTACATTGAAAGTAGCGTAAAATCAGCATTGAGAATGGCGTAATTTCGCATATCGCGTGATAGAGAGGGACGGCCGTCTATGGATGCACCAAAGAGATTGACCCAAAAGGGATATAGGCCCCGGCTCATAGAGGAGCGCCTCGACACCCTTATGCGGGCGTTTGGCTGTGTGGAGATCAACGGCCCCAAATGGTGCGGCAAGACCTGGACGGCGCTCTCTCGCTCGGCGAGCGTCTCCAGGCTCGATGAGCCTGCGCAGCGCGCGGCGGCAGAGGTCGACCCAAGCCTGGCGCTCATCGGCGATGCGCCACATCTGGTCGATGAATGGCAGGAGGTGCCCGAGGTTTGGGATGCCGCCCGGCGCTTCGTGGACGCGAGCGGCAACGAACGCGGGACACTTTTGCTCACGGGATCGACCGCGCTCAAAAGCGAGGAGCGCAGCCATGTTCGTCATTCCGGCACGGGTAGGATCGCCCGTCTGTCAATGCGCCCCATGGCCCTGTGTGAGTCGGGCGACGGCGAGCCGCTCGTGTCACTGGCAAGCCTCTTTAAGGGCGAGGGTTTTGCCCCTCAGCGTTGCGAGAGCACGGTGGATGACGTCGCACGCTGGTGCTGCAGGGGCGGTTGGCCTGCAAACCTTGGGCTTTCGGAAGAGCTTGCGCGAGAGACGGCAAGCCAGTACGTGCACTCGGTGCTCGACGTCAACGTGCTGGATGAGGGCATGTCGCCCGAGCTTGCACACGGCCTTTTGCGAGCTCTTGCCATGAACGAGAGCCAGGCTGTCACGTACAAGACGCTCGTAAAGGACGCCTCGTACGGTGAGGCGGGCCCCGACGAGAGGACCATCGCTGCGTACTTGGACCTCTTCAACAGGCTCAAGCTGACCGAGGACCTGTGCGGATGGGAGCCGCCCATGCGCTCGAAGGCCCGCGTTCGCGTGCGCCCCAAGCGCTACTTCTGTGACCCGTCACTTGCGGCGGCGTTGCTGGGGGCTACCCCCGAGCGGCTGCTTGGCGATATGCAAACGCTGGGGATGCTCTTTGAGAACCTTGTTCTGCGCGACGTGCGCGTGTTCCTTTCCACCTACGGCGGTGTTGACAACAGTGTCCATTATTTCCGAGATGAGAAGGGCCTTGAGGTTGATCTGATCGTTGAGCACGACGGGCGCTGGGGAGCCATCGAGGTCAAGCTGAGTGATGCGAAGGCAGACGATGGAGCGAGAAATCTCAAGGCGCTGGAGAGGAAAGTGCTCTCCAATCCTGCCGCCCAGAATGCCGCGCCGGCGTTTTTGGCGGTCATGGTTGGAAAGGGGAGCATTGCCTACACACGCGACGACGGCGTGGCGGTGATCCCCATGGCGGCACTTGGGGCGTAGTGGTCTTGCGGGGCGTGCCGTGCTTCCTTTACCGAAAATCCATTTGGTAAACCAGATACTCGCGGATAGAATAAAGTCGACGGCAGCCCAAGTTCTGGAGAGCTGGGCAGCGCCGTTGCTTGGTCAAGAGGTCAGTGCCTTAATGGCAGCGACTTGTTATGCTTCGAATGCTGCTTGAGTGCCTCGGAAAGTTCGATAAGCGCCGTGAAGAGCGAGACCAAAGCAACCAAGAGCTCTACGAGCTCTGATGGGCCCGGGATGACCTCTGATTCAAGTCGCCGGGCCTCAATCTTTTTTATGCATTTGAATAGAGCGGGCGGCACTCTTGGGGCCGTCTGTGTGGCGAGTGCCTGGCGCATGGCATTGCGTCTCGCTTTCATGTCCGCACGGGCACCTATCCTTACGGCAATATAGCCGCCTATGTAGCAAGCGGCAGTTGACGGAGAAAGGCCCTAACCGTGTCAGCTGAAAAGACGCCGTGTATCTCGGCTATCGATACGACGAACTTTGCGCGCCAGATTGTGCTGGACTTTGAGTTTGCGCCGGTGCCAAAACAGCGCCAGCGCCATGGGCTGCGCAATGAGATTATTGAGGTCGGCGCCGTCAAGCTCGATTACCACGGCAACGTTATGGGCGAGTTCTCGCAGTTTGTGCAGACGGAATTTACCGAAGGCGTTGCGTTTCCCGTCCGCGAGCTTACGGGGATATCGGCCGTGGACACCGCGATGGCCGATCCGCTCTATGTGGTGATCAAAAGGCTCAGCGATTGGATCGGTCGCTACTCTGCCCAAGTGGTCTGTTGGAGCGGGACGGACCGTCGACAGCTTTTGACCGAGTGCCAGGCAAAGCACATTGATCTTTCCGCATTTCCTACGGACTGGGCCGACCTGCAGGCGTTTTACACCTCGATCATGGACGTGGGCAGCCACGGGTGCGTCTCTTTGAGTGACGCGGCGACGTGGTTTGGCATCGAGTTCGACGAGTCGACGGGCCACGCCCACAGCGCCCTTGCCGATGCGCGCGTGACCGCCAAGCTGCTCAAGCAGATGATGGACGGGAACTACCGTGTGAGTCCGCACGCCCAGGAGATCCGCCAACGATGGGGGATGGGCGAGCGAGCCAGACGCGTCTTTCCAGCAAGTGCCCCGAGCTGGGAGACCTGCTGCTGAAGCTGAAAGCGGAGGGGAGGTAGACCTTTTGAGAACGCCATTCGGTTTGGCATGGCGGGATTGTAAGCGCGACTTCGCCCTGCTGTTTGAATCGAAGCGTCAACCAGTATGACGAGCTGTCTGGTCTGTCTGCCTACACCCCTGCAATCCCGCGCGCGCACTCAGCAGCTCATACTCCCTTTGGCTCCGCTGGCGCAGCTCGGCCGCGCGCACGGCGTCGCGGCACAGGTCCAGGAATACCTCGGCGCCCTCGCAGAAGCACTCGCGTGCAAAGGCGCCAGATCCGTCCGCAACGCACTTGCCGTCTGCAAACAGCTCCCAGATAGACGGCTCACGCGAGTCATCTCCGAGCAACTTGATCTGCAACACATGTGGATTGCCAGCGGTGCAGAGCTCTTCCTCGAGCTTCTGTACTGTAAAACGCATCTGGTGGGAGAGGCTGCTCTTGACCATGGCCGAGGCGTAGCCATTTGGCTTATCCAGAAGATGCATGTGATTCGGTTTGACGACCAGGTTGTGGAAGTTGCGCTCGCTGCGCACAGAGAAATTGTCCATACGGACTCCTTTCATCGATGTTGGCAGGGCCACCGTGCCTCTTGGCCGGTTGGCGTCGGGATCGTGGAGCCAACTCTCTACCCCGACTCTGGATAAAACGCGCCCGCTCCTTGCGGGCACGATGGAGTCTATCAGCACGCGCGGACAGAAATCAAGCGCCGCCTGCGAAATGATGTGCAGACGGCGCTTGATTACACGGCAATTATCCGGAAAAGTGTCGAAATCAGCCGTATGAAAGTACGGAAAAGTGTCGAAATCGCCACCTCAAAAGTACGGAAAAGTGTCGAATCCGACGGTCTAAACATCCGGAAAAGTGTAACCGGATGACAAAACAGCACGTAGAAGCTGGTGCTACATACGGACGCTTCAGCCGCTCCCAACCCTTGCTACTCGTCGTCTCCGTCGTTGGGGTCGCCCTTGAGGGTGTTGATGTCCAGGTACTGGTTGTCGTCCTCTGCTTTCTGCGTTTCCGATTCAGACGCAGTGGGGCCGCGGAACAGCTGGAATCCCTCAAACGCAATCACGCCGAGCAGAGCGATGATGATGGCGATAAAGACAACCTTTGCCGCATGCGAAAACTCCGAAAAGCGCGGCGGTTCTTCTTCGGTGTGGTAATCGGCGGCGCGCTTATCGTCGGTGCCGTGGGTATACGACGATGCCGAGGCTGCCTTTACGCTCGCTTGGTTGTAATCGGGGGCGGGCGTGGCAGCAAACGGGTCACGAGAATAGCCGCGCGACGCTTGGCCGTAATCCTCGGTTTCGATGCGGCTGGCGCGAGGCTGTTCGCTCGGGCGGTTGGCGTATGCTGCGGTGTTGTCGTATGCGGAGTCGCGTTCCTCGGCAGCCGCAAACAGGGGGTTTACCGGAATGTTGAGCGCCGGCATGCCGCCCGAGGTCTCGTCCAAATCTGCCGCCGCCCAGGAATCAAAGGCAAACTGGCGGTTGGAAAGATCATCCAGATCCATGACAGGCGGCTCGAGCTCGGGCTCGGGAGCCGTGTATGCCGGCTGCTGCGGGGCAGCGTAGCGAATTGTGCTGTCTGCCGTGGGGCGCTGTGCCGCTGCAGCGAGAAACGCCGCCGTCTCGGACGGGTCGCTTGCGGGGCGGGGAGTGGGCGTGGGCGCCGAAGTGGGTGTGGGCGCAGACGCGGGCGTCGAAACAGGCGACTGCGCAGGAGCCGGCGCAGATGCGGGCTTAGGCGCAAGTGCGGGATTGGGGCTTGACGGGCGAGCCCCGCCGCCCATGAGTTCGTCGGCGGTCCACGGGCGATCATCCATCACGTCGTCAAGGCTCAGTGAAAACAGGTCGTCTTCACCCTCATCGAACATGCGGTGCACATGTCCACCAATTGCCGGAATCAATCCGCGACCGGTGCATGATGCCTTGCTCAACGCCATTCTGTTCCACCCTTTCGAAATACTAATGACATCGATTATATGGAACTTCCCAAGCGGCTCGGTCTTGGATTCGAGCTTTCCAGAACTCGCGCCCAAAAGGGGAGGGGCAATCTAGGCGAGTGCCTACTTGTCGCCGGCCGCCGCCTTGGCCTCATTGAGGTAGCTATAGAAGCTGTACTTGGAGATGCCAAAGAACTCGCAGGCGCGTTCGCTCGACTTGGAAATGAGGAAGGCGCCGCGACGGTCGAGGTAGCCAATGGCACGAATGCGCTCGTCTTTGGTCATGAGTGCCGCGGGCTTGCCCACAAACTGTTCGCACTCGTGCAGCAGGTCCTCGAGCAGGTCGCCGATGTTCTTGGTAATGGGCTCGGGCTCGGTGTAGCCCGTGCCGCCGGTGCCGGTAAAGGCGTCGAGCGAACGCTCAAAAGCCTTCATAAGCGTAATGTCAAAGTTGATGCCCAAAATGCCGACGGGCTTGCCCTCATCGTTGCGGATAAAGATGGTCGAGGACTTGAGCAGCTTGCCATCGGCGGTTTTGGTGAGGTACGGCTCGCGGTCGTGCACGTCGGCGGTGCCCTCGTGCATGGATTCAAGCACAATATGGCTGGGGCCGTCACCCAGTTTGCGCCCGCTGACGTGGCCGTTTTCGATCACTACGATGGAGCGGTCCACGTCCTCGGTCTCCAGGTCGTGGACGACGACTTCGCAGTTGGGGCCAAATTGGAGCGCCAGACCGTGTGCAAGGCGCTTGTAAAACTCAATCTGTGCGGGGGTCATGGGTGCCTTCCTAAAAATTAGTTTGGGCTCACTGTGCCATAAACCCCACTTGTTCGCAAATAACGAAAGTGTCGCTGTGTTATGTGACCGTTCGGCGGCGAAAAGGTACCGATTACGGCAACAAACAATTTGTTAGGTTTTCCAATCAAAAAGTGTGATAGAACAGTGCTAACAAACTTTTTGTTTGGCATCCACATAAAAGTTCAGCCGTGTGAATGGGATCGGGCTGAAACGCGTATGCGGGGGCCGGCAAGAGAGAACTTAAGGAGTTCACCGTATGGCCGATAAGATCCAGTGGGCGGGCAACACGATGCCCAAGAGCGATGACAAGCACTTGGGAATCATGAGCCTCGACCACGTGAAGAAGGCCCGCGCCTTCCACCAGTCGTTCCCCCAGTACACCGTCACTCCGCTTGCCCGCCTGGATGGCCAGGCCGCGCGCCTGGGCCTGTCCAACCTGTGCGTTAAGGACGAGAGCTATCGCTTTGGCCTCAACGCCTTTAAGGTCCTGGGCGGTTCGTTTGCCATGGCCAACTACATTGCCGACGAGACCGGCAAGGACGTTGCCGAGTGCACCTTCGATTACCTGACCTCCGATCAGCTTGCCAAGGACTTTGGCCAGGCTACCTTCTTTACCGCCACCGACGGCAACCATGGCCGCGGCGTGGCATGGGCTGCCAACAAGCTGGGCCAGAAGGCCGTCGTGCACATGCCCAAGGGTTCCACCAAGCCACGCTTCGATAACATCGCCGCCGAGGGCGCCACGGTGACCATCGAAGAGGTCAACTACGACGAGTGCGTGCGCATGGCCGCCGCCGAGGCCGATGCCTGCGAGCGCGGCGTCATCGTTCAGGACACCGCCTGGGAGGGCTACGAGAAGATCCCGTCCTGGATCATGGAGGGCTACGGCACCATGGCTTCCGAGGCTGCCGAGCAGCTGCGCGAGATGGCCATCAACCGCCCGACGCACGTGTTTGTCCAGGCTGGCGTGGGTTCGCTCGCCGGCGCCGTGGTGGGCTACTTCACCAACCTGTATCCCGATAACCCGCCCACCTTCGTCGTGGTCGAGTGCGCGCCTGCCGCCTGCCTGTACAAGGGCGCTGCCGCCTGCCTGTACAAGGGCGCTGCCGCCGGCGACGGCGACCCGCGCATCGTGGACGGCGACATGCCCTCCATCATGGCCGGCCTGTGCTGCGGCGAGCCCAACATCTTGGGCTGGGATATCCTGCGCAACCACACCACCGCCTTCGTGTCCTGCCCCGACTGGGTCACCGCTCGCGGCATGCGCACCCTGGGCGCTCCCGAGAAGGGCGACCCGCGCGTCATCTCCGGCGAGTCCGGCGCAGTGACCACCGGCCTAGTCGAGACCCTCATGCTCGACCCCGAGTACGCCGAGCTCAAGGAGCTCATCGGCCTGGACAAGACGAGCTACGTGCTCTGTTTCTCCACCGAGGGCGACACCGATCCGGATCAGTACCGTCGCATCGTCTGGGAGGGCGAGTATCCGACCTGCTAGCAGACTGACCTGTCCGGAGGCAGCCGGAGGACTTTACTCCCTGTTCGGACAGTCCTGCTCGCACGGAGAGCACATTAAGTGCTCTCCGGCTCGTGCGGAACTCGCGACGGAGCAAAGTCCTCCGTCCGCCTCCTATGGCTACTTGCTTGTGGGGTGCTCGACCTCACGCTGCTTGGCACAAGTGATCTATCTGAAATATCTACCTGTAGGTAAACCCTTGTAGAAAGGTTGACTGTTATGACTAAAGAACTCGATTTTGATGCCATTAAGGCTGCTGCGGAGTCCCATCGTGCTGATATGACTCGCTTCCTGCGCGCTATGATCTCTCACCCCTCTGAGTCCTGCGAGGAGGGTGAGGTTGTCGCCTGCATCAAGGCCGAGATGGAGAGCCTTGGCTATGACGAGGTCAAGGTCGACGGCCTGGGCAACGTTATGGGCTTTATGGGCGAGGGCGACAAGATCATCGCCATCGACTCTCACATCGACACCGTCGGCATCGGCAACATCGAGAACTGGGATGCCGATCCCTATGAGGGCTACGAGACCGACGAGATCATCTACGGCCGCGGCGGCTCCGACCAGGAGGGCGGCATGGCTTCTGCTACCTACGCTGCCAAGATGATGAAGGACATGGGCCTCATCCCCGAGGGCTACAAGATCATGGTCGTCGGCACCGTCCAGGAAGAGGACTGCGACGGCATGTGCTGGCAGTACATCTACAACAAGGACGGCATTAAGCCCGAGTTTGTCATTTCCACTGAGCCCACCGACGGCGGCATCTATCGCGGTCACCGCGGCCGCATGGAGATCCGCGTCGACGTTCACGGCACCTCCTGCCACGGTTCCGCTCCCGACCGCGGCGACAACGCCATCTACAAGATGGCCGACATCATCGCCGACGTCCGCGCCCTCAACAACAACGGCTGCGACGAGTCGACCGACATCAAGGGCCTCGTCAAGATGCTCGACCCCAAGTACAACCCCGAGCACTTTGAGGATGCCCGCTTCCTGGGCCGCGGCACCTGCACCGTCAGCCAGATCTTCTACACCAGCCCCAGCCGCTGCGCCGTCGCTGACTCCTGCGCCATCTCCATCGACCGTCGCATGACCGCCGGTGAGACCTGGGAGTCCTGCCTGGACGAGATCCGTAACCTGCCGGCCGCCAAGAAGTACGGCGACGACGTGAAGGTCTCCATGTACATGTACGACCGTCCGTCCTGGACCGGCGAGGTTTACGAGACCGAGGCTTACTTCCCCACGTGGATCAACAAGGAGACCGCTCCGCACGTCAGGGCCCTCGTCGACGCCCACAAGGCCATGTTCGGTGACGAGCGCATCGGCTGCGAGCCCAGCATGGACAAGCGCACCGGTCGTCCGCTGTGCGACAAGTGGACCTTCTCCACGAACTGCGTTTCCATCCAGGGCCGCTATGGCATCCCCTGCGTCGGCTTCGGCCCGGGTGCCGAGTCTCAGGCTCACGCCCCCAACGAGGTCACCTACAAGGACGACCTGGTCACCGCTGCCGCCATGTATGTGGCTGCCCTGAACCTCTACGATCCGAGCCAGGCCGATGGCGACGCCACCGTGTTCCGCGCCGGTCTGACCAACAACAAGATCGATTAGTCCCATTCCTCGATCTTGTTGAGCCGGGGACAGCTCGTGTCCCCGGCACCCCCTGTTGACTTGGGGCCCGCGGTCGTTATCTCCCATGCTTCCTCGACGGTAGCGGGTCCTCGTCATAGTGCTCTGCATGTTCTAGCCACACGCGCATGCCGGAGCACATCTACTCATTGCAATCGTTTCATCTTTGGAAAGGATATTTACATGGACGCCAAGTTTACCGAGCTCGTCGAGCAGCTGAACGGCCTCGATTTTAAGGGCATGTACGGCAGCGACTTCCTGCACACCTGGGATAAGACCACCGATGAGCTCAAGGCGCTCTACATCGTCGCCGACGCCCTGCGCGAGCTGCGCGAGAACAACGTTTCGTCCAAGATCTTCGATTCGGGTCTGGCTGTCTCGCTGTTCCGCGACAACTCCACCCGTACGCGCTTCTCCTTCTCTAAGGCCGCCAACCTGCTCGGCCTTGAGCTGCAGGATCTGGACGAGAAGAAGTCCCAGATCGCCCACGGCGAGACCGTCCGCGAGACCGCTACCATGATCTCCTTCATGGCCGACGTCATCGGCATCCGCGACGACATGTACATCGGCAAGGGCGACGCCTACATGGCCGAGGTCTCCGAGTCCGTGCAGCAGGCCTACGAGGATGGCGTTCTGGATCACCGTCCCACGCTCATCTCCCTACAGTCCGACTCCGATCACCCCACGCAGTCCTCTGCCGACATGCTCTACCTCATCAACGAGTTTGGTGGTCTTGAGAACCTCAAGGGCAAGAAGGTTGCTGTCACCTGGGCCTATTCGCCTCTTACGGCAAGCCGCTGTCCTGCCCGCAGTCGCTGATCAGCCTGCTGCCCCGCTTTGGCATGGACGTCACCCTGGCTCACCCCGAGGGCTACGACCTCATGCCCGAGGTCGTCGAGCGCGCCAAGGGCTATGCCGCCGAGTCCGGCACCACCTTTAAGCAGGTCAACACCATGGCCGAGGCCTCGAGGGCGCCGACATCGTGATCCCCAAGAGCTGGGCTCCGTTTGCCGCCATGGAGAAGCGCACCAACCTGTACGCCGAGGGCGACGATGCCGGCATCGCCGCGCTCGAGAAGGAGCTGCTCGCCCAGAACGCTACGCATCAGGACTGGTGCTCCACGACCGAGCTCATGGAGAAGACTGCCAACGGCCAGGACACCATCTTTATGCATCCGCTGCCCGCCGACATCTCCGGTGTCTCCTGCGAGCACGGCGAGGTCAACGCCGACGTCTTCGACATGCACCGCGTGGGCATGTACAAGGAGGCCAGCTACAAGCCGTACGCCATCGCAGCCATGATGTTCCTGCAGAAGGTTGCCGATCCCGCCGCTACCCTCAAGGCCCTCGACGAGCGCAACACCGCCCGTTGGTTCCAGGCCTAAAGCTGGGTTGAGGTAAGCCATGTAAAGGGGGCGCTCTGCCAACCGGCGGGGTGCCCCTTTTTGCATCGTGGGCGTGCGGGATAAGCGCTTTCGATGTAGATGCCCCGCGACGCGAGTTATGGGTACGATGGTTTCAGGGGAGGTATCGCCATGAAACTCGGTTGCGTCATTATGGCTTCGGGCGAGGGCAAGCGGCTTGGCTCTAACAAGATGCTTGCCGATATCTATGGCAAGCCGCTGATTGCCCGGACTATCGATTCGGTTCCCCGGGGCTTTGACGTCGTGGTTTCGACGCGTTGGCCCGAGGTCGCCCAGATTTGCGAGGACAAGCATTGCCCGTGCGTGCTGCACGATGGCAAGCTCAGGAGCGAAAGCGTCCGTGCGGGCCTTTCGTGGGGGGCGAGCCGCGGCTGGAAGGGTTGCCTCTTTTTGCCGGGCGACCAGCCGCTCGTGAGTTCGGATTCTTTTGAGGCCATGGTTCGCGCGTTTGATGAGCGTGGCCGCAAGTATCCGGTGCGTCTTGCGTGCAACGGTGAGCCTTCGAGCCCGGTGCTCTTTCCGGCGGAACTGTTCGATGCACTTATGTGTCTTGAGGGTAAGGACGGCGGCGGTTCGATCCTCAAGGACCGTACCGACGTGGTGCTGGTCGAGGCGCGTGCCTACGAGCTGTGGGACGTCGATACCGTCAAGGGACAGCGACGCATAACGGAGCATATCGCCGCCTGCTCGTATTTTGATCGCGTGGCCAACTGCATCAATCAATAAGGAGCAATTATGATCATCATCAAAAACGGCGCGCTCGTGACGCCCCAGGGGCTTCGCCGCGCCGATCTTGCCATGGATGGCGATAAGATCGTGCGGATTGCCGCGGCGATTGAGCCGGCCGAGGGCGATACCGTCGAGGATGCTGCGGGCTGCTGGGTGTTCCCGGGCTTTATCGACGGCCACACGCACATGCAGTGCTGGACCGGCATGGATTGGACGGCCGATAGCTTTGAGACCGGTACGCGTGCGGCTGCCTGCGGCGGTACGACGACCATCGTGGACTACGCGACGGCCGATCGCGGCGTGACCATGCCCGATGCCTTGGCCGAGTGGCATCGCCGCGCCGACGGAACCTGCACGGCCAACTACGCCTTTCATATGGCACTCGCCGAGTGGAACGAGCGCAACCGCGCCGACCTCTCGGCCATGCGCGAGGCGGGCGTATCGTCGTTCAAGACCTACTTTGCCTACGATCATCTGCGCCTGGACGATGCCGAGACGCTCGAGGTGCTGGAGGAGCTCAAGCGTATTGGCGGGATACTGTGCGTGCATTGCGAGAACGGTACGCTGGTGAATGAGCTGCAGAAGCGCGTGTTTGAGCAGGGTATCCACGGGCCCGAGGGCCATGCGCTCAGCCGTCCGGATGTGTGCGAGGCCGAGGCAGTGAGCCGTCTGCTGTATCTGGCGCACTTGGCCGGGGATGCTCCGGTCAACGTGGTGCACCTTTCGACCAAGCTGGGGCTCGAGGCCATCCGTGCCGCTAAGGCGCGCGGGCAGAAGAATATCTATGTCGAGACCTGCCCTCAGTATCTGATGTTCGACGATACGCGCTACTTGGAGCAGGGCGAGGACGGCTTTGCGGGCGCCAAGTATGTGATGAGCCCGCCGCTGCGCCATGCCGGCGACCGTGCGGCCCTGCGCGAGGCGCTTGTGGCCGGCGAGATCGATACCATCGCCACCGACCACTGCAGCTTTAATCTGCATGGGCAAAAGGACCGCGGGCGCGATGACTTTCGCGCGATTCCCAACGGCGGGCCCGGTGTGGAGCATCGCCCCGTCGCGATCGCTACGAGCTTTGAGGGACAGCTGGGCCCCGAGGATCTGTGCCGCTTGATGAGCGAGAACCCGGCGCGCGTCTTTGGCATGTATCCGCGCAAGGGCTGTCTGGCCGAGGGCTCCGATGCCGACGTGTGCGTATGGGATCCCCAGGCGCGCTGGACCATTAGCGCGGCGACGCAGCATCAGGCTGTGGACTACACGCCGCTCGAGGGCTTTGAGGCACATGGTCGCGCCAAGGCCGTGTTTGTGAACGGCGTGCTGGCTGCGCGCGACGGCGAGCCCACCGGAGCCCAACCCGGCCGCTACGTCCCCCGCTAACAGGAGGGCTACCGCTGGAGGCTGCTGGCGATGAGGGGGCGGTCGAGGGCTGCCTCAAAGCGATCTGCCATGGCCGGGTCGCTGAGCGTGTCGACTTGGTTGAGCATGATGCGGGCATTGTCGAGGTTCAACATCTGCAGCTCGGCATTGAGCACCATGGCGACGCGCTCTGGGGTGGCAGCGTTGGTGGGCTCGCAGCCGCAGCGCTCGCAGAAGAGCTCGGGGCGGTGGACAACCTTGGCGACGGGCTTGCCCAGCCCTGAGGCGCCGACGACCCAGACAACGTTTGCCGTGGCGGCGGGAATTACCGGCTCCCAGGCGGCATGCGCCTTGAGCGGGAGTCGCTTGCTGCCATCTGCCTCGGCCAACACATAGTCAAAGCGCTGCGCCAGCTGGTCGAGCGGCTCAGCGGGGGCGGAGAGCTTGCCTGTCTCCGGGTCCAAGACGCCTGCCTGGCAGATGCTTCCGCGCACAAGGCCCGCGCAGGCCTCGCAGGTGCAGCCGGGGGCATGCGCGGCACCCGGCTTCCAAGGCGCGGCATCCAGGCGACGGTTTGACCCGTCCCACGGCACGCCGGCGACGGGAAACATGTGCGTGGTGGTGCAGAGGAGCACGCGGCCGCCAGCGCGCATGAGCTCGAGACCCAGCGTCTTTAGCAAGGTCGACTTACCGCCACTGCCGATAATTGCGGTAATGCCCGGCTCGATCCTGAGCGCCGAGGCAAGATTGCCGCTAACCGTTTCCATTTGTTCACCGCCGTATAATACTGTGATAATAAATAATCATCAGAGTAGCGGTCGAACCGCTTTTGCTCTGCTCAAACCGTAGCACAGGGAGGTGCCCCGGGAATGCTCGTTTATGTTCGCGGCGCCGGCGATATCGCCACGGGTGTCGCTGCCCGTTTGGTGCGCGCCGGCGTGTCGGTCGTTATGGCCGATATCGCGGTTCCCACGTGCATCCGTCGTACAATCAGTTTTTGCGAGGCCATTCGCTTGGGCGAGGTCCAGGTCGAGGGTATTTGCGCCCGCTTGGCGCAGACGCCGACAGAGGTGCTTGCAATTACCGAGGCCGGAGACGTCGCCGTCGTGGTAGACCCCCAGGCCAAGATGCTCGACGAACTGAAGCCCGCGGCCGTGGTGGACGCGATTCTGGCCAAGCGCAACTTGGGCACCACGCGCGATATGGCGCCTGTCGTTATTGCCGTGGGACCGGGCTTCACCGCGCCGGTTGACTGCGACGCAGCGGTCGAAACCATGCGCGGGCATTTTTTGGGCCGCGTCATTACCCAAGGTTCGCCCCAGCCCAACACGGGCGTGCCGGGCGTCATCGCCGGCTATGGCAAGGAACGAGTTATCCACAGCCCCGCCGCCGGCGTGTTTCGGTCCGACCGCGCAATCGGCGACATCGTGAGCGCCGGAGACGTGATTGGCTACGCGGGAGACACACCCATGTGCACGCAGATCGATGGCTGTCTGCGCGGGCTTTTGGCGAACGGCGTGCGGGTGACCGAGGGCTTTAAATGTGCCGACGTCGACCCGCGCGGCGATGCCAGCTACATCAACTATATTTCGGACAAGGCGACGTCGGTCGGCGGCGGCGTGCTCGAGGCGCTCGCCATGCTCACCGGTGTATTCCAGGGATAGGAAATTGCAATGGAAAAGCTCGATGTGGTGAATGCTGCGCTTGGCGCTCTGAAGGCTGGTAAGACGTGCGAGCTGGTGGTAGTTGCCGGCACGGCAGGGTCATCGCCGCGCGGCGTGGGCGCCTGGATGGCCGTCTTTGCCGATGGCAGCCAAGCAGGTACCATCGGCGGCGGCAAGATCGAGCTCTTTGCGCTGAACGAGGCGCGCGAGCTGCTGGCCGCAGGGCAATCGCGTCTGGTCCGCTACACCATGGGCGGCGAGAACTCCGATACCGGCATGATCTGCGGCGGAGCCATCTGCCTGTGCTATCTGCACCTGGATGTATCGCAGGTGCCGTTGTTCCAGTCGGTTGCCGACGTCTTGGCGTATCGACGCATCGGCGACTTCGTCATCGACTTTGAACCGTTTATCGCAAACGCGCTCGAGGGCGATGTGGCCGAGTACCATGGCGGGGCATCGCGCCATACCATTGCGGGCTGCCCCGAGCTTTCGCTGGTGGAGGAGGGGAGTAAGGTCACCTACACCAACGCCGCCTCCGAGATTCCCCCGGCGCACATCGAGACGCTCTGCCCCGAGGGCCTGACCTACATCTTTGGCTGCGGACACGTGGGCGCTGCGACGGCGCGCGTACTCACGGCGGCGGGCTTTGCCGTTGTGGCGTGCGATGACCGCCCCGGCACGCTGACGCCCGAATGGGTGCCCGGTGTCTACGATCGTCGCCTGGTCGATTACAAGAACCTGAGCAAGCAGTGCCCCATCGGCCCGCGCGACTTGGTGGTCGTGGCCACGGCAGGCCACAAGTCCGATATCGACGTGGTGATTCAGGCCATGCGCGCTAAACCCGCCTATCTGGCTGCTTGGCTCGCGCCGCAAGACGGCCTTTGTGCGCGCCCGTTTGGAGCAGGAGGCTTTACGCAGGACCAGATCGACGGGCTGCACCTGCCGATCGGCGTTGCCATCGAGGCCGAGGATCCCGAGGAGATTGCCATCTCCATCGCCGCCGAGATGATCCACCTGCGCCGCACCAAACTCGTCCCCCGCAAGCGATAGTCTCATCCCCATATATGAGTTGCGGTGGAATAGGGACTGTTTATGCCTGTTAAGCCATCAAACAGTCCGTATTTCACCGCAACTGCTGTTTGTCCCCGGGGGATGCAGGATAGCGGGTCAAAATGCTACCTGTGTCATATGCCCTATAATGTCCGACCGTTGAGCGGCATGGGACCGCTGCTTAGGGTATGGGAGGCGCAAATGGCAGAGTCGGCAGCAGGGGATGCCCTGTTCGAGCGTACGGGAAAAGTTTCGTTTGTGCAGGTATTACCCCATGCACTGCAGCATGTGCTGGCGGCATTCGCGGGTATCGTCACGCCCGCCATCATTATCGCGTCGGTCTGTGGCTTTACCCCTCAAGAGGAAGCCGCTGTCATCCAGGCGTCGCTTGTCCTCTCGGCGCTCGACATTTTCCTTCAACAGTTCCCCATAAAAGGTGTCGTCGGTTCGGGCCTGCCCATCGTGATGGGCGCGAGCTTCACCTTCGTGCCGGCGCTCAAGGCGGTCGGTCTCGAGCTCGGCTTTGAGGCCGTGCTGGGCGCCAGGCAATCGGTGGCGCGCTCGTCGTGCTCTTCGGCCTGCTGTTTAGGCGCGTGAGCTTTCTGTTCCCGGCCCCGGTGCTCGGCACCGTCATCTTTGTCATTGGCCTGTCACTATGCCCAGTGGCGGTTGCTCCATGGCGGGCGGGGAGGGCGCGGCCGATTTTGGCAGTGTCACCAACTGGGCCGTCGCGCTCGTGACGTTTGTCGTTACCTTTATGGCCGGCAACTACGGCAAGGGCGCGCTTAGACTGGGCAGCATCCTGGCCGGTATCTGCGCGGGCTTTGTTTTGGCTGCGGTGTTGGGCATGGTCGATTTCTCGGCCATCGCGACTGCCAGCTGGTTCGCCCCGCCGGCTCTGGGCGCCCATCGCCTGGTGTTCGACCCGGCCGCGTGCGCCGTCGTGGGCGTTGTCGCCATTGTCAACGCCGTGCAGGTCATGGGCGAGTTTGCCGCCGTGTCGTCCGCTGCGCTCGATATCCCTGCGACCGATAGCCAGATCTCGGGTGGCCTGATCGCCAACGGCCTGGTCGGTATGCTGTCAGGCTTTTTGGGCGGCGTCCCCACGGCAACCTTTGGCCAGAATGTGGGCATTATCGCCGAGAACAAGGTCGTCAACCGCATGGTCTTTACGCTTGCCGCCGTCATCTTGCTCATCGCGGGCCTGCTGCCCAAGTGTGCGGCGGTACTCACGTCCATTCCGCAGCCGGTAATCGGCGGCGCCACGATCGGCGTGTTCGCGACCATCGGTATGAACGGTGTGGTCATGTTTGCCCGCCACGGCCTGTCTCAGCGCGATACCACGCTCATGGGTCTCTCTATCGCCTTTGGCACGGGCATTGAGCGCACGGCCGGCGCGCTTGCCGGCGCTGGATTCCCCGCATGGTTGGCACCGTCTTTGGCGGATCCTCCATTGCTGTCGCCGCGCTCGTTGCTGTGATCCTCAACCTGGTCCTCCCGCGCCAAAAATAACGCCCCATATATGAGTTGCGGTGGAATAGGGACTGTTTAAGCCTTTTAAGCCATCAAACAGTCCCTATCTCACCGCAACTGCTGTTTTCCTCCGTGCCCTAGGGATCAATTTGTGCGGGGGAGTTGTGGAGTTGTGCAGGCAGACGAGGTTTTTCTGGAAATACGGTCCCGATGCGCGTATAGTACCGATTGTTTTGTCGGCTCCTGCTGCGTCGAGTCCAAACCGCGAAATGCCATGAGCGGCGCGGATGCAGTCAGGAGGCACGAGGACAACCCATCGTGGCCACGCCCCGTGCTTAAAACCCCAAGAAGGAGTGAACAATGGCAGAAGAGAAGTATGTGCCGCGTCTGAAGACCAAGTACAACAACGAGGTTAAGCAGCAGCTTCAGGACAAGTTCCAGTACGAGAACGTCATGATGATCCCCAAGTTTGAGAAGATCGTCGTAAACATGGGTGTCGGCGAGGCCGCTACCGATTCCAAGGCCATCGACGGTGCCGTGCGCGACCTGCGCGCCATCACCGGCCAGCAGCCGATGATCACCCGTGCCCGCAAGTCCATCGCTACCTTCCGCCTGCGCGCTGGTATGCCGATCGGCTGCAAGGTTACCCTGCGTGGCGACCGTATGTGGGAGTTCTTCGATCGTCTGACCTCCGTCGCGATCCCCCGTATCCGCGACTTCCGCGGCATCTCCGCCAAGAGCTTTGACGGCCGTGGTAACTTCTCCATGGGCGTCACCGAGCAGCTCATCTTCCCCGAGATCGACTTCGACTCCGTCGATCACCAGCGTGGTATGGACATCACTTTCGTGACCACCGCCAACACCGATGAGGAGGCCAAGGCCCTTCTGGACGCCTTCGGTTTCCCGTTCAAGAAATAGGTTCACCTGCCCTATGAGCGCCGTTCCCAGAAGGGGGCGGCGCTTGGGGCGAACAATACTCTATGTGAGGAGGATATAAGTGGCTAAGACATCGATGATCGTCAAGTGCAATCGCAAGCAGAAGTTCTCTACTCGTGAGTACACGCGCTGCCAGCGCTGCGGCCGTCCGCACTCTGTGTACCGCAAGTTCGGCCTGTGCCGTGTCTGCTTCCGCGAGCTTGCACTCAAGGGCGAGCTTCCCGGCGTTAAGAAGGCCAGCTGGTAAGTCACTACCAGCGTTTCAAGCATCAGTTTGGAACAGGGAAAACGCGCTAAAAAGGCTTTGCCGTTAAGGGCGGCGAAGAACCAAGAGCACGTGTTCATCAAGAACGAAGGAGAATCTGTATGAACCTTACAGACCCGATCGCAGATATGCTTACGCGCATCCGTAACGCTAACTCTGTGAACAAGGCCACGGTCTCCATGCCGAGCAGCAAGAAGCTCGTCGAGATCGCTCGTGTTCTGCACGAGGAGGGCTACATCGAGGGCTACGATGTCGAGGACACCGTTCCCCAGAAGACTCTGCACATCACGCTTAAGTATGGTCCCAAGAAGGCTAAGGTCATCAACGGCATCCGCCGCATTTCCAAGCCGGGCCTGCGTAAGTACACCGGCGTTGCCGACATGCCCCGCGTCCGCGGTGGCCTTGGTACCGCCATCATTTCCACCAGCCATGGCGTCATGACCGACCGCGATGCTCGCAAGCACAACGTCGGCGGCGAGATCATCGCTTACGTCTGGTAATTCGCTCGGTAGGTAGAAGGAAAGGAGATCACCGTGTCTCGTATCGGTAATAAGCCTGTCCAGATTCCCGCCGGAGTCGAAGTGGCAGTCAACGGCAACAACGTTGTCGTCAAGGGCCCCAAGGGCCAGCTCGAGCTCGATGTCTTTGAGAAGCTCGCTATCAACGTCGAGGACAACGTCCTCACCGTTTCCCGTCCCGACGACGAGCGTGAGACCCGTGCCCGCCACGGCCTCACCCGCGCCCTCATCCACAACATGGTTGTTGGCGTTTCCGAGGGCTTCGAGAAGAAGCTCGAGCTCGCCGGCGTCGGTTACCGCGTGCAGCAGAAGGGCAAGAACCTCGAGTTCTCCCTGGGCTTCTCGCACCCCGTGATCGTCGAGGCTCCCGAGGGCATCACCTTCGAGGTTCCCGACAACACCCACGTGAACGTCAAGGGTATCAACAAGCAGCAGGTCGGTCAGATCGCCGCTGAGATCCGCGGCCATCGTCCTCCCGAGCCTTACAAGGGCAAGGGTATCCACTACGTTGGCGAGCACATCCGCCGCAAGCTGGGTAAGGCCGCCAAGTAGTCGTAACCGACTCACTCGCATAAGACCAGCACCCCGTCAGGTGCTGGCAAGATCAACCTTTTTAGGAGTTTACGTATGAACAAGCATAAGGCGAAGCTGGAAGGCCTCAAGCGTCGTCAGCGTCGTGTTCGCGGCAAGGTCTCGGGTACCTCCGAGCGTCCGCGTCTTCGCGTGACCCGTACTAACGCCAACATCTATGCCCAGATCATCGACGACAGCAAGGGCTCCAGCCTGACGCTCGTCTCTGCCTCGACCCTCGAGGCCGAGTTCAAGGGCACCCACACCTCGAACAAGGAGGCTGCGGAGAAGGTCGGTCAGCTCGTCGGCAAGCGCGCCATCGAGGCCGGCATCACCAAGGTCGCCTTCGATCGCGGTGGCCGTATCTACCATGGCCGCGTCAAGGCCCTCGCCGACGGTGCTCGTGCCGCCGGTCTCGAGTTCTAGGAGGTATGTAGCACATGGCTCGTAATCAGAAGCAGCAGCGCGAGGCCTCCGAGTTCGAGGAGCGCGTCGTTTACATCAACCGCGTGTCGAAGACCGTCAAGGGTGGTCGTCGCATGAGCCTCGTCGCTCTCGTCGTCGTTGGCGACGGCAAGGGTAACGTCGGCGTTGGCATGGGCAAGTCCGCTGAGGTGCCCCTGGCCATCTCCAAGGCGTCTCTCGATGCCAAGAAGAACATGTTCCACGTGCCGGTGACCGAGCAGGGCACCATCCCGCACGAGGTTCTCGGCCACTTTGGTGCCGGCCGCATCATCATCAAGCCCGCTGTCGAGGGTACCGGCGTTATCGCCGGCGGCGCTGTGCGTCCCCTCTTTGAGCTTGCTGGCATCAAGAACGTCCTGTCCAAGTCCCTCGGTACCGACAACGGCCTCAACATCATCAAGGCTGCCGTCGAGGGCCTCAAGGAGCTCTCCAGCCCTGAGGACGTCGCGGCTCGCCGTGGCCTGACGGTCTCCGAGATGTTCGTCGGTAAGGAGAACTAAGCATGGCTGACACCATCAAGATCAAGCAGGTCCGCAGCACCAACGGTTGCAAGCAGGACCAGGTCCGTACTGTCCGTGCCCTCGGTCTCCACAGGATCCGCGAGGTTCGCGAGATTGCTGACAACGAGTCCGTCCGCGGCATGATCTTCAAGGTCAAGCACCTTGTCGAGATTGTAGAGGAGTAGCAAATGCAGCTTCACGATCTTACTCCCGCGCCCGGTTCCACCAAGAACCGCAAGCGCGTCGGCCGTGGCAATTCTTCGGGTCACGGCACCACTTCTGGCCGCGGTCAGAAGGGCCAGGTTCCCGCTCTGGCGGCACCAAGGGTGCCGGCTTCGAGGGTGGCCAGACTCCGCTGGCTATGCGCCTGCCCAAGCTTCCGGGCTTCCGCAACCCCCGTCGTATCGAGTACACCGCTGTTAACGTTGAGCGTCTCGAGCGTAAGTTCGAGGATGGCGCTGTGATCGACGGTGCCGCTCTTAAGGCCGCTCGCATCACCAAGAGCGAGTTCGAGCCCGTCAAGGTGCTCGGCAATGGTGAGCTCACCAAGAAGTTCACGGTCAAGGTCGACAAGGTCAGCGCTTCTGCGCAGGCCAAGATCGAGGCCGCCGGCGGAAAGGTCGAGCTGCCGTGCTAAATGGTCTTAAGAATGCTTTCCGCATCAAAGAATTGCGCGAAAAGATTCTTTTTACCATAGCTATGCTCGTCGTGTACCGCATTGGTGCGCACGTTCCTGTGCCCGGCATTCCCTTCCAGGGGATGCTGGGCCTTTTCTCGACCGATAACAATTCGGTCGCCGCAGGTGCTATGGCCCTCCTGAATCTTTTCTCTGGCGGCGCGTTGAGCTATGTTTCGGTGTTTTCGCTGGGCATCATGCCTTACATCACCAGCTCGATCATCCTCCAGATGCTCCAGGCCGTTGTGCCTTCCCTGCATGAGCTTGCCCGCGAGGGCGAGGTCGGTCAGACCAAGATTACGCAGTATTCGCGTTACCTCACCCTGGCTCTGGCAATCCTCAACTCCGTGGGTTACCTCTTCCTCTTTAAGAGCTTCGGCATCAGCTTTAACGGCGCCGGCGCTCCCGAGATCATCTTCGACCTCATGATCGTCGGCACGCTCACCGCGGGCGCCATGTTGATCATGTGGATTGGTGAGCTCATCACCCAGCGCGGTATCGGCAATGGCATGTCGCTGATCATCTTTGCGAACATCATGGCCGGTCTGCCGCAGGCGATCTTCTCCAGCACCGAGGGCAATGCCGGTGGCATCATCACCATGGTGATCATCTGCGCCATCATCCTGCTGGTTATCCCGCTGATTGTTTTCCTTGAGCGCGGCCAGCGCCGCATCCCGGTCTCCTACGCCAAACGCGTCGTTGGCCGTCGCATGATGGGTGGCCAGACCACCTACCTGCCCATCAAGGTCAACACCGCGGGTGTCGTGCCGATCATCTTCGCTTCGGCGTTGCTGTACTTCCCGGCTCAGATTGCCGTGTTCTTCCCCGGCATCGGCTGGATTCAGGCAGTTGCCTCTGCGCTTTCGACCGGTTGGCTCAACTGGGTGCTTAATGTTGTCCTCATCGTGTTCTTCGCGTACTTCTACACCTCCATGGTGTTCAACCCCGATGACACGGCCGACAACCTTAAGAAGCAGGGCGGCTTTATTCCGGGCGTCCGTCCGGGTAGGGCTACCGCGGCCTACATCAAGAACGCGCTCAACAAGATCACGCTTCCCAGCGCTGTCTTTTTGGCGCTCATCGCCATCGTGCCTTCGATCATCTTCTCCTTCACGGGTAACCATCTGATCCAGGCATTTGGCGGCACGTCCATCCTCATCATGGTCGGCGTCGTGCTCGACACGGTCGATAAGCTCGAAGGCCAGATCAAGATGTATGATTACGATGGATTCTTTAAATAGGCTAGAGGAGGATTGCTCATGAACCTCGTATTGCTCGGAGCTCCGGGTGCCGGTAAGGGCACCGTCGCACAGGAGCTCGTCGCCGAGTTTGGCGTCGCTCACATTTCCACGGGCGACCTGCTGCGTGCTGCCGTCAAGGGTGGCACCGAGCTTGGTATTCAGGCTAAGAAGTACATGGACGCTGGCGAGCTCGTTCCCGACCAGCTCGTGATCGACCTTGTCAAGGAGCGCCTTGCTGCCGATGACGCCCAGCAGGGCTTCATCCTCGACGGCTTCCCGCGCAACACCGCCCAGGCTGTGACGCTCGATTCCGAGCTCTCCGCCATGGGTCGCGAGATCGACTGCGCCCTTCTGGTCGACGTGGCCCCCGAGGTCATCATCGATCGTCTGTCTTCGCGTCGCACCTGCCGCGCCTGCGGTTACACCGGCACCGCTGCCGATGCTACCTGCCCCAAGTGCGCCGGCGAGATGTATCAGCGCGACGACGACAAGCCCGAGACCATCAAGAACCGTCTCGACGTCTACGAGAAGTCCACGAGCCCGCTCGTCGACTACTATCGTGGCCAGGGTCTGCTCAAGTCGGTCAACGGTGACCAGGCTCGCGAGACCGTGTACGGGGATGTCAAAGAGGCTCTCGGTCTATGATCAAGATTAAGTCTGCAACGCAAATCGAGCAGATGAAGAAGGCAGGAGCGCTATCTAAGATGGCGCTCCGCCACGTTGGAGCCATGGTGCGCCCTGGTGTTTCGACCTTTGAGCTCGATCAGCTCGCGGAGCAGATTATCCGTATGCATGGCGGCACCCCGGCCTTTAAAGGTTACGGCGGGTTCCCCGGTACCATTTGCGCATCGATTAACGATGCCGTGGTCCACGGTATTCCCAACCCCGACATGATCCTGCGCGATGGCGATATCATCTCCATCGATACGGGAGCCGTTGTCGACGGTTGGGTTGGCGATAACGCTTGGACGTTTTTCGTCGGCACCCCTACGCCCGAGGCCAAGGCCCTGTGCGAGGTCACGCGCGATTGCCTTAAGGCTGCCATCGAGCAGGCTATTCCCGGTAACCATATCGGGGACGTCGGTTATGCCGTTCAGTCTCTCGCCGAGTCTCACGGTTACGGCGTGCTTCGCGACTATGTGGGCCATGGCATTGGCCGTGTGATGCACGAGGACCCCAACGTTCCTAACTATGGAAAGAAGGGGAGAGGCGTTCGCCTCCAGGCCGGCATGGTCATTGCCATCGAGCCGATGGTTACGATGGGCTCCAACCATGTGAGCACGGGCTCCGACGGTTGGATCGTCACGACCAACGACCACCTGCCCGCCGCGCACTACGAGAACACCGTCGCCATTACCAATGACGGCCCGGTGATTCTCACCACGGATGCCCAGGGTGCTTGGTGTTCGCTCCAAGGCGGAGAAATGTAACAAGTTCCACTTAGTTGTGGAGCCATTACGAAGTTATTACGATGCGTGCATACGTGTTGTAGAATACTCAATCGCTGTCGTTTTCTAGAGAAAGATGATTGCTTGTGAAGAAGGAAGACGCAATTGAGCTCGAGGGTACGGTAAAGGAACCGTTGCCCAATGCCATGTTTAAGGTTGAGCTCGAGAACGGTCATTCGGTTCTGTGCAACATTTCTGGCAAGATCCGAATGAATTACATCCGTATTCTCCCCGGTGACAGGGTTGTCGTGGAGCTTTCCCCGTACGACCTGACCCGCGGCCGCATCACCTATCGCTACAAATAGCGGCACGCATACACGCACTCCATTTCCGACTGCAGGCTTAGCTCAACCTACGGTCGGATTGTGTGTGAAGACCAGCCATAGTTTTAAACGCCTGCGGCTGGGCGAGTAGATAGTAGGGAAGTAGTTTGAGCGCTACCGAAAGGAAGAACGATGAAGGTACGTCCTTCGGTCAAGAAGATGTGCGATAAGTGCAAAATCATTAGGCGCCATGGCAAGGTCCTCGTCATTTGCGAGAACCCCCGTCATAAGCAGCGTCAGGGTTAAGAGAGGAGACTACGTTGGCCCGTATTAATGGTGTCGACCTCCCGCGTGAGAAGCGCGTTGAGATCGGTCTGACCTACATTTACGGCATCGGCCGCACCACTGCGACGAAGATCTGCGTCGAGTGCAACGTTAACGTGGATACGCGCGTTAAGGACCTCACCGAGGATGAGGTTAACGCCATCCGTGATTATATCGATAAGAACCAGATCATGGTTGAGGGCGACCTCCGCCGTGAGCGCAACCAGAACGTCAAGCGCCTTATGGACATCGGCTGCAACCGCGGCCTTCGTCACCGCAAGGGCCTCCCGGTCCGCGGCCAGCGCACCCACACTAACGCTCGTACCCGCAAGGGCCCGAAGCGTCAGATCGGTGCTAAGAAGAAGAAATAAGGAGCGCTAGATAGATGGCTACTGCTAAGAAGAACGTTCGCGCTGCCCGTCTGAAGCGCGCGGACCGTAAGAACATTTCCGTGGGCCAGGCTCACATTCGTTCTACGTTCAACAACACGATCGTTTCGATCACCGATCCCCAGGCAACGTCATTTCCTGGAAGTCGGCTGGCCAGGTGGGCTTCAAGGGCTCCCGTAAGTCCACGCCGTTCGCTGCCCAGATGGCTGCCGAGGCTGCTGCCAAGCAGGCCATGGAGCACGGTATGAAGAAGGTTTCCGTCTTCGTCAAGGGCCCCGGCTCCGGTCGTGAGACCGCCATTCGCTCCCTCCAGGCTGCTGGCCTCGAGGTCTCGAGCATCCAGGACAAGACCCCCATTCCGCACAACGGCTGCCGCCCCAAGAAGCGTCGCCGCGTGTAACTGAAAGGATCGTATCAATATGGCAATCGACAGGACTCCTGTTCTTAAGCGCTGCCGTCAGCTCGGGATCGATCCCGCTGAGCTCGGTTACAGCAGCAAGAAGGAATCTATCCGTCAGCCCAAGCGCCGTCGCAAGGAATCTGAGTACGGCATGCAGCTGCGCGAGAAGCAGAAGGTCAAGTTCATCTATGGCGTTCTGGAGAAGCAGTTCCACGGCTACTTCAACAAGGCCCGTAAGATGAACGGCGTCACCGGTGAGAACCTCATGATCATCCTTGAGTCTCGCCTTGACAACGTCGTCTTCCGTCTTGGCTTCGCCCGCACCCGCAAAGAGGCTCGTCAGTCCGTCCGTCACGGTCACTTCACCGTGAACGGCAAGCGCGTGGATATTCCGTCCTACCGCGTCAAGGCCGGCGACGTCGTCGCTGTCGGCGAGAAGTTCCGTGACCTCCTCCCCATCAAGGAGGCCCTGATTTCCTCCGAGCGCTTTGAGGTTCCTGGCTGGCTCGAGGTCGATATCGAGAAGCTGTCTGGTAACGTGCTCGCTCTGCCGACGCGTGAGCAGATCAGCGGTGATATCAACGAGCAGCTCATCGTCGAGCTCTACTCTAAGTAGTCCATCCGGGCTGCTGAGGCTGGAGGTAATACATGTCAGAATTCATTAGGCCTCAGGTTCAGGTCGAAGAGATCAACGAGACGTCTGCTCGTGTCTCCGTCGAGCCGCTCGAGCGTGGCTACGGCGATACGCTGGGTAACTCCCTCCGTCGCGTACTTCTGTCCTCGCTCGAGGGTGCCGCCGTCGAGGCTATTCAGATCGATGGTGCGCAGCACGAGTTCATGACCATCCCTAACATGGTCGAGGATGTCACCGACATCGTCCTGAATGTCAAGGGTCTTGTCTTCAGGGCTCTCGGCACGACCGACGAGGCGACCGCCACCATCTCGGTTGACGGCCCCTGCGAGGTCACCGGTGCGGACTTCTTTATTCCGTCCGAGTTTGAGCTGGTCAACCCCGAGCAGCACATCGCTACGCTCACCGAGGGTGGCCATCTCACCATGAGCATGCGCATCGGCTATGGCCGCGGCTATGTCTCTGGCGAGGCTAACAAGCGCGACAACGATCCCATCGGTGTGATCCACGTCGACTCGCTGTACTCGCCGGTGTCCCGTTGCGCCAAGCTCGTTGAGGCTTGCCGTGTCGGTCAGCACACCGACTACGACCGCCTTGTCCTCGAGATCGAGACCAACGGCTCCATCGCTCCGCGCGACGCCGTGGTCCAGGCTGCCAATATCATCAACCAGCATATGGCTGCCTTTATGAACCTTGCCGAGACCCCCGAGGTCGAGGAGGAGGCTTCGATTTTCGCTCCCGAGGTCACCAACGACAACGCCGAGCTGGACAAGCAGATCGAGGATCTGGACCTTTCCGTCCGTTCCTACAACTGCCTTAAGCGCGCCAGCATTCACTCGGTCCGTCAGCTCGTTGAGTTCTCGGAGAACGATCTGCTTAACATCCGTAACTTCGGTGTTAAGTCGATCGAGGAAGTGAAGGACAAGCTTGAGTCCATGGGCCTGAGCCTGAAGGCTTAATGCTTCGCATATTTGAGGAGAAACTAGACCATGCGTCACAACGTTAAGAAGGGCCTGAAGCTCGGCACCGATGCGAGCCACACCAAGGCCATGAAGAAGAGCCTGGCCAAGGCCCTCTTCGAGAACGACCGCATCAAGACCACCGAGACCCGCGCTAAGGCGCTGCGTTCGGTCGTCGACCCGATCATCACCTGGGCCAAGAAGGGCGACCTGCACTCTCGTCGTCTGGCCATCGCCAAGCTCGGCGATAAGCAGCTCGTTGCCGAGATCTTCGACAAGGCTGCCCAGGGCATGTGGCAGGACCGCAACGGCGGTTACACCCGCATCATGAAGCTCGGCAACCGTAAGGGCGACAACGCTCCTATCGTTATCATGGAGCTCGTCACCGAGCCTTGCACGCCTAAGGCCAAGAAGGCTGCTCCGGCCCCCAAGAAGGCCGCTGCTCCCAAGAAGGCCGAGGCCGTCGAGGAGGCTCCTGCTGAGGAGACCGCTGAGTAGACAATCCGTCTGCATAGGCTATATTCGAGGGGTACGTTCGCGTACCCCTCTTTTTTTGTCGCGATACCGTTGCTTGTTTGTTGGGAGCGCCCATGACCGCGCCGTCTGATTTCAATTCGATTCCTGAGCTCGATGCCACGCTTGTATTCTGTGTTGCCTATGATGGCTCGTCCTATAGCGGATTTGCCGAGCAGCCGGGCCAGACGACCGTTGCGGGCGAGTTGCGCCGCGCTATCGAGACGCTGCTGCGCCGCCCGATCGATCTGACGTGTGCGGGTCGTACCGATGCCGGCGTGCATGCGGTGGCCCAGTACATTAGCGTGCCCGTAACGGACGCTGAGCTTGCTCTGACGCGCCGTAGGTGGCTGAGGGCTATGGATGCCCTCCTGCCCAAAGATATCGCCATAAACGAGGTCTACAAGGCCCGTAGGGGCTTTTCTGCCCGCTTTGACGCGCGGTCCCGTACGTATACGTACCGTATTGCCGATCGCGATGCGCGCCCCGTGCTCTCGCGCGGTGCGGTGTGGTGGCATCGCTATCCCCTCGACGTCGATGCGATGGCGGCCGCCTGCCCTGCGCTTTTGGGCGAGCAGGACTTTAAGAGCTTTTGCAAGGTTGCCTCTGCTGTGGGCAAGCCCACGCACCGCTGCGTGATGCGTGCGGAGTTTGGCCACGAGGTCGCTTTTGGCGAGGATATCCTGACGTTTACCATCGAGGGCAATGCGTTTCTGCATTCGATGGTCCGCACGATCGTGGGCACGCTTGTCGAGATTGGCATGCATCGCCGTGAACCCGAGTGGATGCGCGAGGTCATCGATGCTTGCGACCGTACCGCTGCGGGCCCCACGGCTCCTGCCTGCGGCCTTACGTTTATGGGCGTGGATTACGATCCCGCCGAGCTTGTCGTGCTCGACTAGGGGAGGGCTCGGCGCGTCGTGCGTCGGCACCTGTCATCTGTGGGCTGCGCGTGTGCAACATCTGTTCTTGGCGTGCAATACAACCGGTGTCTCATTGCTTTTATTGCCGGGGTGTACCATGAACGACAGTTTGATTTGGTGCTATCGAGAGGATGGAAAACTTGGTTCGACGTTGTTCGCATCCGCGACTTTCGGTGATCCTTGTGGTAGAAGGTTCGCCCAGCTATGCGATGCGTGCGCTCGAGAGTATCCAGAACCAAGACCTCTATGATTTGCAGATTGTCGTTGTCTGCCGCGATGCTGTGCCCGGTGTGCGCCATTCGCTTCAAGTTGCTGCCGACAGGGACATCCATATTGATTTGATTGACGTCGAGGACGCGAAGCGCGGCGCTTGTCTTCGTGCCGGTTTTGATGCCTCGCGCGGCTCTCAAATCATCGCCATGAACGCCGATGAGTGGTTTGCTCCGCAGGCCCTTTCCAAGATGGTCGATATCGCGTGCGATACTGCGGCAGACATTGTGCTCCCCTCGGTGTCGCTCGACCGCTATGATGCACATCGAGAGCGCCATTCGCGCGTCTTGGATGCTGCTCATATTTCCATTGATAGCAAATCTTCGATGGTGACCGGGCTGTCCCAGTTGATTTTAGGCGGCCTAGTCGTTCAGACCTCTGGCGTGATGTATAGCCGTCCGCTGTTTGAGGCATGCCTTTTGTACGACAAGGCGTTTCGCACAGTTGGGTTTATGGCGTGCGCGCTCTCGCAGGCACAGCGCGTCTCCGGATGCGGCGACGCTTGTTTCCACGCGGCGGCGCCTAAGCTTACAGATGCCTTTGATCCCACCATGTATGCCAAGGTATCCGATGACGCCCGGGCGCTCGACGAGCTTGCGGACTCACTCTCGGAAGCAGATAGCGGTGGTCGGCTCAAGCTGGCAAGCCAAAAGTTCTACTTTGCCGGACTGGTCGCCTGCATCGAGAATTTGTGTCTGAGCCCGCATGGAGTGTCGTCAATCGAGCGTTCCGCCCGCATGCGTGATATGCTCGAGGCGCCTCGAACCCGTCAGATGGTCGCCGCGCTCAAGGATAACCATCGGGGACTCGGTCTGTTGTTTGGGCCGATCGCCAGCGCCAAGCCCGCGCGCTGCGTGATGTGTACGCATCTGGCAGCTTTTCTTAACCGGACGGGCGCAAAAACCGCCTAAACGGCTCATTACGAAACAAACTTGCATAGAATTGTTTCGAAATGCGTTCTTATACACAAAAGCCTTCAAATAGCGTTAAACTATTCAATCACTGATTGATTGTCTCCGCCATCTTTTGGAGAGAGGGTTTGTATGGCTAAAAAACGCAATGGGCGCCAGGATGCCATTAGAGATATTGTGCGCAATAAGGATGTCCGCACGCAGCGCGTGCTGGTCGATGAGCTCCGTGCTATGGGCTTTGATTGCACGCAGGCGACTGTCTCTCGCGATATTGCCGATATGGGGCTGCGTAAGCTCCCTGAGGGCATCTATGTTCTGGCAGAGGACCTGCACCTGCAGCGTATGGTTTCCGAGCTCGTAACGGGCGTTCTGCGTACCGATAATCTGGTTATGATCAAGGCTCAGCCTGGCACGGCTTCCGGCATCGCCGCCGCCGTTGATGCGGCAGAGTTGCCCGATGTGCTTGGCTCGCTTGCCGGCAACGATACGATTTTGGTTATTGCCCAGACGGCCGAGGACGGCGAGCGCCTCGAGGCGCTGATCAATAAGCTGAGCAATTCTCGCAAGTAGGTGTGCGGGCCGTGCGCTCGGCATTGCGTGCGCTGACATAGTGGCTTGTAAGGGGCATCGACGTTGGTCGGTACCCCTTTTTGTTTGCCGGTATAAAGACCGCCCACCAGGTCGCTTCAAACTAAAAGGCCCCGAGCAGTTCAATAAGCTGCTCGGGGCCTTGTTGGCTCTAGTCGCGTACTTCTTAGCCGACCGTATCGTCAGGCGTGGGCGAGGGGTCGGGAGTGGGCGTAGGCGTAGGCGTGCCGCCATCGCCGCCGGTCGAGCCACCAGTGGAGCCGCCCGTCGAGCCACCAGTGGAGCCGCCCGTCGAGCCACCGGTCGTACCGGTGCCGCCGGTGGTGTCGCCGCCCGTGGTCTCGGTGGTCGTGGTCGTCGTGGTAGTTGTTGTGGTGGTTTCCTCTTCCTCTTCGTCCTTGTCCTTGTCGTCGTTCTCCGACTTCTTGGTGTTGTTGGTGCCGTAGAACTTCCAGACGCTGTTGTTCTTGTAGGTGGGCGCCGTTCCGGTCGCAAACTCCTCGCGCTCGGTACCGGTCAGAACGGTGTTCATAAACCGCTTAAAGACAGGCAGGTTGGTGCTGTCGCCCAGCAGGTCCGTGCCGTACTTTTGGATGGGGATCTCGCCCGCGGAATAGCCGGTCCACAGGGCGCACGCCAGCTGCGGGGTATAGCCGCAGAACCAAAGGTTGGTGGTGTTGTCGGTGGTGCCCGTCTTGCCGGCATAGGCTGGTTGACACTCAGGCGCCGGCAGCACCCGTACCGCTGCCCTTCATGACGCCGGACAGAACATCGGTGACCGCGGCGGCCTCGCCCTCGGTAAGCACCTGTGAGGGATTGTCGGTGTGCTGGTACAGCACCGAACCGGTACGAGAATCAATCTCGGTGATGGCGATCGGCTGGCGATAGTAGCCGCCGTTGGCAAACGTCGCGTAGGCGGCGGCCATCTCGAGTGGCGAGATCGAGCCGGTGCCGAGCGTCATGACGGGAACGTCCTCGATGTTGTCCTTGGCGGGGTCGATGCCGAGCTTTTTGACGAGCGAGATGATCTTGCTGTTGCCGACGGCTTCCGCCACCTGGATGTAGCCGGTGTTGGAGGAGTATGCCGTCGCCTGCTTAAGCGTGATGTTGCCGTAGCTCTGGTTGGCGTAATTTTGGACCTCGGTCGTGGTGCCCTTGGCCTTGAGCGGCGAGTTGCAGTTGAGGGTGACGTTGGGGTTCATGCCGTTTTGGATGGCAGTTGCCAGCGTAAAGGCCTTAAAGGTGGAGCCGACGGGACGCTTGGCCGTGGCATGGTTTACGTGGTTCTCGTCGGCGTTGTAGTCGTAGCCGCCCACCATGCACTTGATGTAGCCGGTCTTGGGGTCGACGACGACCATGCCCATGTCCAGGCCGTCAAGCGAGAGCGTGTCGAGCTGCTCGCGGACGGCATTCTCTGCCACCTGCTGCATCGTGGGGTCGATGGTGGTCTTGACGGTCAGGCCGCCCTTAAAGAGCACGTCGGTCGAGAACTCCTGCTCCAGCAGCTGCTTGACGTAGGAGACAAAGTAGGGCTGCGAGTATACGTCGACGCCGCTGCCCGAGATTTCGGTCACATTGAGGGTGATGGGCTCGGCCTGTGCGGCATCGTGCTCCTCCTGGGTGATGTGGCCCAGGCGCAGCATGTTGTCGAGAACCTTGTTGCGGCGAGACAGTGCCAGATCGGGATTGACCGTGGGGTCGTACTGCGAAGGCGAGTTGGGAAGGCCGATGAGTAGCGCGGCCTCGCTCAGGGTGAGGTCGGCGGCGCTCTTGGACAGATAGGTCTCGGCTGCGGCCTCGATGCCGTAGGCGCCGTGGCCGTAATAGATGGTGTTGAGGTACATCATGAGGATCTCGTCTTTGGAGTACATGTCCTCCATCTTGATGGCGATGTAGGCCTCGCGCACCTTACGCTCAATGGTCGAGTCGAATTGCTCCTCCTGCAGGATGGTGTTGCGCACAAGCTGCTGGGTGATCGTCGAGGCGCCTTCGTGCCCGCCGCCGAGGGTTGCCACCGCAGCACGCGCGATACCCCACAGGTCGATACCGCCGTGCTCGTAGAAGCGCTCGTCCTCGACGTCAACGGTGCCCTGCAGCACGTAGGGGGAGACCTCGTCCTTGGTGATGGACTTGCGGTTTTGCGTGTAGAAGCTCGCGATCTTGTTGCCGTTACAGTCGACGATCTCGGTGGGCTCGCTCACCAGATACGCGTTGGCGTCGGTGTAGTCGGGCAGATCGGACAGCCAGCGGTTGACGTTACCGACCATGCCGATGCCAAACGCCACGCCCGCAATCAGCAGAAAGCCCAAAAACGAGAGCAGGATTATGGGCAGGGCGTGCGTCTTTGAACGGCTGTGTCCCTGTCGTTGGCGAGGACCCATATATTGACCTCCAGGTATGTCGTGCCAGACGGTGGATGTGCCGTCGGGGCAGGATGGACATAAGTTATTACACGATAAACCAAACGGGGCGCGCGAGGCCTCGTGTATGCTGGAAGACGGCATTTTTCAGAGTGAATGCATACCTTGGTAAGGAGTTTGTCGATGGCGATTCGGACGATGGGGCCGAGCGGACAATACGAGACTGGATTGGATGCTGCCGGTGCGGCGCTGCCCGAGCTGCTGGCGCCGGCGGGCGGACTCGACCAGATGCTTGCGGCCATCGCCGCGGGTGCCGATGCCATCTATGCGGGGTTGGGCGGCTTTAACGCCCGTGTGAGCGCCCATGGCTTTACGGATAACGAGTTTGCGCGCGGCTGCGCCGTGGCGCATGCCCATGGCGTGCGTGTGTACGTAACGCTCAACGTGTTCGTGTTTGACGATGAGTTGTCCGACGCGGTGGCGTTGGGAGCTCATGCACTGGAGCTGGGCGCCGATGCTCTGATTGTCGCCGATGCCGGGTTGGCCTGCGCGCTGCGCGCGGCGATTCCCGGGGTCGAGATTCACCTGTCCACGCAGGCGGGCGCTCATAGCGAGGGTGCCGTGCGGCTTGCCGCCGATGAGCTGGGGGTCGAGCGCGTGACGACGGCACGCGAGCTGACGGTCGACGAGATTGCGGCGCTATGTGCCACGGGCGTGCCCATCGAGGTATTCTGCCACGGTGCGATTTGCATCGGCTATTCGGGGGCGTGCGAGTTCTCGGCCCTGCGGCGTGGGCGCTCGGCGATGCGCGGCGACTGCACGCAGCCGTGCCGTCTGGCGTACGACCTAGTGGACGAGGCGGGGCAGAGTGTTGTTGCCGTCGAGGGAGACCGCCTGCTTTGTCCGCGTGACTATCTGGGTATCGCGCACCTGCCCGAGCTTGTTGCCGCCGGCGTGGCATCGCTCAAGATCGAGGGACGCATGAAGAATCCCGATTACGTATTCAACGTGGTGAGGGTGTGGCGTCGGGCACTCGATATGCTGTGCGACGGCGCGTGGGACTCCGGTGCCGTGGAAGAGCTTGAACGCGAGCTGGGAAGGTCGTTTAACCGTGGGTTTACCGATGCTTACCTGCGGGGTCGTTCGGGTGCCGAGCTCATGAGCTTTGAGCGCGCGATCAACCAGGGCGTGCGCGTGGGGCGCTTGGTCGCTGTGGGCCACGAAGAGGTGACCGTTGAGCTCGATGCCGCCGTGGCGGCGGGTGACACGCTCGAGATTCGGTTCTATCCGGGTGTCGACGCGCGTCCCGATGTGCCCAAGCGCTGGCCGCAGGTGCCCTGCCCGGTGGATGCCGCAGCGGGGAAGCGCGTCGTCGTGCATTGCAAGCGTAAGGTGGACGCGGGCTGCGAGGTCTATCTGATTCGCAGCGCCGGCGTGTTGGATCAGACGACGGCGGTGTTGGAGCGCATGCGGGCCGAGGCGGATGCGATTGCGCCCGTTGCGCGTGCCGTTGAGGTACTGCCCTTTGAGGACGCTGCGGTGGATGGCGGCGCGTCGACGGAGTTGGCGGGTCGGCGGGGCCGGTAAAGCGCGAGGATTTTGCTCGTATGGTCTTTGCCTGGGAGCTGATGGATGTGGGTCCGCGCGATGAGCGAGATCTGTCCGATACAACGGTGGTGCTCGACGAAGTGTGCCGCGCGGGCGACGCCGAGCGGACTCGGGCGCTTATGCAGCGTGCCGGGCGCGTCGTCTGCCGCAATCTGGGACAAGTGGCGATGGCCCGCGAGCTGGGCACAACGTTTGACGTGGCGGCGCCGGTGTTCTGTGCCAATCGGGCCACGCTTACCTGGCTGCGCGGACTCGGTGCGGGGCGGGTGTGCTTGTCGGCCGAGTTGCTCGGCAATGATGCGGAGCGTGTTGCCGAGCTTGCCGCTTGCCCCGGTGTCTTGGGGCCTGTCGATGCCGACCGTCCCGAGATCATGGTGTGCGAGCACTGCTTGCTGACTGCCGAGGGCGCCTGCGCCACGGATGCAACGGGGCAGGTCCGTTGCCGTGACTGCTCGCGCCGTCAGCAGGCGCGCTTTTTGGTCGAACGTGACGGCACGCGTTTGCCGGTCGTTATCGACGCGTGCGGCAGGACGAGGATTTTCCTGTCGTAGGTGTTCGGCCGCGCCGTTTTGGTTATTATGAGTGGGTTTATGAACTTCGAGCACCGCCGTATCCGGTGAGGGTGCTATAGCAAAAGGAGGATACCCAATGCTGTCTGTCGACGAGCAAATGCGTATCATCACCTCGGGCGCAGCGCAGATCGTCCCCGAGGCCGACCTTCGCAAGAAGCTTGAGAAGGGCGAGCCCCTCAACATCAAGCTCGGCGTCGATCCCACCAGCCCCGACCTGCACCTGGGCCATGCCGTGCCCCTGCGCAAGATGCGTCAGTTCCAGGACCTGGGCCACAAGGTCACCCTCATCATCGGTAACGGCACCGCACTGATCGGCGATCCTTCGGGCAAGAATTCCACCCGCCCGCAGCTTTCGCAGGAGCAGATTGAGGCCAACGCCGAGACCTACGTGAGCCAGGCCATGAAGATCCTGGATCCCGAGAAGACCACCATCGTGCACAACGGCGACTGGATCCTGTCGATGGATCTGGCCGGCCTGCTGCAGGTGTGCTCCAAGTTCACCGTCGCCCGCATCCTCGAGCGCGATGACTTTACCAAGCGCTACCAGTCCCAGACGCCGATCGCCCTCCACGAGTTCCTGTACCCCGTGATGCAGGCCTTCGACTCCGTTCAGATCAAGGCCGACGTGGAGATGGGCGGCACCGACCAGCTCTTCAACCTGCTCGCCGGCCGCGAGCTCATGGAGAAGATGGGCATGGAGCCGCAGATCGCGCTTACCATGCCGCTGCTCGAGGGCACCGATGGCGTGCGCAAGATGTCCAAGTCCTACGGCAACTACATCGGCCTGACCGATGCTCCCAAGGATATGTTCGGCAAGACGATGTCCATCCCCGACGAGATGATCGGCAAGTACTATCGTCTGGCCAGCTCGCTCACCCCGGCCGAGGTCGACAAGATCGACGCTGCCCTGGCCGACGGTTCCGCCGATCCCTATGAGCTCAAGCGCGCGCTGGGCCGCGACCTGTGCGACACCTATCACGGCGCCGGTGCCGGTGACGAGGCTCAGGCCGAGTTCGACCGCGTGTTCAAGGAGGGCCAGCTTGCCGACTTCCCCGAGAAGCATGTCGAGCTGACCGTCAACGACGAGGGCCAGATCTACCTCGCAGGCCTGCTTAAGGACCTGGGCCTTTCGGCGAGCGCCGGCCAGGCCCGTCGCGACATTGACGGCGGCGGCGTCAAGATCAACGGCGAGGCGGTGGCTCCCAAGAGCTACAACATCGACCCGAGCGCCCTCAAGCTGGGCGACACCCTCTCAGTAGGCAAGCGCAAGGGCTTTAAGTTGGTCTAGCAAGTAGGTCAACCTAACATGTGCAATAGGGCCGCAGCCGGAACGATTCCGGCTGCGGCTTTTTTGGCACTTGGGGACGTTCCTTTTGTGCCGGCACTTTGGGACACTCCTTGTCATTGGTGCAAAGTAACCTGTCCCCATTGCGCCAAGCGGCGTGTGCCGTTAAGCGGACGGGGTGTTAGCGGGACCTTCTTTTGGGCATACAATTGCTATTGGCTTGCTGCGGTGAAGGCTCGTCCGCTCCGCAGTTATTTCTACAGTTAAAGGAGTATGTATGTCCGTTGAGGTCATGAGGTCTGTGATCGATGCTGCCGAGGGCCGCGTGCCCGTCGACACGCTGTTTACCAATGCGCAGATTGTCGACGTATATGGCCAGCGCGTGGCGCCCGGTAGCGTTGCCGTCAAGGACGGCGTAATCGTCGGCGTGCTCTACGACGGTCGCGACGATGCCGCCGGCACCTACGAGGCGGCTGAGGTCATTGACTGCCAGGGTCGCTATATCGCCCCCGGCTTTATCGACGGACATCTGCATATCGAGTCCTCGAACATCCGTCCCGCCGAGTATGCGCGCATGGCGGCGACGCGCGGCACCACCACTGCCGTCGCCGACAGCCACGAGATCGCCAACGTTTCCGGCCTGAACGGCCTGCGCTTTATGATCGAGGACGGCCGTCGCGCGCCCATTTCCATCAAGTACATGATGCCCTCGTGCGTGCCCGCGCTGCCCGATGAGCAAGCGGGCGCTGTGATTACCGCCGCTGACATGCAGGCGTTTTTTGCCGAGTATCCGGGCGATGTCTTTGGTCTGGGCGAAATGATGAACCTGCCGGGTGTCTTTATGGCCGATCCTGAGACCTGCGCTCGCATCGACGCTGCCAACCAGACGCCGTCCAAGCAGGTCGACGGCCATGCGCCACTTGTTGCCGGCAAAGACCTCAACGCCTATGCCGCAGCGGGTATTATCGCCGACCACGAGTCGACGATTCCCGAGGAGGCGCTCGATAAGCTGTCCCGCGGCATGTATGTGATGCTGCGCGAGGGCACGTGCAGCCACGACCTGGCCAACTTGTCGCCGATGCTGCTGGAGAACCCCGCCCGCGCCCGTCGCTGCTGCTTTGCGACCGACGACCGTGCTCCTTCCGACGCGCTTTCGACCGGTATGATCGACAATGCCTGTCGCGTGGCTATCGAGGCCGGCATCGACCCGGTGGTCGCCATCTCCATGGCGTCCCTTTCTACGGCTGAGGCATTTGGCCTGGACCACGGCTGCCGCGACCCACACGAGCTCCGTGGCGCGATCGCCCCGGGCAAGCGCGCCGACCTGCTGGTGCTCGATGACCTTACGTTTGCCAAGGCTCCGCATCGTGTTTATGCCGCCGGTGCCCTGGTGGCGCAGGATGGCACCTTTGTGGGCGAAATTGCACCCGAGATGGCCGAGGTTGCGGCCCTTGCCGATGAGCTGCGTGCTTCCGTTAAGCTGCCGAAGCTATCGCTCGACGTGTTCGACTATGCCTTTAAGCCGGGCGAGGCCGTGATCGACGTGGTGCCGGGCAAGGCCATCACGGGCATGGCTCGTCCCGAGAATGCCGAGGGCCTGCGCCGCATTATGCTGATCGAGCGCCACGGCCGCGGCTTGTCACTGCAGGCCGAGGGGGCCGACGGTGATGGCCCTGCGGGCCTGGGTCTTGTTGGCAAGCACATTGGTCGCGGCTGGGTGCGTGGCTTTACCATTACGGGCGGTGCCATCGCCTCGACGATCGGCCACGACTCGCACAACGTGTGCGTGGTGGGCGACAACGCGGCCGATATGATGGCTGCCGTCGAGGCTGTTGGCCAGGGCGGCCACGTGCTGGTGCGCAACGGTGAGGTCGTGGCGCGTATTCCGCTGGCGCTCGGTGGTCTGATGAGCGAGGGCACGGCCGAGGATGTCGCCGCGCAGCACGACGACTTTATGGTCAAGGCGCGCGCCATGGGCATCGAGCCGCCGCTCGACCCCATCATGGGCATCATCTTCCTGCCCCTGCCGGTCATCCCGACGCTCCGCATCCGCCCCGAGGGCATGTTCGACGTCACGACCTTCACCTACGCCGACTAGTCATCGGGGACGTTCTTAAACGACTATCCGTCGGGGTGGCGTGTCGCCTGACGCCGCGACCGTGAGACCTCTGGCATGTGTGAGCTATTTGCCAGGTCCTTGTAACGTTTACGCCCGCGGAGTCTTATTTGAGCTCCCTTTGGGTACGTTGGAATCGGATACACGTTCGATTCCAACAAGCCCGAAGGGAGCTTTTCTATGTTTAAACTGATTGCATCCGATATGGACGGCACATTGCTTGACGAAAACGGCCAGGTGCCTCCCGAGACCTACGAACTGATTCTGGCGCTACACGAGCATGGCGTGCATTTCGCCGCATCGTCAGGTCGTCGCTACGATCGCCTGTGCGAGTTCTTTGCGCCCGTTCGCGACAAGATGGACTTTGTCGCAGCTAACGGTGCCCAGGTCTTCGCCGACGGCAAAATGGTAGACCGCGAGGTGTATTCGCACCTGGCGATTCGAAGGCTCGCCCAGGCCGTCGCGACGTTTCCCAATTTGCATCTTGCGCTCTTTGACCGAACCAAGTCCTTTTTGCTCGATGACGAGAGCAAGTTCGTGCGCGAGGTCGATAAGGACCTTCCCAATGCCGAACGCATTTGGGAGCTGCCCGATCCCAGCGTAAATATCATCAAGGCGAGTATCTTTTGCGATGACGGTGCCGTTATGGACAGCGCCTACGTACTACAGCGCGAACTTGGTCAGCTCTTTACTTTTGCGCCTTCGGGCAACGCGTGGATCGATGCCATGCAGCCTGGTGTGTCGAAGGCCTCGGGTATCGCGCAGCTCGCGGAGCATTACGGCATTGGTCGCGACGAGGTCATGGCGTTTGGCGACTCGATGAACGACTACGAGATCATTCGCTTTGTCGGCACGGGCTGCGCGATGGAAAACGCGCGCCCCGCGCTTAAGGCGGTGGCCGATCGCGTGGTGGGTTGTAACCGCGACCACGCCGTCCAGCAGGAGCTCCGTCGCGTGCTGGAGAGTCTCTCCTAATCCGGCAGATGGGGACGTTCCTTTTCTGCCGACAGTGGGGGACGGTCCTTGCAGCTTTTTGCGAAGAGTGTCCCCAGTGACTAGTCGTTTAAGAACGTCCCCAATGACTGACCAATGACTAGGCGAGGGCGGCCATGATGGTGCGGGCGACGCCGTCGTGGTCGTTGTCGTATTCGGTGATGGCGTCGGCGGCCTCGCGATCTTCGGGCTCGGCGTTGATCATGGCCATGCCGTGGCCCGCTGCCTGCAGCATGGGGATGTCGTTGATGTTGTCGCCGAACGCCCAGGCGTTGGCGAGGCGCTCGCCCAGGTGCTCACACAGCCACGTGAGGGCCGTTCCCTTGGTGGCGCCTTCGCCCATAACCTCGATATTCATGGCGTACGAACGCGTGACCTCAATGCCTCCGAGCGTGTCGAGCGCCGCCGCGATGGCGTCGCGATCGGCCGGGTCGTGCCAGTACATGGCGATGCGTTCGAGCGTCTCGACCCCGTCGATCTTACTGTCGATATCCATGTCGATCGGTGTTCGTGTGCGCTTGAGCGAAGCCGCGATGTGGGGGTCGCCGCCACAGAACTCATCCAGACGCGTGTAGAGCGAGCGGGGGAGGAAGCACTGCCCATCCGCGAAGATATCGAAGGTCACATCGTGGCCGGCGGCAATGCGATGGATGCGGTGGGCAATGCCACGGTCGAGCGGACGGCTCAAGATGCACGTGGCGCGCGAGGCATCGGTGGGCGTATCCTCGTCGAGCTGCCAGACGCTGGCGCCGTTGGCACAGACCGCGTAGTGCACGGCGGGATGGGCGAGAATGGGCTCAAAGATGCCCGACAGTGGACGTCCCGTGCAGGGAACAAACTCGATGCCACGACGTGCGAGCTCGTCGAGCATCGCCCAGGTGGCATCGCTCATTTGCTTATCGCTCGTCAGCAGCGTCCCATCCATATCGGAAAACACAATCATTTGATGCAGCCCTTTCTACTGGCATAAAAAGCGTGGCCGAGGGCTTGGGTCCCTGGCCACGCTCGAGTTCTATAACGGTCCGCGTCCTAGCGGTCGGCGAGCGGCTTGTACTCCAGCGGCTCGATCACCGGACGATAGGCCGGGCGAATAATACGGTGCGCGCAGAAGAGCTCTTCCATGCGGTGTGCCGACCAGCCGGCCATGCGGGCGACGGCGAATAGCGGCGTAAAGAGCGTTTCGGGCACGCCGAGCATCTTGTAGATAAAGCCCGTGTACAGGTCGATGTTGGCGCAGATGGGCTTGGTCATGCCGTGGTCGCGCATGACCTGGGGTGCCAGGCGCTCAATGCGCTCGATGAGCGCGAATTCATCGCCCAGGTCCTTCTTGGCGGCAAGTGTGCGCGCGTAACGGCGGCACACCTCGGCGCGCGGGTCGCTCAGCGTGTAGACGGCGTGGCCCATGCCGTAGATGAGACCCGTGCCGTCGAAGGCCCGCTTGTCGAGGATCTTGCCCAGGTAGGCTGCGACCTCGTCCTCGTCCTCCCAGTTGGAGACATGCGCGCGGACGTCCTCGTGCATGGACACGACCTTGGCGTTGGCACCGCCGTGGCGCGGGCCCTTGAGCGAGCCGATAGCCGCGGCATAAGCGGAATACGGGTCGGTGGCCGAGGAGGACAGCACGCGGCAAGCGAAGGTGGAGTTGTTGCCGCCGCCGTGCTCTGCATGCAGCATGAGCATCACGTCGAGCAGCATGGCTTCGTCGCGGGTGAACGCCATGCCACCGCGCAAGACCTGTAGGATGGTCTCGGCGGTGGAGAGACCGGGCGTGGGGTGTGGCACGTGAACCTCGGAGCCGCGAAGCTTGGCGACCGAGGCCATGTGTGCGAAGGCGGCGATGCGGGGGAGACGGGCGAGCATGGAGATGGCGACGTCGATTTCGTGCTCGGGTGTAATGGCGTCGGGCTCGGCGTCGAAGGCGTAGAGCAGCAGCACGGCGCGCTGAAGCACATTCATGATGCTCGACGACACCGTGGTCATGGGGAACTCGCGGACGTATTCGTCGCTCAGGTGCCTAAAAGCACCCAGACGTTCGCAAAAACCGTCAAGCTCTTCCTTGGTGGGCAGAGAGCCCGTAATGAGCAGATAAGCGACCTCTTCGTAGCCGTAGCGATTCTCGGCCTGGGCGTTGTTGACCAGATCCTCGATGCTGTAGCCACGAAGCGTGAGTTTGCCCTGATCGGGCACGACCTTACCGTCGACCTTGTTGTAGCCATGCACATCCGAGATGCGAGTGAGGCCCGCGACCACGCCCGAACCGTCTGCATTGCGCAGGCCGCGCTTGACATTGTGCTCGACAAACAGGTCCTCGTCATAAGGGTCGGTCGGCAGGCCGTGGTAGAGGTTTTCGCTTTCGGGCGAAATCTGACGGCTCGCCTCGTAATCCAGAACCAGGCGGCTCAAGTGGTCATCGAAGCGGTAATAGATTTTCTTGGCGTCGTAGGCCATGCGCGCTCCTCTCCGGGCCGCATCGGGGTGACTTGCATGGGCATGCGCGCGTCAGGCTATCCCCAGCGGCTTGCTCGCTACAGGCGGTACATAAAGTTGAAGACGTCCTCGCGCTGGATGGACACGTTGACGCCCGAAAGCTCGCCGGCCTCGGCCAGCGCCTTCTGCAGCTCGGCGAAGTCGAGCTTGGACTCGGCGGTATCGGCCAGCATGGTCATGGTGAAGATGTCCTCGATAATGGACTGCGTGATGTCGCGGATGTCGACGTTGGCCTCGCCTAGGACACGGGTGACGCCGGCGACGATGCCGGGGCGGTTCTTGCCAAGGACGGTGATGACGATACGGGAGGACGAGATCTCGGCCATGGGAAACCCTTTCGCGTGATTGCGGCGCGCGCGGGGCGCTCCGCTACGGTACAGTGTTCATCATTGTACCTGTCTGGCGCAAAAAAGGCGCGCTCGCTGCGGCGTTACATGCCTGCAACATGAGCGTAAGGGGGAAGGCCGCACGGGGAAGAGCCGTCTGGCGCGTGTCCGGCTCGTGTTGGGTTGATTTCCGATCTCAGCCGAACACATTGAGCGGACAGGCCGTTCCCGCAGTCAGCCGAACGCCTCCGACGGCTGATTCCGAACTGGAAGCGGAGGGCATCCCCGCCCTTCGGTAGGGGATACCGCTCCGCGGCGCATGCCGCGGGCGGCGCCCCTATCGGACCACCGTGACCTCAGTTGGGATGGGCCCAGCACTGCCGCGTACTCGGTGAGCTAGAGCCAACTGTTCGTCTTCACGTCGCGTATGGCGATATTTCGGTCGTCCGGCTCGGTGATGCCGTAGCCGAACGCCTGGAGCGTCTCGATGGACTCCTGGATCCTCTGTTGGAACATGGGACCCGGATCGACCCTCGGCCCGAGGTGCCCGCGCCAAAGGCACGGCGTGGCGCGCAGCATGTTATGGATTTTGGAGATGGGCTCGATGTCGGCGTAGACGTTGAGCGTCGCCATGGCGTCCTTGTGGCCGAGGATCGATTGGAGCGCCTTGATATCGCCGCCTTGGCGGATCCACTGCGTTGCGAACGTGTGGCGAAGGCCGTGGAACGTGATCAGCTCGTCGTTGGTGCCCATGAGGCCGTTGGTCTCCGAGAACGTCTTGAACGCCCTGCGGATATAGCTTGTCGTCGCGAAGGTCGCGCCCGGCTCCGACAGGATGTAGCAGTCCCCGATCTCGACCGCCCCGGTAAGGCCGCGCAAGCGCAGCTTTCCGCAGTCGATCTCGTGGGTCTCCTTCAGGAAGGGGAGTAGGCCGACCGGGTCGATGGGGATACCCCTGGCGTCATGGGTCTTGGTGTCCTTGATGAACGAACCCATTCCCTTCGCGTACGCCACCGAGTGTCTGATCGAGATCAGGCCCGTCTCGAAATCCACATCGCACCACCGAAGGCCGCAGACCTCGCCGATTCGCATCCCCATGTGCAGGGCGAGTACGACCGCCCTCTAATCCTCGGCGGACCAATCGAATCCGAACTCCTTTCGGGCATCCTCTTCGCTCATGACTTCGAGAAGGTCTCCGGGTTGGCAACGAAGGGCGAGGCATAGCTGCTCGAGTGTGTTGAAGCGAATGCCGCGAATATGCCCTTTTTTAATACGGGACAGGTTCACGGGCGTGGTTCCAATCCTTTCGGCAAGTTCGTTCGAGGAAATCTTTCGCTCGGCCATGATCTTGTCGAGGCGAACAATTACGGGCATGGCGTTTCCTTACGCAATCTCGTCGGAGTCGAGGTACAGCTCTCGGGCGTACAAGAAGAGCTGGGAAAGCATGAACAGGACGATGCCGAGAACCAGAGAGGTCCAATCGAATGATGAAGCGATCTCTTGGGCGCCGACGGCCCCCTCGCCGCCAAACATCGAAACGGAGGTTTTGAGTGAGCCGGCGTAGAGGCTGGTGGCAGCTTGAACAACGAAGAGAATGCCGAGCACCTTCAAGCATGTCGCAGACCCTTTCTTGAAGGGGTCTCCGCTCTTGATCGTCCACACGAGAACGGCGCTGAGGATGGTCGTAGCGATACCGATGACGGCAGGGACCAATGTCGAGATCGCAAGGGCTGGATACGCGGGGGAGTCTGCAATTACAGGGTTGTCGAGCACTTCGATTGCTGGCTTTAAGGAGAACGCCACTTGTGCGATGGCGGTGGCGCAAAGGGTCGCAGAGGCTATCGCACATGCGATGCGGAAGGAATGAAGCCGGGGAGTGCGATTGTCGGAACTCATAATAACCTCCGAAGAATTTAAAAAACTCAGGTTACTTTTTAACAGTTTATGTTAAATTGACTTTGCCTGCAAGTAATCACAGCATGCTGCAACCGAAACCCCTCTAGATTGGAGAGGATTATGTTCAGTACTGTTAAGTCGTGTAAGCTCTTGGTTTTCCTCGGCCTCGCTCTTTGTCTGTTGCTGCCGGGGGCCCCCGCTTTTGCGGATACCCCGATGCCTCCTTCCCAGGAGAGCAGCCAGTGTGCCCTCGTTGAGCCCCTCGGGTATACGGACGACGTCGTCGATACCTACTGGAGCTACAGCTGTCCTCGCGGCGTAAGCGGGCACAGCATCTCGATGTTCAACATCTCTTACAAGACGATCTCCTACCGAAATGGCTATCGCCGATCCGCGCATCATAGGGAATCCCGCCTCGCTGCAATGTGCTCCTGTGGTGTTCTTGGCACAACTGATAAATGGCAATTTGTCTATAGCACCTACTAGATGCGAGGAAGGGCCGAGCATTTTGTTCGGCCCCTCTGTTCCGACTGGATGAGGTTAAGGTTGGCGATGAATATGCTCAAAATCTCGAAGGCGATCTTTAGGTCGCTTCTCTCCTCCAGGTCGCTCTGTGTTGTCGTTGTTGCGTTGATGGTTCTTTGTGCTCTGCCCGTCTTCAGGAGCGCGGCTGGCATCGACGGACGGGTCGAATACCTCGAGTCGGGAATAACCCGTGTTGAGCAGGAATTGTCAGCATCCTATGCGGATGCGCTTGTGAATGCGGGGGAGGACGGTGTCTATACCTCTTCATCAAGCATGCCCGCGCTTCTGTACCCTCTTGCCGCGGGACGTCTTATCTTGGCACCGCTCTCTCCCCTACTTCCGTTTCTGCAGATATCGGATGGAGAGTACACCTATTATGACGGATCGAAGGAGTACTTGCTATGGGTCGCAACGGCCGTTGCCGTCTCGTTCCTTGCCGCGCGTCTTAACAAACGTGAAAAGCTCATCATCCAGGCACCGATGGGCGAGCTGGGTAGACTTGTTGCATCGAGCGTATGGGCGAGTGTTTTTGCAATGCTTGCCGTCCTCGCCATCAATCTTCCAGGGATAATCGCCGCGCTTGTGAAGAATGGCCCGGGCTCGCCGTTCTATCCGATAGGCTACATTCAATATGCGACTCCGGTTATCAAACCGGCTTGGCTGGTGTTCGCGCAGACGGCCATCTTGCAATTCTTGGTGGCAGCGTTCATCTCGCTTGTCGTTCACCTTGCCGTGAAGATTGCCAATAACCCTACGCTTGGAATCGTGTTCGTATGTGCCCTGATGGGGGTGACGATGGTTCCCGGGTATTACGGAAGATCCATCGCTTTACGTGAGTTCGCCCTGTTGAATTCCCTTACGTATGCGAACACTGAGTTGACCGTCGGCGCCTATAGCCCGTACCCGACAACGCAGATAGTGAATCTGCCTGGACTTTGCTTCGAGCGTGGCGCGATTGCCCTCGTATGCGCAATCGGGATCGAGGTGCTGGCAATTAGCCTGCTTTGCGTTGCTGGAAAGAGCGGCTGCGCGTGCCCGATATCCCCGATTTGTCTTGAGAGAGGTTCCTTCACTGCATCGAGAACGGCAACTCGTTCGAGCGCTTGTGCCTCCGCCGTTGCATACGTAAGAACGATGGGGAAACTGCTCCTGCGTTCTCCTACCCTCGCCGTATGCGCGATTGCAATGTCGACGACGATGCTGGCCCCGGCTCTGGTCGAGATGTTTCCTGACGCTGATAACGTTTCCGCTGTTCGGTATAGGGATGGGGAGCTCCGTTCAATAGATCGGTATCTAGAGCAGAACGCTGCGAATATGGACGTCGAGGGCAAAGCGGCCCTGGAAGACATGCGGGATGCTCTTTCGGGTTTCGTGTACGCGCCTATGCCTGCGGAGGGGTTTCGAAGCCTTGCGACGTACGAGCGCGCTCGAGGTGAGCTGGGCGCGGCAGATGCGACTCTCCTGCAATCGATTGGAATCGAGCCGGAGACTCCTTCTCGTGCGGAGGCGCGCGCCCTTCTGCTTGAGTCGATCGCGAGCTTGCCGGACCCCAAGGTTTACGAGTTAAGTACGAAGATGCCCCCATTAATCCTCCTTTCGTATCTCCAGGCAGCGCTTCTCTCCTTATTTTTGCTGTTGCCCGTGGTTGTCACATCGCTCGCGTGCACCCACCTGCAGTGTCGTTCCCTTCTGGTTCTCCAGATCCCCGCAACAGCGCATGTGCGTTTTCTGACGGCTGTTGCGCTGGCTCTCCTGCTTGGCTTGGTGCTGCTTTTGGTGTCGATGGTTCCCGCTGTCGTTGTGTCCGTGATTAAGAACGGTGCGGGTGGATCGGAGTATCCCGTCGCTCTCATTCGGGCGGGAGCTTCGACAACGTCCATGGTGGGGGAGGCGGTGTTGTGCAGTATTCCGTTGCTGGTCATGGCATACGGCGTGATTTCCGTCGTCGCTGCGTTGACAGCAGCGATTAGCCGCAACCCCGTTGTCACCGGAATGGTTTGCGCGGTTCTCTTGGTGTTGGGTTCGTTGAGCGCTCATGTTGAAAGCGTGGGCATGGGCGTCGCGCTGCTGGCTCCATTCGCCTCGTTTGATCCCGCTTCCCAGGTGGGGACGATTGGGTTCCTTGGGCGAGGGACGAACGCGATGCCTTTTGGAGAGGTCGTCGGCGCATCGGGCGCTCTGCTGGTGGTCTTGGGCGCCGTATCTCCGTTGATGGTGCGCCTGAGTGTTCCAAAGATCGAAAGGGGATGATCTCGATGATTGACCTTCAAACGCTGACGATCTCTTATGGAAAGAAGGTGCTCGTAGATTCGGTGAACGCTGAGTTTGCCCCGGGTACGGTCTACGGTCTCGTCGCTCCGAACGGGCATGGAAAGACGACGTTGCTGCGTGCGATGGCAGGTTTGCCGGGTCCTCGCGTGGACGGGAGCATCGTTCTGGATGAGGTGCAGGGTACGGGTGCGAGAGAGGTCCGTTCTATGATCTTCTATGCACCTGGTGAGGGGACGCTGCTGTATCCCGGATTGCGTGCGGAAGATCACCTCAAGATGGTTTGCGATATGTGGCCGCATGCTCGCGATATCGAAGAGATAGTGGAACAAACGCAGATAGGCGAGTTCGCGAAGATGAGGATCCGCACTCTGAGCCAGGCCATGAAGCAGCAGCTTACCCTGGCGATTGCGTATGCGACGGGCGCGCGGTACCTTCTATTAGATGAGCCCATGAACGCGCTCGACCCCAGCAGGGTGGACTTGCATTCCGAGATTCTCAGGAAGCTGGCCGATTCTGGTACGTGCATCATCATGTCATCCCACATCTTGGATTCGGTCGATAGGCTGTGCGATGAGATTCTGTTTTTGAAGGATGGGAGGCTCATTAGAAGCATTCCGCAAGATGATGCTGCGCCGAAGTCTCCTGGATCCCATTTCGCAAAGCCTGCCGGACGCGCCGAGGGTGCGCTAAGCACGTATCGGCGACTCTACGAAAAGGGCGGGTAGAAATGCAAGTTAAAAATCTATGTGGCCAATGTGATACCGTTGAACCTGCATATCGATACCGCTCAGCCATTCGCCTCGCCCCCGTCGCACGTATCTTCATCCGGTCTGTTACTTTTAATCTAACGATTCTTTGAGGAACGTAGGTGCTTCTAAATGTACTGTCGACTTCTTCTCAAACTAATCCTAAGAGACAAGGCCGTATGGATTTGTACGCTCGTTCTCGCTGCAGCCTTTTCCGTCCCCATTGCGTTCAATTCACCCATCTACGGGCCCTTCTTTATGAAACAGGGCATGCAGAGCTTTGTCGACGCATTCAATACGCGCGCGCCCCAGGCCAGCGGCACAGACCTATCTCCAGAGCAGCAAAATGACGCGGAGCTTGCAAGATACGCGAACGCCGCCCTTGCCGCTCAAACCGACGCCGCCTTTCTCGATTCTGCCGAGAGCTACTACGCGCTCATGGGCGAAGGCTTCCAATCCGGGTCCATCGTGGGAGACCGAGAGACCAATGACGCGGCGCTCGCATATTGCCGTGCCCTGAGCAGCTCCGGCATCACGCACATTCCAGCCTCCGCAAACGACCTGCCATTCCTTTCCTTCCTGCCTTACGCCATTGCCACGGCGCCGTCTTTCCTTCCCTTCATCCCCTTCCTTCTCTCGTCGATACTCGTGCTCGGCGCCACAAGGCCTGCGACCCTGGCGGCGAAGGCGCCCGTGCCCAAATTCCGGCGCCTTATCCAGATCGTGTTTTCGATAATCGCCGCGGGGACCGCGATGCTCCTCGCCGGCCTTGCGCCCGGGGGCATTTACGCCTTGGCCCTAAACGGCTTCGGGCAAATTGGGTACCCGATCGCCTTCTTCCATGACGGCGCGCTTACCACCACGACCGCGGGAAACGTCTTCACAGCCCTGCTTCTCGCGCTGCTTGCGGGCGGAACCTTGATATCCGTTTGCTCCGCCGTCCTATCGACCGCAACGAGGCGCGTCCTCGCGGGCCCCCTTACCTCCGCGCTGCTTGTCGCGGCCCCGGCATTCCCGTTGCTGTCCGATTCGGCACTGGGGCATAATGCCGCGCTCAATCTCCTGCCGCTGGCCGTGTTCTCGCCTATCGAGGCAACGGGTTACGTAGGATGCTTCCCGACAGAATTCATTGGCTCCGGTTCAGGCAGCGCATCGATGCTTGCCGTGGCCCTGGCATACGTCGCGGTCTTTTTTACGGTCGGCGCCGTTGCGACACGTTCCCCCAAACAGCCTGGACCCGCGAAAAAGCACCATGGGCTCGAGCTTCTGGACGCGAGCGTGGGATACGGAAGCACGACGATACTTTCAATCGGGTCGCTTTTCCTGAGCCCGGGAACGGCGGCGGGCCTCGTTGCTCCCAACGGCTCGGGGAAAACCACCCTTCTTGAAGCGCTGTCGGGCCAATTTCCCACCCGCATCCGCTCGGGAAGCCTGGCGGCAGACGGAATCTGCCAACGTCGATCAGCCGAATTTGCAGAACTCGTCTACCTGAGCTCTTCGGGCAGCGCGGATCTCTATCCCACGCTATCGGCCATCGAGCACCTTGCTTTCGTTAGGGAGGCGTGGGAATCGGCCGCCGACATCGACTCGCTCTGCGACTCCCTCGGAATCTCCCCATATCTCGACAAGCCGACCCGTAAACTCTCGACAGGAATGAAGCAGCAGGTAAAGCTTGCCATGGCGATAGCGACCGATTGCCCGTACCTCATCCTCGATGAACCGCTGAACGGCCTCGATCCGGGAAAACGGAAAACCTCCTGCGACGCGATGCGCAGCGAGGTGGCGCGGGGACGCAGCGTGCTCATTTCAAGCCATCTGCTCGACGACCTGGCAGACCTCACC
>JAQCYU010000016.1 GCA_027682925.1 Coriobacteriaceae bacterium AF45-21
GCCGTTCGCCACTCGCTTCTATCCGAAGATAGGTGCCGTTCGACTTGCATGTGTTAGGCGCGCCGCCAGCGTTCATCCTGAGCCAGGATCGAACTCTCCGTCCAAAATATCTGGCTTCGAGCCCGTCCGGTCCTCTCAGTTCATCGCTGATCGGTTCCGTTCGATTCATATGGTTTTAGTATAGGAAAAGGAATTTCTCGGGGCCGCCTCTCGGCGGCCTTGCGAAAAACAAATCCAAGTTAGACCATTTCAAATGGTTCGATGTCTGCCCGGATGCGACACTGAATGTGTCCATCCTCGCAGTATCCGGTTCTCAAGGTGCACGCCTGGCGGCTGGTCCGGTCCGACCGGGCCGCGCGGCAAGGAGATATATTGCCAGACCGGAGGGGCGCCGGGCGGGAATCTGGGTGTACACATTTCCTACACAATTTGGGATCCGACTAACGTTTGCCAGCCGTTAACTACCGCTCACCGAGCATCTCTTTATATAAGGCAGTCTCATGGTTAAAGCGGATACGTTCCCCTAGCTAAAGCACAGCCAGCATCGAGCAACTCATCACGTTCTTCCACCGAGAACCCCTCGGCGTAGACGCGCACCACTGGTTCGGTCCCGCTAGGACGGACCAGCAGCCACGTGTCATCCTCGAATGCTAAACGCAAGCCATCCATATGACTAACGTTTTGCGGCACCTTGCCACAAATCGACTTGGGGTTTACGCCCGGCAGCAGGGTTCGTAACGTTTCGGCATCTTCGGCCTCAAGGCGCAAATCGCGTCGACCGTAACTCGTCTTACCAAAACTGTCCTCGAGTTGGTCGACCAGAACGCCCAAAGGCGCGTCCGTCTTTGCCATAAGCTCACACAGAATCAGACAGGCGAGGATTCCATCGCGCTCGGGCATATGCGCGGCGATGCCGATACCACCGGCTTCCTCGCCGCCTATGAGGACGCCACCCTTCTTCATCTCTGCCGCTATATATTTGAAACCGACTGGTTTGACGGTCACGCGGCAGCCAAGCGCCTCGGCAATGCGACGCACGAGCGTCGAGCACGAAAGATTGACGACGACGCGTCCCTCCAAATTACGAAATTGAACCAAGTCGCCCAAAACGAGCGCCATGATCTGATGCGGATGTATATATCTGCCGCGCTCGTCAACCGCGCCGATACGGTCGGCGTCGCCGTCGGTCACCAGGCCAGCGCAAGCTCCGTCCTCGATAACCGTATGCTCGCAAGCGTCCACCCACGGCTCAACGGGGTCGGGGCAGATATCTTCTTGGTCAGGCGCCTGCCCGGCGTGAATCTCGTGCACCTCAACGCCAAGCTCGCGCAGCAAGTCGGCTAGATAGCCCTGGCTGCGCCGCCCATGGGGTCAACAACCACGCGCAGGTGCGCGGCGCGGATGGCTTCGGCATCGACAAACGATGCCACCGCTTGCATATAGTCAGGAATGATATCCGCGGTGCGATATTGCCCCTCGATCCCCATTGGCTCGGGAGCCATGGTCTCTTCGAGCTCTTCGATGACATCCTGGTTGGCGGTCGAGCCGTCACCCATGCGAATCTTGAGACACAGATAACCCTGCGGATGATGGGACCCCGTCACCATGAGCGCGCCGCACGCCTCACCGTCATAAGCCGCCGCCCACGTAAGGGCAGGGGTCGGAACAGGTCGCGAAGCGAGCACGGCGTCTAGCCCGTGCGCTGCTAGCACACCCGCCGCAAGCTCAGCGAACTCGCGCGCCAGGGGCCGAGTGTCGAACCCTATATATACCGTTTTGCCCGGATTGGTCTTTTGCCACAACTCGCCGACGGCATCGGCGATACGGGCAACGTTATCGGCAGTGAAGTCCTCATCGACGCGAGCGCGCCAACCGTCAGTTCCAAAATGAATTATCGCGCACACGCGCAGACACCTCACAGTGTTTGGATCATGGTACGCATGAGGTATACCCGCGATACACGCTCGGCAACCTGCCGGCACCAGCATTCACCATTTGGGCAAATGCTGCCGAGGACATGCAGGCAATAAAAAAACCGCCCCGTATGGAGCGGTTTTGCCCTTTATATATCGAGCGCCTCGGCCATCGCTGCCGTAGTGATTGCCGTGGTTCCACAGCAACTGCCCACCATTGCGGCACCGGCATGTCTCCATTCGATGCATGCGCGCGCGAAAGCTTCGGGGTTCTCGTGCCATACGGGGCCATCCTGAGTCTGGACCGGATCGCCCACGTTGGGACGCACCGTGACGGGAGTAGTCGCCGATGCAACCATCCTGGGCACCGCCGCGTTCGCGGCCGCAAGCGAACAGCAATTAACACCAACCGAGTTTGCGCCGTGTTTTTCGGCGTACAAAACGGCCGCCTCGATGTTGAGGCCATCGCCCAACAGGTCGCCCTTATCGTCAACGACAAAACTCACCAGAACAGGCATGCCGTCGGCGGCATCTCGGGCGCCGGCAAGCATGGGCTGCAAATTACGGATAGACGTCACCGTCTCGATCAGCAGACCGTCAACACCAGCATTGAGCAAGGCGTGCGCCTGTTCGCGCGCAATGCCTCGGATCTCACGAAACTCGGCCGAGTCCTCGGCAAACCACTCAATACCGATCGGACCCATCGAGCCCAGCAGCAGCTGAGGGTGCGCCTGGCGGGCATCGTCGACGGCCCCGCGATTGACCTCCGCCACGGACGGCGCAATCTGGTCGTGCTTGAGGGCATAGCTTGATGCCTGAAAGGTATTGGTAATGAGTACCTGCGCGCCGGCGGCGACATACAAGCGATGGATACGAGAAACGGTCTGCGGCTCTGCCAGATTCCAAAACGCCGGTGGAATATCGGCGGCGTCGTACTCACTCAACAGAACACTGCCCATGGGGCCCTGCGCCAACAAGGTCTCGCTCGACAAGCGGCGCGTAAGTTCCTCGGCACCAAAGCGGTTGTAATAACTCGTATCCATATATATCCCGCTATTCCTCGACGCTGATTCCCTGCTTTTCGAGATAGGCGAGCCAGCGGTTCATCGTGTCCTCGGATAGCGCATGCTCCATCATGCAGGCCTCGGAATCGGCTCGCTCAAATTCGACACCGAGCTCCTGAACCAAAAACGTGCGGACGAGGCGATGACGGTACCAGATAGCCGTGCCAACCTCGCGGCCGCGATCGGTCAGGACTACCTTGCCGTAGTGCGATTGCTCGACAAGCTCGGATGCCTTGAGCGCCGAAACCGCTTTATTGACCGATGCCTTGGAGACGCCAAGGCGCTGCGCGATGTCGACCGATCGCACGCCGTTGGTTTCCCCCTCTTCGCTTTCAATGCGAACCATGCACTCCAAGTAGTCTTCGTTCGCCACCGTCAGATGTAGTTCGCGCGAGCTATTTGTCGTATCCATGATCTTCCGTCCCTTCTGCATTCAATGGCTGATTCTACCCCATCCAAGCGTCGCGGTATGCCGTGGCATACCGTGCTAGAGTTCTTGTTGCACACGACGACCAAGATTGGAGCGGTCTTTATGGAAAACACCACCACGAACCCCGATGTCCTCGAGCGCTTTTTGCGCTACGTCCAGATCAACACGCAGTCCGAGGATGCAAACTGCGACCAGGTACCCTCGAGCGTCGTTCAGTTTGACCTTGCCAACGTGCTGGCTGAAGAGCTGCGCGAGCTTGGTGCGGAAGATGTCCACGTGACCGAGCATGCCTATGTCTGCGCGCATATCCCCGCAAGTGCGGGCGCTGAGGACAAGCCCGCCCTTGGCCTGATCGCCCATCTCGACACCACCGAAGTTGCACCGGGCGCCGGCGTGAAGCCGCACATCGTACACTACGAAGGCGGCGACCTGGTCTGCGGCACGGTTGACGGTAAGCCCGTTGCCATGAGTACCGCCAAGCTTCCCGCCCTGAACGACCTCGCGGGTGAGGACCTGGTCTGCAGCGATGGCACCACGCTGCTGGGCGCGGACGACAAGGCAGGCGTCGCGAGATCATGTCGCTTGTCGCGCGCATCGCTCAGGACCCCTCTCTGCCCCATCCCGCACTCGGCATTTGCTTCTGCCCTGACGAGGAGATCGGTCACGGAGCCGAGCTGTTGGATATCGATACCTTTGGCTGCAAGTACGCCTACACGGTCGACGGCGGCCCCATCGGCGAGCTGGAGTGGGAGTGCTTTAACGCCGCCGAGGCAACCGTTCGCTTTGAGGGCCAGTCCATCCATCCCGGTGACGCCAAAGGCCGCATGGTCAACGCGGGCAATCTGTTCTGCGACTTCAATGCCCTGCTCCCCTACGAGCAGCGTCCGGAATACACCGAGGGCTACGAGGGCTTCTATCACCTTGAGGGCGTCTCGGCAACGGTCGACTATGCCACGGCGCGCTATATCGTCCGTGATCACGATGCCGCCAAGTTCCAGCAGAAGCTCGAGCTGATGGATGCCGCCGCAGCACTGCTCAACCAGCGCCTGGGCGAAGAGCGCGTGACGGTCGAGATCAAGCAGCAGTACCGCAACATGGCCGAGATCGTGCGTAACTACCCCGAGCTTATCGATGTCGCCAAGGAAGCCTACCTTGCCTGCGGCATTGAGCCCCAGGTGCTGCCAATTCGCGGTGGCACCGACGGTGCGCAGCTGTCGTTCCGCGGCCTGCCCTGCCCCAACCTTTCCACGGGCGGCTACTGCTACCACGGCGTTAACGAGTTTGTCCCGGTCAGCTCGCTCGTCAAGATGACCAACGTCCTCCAGAAACTCGTCGCCCGCTTCGCATAAGAAGCTCGAACAATCTAGGTAAGCAAAACCGCCCCGTCCTCTACAGAGAACGGGGCGGTTTTTGGTGCAAGGGGAGTAGTTAGCACCGCAGGTTGAGCCAACGTCAGCGAGCGACGTCCAAGGCGAACAAGTTGGCATGAAAAAGGCAGGGCATTGACCTTCTGGTCATGCCCTGCCTTTTGAATGACAAATTGTCGCCTTGGGCGGCGCGCAGCGTCGAGCCGTTACGGCGTTTGGTAAAACGCCGTAACTAATAATTGGCTTCGTAGCCGTTGCCGTCGCCGGTGGGCTCTTCGTAGTAGTCCGAATCGCTCGAATCGCTTGAGTCATCGGAATCGTCAGAGCTGACCGATGAGGTTGCGGTACCGTTTGCGTAATCGTCAGACGTGTTGTTGTTCAGGTCGCCGATCGTAGAGCTGGAACCGTCGGAAAGACCCATGGTGTTGGGACCCTTGGGATCCTTGCCAGCATCGACGCGCTCCATCATTTCCTTGAGCTCGTCCTCGTAGACAAAGACGTAGCTCACACCGTCGATCATGGTGCTGTCGTCGGCGTACGAGGGCAGGTTGGCCGAGTAGATACCGTCGACATCCATACCGCGCATGGCGTTGACCGTAGCCACGATATCCTGAACGCTCATATCGGTTACGAGCATATCGGACAGCGAATTAACCAGGCCAAAGATCTTCGTGGCATCGAAGTTATTGAGAATCTGGTTGGCAAGGGCGCCAAGCACCTGACGCTGGTGGCGCATGCGCGTGTAATCGCCGTCGGCATAGGTGTAGCGGCAGCGGGCATAGGTAAGGGCGGTGGCACCGTCCATATGCTGCTGGCCAGCGGTAATCTTAATATCCAGGTGCTCGGGGTCGTCAACATCATCGGTTGCGTTAATGTCGATACCGCCAACCGAATCAATCAGCGCCTGCATACCGTCGAAGCTGACCTCGGCATAGTGGGAAATCTGAACACCGCACAGCTCGTTGACCGCCTCGACCATGGCCTCGGCGCCGCCAACGGTATGGCAGGCGTTGATCTTCATGGTCTCGCCCTTGTACTCGACCTTGGTGTCGCGCGGAACGGAAATGAGCGTCGCCTGCTTTTGCGTGGGGTCGATGCGTGCCAGGATAATCGAGTCGGCACGATACGTATCCTCGCCCGGACGGCCGTCGGTACCAAGAAGCAGCACGTAGAACGGATCCTTTGCCTCATCGGTGTCAACCAGAACCCGACGCAGATTGTCGGTAATGACATTAGAATCGCCGAGCTTGCCCATAATGGTGGCAAACCACAGGCCGGCAGCGGTAGTGGCACTCAACAGCACGCCAAGCACGACAATGAGCGCGACGTGACGAATCGTGTGGCTACGACGACGTTGGCGAGCGCGCTCGGAATAGCGAGCCACGTTATCGCGACTGTAGATCTTGGCCTGCGCACCAGTTGAGGGTCTTCGGGTGGTGGTATCTGCGAGGGGCTTTTTATTAAACATAGGCAACCTGTATTAGTAGATGACGGGATCGGGGACGGTAGCATGCTCGACATGCGCGCCGAGCGCCTGCAGCTTTTCGACAAACTGCTCGTAGCCGCGCTTGATGTGATGGATAGCCGAAACCTCGGTCGTCCCGTCGGCGATCAAGCCCGCTACGACGAGGGCCGCTCCGCCGCGCAGATCGGGCGAGGTAACCTGTGCACCCGAGAAGCCCTTGACGCCATGAATCATGGCATGATGGCTCTCGATACGAATGTCGGCACCCATGCGCACCAGCTCAGAGGCAAACATAAAGCGATTCTCGAAGATGTTCTCGGTAATAACGGAACTGCCGTCGGCAAGGGCGGAGAGCACCATAATCTGCGCCTGCATGTCGGTCGGGAAACCGGGGAACGGAAGCGTCTGGATGTCGACCGGCTTGATACGCTCGGCACGGTTCACATGGACGCCATCCTCGACGCGCTCGCAGTCGATACCCATGAGCTCCATCTTCTTGAGCACCATGCCCAAATGAATGGGGCAAAAGCCCGTGACATCGACACCGCGATCGTCCGCCATCAACGCACCGGCGACGATAAAGGTACCGGCCTCGATGCGGTCGCCCACCACGCGATGGATAACGGGATGGAGCTCTTCCACGCCTTCGATAGTCACGACGGGCGTACCGGCGCCAACAATCTTGGCGCCCATCTCGTTGAGCATGTTAGCGAGATCGACGATCTCGGGCTCGCGGGCGGCATTGTCGATAACCGTGGTGCCCTGTGCGCGCACAGAGGCCATGATGAGATTCTCGGTCGCACCGACGCTGGCGAACTCGAGCGTGACGGTGGTACCGCGCAGACCTTGGGGCGCATTAGCGTTGATGTAACCGTGGGCGGTATCGAACTCAACGCCCAGGGCCTCAAGACCAAGAATGTGCATATCGATCTTACGAGCACCCAGGTTGCAGCCGCCCGGCATGGCAATTTTGGCGCGATGGAAGCGGCCCAGCAGGGGCCCCATGACGGCGGTGGAAGCGCGCATCTTGGCAACGAGCTCGTAGGGGGCCTCCCATGAATCGACCTGAGAGGTATCAATCTCGAGCGTGTGCTCGTCGAGAACATCGATCGTAGCGCCCATGCCCTTGAGCACCTTGCCCATCACGTGGACATCGGAAATATCGGGCACGTTCTGCAGCGTCGTCTTGCCCGGCGCCAGAAGCGTTGCCGCCATGAGTTTGAGCGCGGAGTTCTTGGCGCCCGAGACGGGCACGGAGCCTCCGATGGCGTGGCCACCCTCAACGCGGATAATATCCAAGGTCTACCCTTTCAAAAAGCATGCCCGGGGTGGCTGGGCCATCCCGGGCATGATGTGTTCGCAAATGGTCGAACGCTAAATCGTTTGACTATTGGGCAAGCTTGAGCTTACACCATGCGATTTCATTATAGAGGTAGGCGCGGCGTGCATCATCCTCCGACAAATTACCCAGCTTCTCTTCAAAACCTTGAATATCAGCTTTAAGCTTGTCGGCATCGACGGTCGCCAAATCGCAAGCGCGCTCGGCGAGAACGGTCACGACATCGTCCGCAACCTGGGCATAGCCGCCGGCCACGGCAAACGTGTGGTCGACAGTGCCATGGCCTTATCGGAAACGCGAACGTAACCGCGGTCGATCGTGCAGATCTCGCTGGAGTGAGCAGGCAGGACGCCAAACTCGCCATCCGTGGACGGAATCGACACAAACGCAGCGTCGCCCTCATAGGCGCAGCTCACGGGGCACACGATGCGGATACGCATAACCTACTTCTCCCCCATCTTGCGGGCGCGCTCGCGCACGTCCTCAATCGTGGAAGCATAGCGGAAAGCCTGCTCGGGCAGGTCATCGGCCTTGCCGTCGACAATCTCGGCAAAAGAGCGGACGGTATCCTCGACGCGGACGTAGACACCGGGGTTGCCGGTGAACTTCTCGGCGACGTGGAAGGACTGCGAGAGGAACTGCTGAATCTTACGGGCACGGTTGACCGTAAGGCGCTGCTCCTCGGACAGCTCGTCCATACCCAGAATGGCGATGATGTCCTGAAGGTCGGAGTACTCCTGCAGGAGCTCCTGGACCTTGACGGCGACACGGTAGTGCTCCTCGCCAACGATCGAGGGATCGAGAGCGTCGGAGGAAGACGCAAGCGGGTCGATAGCCGGGAACAGGCCGAGCGACGAAATGCTACGCGAAAGAACCGTGGTGGCATCGAGGTGAGTAAACGTCGTGGCAGGCGCCGGGTCGGTCAGGTCGTCTGCGGGGACGTAGACAGCCTGGACGGAGGTAATGGAGCCCGTCTTGGTCGAGGTAATGCGCTCCTGGAGGTCGCCCATCTCGGTTGCCAGCGTGGGCTGGTAACCAACGGCGGACGGCATACGGCCCAGCAGTGCGGAAACCTCGGAACCCGCCTGGGAGAAGCGGAAGATGTTGTCGATGAACAGCAGAACGTCCTGGCCGCGATCGCGGAAGTACTCAGCGGTGGTAAGGCCGGCCAGACCGATGCGCAGACGCGCTCCGGGCGGCTCGTTCATCTGACCATAGACCAAGCAGGTCTTGTCGATAACGCCAGACTCGCTCATCTCGAGATAAAGGTCGGTGCCCTCGCGGGTACGCTCGCCGACGCCGGTGAACACCGAGGTGCCGCCGTGCTCCTGGGCGAGGTTGTTGATGAGCTCCTGAATCAGAACGGTCTTGCCGACGCCGGCGCCGCCGAACAGGCCGGTCTTGCCGCCACGGATGTAGGGCTCGAGCAGGTCGACGGCCTTGATGCCGGTCTCGAAGATCTCGGTCTTGGTGGTGAGCTCGTCAAAGCGGGGCGCTGCATGGTGGATGGGGTAGAACTCCTCCACCTCGGGCATGGGCTCGCCGTCGACGGGCTTGCCCATGACGTTCCAAATGCGACCGAGCGTCTTGGGACCAACGGGCATCTTCATGGGCTCACCGGTATCGGTGGCGATGAGGCCGCGCTGCAGGCCGTCGGTCGAGGACATGGCGACCGTGCGGACGACGCCGCCCGGAAGCTGGCTCTCGACCTCGAGGATCGTGCTCAGATGACCGATCGGGGTCTCGGCCTCGACCGTGAGCGCGTTGTAGATCGGGGGCACCGCGCCGTCAAACTTGACGTCGACGACAGGGCCGATGATTCGCACGATGCGACCATCACCGGCAGTCGTCTTCTTGGTGGCTTCCTCGACCGCAAGCTTTACGGTGTTATTAGCCATTACTGTTCCTCCAATGCTGAGGCTCCGCCGACGATCTCGTTAATCTCGGTCGTGATCGAAGCCTGGCGCACGCGACTATACGTGCGGGTAAGGGTCGAGATGATCGCGGTGGCGTTTTCCGTCGCGGAGTGCATGGCCTTGCGGCGTGCACCCTGCTCGGCAGCCGCCGAATCGATCAGGGCCTGGTAGATGACCGTCAGGATATAAGACGGCACAAGCTTGCCGAGAACATGCTCGGGAGAGGGCACGAACTCGAACGTGGACGAGATGCGCTTAGGGGCGTCGGTCTCGTTCTTACGCGGACCGTGGGCCATAGCGATCATCTCGGGGTCGAGCGGCAACAGATGCTCGACGCGAAGCTCCTGATCCACGCGGTTCTTGGCGTGGTGGTAGACAAGCTCGACACGGTCAAGCTCACCGGCACGATACGCATCGCAGATATGAGAGGAGATCATGCGGGCCTGATTGAAATCGGGCTCAGAGGAGTTGCCCTCAAAGTGCATGACGACGTTTGCGCGGTCACGGAAATACGTGGCCGGCTTACGCCCGCACGCGATGATCTCGCACTCGATGCCGTCGTTCGCCCAAGAAGCGGCGAGCTTTTCGGCCGTGCGCTCCACCGTCGTATTGAAACCGCCGGCAAGGCCGCGGTCCGAGGCAATAACGACAATCAGGCCATGCTTGACGCTCTCATGCTTCTGCAGCATGGGATCGGTGCCCGAACAGGAGGCGTCGCCGGCGACCGTCAACATGACGTCGGTCAGCGCCTCCTTATAGGGCTCGGCCTGCTTGGAGCGATCGAGGGCACGACGGATCTTGGCCGTAGAGACCATCTCCATCGTGCGCGTGATCTGCTTGGTCGTGGTAACCGAGGAGATTCGCTTCTTAATGTCGCGAAGGTTGGCCATGGGGCTTAGTTCTCCTCTGATCCAGAAACATCCGAATGGTGCTTGGCCATGAACTGCTGCTTGAAGTCGCCGATGACGCGCAAGAGCTCAGCCTTGGTGTCATCATCGATCTTCTTGGCGCGAACCTTGTCGAGCAGCGAACCAAAGCCATTGTCCATGTACTCGATGAGCTCGGCACGGAAGGGCAGCACGTCGGCGATCTCCAGGTCATCCAGGAAGCCCTCGTTGCCAGCGAACAGCGTAACGATCTGCTCGCCAACCTCAAACGGCTTGTAACGCGGCTGCTTCAGGAGCTCGGTCATGCGAGCACCATGGGTCAGCTGCTTCTGAGTAGCCTCGTCGAGGTCGGAGCCGAACTGCGTAAAGCCAGCGAGCTCCTGGTACGAAGCGAGGTCCAGGCGAAGGTTGCCGGCAACCTGCTTCATAGCCTTGGTCTGCGCATCGCCACCGACGCGGGACACGGAGATGCCCACGTCGACTGCCGGGCGCTGACCCTGGAAGAAGAGCTCGGACTGCAGGTAGATCTGACCATCGGTAATGGAAATGACGTTGGTCGGAATGTAGGCCGAGACGTCGCCGTCCTGGGTCTCGATGATCGGCAGTGCCGTCATGGAGCCGTAACCGTTCTTCTTGGACATCTTGACGGCACGCTCGAGCAGACGAGAGTGCAGGTAGAAGATGTCGCCAGGATAGGCCTCGCGTCCGGGCGGACGATGCAGCGTCAGCGACATCTGACGGTAGGCCACAGCCTGCTTGGACAGGTCGTCGTAGATGACGAGCACGTGGCCGCCGGGGTTGGTCTCGCTGGCGGGCTTGCCGTCCTCGCCATTGTACATGAAGAACTCGCCGATAGCGGCACCGGCCATAGGCGCGATGTACTGCATAGGGGCGGAATCGGCAGCGGTGGCCGAAACGATGATGGTGTAGTCGAGCGCACCGTGCTGAGCGAGGGTCTCGCGGATGTTGGCAACCGTGGAGGCCTTCTGGCCGATGGCGACATAGATGCAGACCATGCCCTTGCCGCGCTGGTTGAGGATAGCGTCGATGGCGATGGCGGTCTTACCGGTCTTACGGTCGCCGATGATGAGCTCACGCTGACCGCGGCCAATAGGCACCATGGAGTCGATAGCGAGCAGACCGGTCTGAACCGGCTCGCACACCGGGGTACGATCGATGACGCCGGGAGCCTTGAACTCGATGGGGCGACGGTGCGTGGCGACGATGTCGCCCAGGCCGTCGATGGGCTGGCCGAGCGGATTGACGACGCGGCCGAGCATGGCACGGCTCACGGGGATATCCATAATGCGGCCAGTGGTGCGGCACTCGTCGCCTTCCTTGATGGAGTCGACGGCACCGAACAGAACGGCGCCGACCTCGTCACGGTCAAGGTTCTGGGCAAGGCCGAAGACGGTCTCACCGGTATCGGAGCTCTTGAACTCCAGAAGCTCGCCTGCCATGGCGCTCTTGAGGCCGGAGACGCGCGCGATGCCGTCGCCTACCTCGTCGACCGTTGAAACCTCATGCGTATCGACCGTCGCGGAGAGGCTCGTGAGCTGCTCCTGCAGTTTCTTGGCGATATCCTGGGCATTGAGGGTTTCGGACATTAGGCTTCACCTCCGTACGAATTAGCAGAGTTTGCGAGGGTCTCCTGCGCGATGCGCAGCTGCGTCTTGACGGAAATGTCACGACGCTCGCCGCGGGCCTCGAGCACCAGGCCGCCCACGATAGACGGGTCAACCTGCTCGATAAGGAATACCTTGCGGCCGAAGTCCTGCTCGCATTTCTTAGTGATGGTTTGACGCAGCTCGTCGTCGAGCGGGATCGCCGTGGTGACGGTCACGCCCACTACATCCTCGTCTTCCTCGGCAACATACTTAAAGGCAGCTGCCACCTTGGGAAGAAGGTCGAGCTGGTCGCGCTTGGACATGGTGTCGAGCACGGCGATGATCTCGGGGCTGGCAGAAGCCAAGCGCTCGATCATCTCGAGGTCCTCGAACACATGGTTCTCGGCCTTAGCGGCTTCCAGAAGGGAGCGCGCGTAGGTCTCGAGCACCTTGTCCTGATAGCGGCTAGTCGGCATTCAGGCTACCTGCTTCCTGGATGTAGCGCTCGATGAGCTTCTTCTGCTCGGCATCGTCCTCGAGTGCCTCGCCCACGATCTTGGTGGCGACGGCAACGGACAGGTCGGCGATGGAGCTCGCGGCACCGGCGTAAATGGACTTGCGCTCGTCCTCGACGGTCGTATGGGCCTTGGCGATGATCTCCTCGGCCTCCTTGTGAGCAGCCTCGATGATACGGGCGCGCTCGGACTCGGCGTCCTTACGGGCCTCGAGAACGATGTCGGCAGCCTGACGACGGGCGTCGGTGACGATCGAGTCGGACTCAGCGCGCTTGGCGATAGCCTCCTGCTTGGTCTTCTCGGCCTCGTCGAGGCTCTCCTCGATCTTCTTGCCGCGCTCCTCCATGGTTTTCATGATGCCCGGCAGGGCGACCTTGGCCAGCACGATCCAGATAATCAGGAAGGCGATAAGCGCCGGGATGAACTCCGCCATCTTAGGGATGAGGATGTCCGCACCGGCAGCGCCGTCCTCGGCGAACGCGGAAACCGGCATGAGCAGCGCGGCCGCGGACGCGGAGAGTGCGATCGCGCTCTTCTGGGATGAAAGATTCATACTTGACGCTCCGTGCTATTTAACGATCAGCGCGACAACGAAGCCGATCAGAGCCAGAGCCTCGCCGAAGGCGGAGCCCATAATGAAGACGGTGAACACGCGGCCCTGGACCTCAGGCTGACGGGCCATAGCACCCGTAGCACCCAGAGCAGACAGGCCGATAGCAAGACCAGCGCCGATAACACCGAGACCGTAACCGATAACTCCCACGATTCCTCCTTTGTCGTGCGTGTCTTATTTCACGCAGGATAACCTTTTTATAACTGCCGGGCTCCATGGGTACGGGCACCGGCGGTTTAACGAATTACCTTACCTTTAAGGCGCGAACGGAAGACTACTCCTCCTCCGCGACCTCCTCTGCCTCGGAGACATACACGGCGGTAAGGACCGTGAAGACGTAAGCCTGGATGGCGCCGACCACAAGCTCGATCGCATAGATCAGGATGAGGATGGCAAGCCAGGCCAGCGAAGGCAGGGCGCCAACGGCGTGGGCCGCGGAAACCTGCTGAAGCAGCGGCTGCATGAACATGCTCGCCATGATGGCGAACGAGCCCATGACCACGTGTCCTGCGAACATGTTGCAGAACAGACGGACGGCGAGCGTGATGAGGCGCAGGAAGGTCGAGAAAAGCTCGACGACCCACACGAGCACGTTCATCGGGAAGCTCACGCCTGCGGGGCGAGGCTCTTGATGTAGCCGATCACGCCGTGAGCCTTGCATCCGTAGTAGATGAAGTACACGAAGGCGAAAATGGCGAGTGCGGCGGTGGAGCCGATTGCGCCGGTGCCGGGCTTCATTCCCGGAATCAGGCCGATCATGTTATTGATCAGGATGAACAGGAAAAGCGAGCACAGGAACGGGAAGTGCTTCTTCCAGTTCTCACCCACGACACCCTTGCCGATATCGTTCTCGACGTACTCGATGATGTACTCGAAACCGTTGACGAAGAAGCCCTTGGGAACCAGGGTCTGCTTCTTCTTGAACACGGCCAGGACGATCAGGAGCACGATCGTGGAGACGATCAGCCAAAACGAGTACTGCGTGATGCCGCAGCTCAGATCGCCCACGACAGGGGTGGAGCTGAACTCGCTGACCAGATGATTAATCTCATCAGGCAGCTTTTCAAAAATTTCCACGACTTACCTTTCGACCTCATGAGGATCTCGCAGCGCCTTGGCGACACGAACCGCGCAGGCGGCCATAAAGGCCACGAAGCCGATCGCCTCGCCCAGGAGGAACATGCGAAATGCCTCTCCGAACAACACAAACACAACCAAGGTAAAGACGAGCAGGGCGATTGCCGAGACCGCCAGACTCACCATACCCTTGAGCATGTCCGCATTCTGTTTATCGTCAAGAACCGGCTTGAGCGTAAAGACAAAGGGAAGGAAGGCAATTGCGCCCGCGATGGCGCCTGCAACGATAGCGAGCAGATCGGCTATCTGAAACACTGGCGTCCTCACTTTCCTTTTTAACGCTTCACAGAACAGTTCCCGCCAAACATTGGTGACTATTGTACGAGCCAATCGCTAAAGTACAACCGAAAAAGCATCGGTTAATACGCACCTGTTCGTTTTCTTAAGACCTTCTTTATGCCGCAGGTACGGTAATACGTTTTTCTCGAACCCTGCAGGGCAAAACGTCCGTTAACAGGAGTGCGCGCGGTCGCCTTTTGTTCGTCCGCGCGCACCGTTTCTTCGTATTTGCAGCCGCGGCCGTTTAGCCCAGCGACTAGAGCGTGCCGTAGATGCGGTCGCCGGCGTCGCCGAGGCCGGGAACGATGTAGGCAGCCTCGTTGAGATGGTCGTCGATGGCGCAGGTATAGATATGCACATCTGGGTCCTTCTCGGTCAGCGACTTGAGGCCCTCGGGGGCCGCGACGATGCACAGCATGCGGATGTCCTTGACACCGCGCTCGCGCAGGTAGCTGATGGCCATCTCGGCCGAACCGCCCGTGGCAAGCATGGGGTCGACGACCAAGCAGATGCGCTGGTCGATATCCTTGGGCATCTTGCAGTAATACTCGTGCGGCTCGTGGGTGACCTCGTCGCGCTCCATGCCGATGTGACCCACGCGAGCGGAGGGCACCAGGTCGAGGATGCCGTCGACCATGCCAAGGCCCGCACGCAGGATGGGCACGATGGCGAGTTTCTTGCCGGCAAGCTGTTTGAACGTGGCGGTAGTGATGGGGGTCTCGACCTCGACGTCTTCCATAGGCAGGTCGCGCATGGCCTCGTAGCCGTCAAAAAGCGCGAGTTCGCGCACGAGCTGGCGGAACTGGTTGGTGCCGGTGTTTTTGTCGCGCAGGATCGACAGCTTGTGCTGGACGAGCGGGTGATCGACAAGCGTCACACGGGACGCATCGTAGGTGACGGTCATGGATTGATTGCCCCTTTCGTTGCGGCCGCAAAACGGCCTTGCTGACAAGGCGCGCAGCAATGTTGCCGCCGCACGCCATGCATTAGTTTAGCGGTTTGTTGTATCGAGCAGCCCATCGCAGCCCTACTGTGAGGTGCTGAGCGAGCGCCTGACTGCATCACGCCAGCCCGCAAGGTTTTGCTCGCGGCGCTCGGCGGACATGTGGGGAAGGAAGGTCCTAACGATCTGGCATTTTGCTCCAGCTCTTCCAGGTCTTCCCAATAGCCGACGGCAAGACCCGCCAAGTACGCGGCACCGATTGCCGTGGTCTCCACCGTCTCGCATTGCAGCACGGGGATATCCAGCAGGTCGGCCTGGAATTGCATGATGAACTCGTTGCGCGAGGCACCGCCATCGACAGACAGGCGCTCAATCGAAAGCCCCACGTCCTGCTCCATGGCGCGCAGCACGTCGTAGCTCTGATATGCCATGGATTCGCAGGCGGCACGTACGATGGTCGCACGGCTCGAGGCGCCGGTCAGACCGCACACGATACCGCGAGCATGCGGGTCCCACCAGGGAGCACCCAAACCCGCAAAGGCCGGAACGAAGTAGCAGCCCTCGTTGTCGCTAATCGAAGCGGCGAGTTGTGCCGACTCGCTCACGCTCGAGATGATGCCCATGTTGTTGCGAAGCCAGTTCATCGTTGAGCCGGCGGCAAAAATAGAGCCCTCGAGCGCATAGCTGACTTTGCCGTCCGCAGCGATACCGATGGTGGAGACCAGGCCATTCTTGGATTCGACGATCTCGTCGCCGGTGTTCATGAGCATAAAGCAACCCGTGCCATAGGTGTTTTTGGTCTGGCCGGGACGGAAACAGCAGTGGCCGAACAGCGACGCCTGTTGGTCACCCGCCACGCCCATGATGGGCGGCATGTTGGTCATGATGTCGCTCGCGACGCGGCCGTAGTCGCCCGAGCTCCAGCGAACCTCGGGCATCATGGAACGTGGAACGTCAAAGAGTGCCAGCAGGTCGTCGTCCCAATCGAGCGTATGGATATTAAAGAGTGCCGTGCGGCTGGCATTGGTGTAGTCGGTGGCAAAGACCTGGCCGCCGGTGAGGTTGTAGATGAGCCAGGTGTCGATGGTGCCAAACATGAGGTCGCCCGCCGCCGCGCTTTCGCGTGCGCCGTCGACGTTGTCGAGAATCCACTGCACCTTGGAGGCCGAGAAATACGGGTCGAGCGTGAGTCCCGTGCGGGAGCGCACCAGCCCTTCTGCGCCCTGCTCGACAAGCTCGTCGATCAGAGGTGCGGTACGGCGGCACTGCCATACGATAGCGTTATAGATCGGCTGACCGCTCACGCGATCCCAGACCACCGTGGTCTCGCGCTGGTTGGAGATGCCGATGGCAGCAATGCGGTCGGAGTGGATACCGCTCTTAAACTGGACTTCCATCATGACGGCGATCTGGCTAGCAAGGACCGCCATGGGGTCTTGCTCCACCCAGCCGGGACGCGGGAAGCTGGTTTTGACGCTGCGACGTGCCTGCGCGACGATGCATCCGTACTCGTCGACGATGGTCGCAAGTACCGAGGTGGTGCCGCAGTCGAGCGCCATGATGTAGGAACCGCCAAAGTCAAACGAGGCATCTTCCATGCCCAGGCTGCCCAGATTCAACGACATCGCTTAAACCTTTCTATTGCATCGGGTCGGACAGGACCCGTTCGATCTCTGATGCGGGAAGTGCGCCTTGGCGCAGGAGCTGGAGCTCGCCGTGCTGAAACGACACGATGGTCGAGGCGTCGCGACACGGGGTCTCACCGGCGTCGACGGCAACATCGACCCCCTCCAGGATGCGACCCTCCACCGTGATAAAACTTGCCGGCGCGGGCGCGCCATGCGTGTTGGCGCTGGTGCAGGCAAGGGGGCTGCCACAGGCGCGAATGAGCGCCTGCACCACGGGCGAGGCCGAAGCGCGAAGTGCCACCGTGTCGTCGGCAGCGCGCATAAAGGTCGGCACGCAGGGGGCTGCCTTGACCACGATAGTCAGGGCTCCCGGCCAGCATCGTCGCGCGAGTATGCGGGCATCTTCCGGGATATCCACGCCATAGCGGTCGAGTGCTTCGACGCCATCGACCAGCCAAGCGACGGTTTGCGTGAGTTCACGTTGCTTGAGAGTGAAGATACGGCGATAGCCGGTGCCGAGCGCAGGAACTGCGGCGCCATTGACGGCAGCCTGCGGATCGCGCGGCCACGATGGGAATTCGCTTGTATCTTGGGGCACGGCGTCCGAGAAGGCGTTGACTGCCACGGCGACACCGTAGACGGTCTCGGTCGGGATCAAAGCCAGGCCGCCGCGGCCGAGCACCTCGGCCGTGCGCTCGACGGCAAGCCGATGCGGCTCGCGCGTTCCCTCGTATACCCGATAGACCGTCTGCATGTGTATGCCAGCCCCTTACGCTCTGGTGCAAGTTTGTTTACTGTGGGGCATTCTCGCACGAAACGTTCAACCTATTTGCCCAGAGCGCATGTTGGTTTGGTGAGCGGCTCTAGTAGTCGGTGAAAGTGAGGGGGTTAATTGAAGATTTTTAGCGCGCAAGCGTAACGGTACGATCGGGAAACTCGATGCTTGCAACCAGTTTTCCGCCGAGGCTCTCTGCGTACCTGCTCAGCGTGTCGAGCCTCATCGAACCCAACTCCCCACGCTCGAGCTCGGATACACGTTTTTGAGAAACGCCCATCGACTGGGCGACCGACGCCTGTGTTAGATCTTTTAACCTGCGAATCTGAGCAAGCTTATAGGCTTCGATACGATCGCGAGTCCTCTCCTGCTCGGCGGTAATGGAGTCGCGTGTTATCCCGCGAGATTCCATATACTCATGCAGTTCCATCTCGATCGAGCCTCCTTACGTGGCGACGGTATATTTGCTCGGCCCTTGGAATGTTGATCGCATACCAACCGTTCCATTTTGCCCTTGACGATCCCGCTCGCGACTTATCACCCGCCAATAGCAATACCGCCTGGCGCTTGGGGTCAAAGGCGAAGAGGATGCGAATCACCTGCCCACCACACGACGTCACTCTCAGCTCCTTTAAATGATGAAGCTTCGAGCCCTTTACGTGGTCAACCAGCGGACGACCAAGGCTGGGACCTTCCTTCTCGAGCACCAAAAGGTCTGCATAAATCTGCTTCAGCGTAGCTCATCCTGCTCATCAAGCCAAGGTTCAATGTAATCAAGCACGATACGGTACCGATGCAGCTGATTTGACATACCCTTCTCCTTCTATAGTAGAAGTTTTACGGTATATTGCAAGGACAAACTTGCGCAAATGTCTATTTGTTCAGCTTAAATACGCTGTTTGGGCTCGGTGACGATGGCTCGAACGATGCGGGGGCGATCGGTAAGGTCATGGACGATACGCACGTCCGAAAGGCCTGCCTGGCGACAGAGCTCGGCCGCGGCATCGAGGGTACCCTCGTAGAGCTCGCAGGCAAACAGGCCGCCGGCGCGCAACATGTAAGGCGCCGCGTTGAGCAGGCGGCGGAAGATATCGAGGCCGTCGGCGCCGCCCTCGAGCGCCAGGTCGGGCTCAAAGTCCTTGACCTCGTGCGGCAGCGAGCGCATGACGTCGGTCGGGATGTAAGGTGGGTTGGAGACGAGCACATCAAAGGTGCCCCACTCTTCGCGGGGAATGGAACTCACCAGGTTGGTGAGGCTAAAGGCAACCTCATCTGCCGTGAGGCCGAGGGTGTCGCGGTTTTTGGTGGCCAGATCGATGGCGCGCGACTCGATATCGGTGGCGGTGCAGGTAACGTGGCCGCGGCGCTCCCAGGCAAGGGAGAGCGAAATGCAGCCCGTGCCGCAGCCGACCTCGAGAACGCGGGCAGTGCGGGGCTCGGCTGGGGCAGGCGCAGCGGCATCCTGAGCTGAAACCGTCTCCTGGTCGGCACCCTCGATGGCGACGCCGTATTCGTCGAGCTCGGACTCGGCGGCTTCCGCGGCTTCGGCTTCTGCTGCCTGCGCGGCGGCTTCCTCGGCCTCGCGATCGGCCAGTTCCTCGGCATAAGCGCGACTGCCCAGCACATCGCCGCCTAGCGCCGCCTCGTCGGCAGCTGTGAGGTTGGCGGCACGGCGCTCGGCCGTCGCTCGCTCGTCGGCCAGCGCGGCCTCGGCCTTGCGTGCCTCCTCGACCTCATCGTTCCAAGGCAGCTCAACACGCTGACGGGCAGCGGCCTCGGGGCTCAGTACCTCGGCATCCAGATAATTGAGGACTTCCTCGACGAGCATCTCGGTCTCGGGGCGCGGAATGAGCACACCGGGGGCGCACGCGACGTCGATCATGCGAAACTGCGTGCTGCCCGTGATGTATTGCAGCGGCTCGCCCTTAGCGCGGCGGACAACGGCCGCATGCATGGTCTCGAGCTGGGCCGCGTTAAGCGTCTCGTCCATACGCATATATAGGTCAATGCGCGCCAGGCCCGTGGCGGCGCACAGCAGCCACTCGGCAGAAAGACGGGGGTGCTCCTCGCCGCGCTCGGCCAGGTACTCCTTGGTCCACTCGAGACAACGCTTGATGGTCCAAATCTCGTTTGCCATGGGGCCCTCCCCTCTTAAGCGCCGGACGGCGCGCGAATGTCGGAGCAGATTGTAAGCGAGGCCAGCGCTTGGCAAGGGGCGATTGAAGGCGATTATCGAGAATCAGCCAGAATTTTGCACCGAGCTCGCTCAAAGTGTTCATTCGCTGACGTCTAAATTTGCATTCGTCAAGCTTTTGGCAAGGTTGCCCCAAAACTGACCAATATCTAACCAAGAACTTGCCACATCGCTTGACGCACGACCCATCAAAAATCGCTCCGCGACTTCTTGAACGATATTTTGAGCAATATTTTCGATAGCGGACTTATGCCGTCAATTACCTTAAGCAGGTAAGCAGCTCAAATGACATCACAGCCGACTGAATAAAATATCAAGGCAATGTCACCAATGACTCCCTACGAATCATTTGACAACCAAGGAAACGCCGATGTTTTGGCAATGTCAGCGAGCGACGTCCAGAGCGAACAAGTTGGCATGAAAAAGGCAAGGCATAGACCTTCTGGTCATGCCTTGCCTTTTGAATGACAAATTGTCGCTCTGGGCGGCGCGCAGCGTCGAGTCGTTACGCGGTTTGTAAAACCGCGTAACCTACACGGCCTGTGCCAGCTTCTCGGCACGCTCGGCGGCGGCGAGCGCCTCGATGACGGTGCCGAGCTGGTCGCCCAGGAGGACGCCGTTGTAGGTGGAGTTGAAGCCGATGCGGTGATCGGTCACGCGGTCCTGGGGCTGGTTGTAGGTACGGATCTTCTCGGAACGGTTGCCGTGGCCGATCTGGCTCTGGCGCTCGGCACCGAGCTCCGCCTGCTGCTTCTCGAGCTCCATCTCGTACAGACGGGCGCGCAGCATCTGCATGCAGACTTCGCGGTTCTGGATCTGGGAGCGCTGTTCCTGCGACTGCACCACGGTGTTGGTGGGCAGGTGGGTGATGCGCACGGCGGAGTAGGTGGTGTTAACGCACTGACCGCCAGGGCCGGAGGCACAGTAGGTATCGATGCGCAGGTCGGACTGGTTGATCTGAACGTCGATCTCCTCGGCCTCGGGAAGCACGGCGACGGTTGCCGTGGAGGTCTGGATGCGACCCTGGGACTCGGTCTTGGGAACGCGCTGGACGCGGTGCACGCCGGACTCGAACTTCATGACGGAGTAGACGCGGTCGCCCTCGACCTTGAACTCGATGGACTTAAAGCCGCCGGCCTCGCTGGGGCTGGAGTCGAGCACGGTGGTCTTCCAGCCGCGCGACTCGCAGAAGCGCTGATACATCTTGTACAGATCGCCGGCAAAGATAGCCGCCTCGTCGCCACCGGCGGCGGAGCGAATCTCGACGATGGTGTTCTTGTCGTCGTTGGGGTCGCTCGGGATGAGCATGTACTTAATGTCTTCCTCGAGCTGGGGAAGCTTGGCCTCGTTTTCGGAGATGTCCATCTGGAGCATCTCCTTCTCATCGGCATCGGTCGTATCGTGGAGCATTTCCTTGGCAGCCTCGATGTCATCGAGCGCGCCGATGTACTCGCGCGAGGCGGCGATGAGGTCGGACTGGTGCGCGTACTCCTTGTTGAGACGCGTGAACTCCTTGATGTCGGAGGCAACGGCCGGGTCGGAAAGCTTCTTCTCGAGCTCCTCATAGGCCTTGATGATCTTTTCGAGCTTGTCGCGCATGGCGGGACTCCTTTATATGCGTGAAGGTGAAAATCGGCAGAGTTGATGGGGCGCGCGGCGCCGCTGCGGGGGTAAGCCCGGCTAGAACATGTCGATCTTCAGATACATGCGCATCCCTTCGCGTATGGGGTACATAGTTGCGGTCTAACCCATACATGATAGCGTGCGCAGGCAAACCTGCATATAACCCGCACGGAATGAGTGGACATAGCCGTTGGGGACGTTCATTAACGACTAGTCGTTTAAGAACGTCCCCAACGGCTAACAAAGGGACTGTCGCTTTGTCACATTCTAGAGCGTTTGAAGCAGAGCGATGAAAAAGCGTACGCCCTGGAGGTAGGCGCGGCGGGTGATGCGCTCGTTGGTGCCGTGGACACCGCGCTCGCACTCGTCATCGTCTACCACAAAGGCCGAGAAGCGAATGCACTCGGGGCAAATGCGCTGGTAGTTGGCAGCATCGGTCGCGCCAATCACGGTCGAGGGAACGATACCGATAGGAGCTCCGCCCGCCGCTGATGATCCGTTTTCCTCCGTCCCCTCTGGATCACGGAAATAGCGGGCGGCGATGACGCGGACGGTCTCGAGTCCCGGTCCGCCGATGCGCGGAGACGGCGAGGGTTCGGAGCTGCCAGGACCGAGCTCGATCTCGACACGGTCGGCGAGCCCCGCCTCGGCAACGGCGACGCGGCAGCAGGCCACGACATCGGCCACACTCGTGCCCTCGAGCATGCGGAAGTTAATGTTTGCCCACATATCCTGCGGCATTACGTTGGCGCCGGTGCTGCCACCCTCGATCTGGGTCGGTGCACAGGTGGTGGTCACGAGCGGATAGAGCTTCTTGCTGGCGAGGCACTCGCGCACGATGGCGTCCTTGTTGGAAGCAATCTCGTCGGCCGTGTAGAGCTCCAGCTCGACGAGCTGTGCGGCAAGCAGGTCCGTGACGCGCGTCGGCCACTCGATATCGCAGATTGCGGTGATGGCACGGCTCAACACCTCGAGCGACGTGCCGCCGTAGGGGTTGGAAGAATGCCCACCCGCGCTCTTTGTCTTGAGCACAATGTCGGCATAACCCTTCTCAGCCAGGTCGGCGTGCATGAGCCAACCCTCGCCCGCGTTGTACTCGGCAGCCGAAACAATACGGTAGTCACCCTCGTCGATCAGATATTCAAGTTCAACACCGCGCTCCTCGAGCACGCGGCCGATAGCTCCAGCGCCGTACTGCGTGGTTTCCTCGTCCTGGCCAAAGGCGAGCAACAGCGAACGCTTGTGCTCCCAGCCGTGCGCCAACGCATACTCAACCGCCTCGAGAATGCCTGCGACCTGATCCTTCATGTCGATAGCGCCGCGACCCCAAATGTAGGTGTCGTCCACCTGTCCGCTAAAGGGGGCGTGCGTCCAGTCGGCCTCGGTACCCGGCACCACGGGGACCACGTCCATGTGGCCCATGAGCATGACGGGTTTGAGGGCGGAGTCGGAACCGCCAAGCGTCACCAACAGCGAGTGGTCGATAAGCTCGACCTCGCCCGCCGCAAACACGCGCGGCCAGGCCTGCTGCATATAGGCGCGCAGGTCGTCGAAGGGCTGCCAGTCCACCGCCTCGGCATCCATGCTCGAGATGGTCGGAAACGACAGCACGCGGCCCAAGCGCTCGCACGCGCCGGCCTCGTCCATATCGGCAAAATCGTCCTCATGCGCAAAGAAGCGCCAAACCTCGGCCATGACATCCTTTCGATTGTGACGACAAAGGCCGCCCCACGGGAGCGGCCCTGCAACGTAGGCGTTTGCGCCGGTTATTTGTCCTCGAGATAGCGAGAGAGGAACTCGCGAGTGCGCTGGTGCTTGGGATTGCCGAAGAGCTCGGCCGGCGCGGCGTCCTCGAGTACCACGCCCTTGTCCATAAAGACCACGCGGTCGGATACGGTTCGGGCAAAGGCCATCTCATGCGTGACGACGACCATGGTCATGCCGTCGGCAGCGAGCTTGCGCATGACCTCGAGCACCTCGCCCACGATCTCGGGGTCGAGCGCCGAGGTCGGCTCGTCAAACAGCATGATCTGCGGATTCATGCACAGGGCACGAGCGATGGCCACACGCTGCTTTTGACCACCGGACAGGCGACCCACGGCGGCGTGCGCGAACTTTTCGAGTCCCACGCTCGCCAGATGCTCCATCGCGACCGTCTCGGCCTCGGCCTTGCTCATCTTTTTGAGCGTGACGGGCGCGAGCGTGCAGTTGTCGAGCACGTCCATATTGTTGAACAGGTTGAAGCCCTGGAACACCATGCCGATGTCCTCGCGCAGCTTATTGATATTGCAGCGCTCGGCCGTAAGGTCCTGGCCGTGGAACCAGATGTGGCCCGCGTCCGGGGTCTCGAGCAGGTTGAGGCAGCGCAGGAAGGTCGACTTGCCCGAGCCCGAGGCGCCGATAATGGTGACGACCTCGCCGGGATTGACAGCGAGGTCGATGCCCTTAAGCACCTCGAGCGAGCCAAAGCTCTTGCGCAGGCCCTCGACGCGGATAAGCGGCTCATTGGTCTGTGCGGCGGCCGCGGTGCCGGTAGTGGCGGTATCTGCCATGATGATTCTCCTCGTCTTGAGCCTAGTTGGAGCTGGGCAGCGTTGCCGGGGCCTCGGCGCCAAGCTTTTTGCCAAAGGCCTCGAGCAGGCGGCTCGCCACGAGCGTCAGGATCAGGTAGACCACGAGCGCCACGCAGTAGACCTCCATCTGGCGGTAGTACACGCCGGCGACCGTGGTAGTAGCGTACATGAGGTCAAACACGCCGATGACCGAAAGCACCGACGAATCCTTGATGTTGATGATGAGCTCGTTGGTGAGCGCCGGAATCGCATTTTTAATGCCCTGGGGGAACACGACCTTGCGCATGGCTTGCCACTGTGACAGACCCAGCGAGCGCGCTGCCTCGGCCTGACCGGGGTCGATGGACTCGATGCCGCCGCGCAGGACCTCCATCATGTAGGCGGTAGAGTTGAGCGAGATGGTGACGAGGCCGGCAGTGAAGGTACTCCAGATCTGGTTGGCCTGGGCGGTCTCGAAGCCCATGCCGCGCAAAACGGTGAAGCCCGCGTAATAGATGAGTAGGCCCTGGACCATCATGGGCGTGCCACGCACGATGGTGGAGTAGATGGTCGCAAAGCCGCGGCCGACACTCTTAAAGAAGCGCACCAGGTCGTTGTCCACGCGATCGAAGGTCTGAATGCGCAAAAACACAAAGAGCAGCGCAAGGAAAAAAGCGATGACGGTACCGAAGGTCGCAAGTGCGATGGTGATCTCGATGCCGCGGATAAAGAAGTCCCCGCTCTTGTAGGTCATGTAGACCAGGCTCGACAAAAAGTCGCTGGGGTTGGAGTCCGAGACAATACTCACCTGCACCAGTCGATAAACGACATGACGCAGCGGTCGACAAAGAAGATCGCCGCGATGACGACCACGACATAGCTGCCCAGGCGCGCGCCGCGACGGAAACGCTCGGATGCAAACGGTGACTTTTCGCGATAGTCGCTCCAGTGCATAACCTTGGTGACGAGCGCTGCCGCCGACACGACGATCCAGGCCCAAAGAATCGCCCAAAGGCAATCTTGGAAGATGCCGGTGGGCGCCAAAAAGCTCAGCGGCGTGGGGTTGCGCTGGCTAAATGCCAAGCCGAGCGCCGCGATAACGCTCGTGCCCAGGTACACATAACGGTGGTCGGCCTTGATAAAGGAGGCCAGACGATTGATGCCTTTCATGCTGCCTCCCTATGCCGGCTGACGGTCGAGGCACGCGTCCCACATTTGGTCGCGCTCCTCTTGGCTAATGCCCTTGAGTGTCTTGTCGATGAGCTTAAGCAGTTTGTCCGATCCCTTGCGGCAACCGACATTCGCCGTGACCTCCTGCTTAAAGCCCTCGCCCTCGGCAAAGTGGATGGGGACGATACCGGGATTTTGGGCCATATAGCCCTTTTCGTTCTCAGTGTTGTAGGTCACGGCGTCGCACGTGCCCTGCAGCAGATTCGAGAACACCGTGGGGACCGAATCGACCGGGTTCTTGTGCACAACGCCCGGAATCTCGTCGATGACGGTATCGAGCATGGTGTCCTTTTGGCCGAGCACCGTGGCACCGCTGAAGTCGCTGAGCTTGGTGGCGTTTTGGTAGGGCGAGCCCTCTTTTACGAACAGGCCAAAGTAGCCAATGAAGTACGGGTCGGAAAAGCCGACGGACTCCTCGCGCTCGGGCGTGGCGCTCATGCCGGCGATGATGAGGTCAATCTGGCCGTTGTTGAGCGAGTCGATAAGGCCCGAGAAGCTCTGCTTGACGGCAACGGGCTCGCCGCCGAGAGCCTTGCAGACGATCTTGGCGATCTGCACGTCGTAGCCATCGGCGTAGGCTCCCTGCACGTTATCGATGGGGATCGTGAACTCGCTGGCCTCGGAAACCTGCCAGTTGTACGGGGCGTAGGCCGCCTCCATGCCAATGCGGATCTTATCCTTGCCGATCACAGAATCGGACAGGTCGTCGCGACCGCCGCCCGTCGTGGACTGAACTACTTCCAGCGTGGAGGGACGCTGGCAGCCGGCAAGTGCGCCGGCGACGACAGAAGCGCTCGCAGCGAGAGCGCTACCCAAAAAGATGCGACGGCTGCATACCGGCTGTGGATGCGCGTCGCGTTGATGGGGAGAATGCATAATCTGCCTTCCCTGTTGAATCGTATGCTGACGACTTAACAGGATATACGCCAGCGACCAGCAGCGCAGCACAAGCTCGAAAAATTAATAGACACACGGTAGTCATTGGGAGCGTCGATGTTTTGGCAATGCCAGCAGGCGCCACCCAGAGCGAACAAGTTAGCATGAAAAAGGCAAGGCATAGACCTTCTGGTCATGCCTTGCCTTTTGAATGACAAATTGTCGCTCTGGGCGGCGCGCAGCGTCGACCGGTCCGCGTTCGTCAGAACGGCGGAACCTCTAGAGCAAGGTGGCGCTAAAGCTGCGGACGTCCGTCTCGCCCGGCGCCAGCGTGATGGTGTTGGCCTTGTGCTCAAAGACATCGTCCTCGGTGTCATGGTGGTATGACCGGTCCAGGGCTCGAGCGCCACAAACGGAGCATCGTTGGCGGCAGACCACACGCCAATGTACTTAAAGCCCTCAAAGTCGATCTTGACGCCGTGGCCCGACTTGCGGCCGCGCAGCGTGAGCGTGGAGCCCGGGGTATCGGTGAACATGATGGCGTCGTTATCGAAGCTGCGGTGCGTGATGGGCAGCACGTCCGAGTTATCGGGAGCCTTGTAACTGCCCTCGAACGTCATAAGACCGTCGGGCGTGATGATGGGAGCCTCATTAGTCCAAGCCTCGGTAAACGCCAGCTCGTAATCCTCGAATGCCTCGTCCTCGGCACCGGGAGCCGGTACGTTAAACGCGGGGTGGCCGCCCACCGAGAACGGCAGGTCCACGTCGCCGGTATTGGTGACGGCAAAGGTCTGGGTAAGTGTGGCGTCACCAGTCAGGGCATAGGTCATGTTGAGCTTAAAGTGGAACGGGAACGCCTTGAGCGACTCGGGCGTGTCGGTGATCTCGTACGTTACCGAGGAGCCGTCCTCCGAAACCTCGACCAGCTTGTGTTCGACGATGCGCGCGAGTCCGTGGCGCGGCATCTCGCAGGTGCCGGCCGCAGACGTCGCCGTGTTGTTGCGCAGCGAGCCCACAATGGGGAACAGGATGGGCGCATGCTTGCCCCAAAAGGCGGGGTCGCCCTGCCACAGATACTCGTTGCCGTTGAGGGCAAGGCTCGTGAGCTGGGCACCCATGGAATCGATGGCCGCGGTGAGGCCGCCGCGCTTGATGGTAGTGACAGTAGACATGCTACTTCCTCCAAAAGTAAACAATAGTGTCGAGGGCTATTGTCCCACTCTTGGCGGCGGGGTTGAGCGACAGGTGCAGTTATTGAGCAATAGCGTAAAGGTCAAACCCGCCCTGCGGCGTGCTATCGACCGTATCGGGCGCCTGTGAATTAAAACTCACCGGAACCATGCGCTTTGAGGCGCGGTAACGCGTGCCGTCGGTGGCGACGGGCGGCTCATCGACCGTGAGCTCGTAGTCGCCGGGCTTGAGCTCGATGCCGTCACCTTCGGAATTGACGTATTGGTACTCGTCGATCGCTTGCCCCTTGAGCGTGCGACCCACGATATGGACGAGCATCTGGCTGTCGCCGCGCGCGGTGTCCCACGTCGCGCCGTCCTTGACCTCGACCGATACATGCACTGAGCGCGTGCGGCTGAGCGATTGTTCGACGGACATCTCGACCTTGGCGGCGTCTTTTCGTTGTTGTTCAACATGGCTCCAGACGTTTCCAATTACCGAGCATGCGATAACGCCGGCCATGAAGGCGATGAGGATGGGGCCGAGCGGAGAGCGACGGCCCGCGTCCTCCTCGCGAGCCAGGTCGGGGCGACGTGTGGGCGCGGGTGCTTGGGCACCCTGCGAGGGCACGTCGAGAATGCTGAAGGATGCCGTACTGCCGGGGTCGATGTTATGGCGCGGCTGCGGGGTCTTGGCCGGCGAGATGGACATGTCCGCCGGCTCACCGAGTGTGGCCGTAGCGTCAGCCTTGGCCTCGTCTGCCTCGGCTTGGGCCCAGGCTTGTTCGAAGGTCAGGGGCTCGACGGGGTCGAGGGCGGCGTCCGAGTCGGCGGCGGCGACGTTGCCGGTCTCGTCCTCGTCGCTCGACACGTCACACGGCGTAGGCTCGTCCCACTCCTCGTCCGGAGCCTCGCCCTCGCTATACCACCATTCAAAGTTATCGATATCCATACGGGGCGCCCCTTAGGCCTCGCAAATAAACACTTGCTAGCCTTATACCCCCAGACGGCGCTGGAGCTCGCCGGCACAGACAGGAAAACCGTCACAACATTCGACGCTTTTCCTCGTTTTCGAGATTTTCGCCGAATGTTGTGACGGTTTAGGCAGCAGCCACACCACGAATGCGACGAAGGAGCAGTCCCCTTGTCACATCTGGAGGGCGACGGGGATTTGGATGCAGCAGAAGTCCTCTTGGTGGGACTCGTCGTAGCTCGTGGTATCGAGGTAGCAAAAGTCGAAGGCGTTGCCGATGGGCTGGAGCGCGTGCTCGTCCATGCAGGCCACGATGGCGCGGATGCCTTCGGGCTCGTACGGCATGCCCCAGCGGCTCATGCACAGGTATGTGCCCTCGGGCAGCACTTCGATGCCGATCTCTGCCAGCTCGGCAGCGTCGCTCGGCAGCAGCTCCTCGGCACCGCGCGGCAGTACGGCAAAGGAGCCGGCACCGGCGATGGGATCGTCGGAATGCAGCGCCTCGCGACGCAGCATGGCGCCCCAACCGCGCATGGGCGCGTGCCCGTCAGCGTGCGCATGCGCAGGATTGCCCGCATGAGCGTGGGGTGAAGCATCGAGCGACCGCGCTCGATATCGCCCGGAAACTCCTCAAAGACCACGTAGCGGCGCTCGAATTGCTTGAGTTCCGGACTGCCCTCGCGCTCGCGCCAGTAGACTGCCTCGTCGTAAAAGCTCAGGCGTTCCTGCACACTCGCGCGCTCAGCCTTGAGCCCGGCAATCTGCTTGTCGAGCGCCTGCACCCGCGAGCGCAGGTGATCGGTCATCTCGCCAATGTCGAACGTCGAGGTCAGGCGGTCAATCTCGTCGAGTTCGAGCCCCAGGTCGCGCAGCATGCAGATCAGACGCATGAGCGGGATCTGCGTAGGCGAATAGAAACGGTAGCCCTTTTCGTTCACCACGGCGGGCTTAAACAGGCCGATCTTGTCGTAGTAGATGAGCGTTTGGCGCGAAACGTTAAACAAGCTCGCCATCTCGCTAATCGCATACATGCCCGTCTGCATAAGTCCTCCCGACACATCCTTTTAGCGCACAAAGCCCGCCGCCCACAGGGGCAGCGGGCTCAAACACTACTCGTATCCTACCCTAAAGACGCCCATGACCAGCGCTTATAGTTTGCGCATGACACGCCGACGGCCTCGAGCGCCTTGGCGGCGATGTGATGCACCGCGTCGTCGAGCGTGGCGGGGCCGTTGTAAAACGTGAGCATGGGCGGCATGAGCATGACGCCCGGTACGCGCGCCAGGCGCGCCATGTTGTCGACGTGAATGGCGCTGAAGGGCGTCTCGCGCACCATGAGCACCAGGCGGCGCTGCTCTTTCATCTGCACGTCGGCCGCGCGCAACAACAGGTTTTCGCTGTAGCCGCTCGCAATGCCGGCGAGCGTCTTCATGGAGCAGGGGGCCACGATCATACCGTCGACCGGATAGGTGCCGCTTGCGATGGCGGCGCCGATGTTCTTGTTGTCGTAGACCACATCGGCGTGCGCGACAAACTCGTCGAGCGTCATGCCGAGCTCCTGCTCGATGGTGATCTCTCCCCCGCGCGTGACGACAAGCGCCGACTCGGCGCCGGCCTGGCGCAGGCATTTGAGGCACTCAAGGCCCAGCGCGGCACCGCTGGCGCCCGAAACGCCAACGACGATGCGACGGGGACGGACAGAAGACTCAGGCATGACAACTCCTTAACTACTTGGTAGGGCTACTTACTAGAAAGCAATCTCCTTGGCCCACTTGTCCTTGTCGATCTCCATGAACTGCGAGCGAATGAAATTCTTCTTGAGGTCGAACGGGACCGTGCAGTCGAAGATGGCCTTGCAGGCGATGCCGTGCTCGCGGATCGTGGGGTCGAACGCGGGGTCGTTGGACGGATCGAGCACGTGGCAGTGGCAACCGGGGATGGTGATGAGGTCCACGTCGGCCTGGAAGCGCGTGGTCATGGCCCACATCACGTCGCTCATATCAAAGATGTCGACATCCTCGTCAACCAAGATCACATGCTTGAGCTCGGAGAATGCCGAGAAGGCGAGCATGGCGGCGTTGCGCTGACGGCCCTCGTCATTTTTGCTCGACTTCTTAAACTGCATGATGGCAACGAACTTGCCGCCGCCGCAGGGTGCAGCGTGGACGTTGAGCAGGCGGCCCGGGATAGCGGTCTCGACCATCTTGTAGATGGAAGCCTCGGTGGGGATACCGGCCATGGACACGTGCTCGTGCGAAGGGCCGATGCAGCTCTCCATAATGGGGTTGACACGCGTGGTGACGGCGGTGATCTTGATCACCGGACAGACCTTGGCGCCGCCGGTGTAGCCGGGGAACTCGGGCATGGCGTAGCCGTGGCCGTTGACGTCCTCGTTGATGGTCTCGTCGTGCATGAGGTAGCCCTCGAGCACGTACTCGGCATTGGCGATGCACTTCTGCGGAACGGTGACGCAGTCGGCAAGCTCGACGGCGTGGCCGCGCAGGGCGCCGGCGATCTGCAGCTCGTTGAAGCCGAGCGGCGTGGTGGGAGCCTCGAAGCCGCAGCACATGTACACAGCGGGGTCCAGGCCGATGGAGATGGAAATGGGCATGTCCTCGCCGCGCTGGCAGTACTCGTCAAAGAACGCGCCCAGGTGACGGCTGCCGGGGGTAATCCACATGGCGAGCTTGTCCTTGTCGACGCAGGAGAAGCGGTGGATGGTCACGTCGGACTGGGAGCCGTCGGGGCTCGTGCCATAGGCGAGACCCATGGTGATGTAGGGGCCGCCGTCGACGGGCGTGTTGGTGGGAGCGGGAACGATCTTGCGCAGGTCAAAGCCCTCGTCGCTCGCCTTGTACACGACCTCCTGGCAGTCGACGTGCGCACCCTCGGCGATCTGCTCGGGCGCGATCAGGTTCTCGAAGCGCTTGCCGATCTCGAGGCCCAGGTGCTCCTCGTCCAGGTCGAGCAGGGCGGCAACGCGCTTGCGGCTGGCAAGCATGCCGATGCAGACCTTGGCATCGTCAAAGCCCTTGACGTTGTTGAAGACCATCGCCGGACCCTCTTTGGTCGGACGCATAACGGTGCCGCCGGCACCGACGTGGCGATAGACGCCCGAGACCTCGGCGTCCGGGTCGACCTGGGTGTCGGTCTCGAGCAGCTGGCCCGGCATCTCGCGCAAAAAGTCGAGTGCGGAGCGCAGGTCGTGGATCTGGGAAGCATCGGTAGTGGACATAGCATGCTCCTTTCGGGAGAGTGCCCGGCGGCGGGGATGCCGCCGGGCTGGGTAACGTAGTGGGGCCGCGGCGCTCATAGATGAGGCGCTTGGCAACTCGCGGTTCAAGCACTCGGCTGTTTGCAGCCCAAGTGCTCGACCGCTTACATCAGGCCAAAGAGGTGGAACCAGGCGGCCTCGACCAGCACGACGATAAAGACGACCACAGTGAGGGGAATGCCCATGCGCATAGCCTCTTTGGAGGTGTAGCCGCCGGCGTCCTTGCCCTCGCCGATAAGGATCGGCAGGTTGTGGAACGGCAGGATGTAGTGGATGTTGATGGACGTGAAGACGATGAGCGCCACGGCAAGCGGGCTTACGCTGGAGCCGGCCGCGAAGCTGATGAACGCCGGCACGCACACACCGAGCACGGCCATGACCGAGCCCATGAACATGTGGATGATCATGGAGAGCGCGGCGACGAGCAGGGCGAACAGGAAGATGTTCTCGGGCACGGAGCTGGGAAGCACGACGTCGGCGATCCAGGCGTTCATGCCGGTGGCGCCGCCCACGGAACCCACGGCCATGGCGGCCGTCAGGAACATGAGGGACTTGATGTCGACAGCGTTCCAGCTGGCAGGAGTGAGGACCTCGCCGATGATGGGCATGGCGAGTGCGACGCCAATGGCCAGGGTGACCCAGCCGATATAGTCGCCCGAGACGGTGAGCCACAGCGCGATGGCGATGACAAGCCACACGATGGTGCGGATCTCCTTGACGGAGAGCTTGCCGAGCGCGGCCTGCTTGGCCACGATCTGCTCGCGATCGTAGACGAGCTCCTTGCTGGGCTTAAAGAGGAAGAGGCCCAAGAACAGGGTGCACAGCAGCGCGACCAGCATAGGCACGCTCATGTACAGGAACCAGTCGACAAAGGACGGGCTCATGCCGCCGGCCTCGGCGCTGTACTGCGCAACGAGCGGGTTGAGTGTGGAGTCGCCCGTCAGGAAGAACATGGAGCCCGGGGCAGCAGCGGCAAACACGAGGAAGCCGAGCTTACCCTTGTCGTCGTCACCGTAGCCGGCGGACTCGGCGATGACCGAGACGACGGCGAGGATGAGGAAGGCGCGGGGGAACGGATGCGGGATCAGCAGCGACAGCACAAAGGTGAGCGCGAAGATTGAGATGATGAGCGACTTGGCATCGCGCACGAACTTGAGCATAAACGCATAGGCGATGCGCTCGCCCAGGCCCGACTCCTTGACCGCGCTGGCGATGAGGTAGGCGCCGATGACGAGCCACATGGTGGCTTTGGTCCACGAGCTAAACGTGGAGGCGACCGTCGCCGAGATGCTCGCGGCACCCGTGTCGTCCACGCACACCTTGAACAGAACGAGCAGCGCGCAATAGAGCAGGCCCACAAAGCCCGGCTGTGCCACGCCACACGCCCAGAACACCACCGTGGCGAGCGTCAACGCCAGACAGGTCTGACCGCCGACCGTAAGCTCGACCGTCGAGCTCAGCTCCGCCAAAGGAAGAAACTTCACCAGCAAAAAGACAACGATACCCAGCACAAAGCCAATTTCGCGCTTGGTGATCTTAAACGCCTTCTTTTCCGCTTCCATCTCCCCACCTTTCTTGTTGGGGGCGCTCCGGATTCGCGGCCACGTTGCCACTTAAAAAGGGGCGCCCGTTATCGGACACCCCTTACGTTGCGCTGTGTTGTGGCAATACAGTCAAGCGGGATTTTTGGATGAGAAGCGATCCTCTGGACAAAAAGCGTCACAACATTCGACGCTTTTCCTCGTTTTCGAGATTTTCATCAAATGTTGTGACGGTTTGGATGTGGCAAAGGGACTGTCTTTTTTCACATAGCGAGGGCTGCGCGGATGGAGGGGACCTCCAGAGCCTCGCGGAGCCAGGGGGCCAGCTGCTCGGGGTGACCCTGCAGGTAGCCTTTAAGCTCGGACGGGGCCACGCGGCGCACTTCCGAGATCTCCTCTTGGTTGATATGCAGCTCGCTCGGCTCAACATGGGCAAGGTAGACCTCGCACCATTCGCACTCGCAGCGGCCGTCGCCGTGGTCCTCGCGGTACACCACGTGTCCGAGGTGCTTGAGCTGATCGGGCTCGCGCGTGATGCCAAGCTCTTCGTTGATGCGACGTGCCGTGGCGGCCGCGACGTCTTCCCCGGGGAGCGGATGGCCGGCACAGCTATCGGCCAGCACCCCGCCCCACAGGCGTTTGAGCGGACTGCGACGACAGAGCAGCAGGCGCGCGTCTTCGCCCTGGCCCTCGACCAGAAGCGTCAGAAATGCCTGATGCAGGATTCCCTCGCCGGTATGGGCCTCGATGCGGTCGACGGGGCCAAGCGCCTCGCCGGTCGCGGCATCGACCGCCACGACCTCGGCGCCTGCGCCGCCCTCATCCCAGCCGGCGCGCAGAATGCGGGCTGCGGCCTCCTCGAGCGCGGCGATGAGTTCCTTGGTGGTATCGAGCATGCGCCGCAAGTCGTCCGCGGTCGCGTTCTCCACATGAAAACCCGTGCTTGCAACTACCGGCACGCCAAAGCGCGTGGCCAGCGCCGCCGCAATATCGTGCGCCGGGATCTCGTCTCGATGGCACGGAACGGCCAGGATGCTCACCGTCGCCGTACGGCCGGGCTCGGGGCGAGGAATGGCCTGCGCCGTGGCGCCCAGGTGCGCAAACTCCGGCGAGCAGGCGTACACCGCCATGCCTCGCGGCGTCACCGTCAACTGGGCCTCGAGCGCAAACTTGCCCTCGCCCACTACAACCTTTGTCGTGTGCATACCCATGGGATCTCCTGTCGCCCGCAATGTACCTGAGACCATCTTCGCCTGTATTGCGACTATACAGGCAAGCGCAGCCTGCGACAAAGGAGGCAGGCACCTGACACATTCTGTTAGAGTTGCAGGGATTGAATCCCGCTTATTCATGCGACATTGGAGTGACAACCTTGACCGCCGCAACCACGCCTAAAAGTAAGTTAACCGCCGCCGCGCTCTCCCCCGCGCGCACCAGGCTCTGCCTGGCGCTGCTCGTGCTGCTGGGATTCTCGCTCGGCTGCTCCGAGTTCGTGGTCATCGGCATCGAAAGTGACTTGGCGACGGAACTCGGCATATCGCTTGCCGCTGCGGGCCAGCTCATCAGCGTTTTTGCACTGGTCTACGCCATCGCGACGCCGGTGCTTGCGCTCAGCACGGGGCGCTTCCGTCGTTACCAGCTGCTCGTGTGCTACAGCATTATCTTTGTGCTCGGCAATCTGGTCATGGCGTTGGCGCCCAACTTCCAGGTACTGTTTATCTCGCGCATTGTCCTGGGATCCGTCTCGGGCGCACTGCTCGCCGTGGGCGTGACGTACATCCCCGAGCTGCTGTCCCCGCAGCAAACTTCGCTTGCCATCTCGGTCGTGTACGGCGCGTTTTCCGTGGCGATGGTCTTTGTGACCTCGATTGGCAAGTTTGTGGCCGACACGCTCGACTGGCACGTGGCCATGTACGGTACGCTGACCTTTGCCGTTTTGATCTGCGGAGCGCTCGTGGCGTTTATGCCGCGCGCCGGACAGACCGACGAACCCGCTACCTTCCGCGAGCAGGCGGGTCTGCTACGCGAACCGAGCATCATCACCGGCATGCTCATCTTTTTGTTTGGCGTGGGATCGGTCTATGTGTTCTACGGCTACGTGACGCCTTATCTTGAGCAGGTGCTGGGCATGGGCACTGTTCAGGCAAGCACCACGCTTATGGCCTACGGCGCGTTCTGCCTGGTCTCGAACATCTTGGGCGGATGGATCGACGCGCGCTTTGGCATGAAGGCGCTGCTTGTGACGTTTGTGCTGCAAGCTGCGGCGTTACTCGGGCTGTTTGCCGTGGGCGACACCATGCCGCTCGCGCTGGTCTTTGTCTTTAGCCTGGCGCTGCTCATGTACCTGTTCTCGGTGTCATGCATCACGCACTTTATGGACGTGGCGCGCAGCCGCCATCCCAAGTCGATGGTGCTCGCGAGTTCGGTTGAGCCCATGGCGTTTAACGTCGGCATCTCGTTTGGCACCGCAGTGGGCGGCGCTGTGGTAAGTGGAGTTGGCATTTCCTACGTAGGCGCCGTGGGCGCTGCGTTCTCGCTTGTAGCCTGGGCACTTACGCTGGTGACGATTAAGTTGGCTCGCTGGGAGCGCCGTCGTCAATCAGCACAGCCCCGGATGCAGGCATAGGGACGAACACAGCCCAAGGTGGCGAGCAACCAGTGAAAACCGTCCCATACTAGTAGTGTTTATCCGCCTGCAAGCTCCGGCAGTGCAATTTCGTGTATTTCAGATACACGCTTTTCTACGATTTCGTGTATTTTAAGTACACGAAATCGTACTAAACTATGTATCTGAAGTACACGAAATCGGAAAGGTGGCCCCATGCGCAGATCAATCGAATCCGTTATCGAATCATGGGCGACAAAGGACGCCTCACGCCCCCTCCTCATCCGTGGTGCGCGACGCGTAGGCAAAACGTACGCTGCCGAGGAAATCGGCAGGCGAATCGCCGGCGATGCGTTTGTCAAACTCGACTTTCAGACCGATCTTGAACTGATTGCTCCGCTGTTCGACTGTCCCACCGACGACGTTGACACCATCGTGGCGCGAATTTCAGACTATAAACGCACCCCCATTCGCAAGGAAACCGCCTTCATCCTGTTTGACGAGGTGCAGCTCTGCGAACGGGCGCTCAACTCGCTTCGCTTTTTCTCGGGTTCGGGCTGGCGCATATGCGCGACCGGCAGCCAACTCGGTGTCGCCACGCGCAAGCGCAAGTTGCCTTTTCCCAGCGGCGTTCGTCAAGAGACCATGCATCCCATGTCGTTCGAGGAGTTTCTCTGGGCGCTCGATGAGGAGCAGATGGCCGATGCTGTTCGTACCCACGCCGGCACGCTCGATGCTTACGCCGCGCACCAAGCCGCGCTCAGCCTGTTTCATCGATACCAGGTCGTGGGCGGCATGCCCGCCGCCGTCAACGCATATCGCAAGACGTTATCCATCGAAGACGCGCGCGTCGAGCAGCGCGAAATCGACGAGACCTACACCGCCGATATGACCGACCCCGAAAACGGGATCAGTGGCGTGGCGGCGCGCAAGGTATGGCGCTCCATTCCGTCCCAGTTGCTGAGATCGTCCACAAAGAAATTCAAGTACTCCGAGGTCGAACGCGGAGGCCGTCGCGCCAAGCTTATCGAGCCGCTCGACTGGCTCGAAGGCGCCGCCATCATATCGGTCAACAACCTGACCGAAGGCATCGAACCTCCCCTCGTTCCCTTCGACGACGAAGACGGAAGTTTCTTTAAGGTCTATCTTCTCGATACGGGCCTCATGTTCTACAAACTCGGTATCAACCCGCGGCTCTGGCTCGACCTCAAAGAGGATTCCGCCATAGCACTGTCTTCCGACTTTCGAGGTGCCCTGGCCGAAAACTCGGTCATGCAGGCATTTTCGAGCAATGGTTTGCGGACGTACTATTGGGTGCCGCCGTCGTCTTGGAAGACGAGCGGTGAGCTCGATTTTCTACTTCAGACCGACCGTATGGAAATTGTGCCCGTCGAGGTAAAGTCCGCACGCAACGTGCGCGCAAGAACCCTCGGGTCGTTTATGGACAAAGCCCGGTCGCCATATGCCTACATTTTGTCCGAGAACAATTTTGCCCGCAGCGAAACTGATGACGGGCGCGAGCTGCGCCACCTCCCCTTGTACGCAGCGGGTTTTATCGGAGCAAACTGTCTCAAGGGCAGCCTGTAAGCCCCGCGCGACCGCCCAGAAAGGAAACCGCTCATGCAACGCATTCTTTTTATCTGCTGTGGAAATATCTGTCGCTCGACGATGGCTGAGTCCGTGTTTACCGAGCTAGCGCGCCGCGCTGGACGCGCGGGCGAGTTTGTCATCGATTCTGCAGCAACCTCAACCGAAGAGATCGGCAACCCGCCGCATCATGGCACGGTCGCCAAGCTGCGCGAAGTCAGGATTCCCGTCGTCGCACATCGCGCACGTCAGGTGCGGCGCGCGGAGTATGGCAACTGGGATCGCATTGTCTATATGGATGCTGAGAACGCGCGCGGTCTGCGTCGCATCTTTGACGACGACCCCGACGGCAAGATTACGCGCTTGCTCGATTGGACCGAGCGCCCCGGCGACGTGGCCGATCCCTGGTACACCGGCAACTTCGATGCCACCTACCGCGACGTGCTCGCCGGTTGCACCGCTATGCTCGAGCAGCTGTAATCGATGAAATGCAGAGTTTTTAGAGCCACAAATCGGATGAAATGCAGAAATTTGACCTTACTCGCACGCAGGACAACGACGATAACGCCTAAGCACGGGCATAAACGAGATCGGGATTCCCATATACAAATCGAGCGTGGATTTTCTCCCACTTTGAGCGCGAAATTGCGTCCAAAACGGGAAAAATCCACGCTCATTATCTCGGCGGGAGAAAATCCTCGCTCGACTACTCGTCGACGATCTCGGCGAGCCAGACGTTCAATGTATCGACCTCGGGGCAGCAGAACTTTGCCGTGCCGGGCTCGTTGCCGGGCACGGTTCCGCCGTAACGCAAGATGTCAATGTAAGGAAAGCCCACATGGCAGGCCATAGCGCACATCTTGCCGCGGTCTCGGTCAAAGTCAAAGACATCGCCTGGCTTGTGACCATGATGGCAGCGGCACGTTCCCAACTGGTCCACGCAGCTAATGCGGATACGCGGACGCTTGCCACGCGGCGCGCCGAGCGGCTTGCTCTCGCCTGCAGGCTTGGCGCCGCCCTCGTCAGCGTTACTCATGGTCAATCACATCCAGCAGGCCTCGATGGGAAGGCCAGCCGACTTGTCCTCTTGGTCGGCATTGCGCTCGATAAGCTCGGCCACCACACGCATGGCATCGGCCGTGGCACGCTGGAGGCTCCAACCGTTCATCACGCGGCCCATGAGCACGGCCGAGAACGTATCGCCCGTACCCGGGAAGTACACCGGGATCAGCTCAAACGGAATCTCAAAGTATTCCCCCGCCACATGGTCGTAGCCGATGACGGCACTCGCCCCATCGACCTTCGCACTCGTAATGACAACCGACTTGGTGCCCAACGCGAGCATGGCGTCCACGAGCGTGCGGGCCTCATCGGCCGTAATCTCTTCGGCGATAGGCGTATCGGTGAGCAGGCACGCCTCGGTATAGTTGGGCACCGCGTAGTCGGCGCACTCGACCAAGCTGCGCATGAGTCCGATGGTCGACTCGGGCACGCCGGCATAGAGCTTGCCGTTATCGCCCATGATGGGATCGACGAACACCCTGGTGCCCTTTTGAGCGCGGCGGTGGCAAAAGTCCGAGATGATGCGCGTCTCCTCCTCGGTCACGATAAAGCCGGTCGAGATAGCATCAAATTCAAAGCCGAGCTCCTCCCAGATAGCGAGGCTCTGGCGCACGTACTCCGTGGTGTCGTGAATGTAGAACTTGGGATAGTTGAGCGTATCGGAAACGAGCGCCGTCGGCAGGTTGTGGATGCGATAGCCATGTGCGACAGTACCGGCAGCATGGCCGAGAGCGCGACCTTGCCGTAGCCGCACATATCGTTGATCAGCAGCAGCTGAGTGTTCTTCATGAGTGTCCCCCTTGGGTCGGGCGCGGCGCGATGTCGCCATAATGCGACTAAGTGTAGCGCAGTGCAATCTAAGTCTTGCCTTCGGATGTAAGACCAAGTTTGGGCGTAATTTTGTTCTTAGAGTTTTTCTGACGCTTCTTATTGCAGAAACTTGGCCTTAGAAGGCGCTATAAAATTCTAAGAACAAGTTTTGGCTCAAATTTGTTCTTAGGACACTAACGATGCTCGCACCCATCACACCCGGACGACAGGGAAACGTCAGGCACAACCTTTCAGGAGCCCTCGCCTATGATTCGTTTAGACCCGCCAATATGGATTCATTCTTTCCAATCAATTTATCCGCTGATTCCATGCGGCTTGTCTCCGATTGCCGCGCCATACTCGGCGAGGTTGAGGGCATGTCTCGCTTTGTTCCGAACATCGACATGTACCTTTCTATGTACGTTCGCAAGGAAGCGCTCTTGTCCTCTCAAATCGAGGGTACGCAATGTACGTTCGATGATGTTCTTGACCCGTCAAACGAATCCAATGCGAGCCGGGACCTAACCGACGTCGTCAACTACACTCGAGCGGTGCAGCAGGCGACCACGCTCATGGAGGAACTGCCACTCTGTATGAGGCTGCTCAAATCCGTCCATGCCACATTGCTTGGAAATGGCAGAGGCTCCGACAAGACGCCGGGCCAGTTCAGGACGACTCAGAACTGGGTCGGACCAAACGGCTGCACGCTCAATGAGGCCCCGTATGTCCCTCCCAACACGGAGGATATGAAGGAGGCACTTGGCGACCTCGAGCTTTTCATCAACGAGCGTGACGACATCGATCCAGTCATCAAGGCCGCTTTGGTGCACTACCAGTTTGAAACCGCGCACCCGTTCCTCGACGGCAACGGACGCCTCGGGCGTCTGCTCATCCTCCTTTCGCTCATACATGATGGGGCGCTCACCAAGCCGGTCATCTACCCCTCGTATGAACTCAAACGACACAGGAGCGAATACTACGATTGGCTTATGCGCGTAAGGCAGAGAGGCGATTTTGAGGGATGGGTTTCGTTTTTCAGTACCTGCTTGCTTGCAAGCGCACGCGAGGCGCGGGATTCGATGCGGAAGCTTGTCGACCTCCATTCGGAAACCGAAAGGCTGATTCGCGAAAAGGCGGGAAGGGCTACGACGAACGCCCTTATGCTACTCGACCTTCTCGAGGGCAATCCGATCGTCGACACCGCCTTTGTGTCTGAACGAATGCAGATTAGCAGATCGAGCGCAAACAACCTTATATCCCAATTTACCGATTGGGGCATTCTTGTCCAACGTGATACGAGCAGGAAACGATACCGCACGTTTTCATATGAGCCATATCTCGCCATCCTCCGAACCGGCGACGAGCCGCTCTAAGTCTCGGAAAGCAAGGGGCGAGACCGGCAGCTGCCAGTCTCGCCCCCTTAATGAACCTATCGAAAACTCCGGGATACGCCGTGGCCCGCTGAATCTACGCTGCGAAGACTGTCCAAGATTCCCCTGGCACCGGCACCCCAGCACTGCCACAAAATCGATTCGGTACCTTGACAATCAGTTAGGTACCTCTAGAATCACTTAGGTACAAAACAATTTCTCTACCTAACTAAAGAAAGGAGCAACGCCATGTGCGACGAATGCATCGACCTCTGCCCCCATACGCCGGGCGGCGACCCCATCGAGCCTGCAGATTCGCCCGAGGCGCAATCGCAATCGGATGCACTTGCCAAGCGCATCCTTAACGGGCTTGGCTTCTGCGGCCATTACATGCACTTTCATGGCGGAGGCGTATCCGGCAAGGCGCCCATCATCTGCCTGCTGGCCAAGCAACCCGGCGGCGAGATGTCGCAGCAGGAGCTCGGCATGCACTTTGACCTCAAGCCGGGATCGCTTTCCGAGATCCTGTCCAAGCTCGAGCTCAACGGCCTCATCGAGCGCAGCCGTAACCCCAAGGATCGACGGCAACTCACCATTCGCCTGACCGAAACCGGCCGGGAAAACGCCCGCATCGACCAGGCGGCCCGCATCCGCTTTAGAGAACGGGCCTTTAGCGCGCTCACCCACGACGAGCGCGAGGACCTCGCCGAAATGCTCGATAAAATCCGCGTAACCTGGGAGGAACTGGATGATTAAAACCCTCATGGGAAGCATCCGCGACTATATGAAAGTCACTGTTGCCACGCCGCTGCTCGTGCTTGGCGAGGTGCTCTGCGAGATGCTGATTCCATTTATCACCGCCAACCTGATCGACGCCATCAAAGACGGCGCCACCGTAGCCGAGATGCTTCCCACCGCAGGCTTTTTGGTGCTCATCGCGCTGACGTCGCTTGCTTTTGGCGCCGCGGCTGGTGTCACCTGCAGCCATGCGAGCTGCGGATTCGCCAAGAACCTGCGTCACGACCTGTTCTACAAGATCCAGACGTTCAGCTTTGCCAACATCGATGAGTTCTCGAGCTCCTCGCTCGTCACGCGCCTGACCACCGATATCAACAACGTGCAGCAGGCCTTTATGATGATCATCCGTATCGCCGTGCGCGCGCCGCTGGTATTGATCTTCGCCTTTACCATGGCGTTTATCATGGGCGGCAGCGTCGCCATGGTCTACCTGGTCATCATTCCGCTGCTGGGCTTTGGACTGTTCTTTATCATCTTTAAGGTGCGCCCCATCTTCTCGCGCGTGTTCCACAAGTACGATGCCCTTAACGAGTCCGTCGAGGAAAACGTCACCGGCATGCGCGTGGTCAAGAGCTATGTGCGCGAAGACTTTGAGAAGGAGAAGTTCGCGACCGCCGCGCGCGACGTCCAGATGGACTTCACCCGCGCCGAGAAGCTGCTCGCCTTTAACAACCCCATGATGAACATCTGCGTCAACGGCGCGTTTGTCGTCATCATCTACCTAGGCTCCAAGCTCATCATCACGAGCCAGGGCACGCTGTTCGACGTGGGCCAGCTCTCCTCGACCTTTACCTATGGTTTCCAGATTCTCATGAGCCTGATGCAGCTGTCGATGATCTTTGTCATGGTGACCATGGCCGACGAATCGGCACACCGCATTGCCGAGGTGCTGGCCGCCGAGCCCACAATCGCCAATCCCGCCGAGCCCGTGCTCGAGGTTGCCGACGGTTCCATCGACTTTGACCACGTGAGCTTTAAGTATTCCGCGCATGCGAAACGCCAGGCGCTCGACGATATCGACCTGCACATTACGAGCGGCGAGACCATCGGCATCATCGGCGGCACCGGCTCGGCCAAGTCCACGCTCGTTAACCTCATCGCCCGCCTGTACGACACCACCGAGGCGCTGTGCGCGTGGGCGGCGTGGACGTGCGCGACTACGACCTGGACGCGCTGCGTCACCAGGTCGCCATGGTGCTGCAGAAAAACGTGCTGTTTAGCGGCACCATCGCCGAGAACCTGCGTTGGGGCGACCCGAACGCCACCGACGAGGAAGTCCGCGAGGCAGCGCATCTGGCCTGCGCCGACGAGTTTGTCGACGGTTTCCCCAAGGGCTACGACACCTGGATCGAACAGGGCGGCTCTAATGTTTCGGGCGGTCAGAAGCAGCGCCTGTGCATTGCACGCGCCCTGCTGCGTCGCCCCAAGATCTTGATCCTGGACGACTCCACCAGCGCCGTCGACACCAAGACCGACGCAAAGATCCGCGCAGGACTGGCAAGCTATCTGCCCAACACGACCAAGCTCATCATCGCCCAGCGCATCAGCTCCGTGCAGGACGCAGACCGCATCATCGTCATGGAGGGCGGCCGTATCGCGCAGATCGGCACCCATGACGAGCTGCTTAAGACGAGCGAGATCTACCGCGAGACCTTTACCTCGCAAAACAAGATGTCTGCCGAAGGTACGCAAGACGCCGACGACGTCTCTGACGACGCGAACACGGCGGCAGACAACACCGACATGACCGCAACGCAAGCTCAGACCCAGGAAGGAGGCGAGGCCCATGAGTAAGGCAACGACCGCCGAGCGCGCGCTCAACCGCAAGGGCGGCACCATGTCGCGCCTCATCAAGACGCTCTTTGGCTTCTATCCCGTGCTTTTGCCCCTTGTCGTCGCCGGCGTGGTGCTCTGCGCCATCATCAACTCCATCGGCGCGACCTTCCTGCAGAGCGCCCTGCAGATTATTAGCGAATCGTGGCAGTCGGGCGATTGGGAAGCCGCACAGCCCAAGATTCTGCAGCTCGTGACCACCCTCGCCTGCATCTACGGCGTCGGTGTCCTGTCCTCGCTCTTCTGGAACCGCGCCATGGCTATCGTCACGCAGGGCTCGCTCGAGAAGCTGCGCGAGATGATGTTCAACCGCATGCAGGACCTACCGATCCGCTACTTCGACACGCACCAGCGCGGCGATATCATGAGCCACTACACCAACGACATCGATACGCTGCGCCAGATGATCAGTCAGTCGCTGCCCAACCTGCTCATGACGATCATCATCATTGTCACGGTGTTCTTTATCATGCTGTACTACAGCGTGTGGATGTGCCTGGTCATCATCGCCGGCGTCGCCTTTATGACCTTTATGACCAAGCTGCTCGGCTCCAATTCCGCGCGTTTCTTCATTGCGCAGCAGACCGAGCTCGGCGTGGTCGAGGGCCATATCGAGGAGGTCATGAACGGCCAGAAGGTCGTCAAGGCGTTCTGCCACGAGTCTGCCGCCGAGGCCGATTTTGACGAGCGCAACGAGAAGCTCTTCGAGGTCTCGCAAAAGGCCAACATGTACGCCAACATCCTCATGCCCATCCTTATGAACCTGGGCAACCTGCTCTACGTGCTGGTGGCCCTTGCCGGCGGCATTTTCCTGGCACTGGGCGTGCCCAACCTGAGCATCTCGGGCATGGCGCTGTCCATCGCCGTCGTGGTGCCGTTCCTCAACATGACCAAGCAGTTCTGCGGACAGATCGGCCAGATCTCGCAGCAGATCAACGCCGTGGTCATGGGCCTCGCCGGTGCCGACCGCATCTTTGAGCTCATCGACGAGAAGCCCGAGGCCGACGAAGGCTACGTGACGCTCGTCAACGCACAGGTGAACCCCGAGACTTGGGAGTTCGAGGAGGCTGACCACCACACCGGCATGTGGGCATGGAAACATCCGCACCGCGCAACCGGCGAGATCGAGTACGTACCGCTGCGCGGCGACCTGGTCATGGACAACGTCGACTTTGGCTACACGCCCGACCACGAGGTGCTGCACGGCGTGTCCGTGTTTGCCAAGCCGGGCCAGAAGGTCGCGTTTGTCGGCGCCACCGGTGCCGGCAAGACGACCATCACCAACCTCATCAACCGCTTCTACGACATCGCCGACGGCAAGATCCGCTACGACGGCATCAACGTCAACAAGATCCGCAAGGCCGACCTGCGCCGAAGCCTGGGCGTCGTGCTGCAGGACGTGAACCTGTTCACCGGCACCGTGATGGATAACATCCGCTACGGCAACCTGGATGCGACCGACGAGGAGTGCATCGCGGCGGCCAAGCTCGCGGGCGCGGACGACTTTATCACCCGCCTGCCCGACGGCTATGACACCATGCTCACCGGCAACGGCGCCCAGCTGTCGCAGGGCCAGCGCCAGCTGATCTCGATCGCCCGCGCTGCCGTCGCCGATCCGCCGGCAATGATTCTGGACGAGGCAACGAGCTCCATCGACACCCGCACCGAGGCTATCGTGCAGGCGGGCATGGATAAACTCATGGAGGGCCGCACGACGTTTGTCATCGCGCACCGCCTGTCCACCGTGCGCAACTCCGACGCGATCATCTGCCTGGACCACGGCCGCATCATCGAGCGCGGTAATCACGACGAGCTGATCGCCAAGCGCGGATACTACTATCAGCTCTATACCGGAGCGTTTGAGCTCGAGTAGGTAGGTTTGTTCCACGGAGGCTCCCAGGCGGGCCGGGGTGTAACCTCCGTGCTCAAACATTCTCGCTTCGCTGCGAAACTGCGCGCGGAAGTTACACCCCGGCCCGCCTGGGAGACCTCCTGCGCGCAATCAACCCGTCATTTAGAACGGAATAAAAGTTTGCGAGGCCCTGGCCATTTGGCCAGGGCCTCGTTTTGTAAGGATGATTTTTCTGGGACGGGGATTTAATAATCATTCGGTACACAATGATTATTAAATCCCCGTCCCAGAAAAATCATCTTCGAAGTAGCTAAAAAAGCCCCGTCCCAAAAAGACTACCCGCGCCAAATGAGCTAGTTGAGGAGTTGGGCCATAGCGTTGACGAATTTTTGTACTTGGAGGGTGGGCTCGAGCGGGTAGTGCAAGAAGACCGGCACCTCGCGGCCGCATAGGAACGGTACGCCCACAAAGGCCGGGTGCACACCCGACCACGCTCCGCAGGTGAGCACCGCATCGCCCTTTTCCTCCGCCTCGTTAAAGAGAGCAAAGTCGAAGCTGTCCACGTCGATCACGTCCACGCCGCCGTCGGCCAAAAGGTCGATGCGCAGGCTGTCCATGGCGTCATTGCCGTGCCGAAGTACGCGCAGGCGCATGCCCTCCAGGTCGGCAACCGTGATGCGCGTCTTGCGCGCGAGCCGGCTTGTGCGGGGCACATCAATATAAAACGGCACGGTAACGATGCGGAGCTTTTGGCAGGCGTCACCCCAGCGCGGGGTCGAAAAACTCGACTGCACTACATCCACCTCGCGCCCCAAGCTGCACATGACGGATTCACGCTCGTCATAGAGATCGTTCACCGGCACGATCTCGAAGCGCAGCGATGGCTCCAGCTCGTGCACGCCCGTCCACATCGACAGTGTTTGGCGCCCCGGGCACATCATCGACACGCCCAGACGCACGGCGCCGCCATCGCCCGCTGCGCGTCGGGCACGGCGCAACGCATCCTCGGACTGACGCATGATCGAGCGCGCATCGTCTACCAGCAGCGCACCCGCCGGCGTCACCTTAACGCCCGAATGCGAGCGCTCGAACAACGTGATGCCAAACTCGGCCTCGAACCCCGACACCTGTTTGACGAGAGCCGGGGTCGACACACGTAGTTTTGCCGCCGCGCGCGAGAAGCTTCCCAGCTCCGCGGCGGCCGATATGGCCTCAAGTCGTCGATCGTACACGTCAATCTCCCGTTTTCGCGCCCGTGGCCACATGGTGCCACAGGAGGTTGTTTTCGCAGGTCATGCGCTCAATTGAGAATAAACTGCATCGCACAGTGTAAACCTATGGTTAACGCCATTCTAACAAATATGCAATTCACCTGCGCAAATGCAAAGCATACGATAACCAGCGAAAACCACGTGGGTCGATTAATGGGAGCGACCCACCGGGAGGCACAAGAAGGGAAGTTCCTATGAGCAATTGGCTTAAGCTCGAGGGCGATGTCTGCGCCGTGACCGGCGCGCTCGGCGGTATGGGCGTCGAGATTTGCCGCGAGTTCGCCCGCAACGGCGCCAACGTCGTCTTGCTCGACCTAGACGAGGAGAAGGTCAAGGCAGCAGCCGCCGACCTCGCCGCCGAGTTTGGTATCCACGCCGAGGGCTACAAGATGAACGCCACCGACGAGGCCGAGGTTCAGGCTGCCGTCGACGCCACCATCGCCAACTTCGGCCGCGTCGACGTTCTCGTCAACACCGCCGGCATCCTGCGCTTCGCCGCCATGGAGGACCTGCCGCTAAGCGACTGGGAGCAGGTGCTCAACGTCAACCTCACCGGCTACTTCATCACCTCGCAGCGCTTTGGTCGCGAGATGATCAAGGCCGGCCAGGGCCGCCTAGTGCACATCTCGACCGTTGCCAGCCACTCCCCCGAGACGTTCTCGGGCGTGTACAGCTCCACCAAGGCGGGCGTCAACATGATGTCCAAGATGCTCGCCGCCGAGTGGGGCCCCTACGGCGTCCGCTCCAACTGCGTCGAGCCCTGCTTTGTCAAGACACCCATGTCGGCAAGCTTTTACGCCGATCCCGAGGTCGAGAAGAGCCGCAGCCGCCTCATCGCCACGCGCCGCATCGGCGAGGTCAGCGATATCGCCAACGCCGTCATGTTCCTGGCGTCCAAGCGCTCGGACTTTACCACCGGCGACGCCATCAAGGTCGACGGCGGCTTCTCCAACATGATGGGCGACCTCACCGCCAAGCCCGGCGGCCGCCGCGCCTTTGCCGACAACTACCTCAAGAACAAGGGCGTCGAGCTCTGGTCCGATGAGTCCGGCGTCGCAAAGCCGACTGACCAGTAAACCAGCCCGGTAGAAAGGGGCGCGGGGCAAGCACCTCAGCGGCGTTTGCCCTCCCCTCCCCCGTATCGATTAGAAAGAGTCCAATGGCTTCCAACAACTCCAACAAGGGTCGCGCCGTCGTGCTTTCCGCCGCGTGCGTCACCATGTTCTTCATCAGCTCCATCGCGCTGTATTCCGTCGTGAGCAAGAACCTGCTCGCCGTCTACCCCGAGTGTCGAGCGCCCTTACCTGGGCTTTCCCGGTCTTCCAGACCATCATGGCCGTGACGGGCATCTTCGCCGGCCGCATCTCCGATAAGATCGGCCCGCGCAACGTCGTGATCGCTGCCGCCGTGTGCTACGGCCTGGGCTGGTTCATGTCCGGCACCGTCACCGAGCCGTGGCAGTTCTACCTGTGGTTCTCGCTCGTCGCCGCCATCGGCAACGGCCTGGGCTACAACCCGGCACTCACCACCGGCCAAAAGTGGTTCATCGACAAGAAGGGCCTCGCCTCCGGCATCACCCTGGCCGCTTCGACCGCCGGTCCCGCCGTGCTGTCCCCGGTGCTCGCCTCGCTGCTCATCCCGAGCCTGGGCATCTTTGGCGCCCTCAAGGCACTCGGCGTCATCTTCTTTGTGACGATCGCCGCCTCCGCCCTGTTCCTGAAGGCCCCCGAGGCCGGTTGGCTGCCCGAGGCTTCGAGGCCCCCAAGGGCGGCGCGCACGCCGGCACCTTCGGTGACCTCACCCCGGGCGAGATGGTCAAGACCCCGCGCTTCTGGGTCCTCATCGTCACCTTCGCCTTTGCTGCCACTGCAGGCACCCTGCTTGTGGGCAAGGTTGCCTCCATCGCCGCCGTCCAGCTCTTCGCCGACCCCACGAGCGCCGCGGCCGTCGCCCTCGGCGGTGTGGTGGTCTCCGTCAACACCTGCGCCAACCTGGTCGGCCGTCTGTCCTTTGGCCAGATCATCGACAAGCTCGGCGCCTACAAGTCGCTGCTCATCAGCCTTGTCGTCACCATCGTCGCGCTCGTCATCATGTCGATGAGCTTTACGCAGAGCATGTTCTTTGTGGCGCTCGCCCTGCTTGGCTTTAGCTTTGGCGCCCTGCTCGTCATCTACCCGCCGCTTACCGGTGCGCCTTTGGCACCAGCAACATCGGTGTCAACTACGGCATCATGTTCTTGGGCTATGCCGCTTCTACCTGGATCAGCCAGCCCATCACCGCCGTGCTGTATCACGCCGAGGCCGGCAGCGCCGCCTACCAGCAGTCCTTCTACGGCGCCATCGTGATCGCCGCCATCGCCGTCGTACTCACCGCCTACATGATGGTCTCCGACAGCAAGAAGAAGTCCGCCTAGTTATACCAATGTGGCAAAGGGACAGTCCCTTTGCCACATTCGCCAGCCACCAGCATTAAGGAGTCGAAATGTCTGAGCTCAACCCCGTCCGCATTGCCGTCATCGGCGCCGGCGCCATGGGCCGCAACCACATCCGCTTTGTCACCGAGGAGCCCGAGGCCGAGCTCGTCGCCATCGCCGACGCCTTTGAGGGCGCCCGCGCCACGGCCGAGGCCGCCGGCGTGCCGTTCTTTACCGATCCCGCCCAGATGATGGACGAGGTCAAGCCCGAGGCCGTCATCATCGCCACCCCCAACGACCTGCACCTGGGCGTTGCCCGCGAGGCCATCAAGCGCAACATCGTGCCGCTGGTCGAAAAGCCGATCTCCAACGATCTCGAGGATGCCCAGGCCTTCGCCGCCGAGGCCGAGACCGCCGGCGTGCCCGTACTCGTGGGTCAGCACCGTCGCCACAACCCGTTTGTGAACAAGGCCAAGGAGATCATCGAGTCCGGCGAGCTGGGCAAGCTCACCGTGTCGAGCTTCCACTACATGATCTACAAGAACGACGAGTACTTCGACGTCGAGTGGCGCCGCAAGAAGGGTGCCGGCCCGATTCTGGTCAACCTGGTGCACGACGTCGACCTGCTCCGTTACCTGCTGGGCGAGCCCGTTGCCGTCCAGGGTATGCAGTCCAGCGCCGCCCGCGGTTTTGAGACCGAGGACTCCGCCGTGGTCAACGTCCGTTTTGCCGATGGCGCGCTTGCGAGCATGACCATCTCCGACGCCACCGCCAGCCCTTGGAACTGGGAGGCAACCGCTCGCGAGGATCCGCAGTACCGCCCCTTCGACGCCGACGCCTACTTTATCGGCGGCACCAAGGGCGCCCTGTCGCTGCCCCGCCTGCACCAGTTCTCCTACGACGGCGCCTCTAACTGGCACAAGCCGCTGCAGATGGAGATTCCGGCCGTCGACCCGGCGCTTCCCCACAAGATGCAGCTCAAGCACTTTGTGAAGGTCGTCCGCCGCGAGGTCGAGCCCGTCGTGACGCCGGCCGACAACGTCAAGACGCTCACGCTTCTCAACGCCGTCAAGGAGGCCGCCGAGACCGGCCAGCTCGTCGAGCTGTAACGCCTTAAGAGCGGCCGCGACAGAAACCCCATGCCGAGCCCCTCGGTCCGCCACAAATAAGCCCCTCTTCTTTGCCCCGCGAGCAGCCTCCTGCCCGCGGGGCATTTTTATGAGGGGGTAGTCTTTCTGGGACGGGGGACTTTTTGCACCTTAGCTTGATTCGTTCGCCACGAAATGTGCCTATCTACTACGTTTAGCCGATCACCCTCAACCATACCGAATTTCGCGAAATAAAAACCGCAGGTAGACGAGTTGCTAATCTTCGGAAAACCCAGGCATGGTCAGCCCATACGGTTCAAACGTAGTAGATAGGCCGCTTTCGTGGCGCGGCCCCAAAACAGTCTTTTGGGGCGGGTGGTATCCTTGGTAGCCCTGTGCTGCAAACGCACCTTAAACGCAAGGAGTCCCATGGATCTTATCGCCCAGCTCGCCCGCGAGCTCAACCTTAAGGCCGCCAACGTCGAGGAGGCCGTCAAGCTCATCGACGAGGGCAACACCATCCCATTTATCTCGCGCTACCGCAAGGAAGCCACGGGCGGCATGGACGACGTCGCCCTGCGCGCACTCGACGAGCGCCTGTCCTACCTGCGCAATCTTGAGCAGCGTAAAGAGGACGTCATTCTGCTCATCGACGCCCAAGGCAAGCTCACGCCCGAGCTCGAGGCACAGATCCGCGAGGCCACGCAGCTCCAGCGTGTCGAGGACCTCTACAAGCCCTACCGCAAAAAGCGCATGACCCGCGCGCAGAAGGCCCGCGAGGCAGGCCTGGAGCCGCTTGCCAACATGATCATCATGCAGGCATCCGCCAAGGGCAGCGCGCTCGACACCGCCGCGGCATACGTTAACGAGGAGGCCGGCTTCGACACGCCCGAAAAGGCGCTCGCCGGCGCGGCGGACATCGTGGCCGAGACGGTGGCCGAGGACCCCGAGAACGTCGCCGACCTGCGCGCCTTTACGCAAAACACCGCCGACATCGTCGTCGAGGCCACCGACCCCGCCGAGAAGACCCCCTACGAGCCGTACTACAGCTATGATGAGCCGCTGCGTCGCATCCCCAACCACCGTGTGCTGGCTATCGACCGCGGTGAGCGTGAGGGCAAGCTCCGCGTGCGTGTAAACGTCGACGGCGCTGCCGCTACGGCACGCCTCGGCAGCCGCTGGCCCCGCCGTCAGGGCGTCTTCGCGCCCGTCTTTGACGCCGCCATCGCCGATGGCTAC